>NZ_JAWMPY010000005.1:0-277066 GCF_033101095.1 Maribacter sp. TH_r10 | reverse complement strand
TGTAATGGTGCCAATAGCACTACCTCCCCCTGCAAGTAATACCCCATTAGTAGGTGTACCTAGCTGAACTGTAAATGCCTCATTTATGCCTTCATCGATTAAATCATCTGTAATAGGCACCGTAATTTCTTCGGTTTCAGTATCAAAACCATCAAAATTCAAAACACCAATGGTATTGTCATAATCAACGCCACCGGTAGCGGTACCATCAACAAAGGAATAAGTTACCGATGTACCAGGAAATACCGTCCCATTAAGAGTTACAATGAACACCATACTTCCTTCATCCTCATCTTCCGTTACATTTTCAATTGAAAGAGTCTGCCCATACCCACTTAAAGACACGAAGAGAAAGGTTACCAATAGCAGTAACCTATTAAAAATCCTTGATGTAATTGAAGATGATGGGGTAACCATTGTACGCTTTATTTTCTTTTTCATAGACTGTTTTTTGCACATACTATGCCAAAATCATCGACACTTGCGTATGTTAAAACCAAAAAATAGGGAGTCAATATTACTAAAAAAAACAGCTAACCCCTTACTTACTCAGATTAAAACTGGCTTTTTTGGCTAAAATGCAATGTATTGAACCTATGCCCCTTAAGATACCTCTGCTGAAACAGCCTCTGCCGTTGGCTCTATTTTCTTGACCAAACCTTGTAAAACCTTACCTGGACCCACTTCGGTGAACAAAGTCGCCCCATCTTTTACCATATTACGTACACTCTGTGTCCATTTTACAGGGGATGTCAATTGGGAAATCAAATTCTTTTTGATCTCATCCGCATTGCTAACCGCAATCGTCGTCACATTTTGGTAAATTGGGCAATTCGGTGTCGAAAATTTCGTGGCTTCGATAGCTGCGGCCAATTCCTCCTCTGCAGGTTTCATTAATGGGGAATGGAACGCCCCACCCACAGGCAATACCATGGCCCTACGGGCACCGGCAGCCTTTAAACTTTCACAGGCAGCGTTAATGGCATCTACCTCTCCCGAGATCACCAATTGCCCAGGGCAATTGTAATTCGCCGCTACGACAATACCCGCAGTTTCCCCACAGATTTTTTCAACGACCTCATCATCCAAACGCAATACGGCCGCCATGGTACCAGGTTGCAACTCACATGCCTTTTGCATGGCAAGCGCCCTTTGTGACACCAATTTCAATCCGTCTTCAAAGTTCAATGCGCCATTGGCCACCAAGGCAGAAAATTCCCCTAAGGAATGACCTGCGACCATTTCGGGCTTAAAAGCATCGCCCATGACCTTACTTAAAATTACCGAGTGAAGAAAAATAGCAGGCTGGGTCACTTTGGTCTGCTTTAAATCATCGGCCGCCCCTTCGAACATGATATCGGTAATGGGAAAACCTAAAATCTCATTGGCATTTTCGAACAACTCTTGCGCCAATGGGTATTTTTCATAAAGATCCAATCCCATACCTACGAATTGGGCCCCTTGACCGGGAAATATATATGCTTTCATTTTTTTATTTTTTAGTATGGATCACGTATGACCACCTATGTAGCCCAAACCCAATCCTTTAGATTAATTTCTTGTTGACAAAAATAAGGAATAATAGCTCATAGCCCTAAGTAGGCATCAAAAATACCCACCCTGGCCGGCAATACGTAAACAGTAGTTGCCTTGATCGTTCCCTTTTATGGTTGTACCATGAATGGTTCACGTACAGACGAAACCATCTAACAGGTTCCGTATTGAATTCGAGAAGGACTATTCCTCTTTGAACCAGCCTGAGTATTTTACGTACGCATTGGCAATCCTATCCACTTCCCCTGAACTCAACTCCGGACTTATATCCTTGATTTTTTTAGCAGGCATACCCGCAAAAATAGTACCCTCTGGCACGTGGGTACCTTTGGTCAAAACCGCACCGGCGGCAATGATACTATTACTCTCTACCACGCAATCATCCATAATGATGCTACCCATACCTACCAGAACGTTATCTTTTATGGTACAACCATGCACCAGGGCGTTGTGGCCTATAGATACGTTGTTACCGATGGTCGTAGGCGATTTCTCGTACGTACAATGTACCACGGCACCATCTTGAACGTTGACTTTGTTTCCCATCTTGATAAAATGCACGTCTCCTCTTAAAACCGCATTGAACCAAACACTACATTGATCGCCCATGGTGACTTCGCCCACTATGGTCGCATTTTCCGCAATAAAGCAATCTTCTCCTATAACCGGGGTTTTGCCCCTAACCGATTTAATTAACATTGGTTGTATCGTATTATTATTTTACAGTTCAAAAATACGCCAATAATTCCTTCTTTTTAGATGCTGAAACCAAAAGTTCCTTCCCATTTGAAACCACCACACTGCCCCCTTTTCCCTTCCGGTATTTAACGACCTCGTTCACATTCACCAAATAAGATTTATGGATCCTCGCAAAGGGATACTGCGAAAGTGCCTCCTCAAAATATTTTAGGGTCTTGCTCACCAGGATCTTCTTTTTTTCAAGATGGATTTCGGTATAGTTGTCATCGGCCTTACAATACAGGATATCGTTTACGTTCAAAACCTGGAAACCATCTTGCTGAGGCAAGGTTATCTTACCCTCAACACTTGGCAATTGGGCATTCAATACTTGGTCTTCCAAAGCGGTTTCTTTTGTTTTAATGTCGGAAACGTAGGTTACCGCCTTGATCAATTCATCAATATTGATGGGTTTCATTAAATAATAGGCCGCATGGTTGTTCAAGGCATCCATGGCATATTGGTTGTAAGCCGTAACGAATATGGTTTCAAAATCCCGATCGGGTAATTGATCCAAAAGGTCAAAAGCATTGCCATAGGGCATCTCTACATCAATAAAAACCAGATCCAACTCATTTTTTTGAATAAAAGCCAGCGCCTCTTTTATTGATGCGGCTTCTCCCAAAACCGTAACATTCTCACAATATTTAGATAAATAGTTCTGAAGAATCTCCCTACTATTGGCCTCATCTTCGACAATAAGTGCTTTTAAATTCATGTATCTTTCTTTAAAGTGAAGAGAACCCTCGTCCCTTGTCCGTCGCTATTGACATCGGTAATATGCACATCTACCTTGTCTTTGTACATCTCATTGAGAATGGCGATTCTTTTTCTGATATTACCCATTCCCTTCGATTTTTGTTTTTTCTGGTTTTGGGTCTTTAATTCCGCTGATTTTTTCCTGCCGATCCCATCATCCTCAATACTGATCTGAATAGTGTCTTTCCCTTGATGTTGTATTTGAATGTTCAAATGGCCTTTATCCACTTTATAGCGCAATCCGTGCCATATCGCATTTTCGATATAAGGTTGTAGGAGCATGGGAGGAATCCAGTAACTATCTATATCTATTGACTTGTCCACATCTATCATATAATCAAACTTATCCGGAAAACGGGAATGTTCCAATTTCACATAAAGCCTCAGTAATTCCAACTCTTTGGACAATGGGATGAAATCCTCTTCGGAATTATCCAAAACGGCCCGCATCAAGGTTGAAAACTCACTCAAAAACCTATTGGCACTTCGCTCATCACTTTTTGCGATATAACTGTTTACCGAGTTCAAGGCATTGAAAATAAAATGTGGGTTCATTTGTGACCGCAAGGATTTAAGGGCCAAAAGGTTATTGGCCAATTTTTGTTGCTGATTGCTCCTATAAAAAAAGAAGGCTGCCAAACCCATCAACAACAAACCGAAAAGTAGGGAATAGATGACCCAATTCTTTCTTTTGTTGCTCTCCTCTTGCAATTGCTGTCCGGTTACCGCCAAATCGTATTTACTTTGGGACAACTGCCGCTCTTGCTCCAGGCCGTCAATACGGCTTTGCTTTGACGCGATTTCACGATTCAGCCTCGCTGCCCGCGAAATTTCCTGCTCTTTACGAATATACAAGGTATCCACGACGGCCACATAGTCCTGATACGTCGCCAGGGCCTTGTTGAATTCCCCTTTGTACTCATATACCTCCGATAACTTTCGGGTGGCATCTTTTTGAATGACCAAGTCATCGTCAATATCCGCCTCAACAATACTTTTCTGAAGATAGGGAATGGCCTCGTCATAATCATCCTTTGCAATATAGGCATTGGCAATCTTATAATTGATCCTTTGTGAGGTGATGGAATCCAAAGATTCCGGTTTGTCTACAGCAACCTTTGATTCTACCGACAATTCCCCAAGCTCGTTCAAACTTTGTTTCCGCAATTGAATTTCCTCATCGTACCTATTCTTTTTATTATAGAAATCGGCCACTTTTTCTTTTTCTTGGATGGATCGCTGTGGTGCTTGTTGTTTAGCCAATTTCAACGAATTGGAGTAATAACCTTCCGCCTCTACATTCCTATTGTCCTTAACAAAGGCATCGGCAATCTTGGAATTCAGGTCGGTTACTTTCGGGGTAATTTGGTTTTTTTCGGCAATTGTCAACCCTTCCCTATAAAAAGCCACGGCCTTGTCATTATTCCCCATTCCCAAATAAGCATCTCCCAAATATTCATAAAGCTGTACTTTCTGATAGGGCACTATTTTCCTCTCTTTCAAAAGCGGGGTCAACGTTTTTTCCGCATTTTCAAAATCCTTGTTCGCGACATAGGCCCTACCCAACAAAAAGGAAGTCCGGTCGCTTTCTTGGGCCTCCAAGGCATCTAAATAACTGGAAATGGCCAAATCGTACTGTTTATGAAAATAATAGACCTCGCCCAAAGTGGTCAAGGATTGTGAGAGTTCTGCTTTATCTCCCCTTTGATTCAATTGTGCCAGGGATTTAGTGATAAAATCTATACTCTTTTCTATATCGGTCTTTTTATAGTAATTGGCCGAATCTAAAAAGACGGCGTGCAACGACACCTCACTTTTGGTACTTTTACGACTGCTGTAGCTGTTTTCCCTTTTCCCGGAATATCCTTTGACCTTCACATCTACATCCTCACTACTGCGAACACGATACCTTACCGTTTCGAAATGGGGGCTCTGAAAAACCAGTTCTTCACCTATGGCCACCTCTATTTTAAACTCCCCAAAAGCATTCGTTAACGTATAGGCACCTGAATTCGTTGACACCTCTACCCCTGTAATCGGGGAACCGTCCTCGAATCCCTTAACAGTTCCCTTTACCCCAATCTTGTTTTGGGCAGAACCTATTTGGGGAATACATATAAAGATCCCGAAAAGGAGTATCGCAAGTATGTGGTTTATTCTATTCATCTATTATGAAATACAACGTAAACTTAGCTGATTTATGCGGCAATAAAAAATGCCAAAACAGCCAAAACAAGCAATATGAAGGCCAAAAAACAGCCTTTACAAAACCATTGGGACGCTTTACTCATTGAAATGGCGATTTAACTCATTCCCCATTTTTTTTCAAAATATCCGGAAATACTTTTATCCCATAAAATGAGACCAACAGACATGAAAACAACCTTGAAAAATAAAATCGGAAAACTATCATTGGGACTTAGCATAGGGTTTATCATCCTGTTCATATTTCGTCTTACTACGGAAAAGGAAGAAACCGTTGTTGCAACACCCATCTTCCAACAAACCGAATCTTTAGAGTCAAACCTTGAAATACGTAAAAACTACGCCACCAAAAGACATAGTGTAGCACTGGGACAAGCCCCTATGCTAGTAGACCAGAAATACGAAAAAATCGCAGATATACAATCAACATCAACTGTCTTTGACCGTGATGAAGACCAGTTACGTAAACATATAGCCGATTATAATGGACTTATACAGTTCGAAAATAAAAATGGAAATTCCGGTTATCGCAGTTTAAACCTCACCATTGGCGTACCTCCAGAACATTTCGATGCCATTTACCAACAACTAATTCAGATAGGCACCATACAAGCCAAGCAAATTACAAAGAAGGACAAAACCAATGAATACAAGGAACTTCGAGCAAAAAAACTGTCTCTCGAAAAGATAAGGACCTCCTTGATCAACCTTAAGGCAGAAGGAGGACGAATCGAGGAATACATTCAATTAGAGAACAGGATACTCGAAATAGAACAACAACTACAGGCCTTGGGTGTGAGTTTGGGGAATTTTGATGAGGAAAATGAATTCTGTACCGTAAAATTCTCACTAACCGAAAGAAAGGTTACCCATACCGGTTTATCACAAAGGATAATTTCGGCCTTTTTATGGACACTGTCCACCTACCTACAACTAATGACCGTCTTACTATTAATAGCAGGTTTCTCCTATTTAACTGTTTCAACCATAGAGAAACTCAGAAAAAAATAATTGAAACATAACCGATTTCCACTTCGTGGGAAATAAAACAAAAAAAATATCATGAAAAAAGTACATCGCATCTTAGGAATTTGCCTTTTGGCAGCAACGGTAAACACAGCGTATGCCTGTGAATTGACCCCGAAAAAAAGTAAAATCGAACCCATCATCGCCCAAGCGACCATTAGCCATAAAAAGGAAAAAGCGGACAACAATACCGTTAAGATCGCCCTGTTATTGGATACTAGTAACAGTATGGACGGATTGATAAACCAAGCGAAATCACAACTCTGGGATATCGTAAACAAGTTTACCCATGCCAAATGCGGCAACGATTCGCGTCCGCAACTGCAAATAGCACTCTACCAATATGGCAATGACAACCTTTCTTCGAAAGAAGGGTATATTCAACAAGTGCTGGATTTCAGCAATGACCTGGATGAAATCTCGGAAAAACTATTTTCCTTGACCACCAATGGAGGTGAGGAATATTGCGGCCAGGTTATACAAACCTCTTTAAAACAATTGGACTGGGGCAAAAACCCCGACAATTTAAAGATGATCTTCATTGCCGGAAACGAACCCTTTACACAAGGAAAATTAAACTATAAGGATGCCGTGACGAATGCAACTGAAAAAGATGTGGTGGTCAATACCATTTTCTGCGGTAATTATGAACAAGGCATAAATGGCGATTGGAAAAAAGGAGCCACCTTGACCGGAGGGGAATACATGGCCATTGACCATAACAAGCGTATAGTGCATATAGACACACCTTATGATGACATTATAATTAAATTGAACGGTAAATTGAACAAAACCTATATATCCTATGGTAGTCTCGGCGCCTCTAAAATGGCCATGCAAGCCGAACAGGATGCTAATGCCGAAGCATTGGAAGAAACGGTCATCGTTAAAAGGGCAGTAAGCAAAAGCTCTAGAATGTACAAGAATTCATCGTGGGACTTGGTCGATGCGATGGATGACAAGGATTTTGATGTTTCAGAAATCAAAAAAGAACAATTACCCGTAGAACTACAAGGGAAATCAACATCTGAAATAGAGCGTTATATCGAAACAAAAAAGAGAGAACGTGCCGATATCCAAAAAGAGATACAGGAACTCAATTCGAAACGCGAGGTTTATATTGCCGAAAACCAAAAAGAGAATGCTAAAGGCGAATTGGAAAACGCCATGCTGGAAGCCATTAAAAAACAAGCAGAAAAGAAAAACTATAAGTGGGATTAATCACCTGTGGTCAATTCTTGAACTTATTTAGTTGGTGTTTGGTAAAGGGTCTATCCTCTAAAAAGGATAGGCCTTTTTTTATTGTGCTGCAGGACAATAACAATCGTATCGACGCTCAGATTGCCCAAAATCGTACCCTAAGGTAATTTGATGGAACCCTCCATTATCAAAACGCACATCGCCCATTTGATAGGAATAGTTATACGAAATCATGAAGTTTTTGATGTTCGCGCCTATGATCGGTGTAATCAATTGCAAACGTTGTTCGCCAAAAGACCCATCGACCAAGAACTGTGCCCCGTCGAAGCTTCTTCGATATGACAAGCCTCCCCAGATTCTTCCAAAATCAACATCTTTATATACTTTCGCATTGATGTCCATTGTTTTTTCCTCGGTGAACTCGGTCAATTGAAATAGTACCGATGGTTCGTATTGCCATTCGTTCTTACCAAAAACATATCCCGCAGAAATCAAATACCTCCTCAGATTGTCAAACTCAATGGCCGTATATAGATCCCTACCACTACCCAAGGCATTCAATACAGAAAAATGGGCATAGAATTCCATAAGGCTATAAGACATGCCCAAGTCCACATTAAAATAACTGACACTGTTCTTACCTCCCGTTATAATGGGATCGGGAATAACCGAACGGAATTCGGTTTCATCCAAACTACTTTGTAACAATCCTCCACTGATTCCAAAAGACAATTGGTTCAAATAGCGGACATCGCCCCCTAATTTCAAGTGATGGGCATACGTCAACTTAAGTCCCGTTTGGGAATGGTAGCCATTGGCATCATTAAAGAATATGGCACCAACACCACTAGGGCTGTCCCCTAATCTAAAATTAGCGCTTAATGTCTGAAGGCTTGGAGCTTCATCAACCGAAAACCATTGTTTTCTAATGGTACCCCTGATTTTCCCACCTTCACCGATACCAGCCATTGAAGGGTAAACGAGATAATAATTGTCCGACAAATAATCAAAATATACGGGAATACCCTCTTGTGCCATTGACTTAAGGCCAAAAGTTAAGATGGTAAACATTAAAACCAAGCGAAGTTTCATATAGATAATGGGAATTGCTAATGTAAAATCGACCAAACATTACTTATAACGGTTGAATCGCAACATTATTATAATATACTAAAGTACTAATAAGTTCGTACTTTTGCTGAAAACAAATTCTATGAAAGCGTACTCAATAACTATTAAACAAACCAATAACCCTGCGGTTATAAAATTTGAGACCAACCATTTCATCACAAAAAACAATAACTACGAGTTTAAAAATATAGATGAGGCCAAAAATTCCCCTTTGGCCCAGCAGCTGTTCCATCTCCCATTTATAAAAACCGTTTATATTTCGGGAAACTTTATTGGGCTTGAGCGCTACAATATTATCGAATGGACCGATGTAGAGGAGGAGGTCGCCCAGCAATTGACCGATTATTTGAATTCCGGTGAGCCTGTGGTCATCGAAGAGGAAAAAAGTAAAAAAGTCCCTATCACTGTTTATGCCGAAGTAACACCGAACCCTTCGGTTATGAAGTTCGTATGCAACAAGCGTATAGTACCCGCTACTTTCGAGTTCAAGAACATAGATGAGGCCAAAGACTCTAAATTGGCAAAACAGTTGTTCCAATTTCCTTTCGTAAAGGAAGTCTTCTTGGATGAAAACTATGTATCGGTCAGCAAATACGAAGTGGCCGAATGGGAAGACATTACCATGGAGTTACGTGAAATGATACGTGAATTCTTAGCGGACGGAAATGAGGTAGTCTCAGAGCATAGTGTTCCGAATGCAAATTCCCTAACCGAAAAAACGTATTCCGCCGAAGATTTCATGGATGACACATCCAAACAGATCATAGATATATTGGAAGAATATGTAAAGCCGGCCGTAGCCAGTGATGGAGGTAATATTCTTTTCCAATCCTATGAATCGGAAAGCAAAACGGTAAACGTAATCCTACAAGGAGCCTGCAGTGGTTGCCCTTCTTCTACCTATACCTTGAAAAATGGCATTGAAACCATGCTTAAGAACATGTTGGGAGATAAGGTGAATGAAGTCGTGGCCCTAAACGGTTGATTTTCCACAACTTGATTAGTCATTCTTCTTTTTATTCGTTAACTTTAAGAGAACAATTTAAAAACACTAATTATGTCAGTTTTAAAAGTTATCGAAGTATTGGCCAATTCAGAAAAGAGTTGGGAAGATGCCACTAAAAAAGCGGTTGCAGAAGCATCCAAAAGTGTAAAAAACATACGTTCTGTCTATGTTCAGGACCAAAGTGCCAGTGTCAAGGATGGTGAAATATCCGATTTCCGGGTCAATGTGAAAATCACTTTCGAAGTCAAATAACCTTCGGCTTAAACGAATAATGGAAAGCGTCCTATTGGGACGCTTTTTTTATGGAATAGGATATCTGCCCGCGGCTTAGTCAGTTAGCGCAACCACACTACAAGATTAACAATTGTTTAGTTCTTATAAATTGCCAAGGGATTGGAATTTTATTTTTTTTGCATGAAAATTAAAATACATGAAAATGATCAATGGTTACGAAGAAAGTATTACCAAAGCCCAAGAATGGTTATGGGAAGTTTTACCAGGGTTTGCCACCTCTATCATTACCGCCATATTGATTTTAATATTTGGATTATGGCTCATCAAATTCATCAACAGGATGGTCAGGAAATTCTTCAGTAGGGCGGATTACGACCCGTCTTTGGAGTCTTTCCTTCAGAGTTTTATCAATATTGGCCTTAAAATAGTCCTCTTTGTATTGGTCATTACCGAACTGGGCGTACAATCCTCTTCGTTGGTAGCCATGCTTGGTGCGGCAGGTCTGGCCATTGGTTTGGCCCTACAAGGTTCCTTGGCCAATTTTGCGGGTGGGGTACTTATTCTCGTATTTAAACCCTTTAAGGTGGGTGATTTCATCTCTGCCCAAGGTGTTGATGGCACGGTACAGGAAATAACCATTTTTACGACTAAACTAAGCACTTTTGGAAACCAAATCGCCATAATACCCAACGGACAACTGTCTAACAACAACATCATTAACTATAACGCACAAAGTACCCGAAGGGACAAGATTACGGTAGGTATTGGGTATAGCTCCAATATAAAGCATGCAAAAGATATCTTACTCCAAATCTGTGCTGAAAACGAGGACATCCTTAAAGATCCGGCACCTGAAGTTTATGTTGGGGAATTGGCGGACAGCTCTGTTAACCTCTCATTGCGCTTTTGGGCGGAAAACGAAGTATTCTGGGCAGCGCATTTCAACGTTCTGGAAGAATTAAAAAACAGATTTGACGAAGCTGGAATAGAAATTCCTTTTCCACAAAGGGTCTTACACCAAGAGAAAGCTTAGGACTTTTTACGTTGCAACACAAAATCCTTCAGATAATACGGTTCAAAATAAGCTACATCCTCAAAGTCGTTATCTTTATATTTGTTGAAGGACAAGCTTCCCATTTCCCTGGAAGAAGGTACTGTGGTCGTATTGAACATGACATTTTCATGATCAATTATCCCCATACATTTTTCCGCACCACTACCCATTAAGAGCACCTTGCCTTTAATTAGATATTCTTGAAAGGAAGTTGCTTCTATAATCTCCGCTTTGGTGGGTCTTATTTCAGAGAATGAGTTATCGAATACAGTGGAATAAACTTCCATTCTTCGGGCATCCAACAAAGGGATTATATATTCCACGTCTGTTTTGGCCGCCTGTTCGGCCATACTCCGTAAAGTAGGGACTGAAATCAAAGGAATATCCAAAGCATAACACAGACCTTTTGCCGCCGAAACCCCAATACGCAGACCTGTATAAGACCCAGGTCCTTTGCTAATGGCTATGGCATCGAGGTCTTTCTTTTTTATTGCTGCCGCTTTCAAAACATCTTGTATAAAGACATGCAGTTGTTCAGAATGTGAATAGTTAGGGGTATTATGCTCTTTTATCGCCATTATCTTTCCATCTTTAGCAATGGAAACAGAGCAATTTGTCGTAGCGGTCTCTAAGTTCAGTATCAAAGCCATAGCTTGCAAAGATATACCTAAAGCCTTAAAAATAAAAAGGCCCATTACTTATAATCGTAATGGGCCTTATTTATCCTTTTAACGATTCTAATTCAAGGTAATAGGAATACCAAAATAAAATTCAAGGATCTTCAATCTAAAGATATACGCATACTTGGTTCGAACCACATCGGCCTCTGCATTATCCACTCGGGATTGCGCCTGGCTATATTCAAATGAATTCATCAATCCAACATCAAAACGTTCCTTGGAATATTCAAAGGCCAATCTTCTAGCCTCTAAGGTTTTTTCCGCAGCCACGTACGACTTGTAAAAGGTTGTCACATCTACATAAGCCTGGTTTATGGTCGTTTCCAGATCTAATTTATCTTGTTCAAACTGTAATCGTGATTTTTCCAAAGTGATTTTTGACCGGGTTACGTTATTGCGCGTACCCCAACCATTAAAAATAGGAACGCTTAATTGTACCCCGTAGGAAATACCATCGAAAACCCATAGTTGATCTTTAAAACTTGGAGTATAATAAACCCCGTTTGAATCAGGAATTTCGGTAACATCCGAATATCTGGATCCGTATTGAAAAAAACCTGATAATGTAGGGGCATAAGCCCCTTTGGCAATCTGTAAGTCTTTTTCCGCAAGCTCTACATTGGATTTGGAGAATTTAATATCATTTCTAAACTCCAATGCTTTTGCGAATATACTTTTTGGAGAATTATTCAAAACATCGGAAAGTGGTATTTCAAAGGCCCCATCGGTTACATCAAAATTCTCATAATCGGTAATTTGTAATAACTGGGCCAGGTTGATCCTAGAAATCAATACCAAACTCTCATTATTTACGATTTGTTGCTCTTGATTGGCTGCAGTAGCCTCGATCTCCAATAAATCGCCTTTGGGAACAACTCCGGATTCAACCAACTCCTTGGTTCGTTTCAAATCTTGTTCGGTAACGGCATATTGCGCTTTTGACACTTTTAAAGCCTCCTTGTTGGACAGTATTTGAAGATAGGCATCGGCTACGTTCAACCGAATATCGTCCTTTAGATTGTCCAATCTATATTGGCTCGAAATAGCAGCCATTTTCGCCCTGTTCACGGCCCTAATATTCTGCAACCCGTTGTACAAAGTAATTCCGGCAGTTATACTACCATTAAAATTAAAAGCCGTGCTGTTGGTAGGTAGGTTGTTCGTCGGATTGATCGAGAAACCTGTATTACTTGAAGCCGATGCAGAAGCATTTAGACTCGGCAATAAATCCCCCAAAGCGTCTTTCTTATCAATCTTTACATTTTCCAGATCCAACTCAAATTGCTCTACACTCAAATTATTCTCAACGGCATAGGCAACACATTCTTCCAATGTCCATTTTTTTTGTTGGGCCGTTGCCCATCCTATGGTCAATACCAGGAGTATTGCGGTTAGTTTAAATTTCATTTCTTGATTTTTTGATTATTGATTGATGATTTACTCTTCACTTTCCTCGGAACCTTCTTCTTCCTCTCCTTTTTTGATCGGCTCGGTTTTGTTCCACTGTTTTACCTGATCTTCTTCCGAAATTCCGGATACGATTTCAACATTCACTCCGTCAGAAATTCCGATTTCAATATCCTTACGTTCAAATTTCTGATCATCAACGTTACCAACTGCAACCTCGACATAAGGCTTGTCGGTTTCCTTATCAAATTGTAGTAAGGCCTCGGGAATAACCATTACACTGTCCTTTTTCTCCAAGATCATCGAAGCATTGGCACTATAACCTGCACGAATGAAAACATCGTCATTAATCTCAACATCCCCCTCGATCTTAAACTGTACGGCTCCCGTTTCTTCAATACCCTTTGGTGCGATAAAACGTAATTTTGCATCCAATTCGGTCCCTTCTACGGCACCAAGACTTATTTTCAAAGGTGTTCCTATTTGTAGTTTGCCTACTTCCCCTTCATCAACCTTACCTTCAAAAATCATTTTGGTAAGATCGGCAATGGTCGCAATGGTGGTACCATCGTTGAAATTATTACTTTGTATAACCTGATCACCTTCCTCAACAGGGATTTCAAGAATAGTACCGTCAACAGTAGCCCTGATATTGGTGTTTGCCGTGGCAGATCCTCCAGCAGACCCTCTACGTATAATTTGATAATCTGATTGTGCATTACTCAATTCTTGCTTGGCTTGATCAAATTGCAATTGAAGGTTATTGAAATCCTGACTGGATATGACCCCTTTATCGAACAATGCCTTATTTCTATTATATTCAATAGTCGTATTGCTCAAGGCCAACTCCGCATTCCTGACCCTACCGCGAGCTTGGTTCAAGGATTGCTCATTGGGTACAACTTTGATCCTGGCGATCAAATCGCCCGATTTAACCTTGGCACCTTCTTCCATATAGATTTTCTCTATGATACCGGAAATCTGTGGTTTGATTTCTATCTCATCCTCGGGAACAACTTTACCAGTGGCCACGGTTTTCTTTTCTATATTGGCAATGAACGGTTTCATGGTTTCATAAGTCACGGCCGACTTACTATTGGATTTTATGAAAAATGCCGTAGCCCAAAGTGCCCCGAGCACTAAAAGTCCAATCAACGAATATTTTAAAATTTTGTTCATTTTATTAGGTGTTTATTTATATACTGGTTTATTGTTTATTCTACTATTATTCTTCGCGCAAGGCATCTATAGGTTTTATACTTACTGCCCGTTGGGCGGGTATTAGTCCGATCAAGGTCCCTAAAACGACCATGATCACCAAAGCGCCCAAAACATAGGGTATAGGAACTGTAGGGTTCGCATAGGGAAAGTCCCCTCCTTCTGTTATACTATTGATCAAACTAAGGGTCGCCGCCCCTAGGATTATACCCATAATCCCTGCAATCACGGTCAAAAACACCGATTCGAGAATAATCTGTGATTTTACTTCATTAGGCGTTGCTCCCAATGCCCGTCTTACGCCCAATTCCTTGGTGCGTTCCTTTACAGATATCAATAAAATGTTACCAATACCAATGACCCCGGCCAAAATAGTGGCGATACCTACTACAAGGGATAAGAAAGTCATTCCTTTTGCAAATCCCATGATTCGGTTAAAAACCTCTCCCAGGTTAAAAGAACCAAATGCCCTTTCATCCTCTGGATCCACCCTATGTATACTTTTTAAAACGGACTTTACATCGGTCTCTGCCTGTACCACATCAGCATCATCGTAAGCGGCAATGGTTAACCAACCTACATTATCACCTGTATTATACAGTTTCCTAAAAGTGGTGAACGGAATGAATATGTCGCTATCGGTTTCAAACCCTCCCCCAGGAGTGAATTTATGAACACCTACTATTTGAAAATAAATATCGTCTACCCTGATATATGCCCCTATGGGGTCTTCATCTTTATCGAACAATTCGCTTTGGGTTCGCTCACCGATAACACATACCTTCCTTGACTGTTCTATATCATCATCATTAATGAACCTACCGCCATCATAGATTTTCTTTGTAGCGATTTTCGTAAATACCGGATAATCCCCATAAATGGCATAATTCCCGGATTTTTGACCATTGACGACCAATGCCGGTTCGTCCCCAAATACCCCTTTAGCGTTTCTGGGAGCAATATTCTGAATGGCAGGTACCCTATTTTCCAAAACGGACACATCACCCATTTTCAATTGGAGCTGCCTACCGGTCTTGAACCCTTCATAAGGCATACTTGTACTTTGGGCCCAAACGAACATACTGTTCATTGCCACGGTCTCAAAAGCCTTTTCAAAACCATTGTCCAGACCTTTAGCCGATCCGGAAAGTGCTATATAGATAAAGATTCCCCATAGCACCCCGATTATGGTGATGACGGTTCTGGTCTTATTCTTTCCGATAGAACCAAAAATCTCTTGCCAAGTATTTTTATCAAATATGAAATTCATCTTATTCGTCCCTTAATGCTACAATCGGTTTAATACGTGCTGCCCGTCGTGCTGGAATATAACCCGCCAACGCTCCAAAAATTATCAATATAACGGTTGCAAAAATTGCCGTACCCAAGTTTATGTTAGGGTTAGTAATGAAAAAATCTTTTAATTTTTCACCTAGCGAACTCAGGATACCGATACCGATCATCATACCTATGAACCCTGATATGGTAGTAATGAAAATAGATTCCAAAAGTATTGTCCCGATTACCGATTTTGGTGTTGCCCCCAAAGCCTTGCGAATACCCAATTCCTTGGTTCGCTCTTTAACCACGAAGACCATTATATTACTGATTCCGATAATGCCAGCTATTATGGTCCCAAAGGCTACGAAAGCAACAATCAATTGCAACACCCTTGCGAACTGTTGGTTTTGTTTTAATTGGTCAGCTACATTCCGGATAAACAATCCGTTTTGATCCTTTGGGTTTATATATTTTTTTTCCCTTAGAAATTTATTCAGACTTGTTTCAAAGGCCATAGCCCCAGCATAGCCCAATTCGGGCTTAAAGGCCAATACGATCTGATCTATTTTATCGGTATTCTTTTCGATCAATTGCCGCGTGGTATACGGGATATAGATATTCCGTTCTTCGTTATCCCCACCATCATCCTGGAAAACCCCGATTACTTTAAATGCACTACCGGAAATATCAATGTACTCCCCTATGGACTTATGGGCACCAAATAGGTCTTTTTCGACCAACCTACCTATTACGGCGTACTTGGTTTTATTTTTGATATCCTCTTTATTAAGGTACCGCCCTTTCATCATAATGGTTTTTTCGGCATATTGATGCGCAGGACCTACCCCCCTTGTAGAGTAATTATTCGACTCCTCTTTGTATTTTACCAGTCCACTCCTAAAAATCCTAGGTGTTGAATATTCCAAAAAAGGCGCAAAATTTTTATTGATCTCGGCCAAGTCGTCATTATCGAACTCTATCTGCCTATTGGATTTATACCCCTTGTAAGGCATTGAGGTCCTACCTGGAAAAACATAGAACACATTGGTTGCATCGTCCCCGAAAAACTCATCAAAAGTATTGATCAACCCATTTCCGAAGCCAAACAACACCACAAAGATGAGAATACCCAAGGCTACCGTAAAACCTGACAAAAAGGTTCTCAGTTTGTTTTTTTGGATGGTTTCGAATATTTCTTTCCAGTTGTCTCTACTAAACATATTGCGAAGCTCTTACCTGGGTAACTTTTTCATCTTTTTCGATTACGCCATCTTTCAAATGGATGATACGCTTGCACATATGGGCAATGTCATCTTCGTGGGTTACCACCAAAATCGTATTGCCTTCATCGTTGATTTTTTGAATCAAATCCATAACCTCATATGAAGTGGTACTGTCCAAGGCACCGGTTGGTTCATCTGCCAACAAAACCTTAGGCTCGGCAGCCATGGCACGTGCGATCGCAACACGTTGTTTTTGCCCACCTGACAGTTCACTGGGTAAGTGATGCGCCCATTCTTTCAAACCTACCTGTTCCAAGTATTTCATAGCCCGTTCTTGGCGCTCCTTGCGAGGTATTTTTTGATAATACAACGGAAGTGCGACATTCTCCATGGCGCTTTTATAATTTATAAGATTAAAAGACTGAAAAATGAATCCTAAAAATTTATTGCGATACTTGGCCGCTTTGGTCTCATTTAAATTCTTAATGGGAACACCATCCAAGGTATAATCTCCAGAATCGGCTTCATCCAACATTCCCAGGATATTCAACAATGTAGATTTTCCGGAGCCCGAAGACCCCATAATCGCTACCAATTCCCCTGATTCTGCCGTAAAATTTATCCCTTTGAGTACGTGAAGCGAATTGCTCCCCATTTTATAGGATTTGTGAAGATCTTTTATTTCAATCATGTTGGTTTTGTTTGTTGTTTGGAATCGTCCCTATGCAAATACCCCCATAAGACACCTAAGTTGTTAAAATGTTACAACAATAACTCCAAATATTATGTTAAAAACTTAATCGACCACCTCGATATACGGTAATATATTTTAAATCTTAATAGTGTATAAAGTGGCTAGGCTTAATTGCTAAATTCATCGGGTTTCACTTCATTCCAGACCTTGATTTTATCGCCATCCGACACACCTGATTTCACCTCTACGAAAATACCATCGCTAATACCCAATTGAATATCCCGACGCTCAAAGTCCTGCTCCCCTGTCTCTATTTCGACAAATGGTTTTTTAGTACCCGGATCAAATTGCACCAAGGCTTCCTTCAAGGCTAAAACACTATCGGCACGCCCTAGAATAATAGATGCATTGGCACTAAGCCCCGCCCTTATGAACACGGAATCTTGCTTTTTCAACGTTCCTTTGATCTCAAACTGAATAGCTCCGTTTTCCTCTTCACCTTTTGGCGCGATATAATCCAGCACGGCATCAAACACCTTATTTTCAATAGCCCCCACTGTGATTTCCAAAGGAAGGTCCTCCGATATTTTACCCACTTCGGATTCATCTACCTTGCCTTCGAATATCATTTTTTCAACATCCGCAATCGCAGCAATGGTCGTACCTTCATTGAAATTGTTGCTTTCAATCACCTGATTGCCCACCTCAACGGGTACGTCCAAAACCATTCCACTGACCGTTGCCCTTATCATTGTATTGGCCGAATTACCAAAACCGCTCGTAGTTCCGGTCTTTACAATATCGTAACGTTTATTGGCCGCACCGTATGCCTGTTGCGCCTGATCGAAACTCACTTGTGCCCTTTCCAAGTCCACTTTAGAAATCACTCCTTTATCAAAAAGGCTTTTTTGGCGATCAAGGTTCCGTTTCTGGTCCTGTAGATCAATCCGTGCTTCTTCAATGCTATTTCTAGCATCGTTCAAGGCAGTAAGATTGGGCACTACTTTAATACGGGCCAATAAATCCCCGGATTTGACATAATCACCACCTTCAACATAAACCTCTTCTATTACACCTGAGATATTAGGTTTTATAAGTACTTCCTCCAAAGGAAGAATGCTGCCCGTTGCGACCGTTTTCTTGATTATATCCTTCTTACTAGGCGCTTCGGTTTCGTAAACCACCGGATCCTCGGCGTTTTTTTGATATAGATAGTACATAGCCCCACCAAAGGTTACTACGAGTACCAATAAAATAATTAAGGTTACTGACTTTTTCATTCTAAATTCTATTTTATGATTGATTGATTGAATTTATTATTCTGTTCTTAAAGCATCTATGGGTCTGACCTTTATAGCGCTTTGTGCGGGAATGAACCCTGCCAAAAGTCCCGAAATGACCAAAATGGCCAATGCCGCTGCAACGATCCCTACGCTAACACTTGGACTAAGAAACATATCTACCGGTCCGCTGGAATCTAACAAAGCATTAATGCCATAAATGAAAAATGCCCCAAAAGAAATACCTGCCATACCTGAAATTATCGTGAGGAAAAGTGATTCCATTACAATCTGTAGTTTAATGGATTTTGGATCCTCTCCCAAAGCACGGCGAATACCAATTTCCTTAGTACGCTCCTTTACCACGATCAACATAATGTTACTAACTCCGATAACACCGGATATCAACACCAGTATCCCTACGAAGTAGGCAATGAACTTCAAAGCAGCAAAAAGACTTTCTACCCTGTTGAACTGCTCATAAAGATCAAAGTACCCTACGGCCCTTTTATCATCGGGGTGTATTTTTCGATTTTGCTTTACGATAGATACTATTCTTTCCTTTAATGAGGTTATGGAATGTCCATCTTGGGCGGTAATCGCCATCCAACCTACATTATCGGCCCGATTGAATGCCTGTGAAAAAGTGGTAAAAGGCACGAAAATCTCTTTTTGGGATTCTTCACCATCGCCATCATTACTCTTCTTTTTGTACGTTCCGATGACCATGAAATTTACCCCTTGGATCTTGATATACGTCCCGATTGCTTCTTCCCCCTTGTCATACAGACTGCTTTTGACACCGATACCGATAACCGCTACTTTTCTCTTTTCATTAATATCGGAATGATTTATAAAACGGC
This sequence comes from Maribacter sp. TH_r10, assembly GCF_033101095.1. Lineage (NCBI taxonomy): Bacteria > Pseudomonadati > Bacteroidota > Flavobacteriia > Flavobacteriales > Flavobacteriaceae > Maribacter > Maribacter sp. TH_r10. The sequence goes on along the minus strand of NZ_JAWMPY010000005.1, from coordinate 257,513 downwards.
CCGAAGTTATGGTCATAGGGTCTTGGTTTATAATCTCCGGGTAATCACCATAAACATTGAATGCCCCTGTATTGATACCCCTGGTCACATTGTTCGCCCCTTGAAAACCTCCCAATTGGTTTCTTGGCGAAACAAATCGCAGGTTCGGCACATTATCGCGAATTGCCTGAACATCCTCTAACTTAAAATTATAACGTCTTCCTTTGGGCAACCCCATATATTCCTTGGTCGTATTCCTTGACCACATGAACATGGTATTTGTGGCAATATCACCAAAATCCGCCATGACCCCATTTTGGAATCCTTTTCCGGCAGCCAAAAGAATGATAAGTATCAAAATACCCCAAAACACACCGAATGCGGTAAGGAGTGTCCTGAACCAATTACTGGTCAACACTTCTAAAATCTCTTTCCAACGATCTTTATTGAACATCTTATCCTAGTTTTAACTATTCATCCCTAAGGGCATCGATTACATGTATATTCGCCGCTCGCCATGCTGGGAAAAAACCAGCCACAGCACCTGCGAATATCAATACAAACACCGTGGATAAGGCCACGTTGAAATTCACTGAGGGATTCAATATATAATCAACCTCGATATAGGGCCCGAAAACCTCCAATAACCCCATACTGAAAATAAGTCCGGCAAAACCCGAAATTGCAGTTACGAAAATAGCCTCATGCAAAATCATTCCGACAATGGACCAAGGTTTTGCGCCCAAGGCCTTTCTTACCCCTATTTCCCTGGTACGCTCCTTAACCACGATCAACATGATATTGCTTACACCGACCACCCCGGCGATGATCGTACATATGCCCACGAACCAAAAGAACATTTTGATACCGCTTATCAGATTAAAGAAACGTTTCACTTCTTCCAAAGTATTGAATACGTTAATGGCACTGTCATCATCAGGGGCAACAGTATGTACTTCCTGTAAATACCGTTTCATATCATTGGAAAATTTCATGGATTCGGCCACAGCCTGGTCTAGATTTTCAACAGGCTTAAGTGTATAGTACAGATTGTTTACCCTATCCGAACCGTTAAAGACCCTTTGTGCCGTAGACATTGGGATAAAAATGCGTTCCTCTTCGCGTTCTCCACCCCTATCACCATAAACTCCTACGATCTTGAATTTTATTCCGGATATATCTAGATATTCGTTCAAGGGATCGTCACCGTTTTTAAAAATTTCCCTTTTAATGGTATTGCTTATTACGGCTACCTTAGAAACATTACGATGATCTTCATAATTGATATACCGCCCTTGCGACATGTATTGGTTTTCTATCTGCTGATACCCGCTATGAATTCCTTGAACACTGTACCCGACCGATTCTTTTTTATAATTGACCATGGCATTGGGCACCCTGAACCTAGCAGATCGCCCCTCTAATTGATCGGCGAACCTCGTTTCAATATGATCATAATCCCCATTTCGCATTTGTATTGACCGGCCAGGATTGAGACCTTTGAACTCTTTAGTGGTAACCTGGGTCCAAACGACAATACGATTCGAGGCGTCATCTTCAAATTCTTGGGCAATACCATTTTGCATGCCTTGACCAAAACCCAATAAAATTACTAGAATGAAAATACCGGAGGCAACGGAGAGGCCCGTTAAGAACGTTCGCAATTTATTCTTACGAATCGTTTCGAAAATCTCTTGCCATCTTTCGATGTCGAACATATGATTGATTTTGATTGATGAATACAATACCTGAGCACTGTACTATCATAAGACTACAAAACCAAATAATTGTTACACAAGGTGGTGCATTTTTTTATACCTTTTAAATGATCAGGCTTTCATTTTCTTATAAACAAAATAGAAGACACCGGCCACCAATAGGTAAGGAATGGCCATTAAATAGACAATGCCATTATTTATCCCCTCTGCAGAGGATGTATTGCCTTCGCTTTCCAAAACAGCCCTACACATTGCACATTGCGCCTCAATACCCTGTGGCAACAATAAAAAAGCAAGTACTATGATAAATATGAATTTAGTTTTCATCAATGAACATAATAAGGTGAGATCATTAAATAAACCACTACCCCGGTAATGGCGACATACAACCAAATAGGGAATGTTATTTTGGCCAATTTCCTATGTGCATCAAACTTCTTTAAATATGCTCTAGCATAAGTTCGTAATACTAAAGGAATAATAGCAATAGATAGAACTATATGGGTAATCAATATAAAATAATAGACATATTTAATCGCTCCCTCGCCACCAAACGGTGTGGAATCCGATGTCATATGATAAGCCACATACATAACCAAGAACAGAAGGGAAAGCACAATACAAAAGGTCATTAACTTTTGATGCAATTCCCTTTTCCCATTTTTGATCGCCCAAACAGCGACAATCAGGATAAGGGCCGTGAGCCCATTTATAGAGGCATAGATAGGAGGCAAAAAAGACAAGGGCTCCACATTGGGAATCTTAACCCCGAACAACAAGGCAACGACCAAAGGAATAACAATGGAAACCACCGTGATTAATTTATTGAATTTTTTCTCTCGAATATCGACCGTTTCCATCTTAGTTTATTCTTTTAAAAGTTTTTTTATATCTTCTTTCAATATGGAAATCTGTTCCTTTTCCCCTTCCCCATTTTCTCCTTGGTCCTCAGTAATGGTTCCACGATAATAGATAATCGGATTTCCGAATTCATCGACCCTGGAGCGCAAATAGCCTTTTTTATCAATAAGGGCAAAAAGTCCGGCATGCTCAAAACCACCTGGGGCGTCGGGCATTTCTGAAACAAAAATATTAAATCCTTTATTGGCCAAGTCATAAATGGCTTCTTGCTTACCGGTCAAAAAATGCCAATCCAAATTGGTTACCCCGTGTTTCTCGGCATATTCCTTAAGTACCATCGGAGTATCGTATTCCGGTGTAATCGTAAAAGAAGCCACTCCAAAATTGGTCGCTGTTTTAAACTCGTTTTGAACATCTACAAGGTTCTTGGTCATTATAGGGCAAATAGAAGGACAAGATGTAAAGAAAAACTCCACAACATATACCTTACCTAAATAATCCTTATCGGTAATTACCAAGCTATCCTGATCTATAAATTCAAAAGAAGGGACCCTACGTTTTTTCCCATTTAAAAAAATATATGCCAGTTCCGCATTATTATCCTTTAAATTAATTCGGTCATTTTCCACAACCGTACCAGAACCCACGCGATCAACGATTCTAGGAATAAATATTATCCCAAAGACCAAGATTATAAACGATACCCAAATATAGGTGTATTTGTTTTTCATGAGTTTTAACTTTTACGATCCTTTATACCAATAATAAAGACAATTGTCTATTAAACGGTTGAAACACGAACATATTCAATTGCCCTGATACAGTAATGCGAATCATTGGTTTTTACGCTCCGCATTGTTCTTTTTCAGTGCCAACCGATATTCTGCCAAAATGATCTTTACGTCATCCTCCATTTTATTGTTCAAATCCGCTACAGAAGTTGCCTTAAATCCATATTTGGTGCCTTCATCAATATCATTGGTTCTTCCCCGAAGGTTCTTATCCTTATCGATTATAAAGACATAGGGTGTGGCTAGATTATCATCCAAGGTCAAATCGGTCTTTAATCCTTCGAAAAAACGTTGTATCTGTTCTTTTTCACCATAGGCAAAGTTCCATTTTACAACATCGGCCAAATTTCCCAGTTCTGACTTAAGTTCTTCCACTTTAAATTCACTTCCCTTGGGAACTACCATTACAAACTGAAAATCATTGAATTCATAAAACCTTTTGTAAATTTTCTGGTTTAAATTAAAAGCGATACCCTTTTTGTTTTCCAAATCGCTCCCAAGAAATCCCAAGATGGTTATTTTATCTTGAAGTGTGTACGTATCATCAACTTCGGTTATATCCGATATGTTTTCCGTAAGAACAGGAAGTTTTCCAAAATTATTGATACCAGAGGCAAAGAAGAGATAAGCTACAATAGGCAGTATGAACAGTACTACTAGAACAACGGTTTTTTTCATTTGGGATGTGATGCCAATTACCGGCAAACTTTTATATACTACCGAATTCATTTCGGTACATACAAAAATAAAAAAGACGGTCTTTAAACCGTCTTTTAATTTGTTAATAATATCTTATTAGAAGTTCCAAGTTACGAAACCGTCCTTGAAAACATTGTAGATATAGTTTCCTTCAACCAAAAGAATAAAGCTTAAATAAGCAACAAGGAACAGGAATGTCCAAACAACAGCTCTACGTAACGAACTTTTTTCATCCCTTAGGTGCATAAAGTCCCACGCTATATAATATGCCTTTACCAATGTCAAAATAATAAAAATCCAATTCAGTGCTTTCATCCCCAAAACGTGGCTAGTAGTAAGTGCATGGGGCTTAATAATACCCAAAGCCACTTCAACAGCCGTTACTAAGGTTAAGAAGACAAGTACCCCCCAAATCTTTTGGGTATTCGACTTGAATTTCCAAAGTCCCCTGAAAATTTCCAACTTGTGTGCGTGTGCCATGTTAAACTAAATATTAATTTTTTATACTATGCTGTGTAAAATCTAAAAACGGGATATGGTTACACCAAATAAAAGAATGTAAATACAAATACCCAGACCAAATCTACAAAGTGCCAATAAAGACCCACTTTTTCGACCATTTCATAATGACCTCTTTTTTCGTAGGTACCCAAGGCCACATTGAAAAATATGATCAGGTTGAACACTACCCCAGAAAAAACGTGGAAACCGTGAAAGCCCGTGATAAAGAAAAAGAAATCGGCAAACAACCTACTACCATATTCATTATGTATTAAATTGGCCCCTTCTACGACTTGGGTTGCATTTTTAAGTTTTGCCAAAGATTCTTGCCTTGACAATACGACTTTCTCACCTTCTTCATTAATGGTTTCGGTACGTACTACGATATTCGAATGGGCTTTAAAACCCTCTAACACTTCGTTAACGGAATAAGTGGGTAAGGACCCCTCACTATAAAACCAAATTCCGTTTTTATTTTCATGGATCGTCCTTTCTTCTGGAAGTGTCGCCGCGAAATCAGCCAACGCTGCCCTTTCACCGGTATCCGCATTTACGAATTGCAGGATTCGACCACCTTTGGTCTCTACCGCTCCATAATCACCTTGAATGAAAGTTGCCCATTCCCAGGCTTGGGAGCCAACGAATATTGCCCCTCCTATTATGGTCAGGAACATATACCAAATCACACTGTTCTTTTTCATTCTATGCCCTGCATCAACAGCCAAAACCATAGTTACGGAAGACATAATCAACACAAAGGTCATAAATGCCACATAGTACATGGGATAGTTACCATGAAAGAAAGGCACGTGTGTAAAAACCTCATCTGCGATGGGCCAAGTTTCAATAAACTTGAATCGTGAAAAACCGTATGCGGCCAAGAACCCAGAAAATGTCAAAGCATCTGATAGTATAAAGAACCACATCATCATTTTGCCGTAGCTCGCACCTAAAGGACGGTTGTCACCACCACCCCAAACACTTTCTTCCACTCCAGTTGTTACCGTAGAATCCATAAATTAGTCAGTTATCGTATGATTAGAATTTTCACAAAAATACATTTTTTCCCAACATACAAAAGTCTAACGCCAAGAAATCAAAAAAAAATGGTTTTTAATCGACCAAAACCATAAAAACAAGAAGATACACCCACAATAGGTCTAAAAAGTGCCAAAAAGTGGCCCCTAAGGACAATCCCAAATACTCTTTTGAAGAATATTTTCCCTTATACTGGTTGTACAGAACAACCAATAAAGAAATAATACCGGCCACTACATGGATCACATGTACCGCAGCGATGAGGAATATATAGGACATTTTTATACTACTGGTAGGACCTGTAAAATAATACCCTTGCGCTATCATTTGCGAAAAACCATTAAACTGAAGAACTATAAAAAGCACACCCAACCCCAGGGTCAACACCAACCAAGACGTACAGGCCTTAATAGCATCTTTGGTAATAGCCTTTTTGGCCAACATATAGGTTACACTGCTAATAATAATCACCAATGTACTGATATAGAAAGAAGACGGCATCTCAATATTATCCAACCAATCTTCCCTTTTACTACTGACTATATAAGCGCTTGTCCACCCAGCAAAGGCCATAAGTAAGCTAACGATGCCAAACCAAAGCATCATTTTTTTAGACCTATCGTTCTTTTCTTTCTGGGTCCCTTGAGTTAAATCCATAAAAACCTATTCATATAATTAAAACCACTTATTTTTAAAAAAACACTGGAAATCAATGCCTCGCAATTACTAAAAAAGCATACCGATATATTTATCGGACACATAAACCAATTGAATAAAAGTGATATACGTTACACTGGCCAACATTAATTTACGGGCAGAAACATTATCCCTTTTATCATATAGTCTAAAAGCAAAGAACAACATTACAGCACCCATAAGAAAAACAATGACAGCAGCTATGATGGACAAATGCAAGCGACCGGTAATACCAAAAGCAGGAATAACGGAAATGACCATCATCCAAATGGTATACATGATTATCTGGACCGCGGTACCTTTATCTTTCTTTCCTGTTGGCAACAATTTAAACCCACCCTTTCTGTAATCCTCATCCAACATCCAAGCTAGAGCCCAAAAATGCGGAAATTGCCAAAAGAACTGTATCATGAACAAGGTACCCGGCTCAATCCCAAATTCATTGGTAGCGGCAACCCACCCCAACATAAAGGGAATAGCCCCAGGCAAAGCCCCCACAAAGACCGAAAGTGGCGTAATTGTCTTTAAAGGCGTATAAACACTGGTGTATAAAAAAATTGATATAGCCCCGAACATGGCGGTCTTAGGGTTCACAAAATATAGTGAAACTACACCAAAAACGGTTAATAGAACTGCGATGATCAACCCTTGGTGTACAGACACCCTTCCTGATGGAATAGGCCTGTTTCTTGTTCTTTTCATCAAGGCATCAAGATCCCTTTCGATGATTTGGTTGTACGCATTCGAAGCTCCCACCATACAATACCCTCCAAAAGCCAATAACAACAAGGTAACGACACTTATTTCATAGGCACCCAACAAATAACCGGCAATGGAGGAAAAAACAACACTGACTGCGAGTCTCACCTTGGTAATTTCCTTAAAATCAGCAAACATCGTAGACCAAGAGATATGTTTCGCTGGCTTAATCGCAGTTTTCATTATCATTTTTTATCAAACGCAAATATAATTGGTGTAAGCAAGGTGTGCAACGAAATACCAAGGTTTATGATTCCCTATTGGAAACACCCCTTCTAGCATATTTCACCTTATTATATATAAAACTAATTTATTGCTTGGATGGGCAGTATTCCCCAATCATACATTTGTCTTGGAAACACCGACAGTATGGTTAAAAAAAATCCTGGGCTTAAGCCCAGGATTTTAATACATTAAATATGTTTTGTTTTCCTTATGCACCTTTAAAAAGTACATTCGAGGAAATTATCTATTGCAACCTAAAGGTAATTGGAATACTGAAAGGAACCCTTACCGCTCTACCCCTTTGTTTACCTGGGGTCATCTTAGGAAGTTTACCGATAATCCTAGCGGCTTCTTTCTCAAGGTTTTTATCCGGTCCACGCATTCTAACCCCACCGATACTACCGTCTTTTTGGATAACGAACATTACGTTAACCCTACCTTGAACACCCATTTCTTGGGCAATTTCAGGATAACGGAAGTTTTTGGCTATATGCTTTTGCATTTTTGATTGGAAACAATCACGCATTGCTTTTGCTCCTTTTCCCTTTTCACCTTCACAACCTGGAAAAATAGGAACATCTTCAATTACAGCAAAAGGCACATCAATATCTTCTTCTATTTCTTCGACTTCTACATCCTCTACTTCTATCACCTCTTCTTCCTGGCTGGTTTCAGTAGATTCAATTACCGTTTCCTCAACTTCTACCTCATCTTCAACGATTTCGATGATTTCAGGAGCTGCTGGTGGTGGTGGAGGTGGTGGTGTCTTAATCTGCTCGGTCATTGGAACTTCTTCGTCCAACATATCCTCAACATTCATGGAGACATCATAGTCGTTCGTCTTTTCATAGGTCTTCCATTCCAAACCTCTCCATACCAAAAACATTACAACAGCAAGCCCTATGACGAAGTAGGTACCGCTATTTTTTCTTAGATCTGCTTTTGGGTTCTTTTTTAATTCCATATTTAATTTTTTTAATGTTCGCTAATTTAACTAAATAATTGACAAAAAAACAAGTAATACTTTATTTTAACCCTCTTTGCCTATAAAATATGGACAAAATGGCTATAAATCCTAGGGCAACACCCGTGCTATTTGCCACAGCATCAAGAACATCCCCTGATCTGGCAACTGTCAACGTTCCTTGAATAACCTCAATAATTATACCAAACAAAATAAGTAGAATTGCCAAAAATTTAATTTTTTTCAAGATATCCTTTCTATCGGATTTCAATTCCAGAAGAAATAACGAACCCAATATCATGGCTACGAAATAGAAAGTGAAATGCACGATTTTATCAGCATGTGGAATATTCATTGACGGTAGATCATCCCCCTCAAAAGAATATAAGCTGGAAAAAGTGACAAACACCATCCAGCTTACAAACAAAACCGCTAATACGTGCTTTTTACGCACCAATCATTGCTTTATAATCCTCATCGCTAAGAAGCTCTTCGATTTCGGCACTATCACTTATTTTGACTTTGATCATCCAACCCTCGCCATAAGGATCGGTATTTACTTTCTCTGGCTCATCTTCCAAACCTTCATTGAACTCTATGATCTCCCCACCTAATGGCAAGAATAGGTCAGAAACCGTTTTTACCGCCTCTACCGATCCAAATACACCATCTTTTTCCATGGTCTCGTCCAAGGTCTCAACCTCAACATAGACGATATCCCCCAATTCACCTTGGGCGAAGTCCGTAATCCCTACTGTGGCTATATCGCCATCAATCCTTACCCATTCGTGGTCCTTGGTGTATTTTAAATCTGAAGGTATGTTCATTTTGATCATTTTATTTTACAAAACAAATGTAAATGATTTGACCCCGATATTCAAAAAAAAAGCAGATTGTTCGCCTTATAAAATGGCAATAACCGAAAATGAAGTTTTACTTTACAAACCAAGAGAACCCTAATATTATAAAATATTAATTCCCGAAGTTATATTTTATCGTGAACCCTGAACTAATGGTGGTCTGCGGGTAAGCGGTCGAAACCGCGAATTTCGAGAACGAATGATCGTAATAGAATAGTGCATTCAGGCTTTTACTCAAAGCATAATCGGCCGTAAACTTCAAAGAGAACAAATCTTGACCAGATGTTATCTGATTGTTATCGATATCCAAATTTCGAATGATCGTTATATTATTCCTCAACGTAACATCGGTCTTCAAGTTCAAATCCCCTTTTAAACGGGTCTTATTACCCCCAATATTGGTAACGAACTTAACGTCTTTAAACCTATAACCCAAGCCAAAGGTATATTCTTTGCCATTTATCTCGGTCATTAGATCATTATCGAAACTCAAGGACAATGCCCTATCACTTCTAACCTCAGCCAATAAGCTGAATGAATTTTTCATCTCAAAATCGACCCGTATCAGTGGATTGAATTGATCGGTCAACACTAAGTTGTTCAAAATAAGGTCGGGCAACCTATCCCCTGTTTCACTATCGAACTCATAATTTTCCTTTTCTAAATTAGTCTGAAAGGAATTGATACTGTAAGAAGCCCTATAACCATGACTCAAGGAAAAACGTTTGAATTTCTTTTTAAACCATTTATTGCGCATCAACCCTGTATACTTGATGTTCCAATTAGGAATTGGCACCTGCCTAAAAGCATCAAGATTAACCCGATTAACATCTTGGCCGGTATAAGCGGCAATGAAAGCCGGAAGCAATACGTCTTGCTGCGTTTTTCCATATTGTTCGGGAAAACCATCTTCGTCCAGGTCTCCAGGTAGCTCCCCACGATCAGAGACCAATCTATTGGCAATCGTAATCCTATTTTGTTTAAACGTTTCAAAGAGCTTGGAACTATTTTCATCGCTTTTACTGAAGGCGGTACCGATCATCATGGTCGAAATACTGAAATTACCGTATTCATTACCCAATTGATCAATATATTGGTATTGCCCGTTACCCAAATCACTTACTTCGAAATTCTCTTGATAACTACTGGTATATTGCCTATCCGCCGTTAAATCTATGGTCAAGTCCTTCATGGGTTGGGCCGTTGCGGAAATATTCAATTGTTTGTTGGTCCTTTTAATGAATTGGTCATTAAAATCAGCATAATTCGTCAACCAACCGTTACGGGCAGTTTCGTACCGCACATCGGCCTGACTTCCGAAAACAAAACCGATTGTAGGACGGGCAGAACCAATGAAGCCAACCGATTGGGTGTAACCAGGAAGCACGGTACCATTATTTTCATTATAATTAACATTCAATCTCTTGACCATCGTCAAAACATCGATTGCGGTATTTAGCAACGGACCTGTTTTTTTCTCGGGCTTTTCTTCAGTCCCTTTTATATTCCCGGCCTTATCCCTTCTTGAAGGCCTAGCTGTTGAACCTTTACCATCTTTCTTTTTCAACCCTATAAGATCATAAAACTTCTGCATGGAAAGTGATGCAGTAATATTATGCGTACTGGCATTCTGAACCGTATTGATGGATGTCTGATAACCAAGCGCCTCACTTGCCACCTCGGCCAAGGCATCACCCCCACGTTGCCAATCAAAATTACTGGTGTAGGAATATTGGGCACTGATAAAATCCAACGCGGGAATCTTATTAAAAGGCAGCTGATAATTCAGTTGCATTTGTTGGGAATGCCTATTGGGCTCACCCAAATCCCAGAACCCGTCCCATAGGCCAAGGGCTTCGTTTATATCCGAGTCTGAATTGCCATCCTCGGAATAATAATTACGAACGATATTATTATTACTTGCCGTTAAACTAAGACTCAATGATTTCGTAAGGCTATAATTGATGGCATATTGCCAATTGAAAATGTAATTTCGTTGTTGAAGGAAGGGCAAATCCAAAGATTCAACACCTTCTTCGAAGACATTACGGAATTTTTGTTCTGTAAACTGGCGGTTAATGTTCGAATTGACCGAAACACTGGCCGGCAAAAGATTCAAGTTCAGATCCTTCAACCATTGCCAATATGCACCAGTTAACATAGAATCTTTTTTCGCAAAAGGCGCTACCTCGAGTGGTTTAAAACTATGGTTATATACAAATCCCGTAACCACACTCTGATCGCGCATAGTGGCTACCTCATAATCCCTATGTTCCGTTTCGTTATATGAATAATTGAACGTAAAATTCTCAATATCGTAAAAATTGGCATCGGCCTCTTCCCCTCTATCTTTTCGTACACCGATCAAATTAATACTTGTTCGTTTGGTGTAATCCTCGGCCTGTTCCAATATGGCATCAGCAGCTTCCTGTGTTCCGGCAGCAGCAATACGATCTTCCAATTTCAAATCATCATAAACAGGATCATACTCGGGAGTAATCAGCTCTTCGGACACCCCATAATTGAAGGGTATCTGCACGCCCCATTTACTGGGCAACAACTGACCGACGTTCACATTGGTGACCAAATCATAGGATACGGCATCCTCAAGGGATCTTTCAGTCGGTGTCTGATCTATAGACCCAAAGCCCGAGGTACTTTTACTCCCTGTTGCGGACACATTGGCGAAATCCGCAATGTTTGCGTCCACTGAAGCTATCGCGGCCCATCCGCCATCATTGTTCAACCCGGCCAATCGAAGTTCATTGAACCAAACTTCACCTTGGGCAGGAAGGTCGTCTATATTCTTTACACCCACCATCATGTTCCTGATACTTCCCAATGACGGATTCCCAACTATCCCTATCCTTAGTTTACCTGGAGTCCTTTCAGCAAATTCATCGACCGCTACCGCTTCACCGTCCTCTATTTCGAAAAACTGGATTTCAGTAAGCGAAACATCGGTCATATTGGCGATCCTCAAGGATTTTACCGTACTCAAATCGCTTAATAGAACTTCCATTTGATTATCTTCTGGCCAAATATCATCTTCTGAAGAAGCTCCAAAAGAAGTGAACTGTAAAGGCAATTCAAATTGATAATAATTCTCGGATAGATCGGTTCCTATCCTCAAGAAACCAACTAATGGTGTATCATCATCTGAATAATCCCCATCATTGATCTTTTCGGCATGCATGAACATCTTTAGTTTTTGATATTGGCGAATATCGATGTTCACACTTTTGAAAACCCCCCTTGAATCCTGCGATTCCAAATTATCAATATTAAATGAAAGGGACTGTTCGTTTTGGTTTATAATCGTGTTGTTATTGTTCAATTGCTCACGAACCACACCCGGAGGTAAAACATAGGGAATAGGTGTTCTAGTGCTATTTTCCTCAATATTCACCGTATTCACGTCAAGAACGGTGCCGTCATCGGAAGGATCACTATCGATCAACTCATCTTGAAGGGTTTTCGTATAGGTTCTCCAATCCCCGCGAACCAAATCCAAGGTTGCAAATCGCAGGACTACATCACTATTGAACCCAGTAAGGTACATCCTCATAAAACTGATAGATCTAAAATCCGTGATACCCCCTATAGCATCCGTAAAATCACTTAAGGGTATCTTATATTGGATCCACCTACGATTCAATTGACTACCGTTAGGCAAATCAGGAGTAAGCCCCTCATTGACATCAGTTACATATTCATCATCTATCGTAGTATTGGGTTTAATGGCAATCCTGTATTCGTAATAACTATTGACCGTGTTCATGGTCAAATCGCGATCAATATCCTCAACATCGGGTAAGGTGGTAGACCCCCGATCGGTATCAGTAACGGTTACGGGCGAGTTACCATCTGGGTTGTTATAATTTAAATACCGTTCTAATACGCTTCCCTCTCGGCTCAGGTAATATTCATAATTATCCAATGCAGGATCTTCCCCTGGACCATAGATTGCGGCTTCAGCCACATCATCCAAACCATCAAAACCTACATCTTGCAAAACCCTATTACTTTCTTCGGCATCAAAGGCGTATACCAATGCTTGGGTAGCTGGGACAATACCCCAAGAAGGTTCGTATATTAAATCATCTTCTTCAATGGGTAATCCGTTTTCGTATTGTTTTCTACCATCCTTCAAAATATCCTCTGAGATATTTCCCAAATTTATCACCAATTCCCCCGGATCGGTAGCAATACCGTCTACATATGGATCCAATACCCAAAATTGAACGAACTCCACGTTGGACTGTTCAAAATCGGTACTACTCAAGGACCGCATAATACCTCCCCACTTATCATCGGCAGGCTCACTATCAAAACCATCGTTTGTATTGTATGGCCCTTTTATATCGGGATAATAAGCCAAGTCCAAGGTACTTTGAACGGTAGTCTGGCCTTGGGCAATATCAGTTTCAGGAAAGACCTCATCAACGAAAACCCTACGGGTGGCATTGGTAGAAACATCATTATCACTGATACTTGACGGCCTTTGATTCGTATAAAAAACGGGATCAATGGTATACCAGGCGATTTTAGCACGGCCGTAACCATTTTCCAAATTGGCGGGATCTTCGGGTGAACTTCCGGAAAGAACACCCCCCGGAGCAAACTCCAAAGGCGTACTGGCCAGTGACCACCCAAGGGATGAACGAATATCGATTAAGGCCTGGGCCCCTTCGAAATCGTCTATATAAGTTGTTGTCTCCCCATCGAAATCGGCACTTTCGGGCGAGTTGGGCTTTAGCCAAGCCACTTCTCCCCTTACTGACAAGTTAGAAGGCACATCGGTATCTATATTAGGGAGTTTGTTTACCAAACGCGTTAAAAAAGGTACTTCGGTAGAGAAGTTACCGTTTAAACCAAAAATCGTGTTATTTACTGATTCCGTTCCATAATTGGACTTTTGCGTAAGAGGTCTTTCGTTCAAATTCAACATGGTAGCCCCCAGGACAAAATTCTCATTGACCTGATGCTCTACATTCACCCCGGCGAACCTTCGCGTTTGCTGTCCGAATACCGCATTGTTTTCTACCGAAATATTAATAGGTGTATCAGACGCTTCCAGACTGGGATCTATAATCTGCACTGTCCCTGATTGATAGTTCACCGTGTAATCGACCCCCTCTTGTAAAGTTCTACCGCCAGCCGTAACCGTTACAGAACCTTGGGGTACATTAAACGCACCAATGGATATACCACTGCTACTTTCAGATTTATAGGTACCTTTTAACAAAAATTTATTCTTAACCGGATCTTGTAAGGCTGCGGCCTGTGTCAACTCATACATATCCCTAAACACATACTTTGCCTGATTTTCATTATAGAGGGTCTCCGTTTCATAGTTTCCCCCACCACCAAGTTCGTTGTACAAAAACTCCCCAAATGGCTCTACTTTGGTAAAAATGATCCTTCCGTTTTGGGTGTCAACCGTAAGTCCGGAAACAAAATCAAAGAAACCATCTCCCCCAGCCTGAACATCATCATAGGTATTCAACCTATCAAAATTGAAAACCTCCAACAAAACCCTTTCTTCCAATGGGCCGTCTGGGCTCGTTTCATCTGGCCATCCCGAACCAGGACCTTCAGCCACCGGAGTTATATAATTTCTCGGTGTAGGGTCTGAATAAAGTATATTCATTTTAAAATCATCCTCACTAAGACTGTAGGCTCCCGTAGCATAAATATTCTTCATCATTAAATCCCAAATGGGATCTGAAATATTGGTGATATTACTTTTGAGCAACTTTAATATAAGGGCATTTGTTTCTACCACAAGATCAACATCACCTGAAACGGATGTAGCATCCAAACTACTATTGGCAAATTCACCCACTTGGTAAACCTGACCGTTATAGGTGTACTGGAAGGCTACTGCCAATACCTCATCATTACTCAATTTTTGATTTAAGGAAATATACCCTAATTGGGAATGGAATTGGTAATCCCTGGTGACCTCCAACTTTCTTGCATTTTCAAGAATCGTATAATCATAACCCTGATTTATCTGATAGCCCGGAACATTGAATCCTGCCTCTACCGTCGCAACATCCCTAATACTTGAGGTCAACACCCCACCAGCATCTATAAGGGTAGGGTCAAAATCGTTTGCATTGTTTCTTGGTAAAGCGTTACTTGGATTATTGAAGAAACCAGAAGGATCTCCATTGTTAAAAGCTATTCTGGTATTATCCTCCTGGGCTTCCCCTAAATCCTGAAGCGCTACGACATTCCTTACATTCAAGGTTTGTTGACTCGTATTGGTAACCCAAACCTCTAAACGGGTTATTTGCACCTGACTTTGTATATATGGATAATTAGTCAGTGCCTCATCATAATGGTCCCTGAAATAATGGGAAAGGAAAAAGTGCCTATCCTCATCATAATCCAAAGCTGTAATAGAAAAATCATTGATAGTGCCTCCACCCTGGGCAACAACCGTATTGTTTTGGGAGTTTTGCTCGGAGAACACAGCTGTAACCTTTGTCTTTCCAAATTGCAGTTGGGCCTTAACACCGAATAAACTCTGGGCCCCTGTAATCAAAGAGCTGTTAAGTGGCATACTCACGTTACCGACCTCTATCTTCTGGAGAATATCATCTTCAGTAGGTGTATAATCGAGTTTTACAATGTTCTGAAAATCAAAAGTCGCCTCTGTATCATAATTCGCAGTCACTTGAAGACGTTCGCCGATTTTCCCTAACATACTTAAACTGATACGCTGATCAAAATCGAAAGACAGATTGGTACGGTTTCTTGGTGAGAGAGATGGATTATCATTCTTCTGCCAGATGACCCCCAGGTCCATGGCGACCGAACCTTGTGGAATCACCTCAATCGTATTTCCACCAAAAATAGATTCAAAAAAGTTGTTATTAACATAGAAATTGGGAAGAAGGTTTTTACGAGCATCCTCACTACCTTCCTTTTTACCGGAGTACGCATCGCTTTTCTCCTTGAAATATTCTTTTATCCCTTCCTTACGCACCAATTCCAAATACTGTTCCGGAGTGAGTATAATGGGATAGCCGATATTAAAATCCCCCACCTTTTCAGAATAAATATACCTGTCAAGATTTGGGTCGTAAATATATTTGGAACTGATACTCTCCGGGTTATCCAATTTTAACCTACCTAAAGAGAAACCCGTTTTTACAGAATCCTGCACCTGCCCCTCGACATCCTCGCCTTCCGTATCTTGTGCGTAGGAGTTTTCTACTGCCCCAAGCAAAAACGAGAATAGGATTATAAGCTTAAATGAATATTTAAGAATTTTTTTTGCCCCTTTTTTCAAACTTATTACAAATTTTTAAGCGCGTGTTTTATAATGTTCTCTACGCTTAGTGAAGGGTCTTGGCTTACTACTTTATCCACAACCTTTTCAGCCTGTCTACGGACAAATCCAAGAACCTCTAAAGCAGATAACGCTTCTTCTTTATTTGTATTGTTTGAATTGATGGAAACTTCGTCAATATCGTACACCTTTAAAACCTTGTCCCTAAGGTCTAAAATAACCCTTTGGGCCGTTTTAGCTCCTATACCCTTGATACCCTGAATAGTGGCGACATCACCATTGGCAATCGCATCCCTTGTTTGCACGGGCGACAAAGAAGAAAGCATGGTCCTTGCCGTACTCGCCCCTATACCCGAAACCGACAATAATAACCTAAAAATCTCCCTCTCTGACCTCTCGGCAAAACCGAAAAGGGTATGGGAATCTTCCTTGACCTGTAAATGGGTATATAGATTAATGTTCTCCTGATCCTTGATATTCGAAAATGTATGTAAAGAAATGTTCACGAAATATCCGACACCGGCACACTCTATTATTACATGGGTCGGGTTTTTCTCAATTAATTTTCCATTAAGATGATGTATCATGGGAATAAGGTTTGGGGAACGGGTTATATTATCTTTCGTTTTCTCTTTTCTCTTTCTTGGGCGTCTATTACGGCAACAGAGGCCATATTCACCATTTCGTCAACATCTGCCCCCAATTGCAACACATGTACCGGCTTTTTTAGGCCCAACATAATTGGACCGATAGAATCGGCCCCATTGAGTTCTTTCAATAGTTTATAGGTGATATTCGCAGATTCCAAATTTGGAAATACAAAACCATTGACCTTTTTACCCGCCAATTTCGAGAATGGGAATTGGCTTTGGTGCAGCTCCATATTCAAAGCAAAATCGGTTTGTATCTCTCCATCAATAACCAAATCTGGGTGATTCGTATGTAAAATCTCTACCGCTTTAGCCACTTTTTTCGCATTCGGATGCGATGAGGACCCAAAATTCGCATAAGACAACATAGCGATAACCGGATCGAAACCAAAAGCTTTGGCAAGGTTCGAGGTCATTAAGGCTATTTCTGCAAGTACCTCGGCTGTAGGATCGATGTTAATGGACGTATCTGCCAAGAACAATGGACCTTTTTCGGTATTCATGATATTCACCGTTGCGGCACGCTTAACTCCTTTCGCCCTACCGATTACCTCAAAAATGGGTTTGATTACAGTTGGATACGCCCTGGAATAACCCGAGATCATTCCGTCCGCATCTTTCTCATTCACCATCATGGCCCCATAGTAATTGCGTTCCCTTAAATTGGTCTTGGCCCCATATAAGGTTACACCGTCCCTTTTTGTCGCTTCCCAATATTTTTTAGCATATCGGTCTCTAGTTTCCAAGGATTCGTCTGACTTGGGATCAATAATGACTACATCACCTTTGAACCCAATTTCTTTCATGAGTTCTTCAATAATCTCAACATTTCCTAATAATATTGGAATCGCTATACCTTCTTCATGAACGATCTGGGCAGCTTTTAAAACATCTAAATGATCCGCCTCGGCAAAAACTATCTTTTTAGGGTTTCTTTTGGCCCTTTCATGAACCAAGCGAACCAATTTATTATCCGAACCTGATCGACGCAATAATTTTTCCCTGTATTTTGCCCAATCCTTGATGGGTTCTTTAGCTACCCCACTCTCCATCGCCGCTTTTGCTATCGCCGGAGGAATCTCGGATATCAACCTGGGATCAAAAGGCTTGGGAATAATATAATCTTTACCAAAAGTGAGCCTTGTTTCAGAATAAGCGATGTTCACTTGTTCTGGAACTGTTTGCTTAGTCAATTCTGCCAAGGCCACAACAGCCGCCATCTTCATTTCCTCATTTATCTTCGTAGCCCTAACATCAAGAGCCCCTCTGAATATAAAAGGAAAACCCAATACATTGTTAACTTGGTTAGGATGATCCGATCTACCGGTTGCCATAATGATGTCCTTTCTGGTTTTTATGGCCAATTCATAGGAAATCTCTGGATCGGGATTGGCCAAAGCAAAAACGATAGGGTCCTTGGACATGCTCTTCAGCATTTTCGGAGATACTATATCGGCAATTGAAAGTCCTATGAAAACATCGGCATCTTTCATGGCCTCTGCTAACGTTTCAATGTTTCTTTCTGTGGCGAACTCCAGTTTTTCCGGGCTTAAATTTTCCCTACTTTTATGTATAACCCCTTTGCTATCGCACATTACTATATTTTCGGCTTTAGCCCCAAAGGCCTTGTAAAGCCTTGTACATGAGACGGCAGCAGCACCCGCTCCACTAATGACAATACGAACATCCTCAATCTTTTTATTCGTAACGACCAAGGCATTCAATAAAGCTGCTGAGGATATGATGGCCGTACCATGCTGATCATCATGCATCACTGGAATATCCAGTTCTTCTTTAAGCCTTCTTTCTATTTCAAAAGCCTCAGGGGCTTTAATGTCTTCTAAATTTATTCCTCCAAAAGTTGGTGCAATAATTTTTACGGTCTCAACGAACTTATCAACATCGGTAGTATCCAACTCTATATCAATTCCATCTATATCCGCAAAAATCTTAAACAACAGACTTTTACCTTCCATTACCGGTTTAGAAGCTTCAGGACCTATATCACCCAACCCCAAAACCGCGGTGCCGTTGGAAATAATAGCAACCAAATTCCCCTTTGAAGTGTATTTGTAAACGTCATCGATATTTTTAGCTATCTCAAGACAAGGCTCTGCAACACCTGGTGAATACGCCAAGGCAAGATCGCGTTGGGTAGAATAACTTTTTGATGGTATAATCTTAATTTTTCCCGGTTGGGGTTTGGCATGATAAATCAATGCCTCACTCCTTAACTTCTTTTCGCTCATGATAAATTATTGTACGTCAAATTTAAAGGTAATATGTCGAAAAAAATAAGTTCTAGTCGCAAATATTACCTAAACGACCACATAGTACTCGCTAAAAGTTGTGGGATAAACAATTAAGGATTAACAGATCCAAAGAAACGAATTTATCAAAAATTTGAAACCTTGTTTTCTTCTTTGGAAACATTCAAACGTAAAGCCAATATCGCAGAAATTATAAAGAACACACCGGCAAATAACATGGCATTTATTGAATTGCCACCCAAGAGGTTTTTAAAGATCGGCCCAAAGGTCAATGTTTCTATTCCCATTGGTATTACGATCATCATATTCAATATACCCATGTACACCCCCCTTCTTTCCTGAGGTACTATTTTGGATACCATGGTATAAGGTATCCCCATCATGGCCGCCCATCCTATACCAAACAGGACCATAGGTATCAAGACATAAATAGGATCGGTAATGTAAGGAATCGACAATAAGGCAAGACCTGTACCCAATAAACTGGCAGCATATATTTTTTTACCTCCATATTTCAAGGTCAAAGGAACCAACATTAAGGCCACAACAATAGTTGCGATATTATAGGTCGTGCTCATTTTAGCAGCCTGCGCGGCAGCTTCTGAAAGATCATAACCCATTGTTGTCCTGAACAAAGGGGTTATGAACTGCCAATAAACAAAAAGCGCATACCATTGAAAAAGATAAACGACAGAGAGTTTCCACATAAAAGACGGCATTTCTTTTACCGCCTTGGAGATTTCGATAAAAGGCATTTTGAAACGCTCAAGAAAAGGTAAAGCCTTATGCATATTTATTTCGGACAGCTCCTTGTCCGAAGGAGGGATCTCAGGAGTTTTCAGTACCGACCATAGAATAGTTGCCACAGACAATAAGGACCCAATAAAAAACGAATAGTACAACCATTTTGGTATGGTACCCACAACGTCGGTTACAGAATCACCACCAAACCAATCTTGAAACAAAAAAATGGAAGCATTGGCCAAAACAATACCTGCACCTACAAATAAACTCTGCATCTGGTACCCCAAACTCAATTGCTTTTCGGGTAATTTATCCCCAACAAAAGCCCTATACGGCTCCATGGCCATATTATTACCAACATCCAATATCCAAAGTAAACCGACAGCGAACCATAAGGCCGGGCTCAAAGGAAAAGCGAAAAGACACAAACTACCGATTATCGCCCCGATCAAGAAAAAAGGCTTTCGTCTTCCCCAACGAGGTGACCACGTTTTATCCGAAATAGCCCCAATTATGGGTTGAACCACCAAACCTGTTACCGGACCGGCAATATTCAAAATTGGCAACATATCTTCAGGAGCCCCTAAAAAAAGAAAAACCGGGTTTATTGCTGTTTGCTGAAGACCAAAACTAAATTGAATACCTAAAAATCCGACATTCATATTGAAAATTTGCCAAAAGCTCAGATTGGGTTTTTTAAGCATGTTCATTTATTTCACGGTTTAATTACGAAATGACTCAAAAGATACCACAATAAACCATGAAATCGCAAAAATACAAACCAAATTACCTGAGTTGTCGAAACTCTATCGATTGCGGGGCGGAATTATTTTTTCAAAAATGCGATATTTCGTTTCAATCCAGAAAATTTAGTTCGCTTTACTGCAGACTTTTTAAATACTTTTCTAAAAACATCTTCTGTTATTTCTTCCCAATCCTTTTTGGTCATTTCCAAAATATCAGGGTGTGGATCAAAAAGAGGTTCCTTATGTGGTTTTGAAAAACGGTTCCACGGACAAACATCCTGACAAACATCACAACCGAACATCCAATCATCAAATTTACCTTTATAAGATAAGGGTATCTCATCTTTCAGTTCAATTGTAAAATATGAAATACACTTACTACCATCAACCACCTTTGGGCCAACTATGGCCTGTGTGGGGCATGCATCTATACATGCGGTGCAAGAACCGCAATGATCGGTGACCGGATGATCATAATCCAACTCAAGGTCAACAATCAGTTCGGCAATAAAATAAAACGACCCTATTTTTTGGGTCAATAGGTTGCTATGTTTACCGATCCACCCCAACCCACTTTTTGCTGCCCAGGCCTTATCCAATACCGGGGCGGAATCTACAAAGGCCCGACCGTTGACCTCCCCGATATTTT
This sequence comes from Maribacter sp. TH_r10, assembly GCF_033101095.1. Lineage (NCBI taxonomy): Bacteria > Pseudomonadati > Bacteroidota > Flavobacteriia > Flavobacteriales > Flavobacteriaceae > Maribacter > Maribacter sp. TH_r10. Next base: position 236,057 of record NZ_JAWMPY010000005.1, on the reverse strand, counting down.
CTGTAATAAATTCTTGGAGCAACTTTAATTTGGATTTAATTATATGATGATAATCCTGACCATAGGCGTATTTCGATACTTTATAGGTTCCTTCTCTTTGTTTACCTTCAGGATAATAATTCAATAACATGGAAATAACCGATTTAGAACCCTCGACCAATTTGGTAGGATCTAACCGCTTGTCAAAATGATTGGCCATATACTGCATTTCGCCATGCATATTTTCTTTCAACCATTTTTCCAACCTAGGAGCTTCCTCCTCTAAAAATTCGGCTTTGGAGATACCACAAGACAAAAAACCGAGGCGTTTGGCTTCGGATTTTATCAATTGGGTATATTTAGATTTATGGTTCAAAAGAGTCCGGGTTGAGTACCTCCCTTAACTCGGCCCAAATGTTTATAGGCCAATTCGGTCACCTCTCTTCCTCTTGGGGTCCGCATTATGAATCCTTGCTGAATCAAAAAAGGTTCATAAACCTCTTCAATGGTTTCCGCACTTTCAGAAACTGCGGTGGCCAAGGTGGTAATACCCACAGGGCCCCCTTTGAATTTATCGATTATGGTCGTTAGGATCTTATTATCCATTTCATCAAGACCATGGGCATCTACATTCAACGCTTTTAGGCTGTATCTAGATATTTCCATATCAATACTACCATTACCTTTAATTTGCGCAAAATCGCGAACCCTTCGTAATAGGGCATTACAAATTCTTGGTGTGCCCCTACTTCGCCCGGCAATTTCAATGGCAGCATCTTGGGAAATGGGCACTTTTAGGATTTCGGCACTACGTTCCACTATAGTAGACAACAATTCAGTAGAATAGTATTGCAACCTACTTTGGATACCGAACCTAGCCCTCATTGGCGAGGTAAGTAGGCCTGAACGGGTCGTGGCCCCTATCAACGTAAACGGATTCAAATTAATCTGTACAGATCGGGCATTTGGCCCGGTTTCTATCATGATATCGATTTTATAGTCCTCCATCGCGGAATACAGATATTCCTCCACTATGGGACTCAATCTATGAATCTCATCAATAAACAGGACATCCCGCTCCTGTAGGTTCGTTAAAAGACCGGCCAAATCCCCAGGTTTATCAAGAACCGGCCCTGAGGTAATTTTTATACCTACTCCGAGTTCATTAGCGAGAATATGGGCCAAGGTCGTTTTTCCCAATCCGGGAGGACCATGAAACAAGGTATGGTCCAATGCTTCATCCCTTTGATTGGCCGCTTCAACAAAAACCTTAAGGTTTTCGAGCACTTGTTCCTGCCCGGTAAAGTCATCAAATGTTACCGGTCTCAGCGCCCTTTCTATATCAATCTCCTCAGGTGAAAAGCTACCTGTAGTCGGATCCAAATACTCATTCATATAAAAACAAAGATAGTGAAAATCATATGTTAAAAATCACTTCAAATTGACCATATATATCGTTATAGTTGATTAACTTGTAACAATCATGACAATTGTCATCTTTTTTACGGCGAAAATTGTCAAAATTTGCATAGAAATTAAAAACGAGAATTATTTAACAACCATTTTAAAGCAGAAAACAATGTCAACAGCATTTAGTCTTAAAAAGTACGGTATCGATACCGAGAAAATTTACAGGAACAGCAGCGTTCCCGTGTTATATGAACTTGGCCTTCGTTTGGAAAAAGGAACTGCTATTTCCGATGTAGGTGCATTAATGACCTATTCCGGTGAAAAAACAGGACGTAGTCCAAAAGATAAAAGAATAGTACGTCATCCTGATTCTGAAAAGAACATTGATTGGGGTAAGATCAATATGGGATTGGATGAGCACACTTTCATGGTAAACCACGAAAGAGCTCTTGATTATTTAAACACACGTGACCACCTTTTCGTTGTTGATGCTTTCGCTGGATGGGATCCAAACTATAGAATCAAAACAAGAATCGTTTGTACAAGGGCATACCATGCATTGTTCATGCAGAACATGTTGATCATGCCTACAAAAGAAGAATTGGCCAATTTCGGTGAGCCTGATTACGTTATTTTCAACGCAGGACAATTCCCTGCAAACCGTTACACTTCTGAAATGACCTCTAAGACCAGTGTCGATTTGAACCTTGAACGTAAGGAAATCGTCATCTTAGGTTCTGAATATGCAGGTGAAATGAAAAAAGGAATCTTCTCTGTAATGAACTACTTAATGCCATTACAAGGAGTATTACCAATGCACTGTTCTGCCAACGTTGGTGAAAAAGATGATGTAACCATCCTTTTCGGTCTTTCCGGAACAGGAAAAACAACTTTAAGTGCTGATCCAAAACGTAGATTGATCGGTGATGATGAGCATTGCTGGACTGAACAAGGAACTTTCAACATTGAAGGTGGATGTTATGCCAAAGCCATTGACTTAACTCCTGAAAATGAGCCAGATATTTTCAATGCCATTCGTTTTGGAACCGTTTTGGAAAATGTGGTTTATGACAAGGATTCAAGAAAAGTTGATTACACGGATACTTCAATAACCGAAAACACAAGAGCCTCTTACCCTATCAATTTCATTGATAACGTACAGATTCCTTGTGTTGCCGGACACCCTGAAAATGTAATATTCCTTACTTGTGATGCCTTTGGTGTATTACCTCCAGTAAGTAAACTTACTCCAGAACAGGCTAGTTACCACTTTATCTCCGGTTATACCGCTAAGATGGCAGGTACCGAGATGGGTATTACAGAACCAACCCCTAACTTCAGTGCTTGTTTCGGAGCTGCCTTTATGATGTGGCACCCTAACAAATATGCTGAATTGTTAGCTGAGAAAATCAAGACCCACAAGGCTAATGCTTGGTTGATCAACACTGGTTGGACAGGTAGTGGTTCTAGGATGAAATTGAAATATACAAGGGCTATGGTTGATGCTATCCACAATCACTCTTTCGACAATGTTGAATTTGTGACAGATGAAGCATTCGGATTCCAAATCCCAACAAGTTGTCCTAACGTACCTTCTGAGGTATTGATTCCAAGAAACACTTGGGAAGACAAAGAGAAGTATGAAGCTACTAAATTGAAACTTATCAAGTTATTCAATGAAAACTTCAAAAAATTCGAAGCGAACACAAACCCTGAGATTATAGCAGCTGGCCCAAAAGAGGGTGTTGCACTATAATCCCAACCAATACTCTTTTTTAAACCAAAATCCCCATTGCCAAGGCAATGGGGATTTTCTTTTTCTAAAAATACCCGGGTCAATCCTTTTTAATTTTCCTTATGCAATTGTGATGTATCCAAAAAATCCTTTATGACTATTTTAGGGTTACCATATAATTGCGTCTTTGCCGAACCTTTTGAAGACAGATCAAATTCTTCGATTGCCTTAAGTTTTGTATTGGGTGAACCTTCTAAGTAGGCCACTACCTTTGTCGCTTCCACTTTTTCAGCTTTTAAGTTAGAATTATCATATAATTCAACCGCAAGCATTTCAGTATTTCCTTCAACCTTGGCACTGGCATTATCATACATATGAATGGTATTCGTTGTACCTACGGTATATATGCGGGCATCGACCCTATCCTTAAGGGAAATTTTCAATGAATCACTGGCCAAATTAAAATCCCCCGAGCTCATACCTTCCATATTTACATCCATTATCGGGGCAGTGGCATTCAATTCCAACCTAGAAGGCCCATAAGTATTCACTACAAACCTGTCCGAAGAAATAACATCCTTCATATTAATCTTACCATCTAGCATGGTAATCGCCTCTAATTCGGTATAATTAACAACGATTTCCAGCTTCTTTTTTGAGGTTATCTTGTAAAAAGCACTAATGACCAGAGTACTATCGACCACCTTAAACTTAAGCACATCGACTAAATTATCATCAGCATTAATGACATAAGCGTTATCAGAGCCTCTCTGAAGCACTATTTCCAAGTCATCTATCAGTTTAACGCCATTAAAGTAAGGAAGTTCCTCACGAACTTCTATTACGTTCTTACTGCCTTTAATTTTGGGTTTTCTTTGTGCGAAAGTCTGATAACAGACCAAAAGCACGATCAGTGTGATAATTTTTTTCATTTCAATGGTGTGTGTTTTTATGATTAAAAGCGCCATGTTCATTACCTAACGCCATTTAATTTGACTAAATATATCATAAAAAAGCCAAATCAACTTCTTGGGTAATATCAAAAAAAATGCCCAACTCAGTGAATTGGGCATTTTATATATGGTTAATTTAGATATTTAATGGTTTTCCTCTTCTTCATTATCCCCCAAGGGTACATTCTGAGGAATAAAATCTTGCCCTGGAATTACATATTCACCATCTTCACCGGTTTTGCTATAATCATATGCCCATCGATAAACATGGGGAATAGCCCCTGGCCAGTTACCGTGTACATGTTCTTGTGGTGTTGTCCACTCCAAAGTGTTGGACTTCCATGGGTTCTTAGGACCTATTTTACCATAGAACATACTATAGATGAAATTCCCTAAGAAAACCAACTGTGCAAGTCCGGCTATTAAAGCAAAAACTGTCATCAGCACCTGAACATCGGTCAATTCATCGAACATTGGAAAAGCCGTATTCTCATAATATCTTCGTGGCACCCCGGCCATTCCGACAAAATGCATGGGGAAGAACACCCCATAGGCACATATAGCGGTTATCCAAAAATGTACATACCCTAAGTTCTTGTTCATCATTTTGCCCTCGAACATCTTTGGGAACCAATGGTAGATACCTGCGAATACCCCGTAAAGGGCAGAAATACCCATTACCAAGTGAAAGTGGGCAACAACAAAATAAGTATCGTGCACATTAATATCCAAAGTACTATCCCCTAGGATAATACCTGTAAGCCCCCCAGTTATAAAGGTAGAAACCAAGCCAATAGAGAACAACATGGCCGGATTCAACTGTAAGTTACCTTTCCATAGGGTGGTTATATAGTTAAAGGCCTTAACCGCAGAAGGTATGGCAATCAACAAAGTCGTGAATGTAAATACAGAACCTAAGAATGGGTTCATTCCTGAAATGAACATATGGTGGCCCCATACAATGGTAGACAAGAAAGCTATTGCAATAATAGAAGCGATCATGGCCCTATAACCAAAGATAGGTTTACGCGCATTGGTTGACATAACCTCAGAGGTAATTCCCAATGCGGGCAACAATACGATGTAAACTTCAGGGTGACCCAAGAACCAAAAAAGATGCTCGTACAAAACAGGTGATCCACCTTGGTAATGCAACACTTCCCCTTGGATAAATATATCGGATAGGAAGAACGAAGTACCGAAACTTCTATCCATAATCAACAAAAGCGCTGCTGACAATAGTACCGGAAAAGATACTACACCTATAATTGCCGTAACAAAGAATGCCCAGATCGTTAATGGCAATCTGGTCATTGACATACCCTTTGTTCTTAGGTTAATTACGGTTACAATATAATTCAAAGAACCTAAAAGGGATGAAGCAATGAATATGGCCATGGCCACCAACCAAAGGGTCATACCCAACCCTGAACCTGGCTGTGCCATTGGAAGGGCACTTAAAGGTGGATAAATCGTCCAACCAGCAGCCGCAGGTCCCGCCTCTATGAACAAAGAAGAGAGCATGACCACACAAGATATAAAGAACAACCAATAGGAAACCATGTTTAAAAAACCTGATGCCATATCACGTGCCCCAATCTGTAAAGGAATAAGCAGGTTACTGAACGTACCGCTTAATCCGGCCGTAAGTACGAAAAACACCATAATGGTACCATGAATCGTTACCAAGGCTAAATATATATCAGCATCCATGACACCTCCCGGTGCCCATTTACCTAACAATGCCTCGAAAACCGAAAACGATTCCCCTGGCCATGCCAATTGCATCCTAAATAATAATGACATTGCAATACCGATAAAGCCCATAAACAAAACCCCAGTAATCAAATACTGTTTTGCTATCATTTTATGGTCTTGACTAAAAATGTATTTGGTCACAAAAGTCTCCTTGTGATGATGCCCGTGATCATCTGCGTGGTCTTCTATATGTGCATGTGCTGTGGCCGACATAAATATTTCTTTTTTTTATTTTTTAGTAATTCTATTGAACTGATGCCATTGATTGAGAAAAGGTTTGCTGTTCAGCAAGCCATTTGTTGTAATCCTCTTCCTCTTCTACGATTATCTTCATTTGCATGTTATAATGGGATTTTCCGCAGATCTTATTGCAAAGTAAAATATAATCGAACTCCCAAGGGTCTGAATTCTCAACACCTGCAGCGGCTTTTTCGGCCCTAATGGTATTGGTTCTTTTTACCTTGTCTATTATTTCGGGCTTATTCCTCATATCCGCAGTCGTAATTGACGGCGTAAAAGAGAATTGTGTGATCATACCGGGCACACAGTTCATTTGGGCTCTAAAATGTGGCATATAGGCCGAATGAAGAACGTCTTGTGACCGCATTTTGAAATTTACCTTTCTACCAACGGGCAAATGCAATTCCTTAACGATAATATCATCCTTCGCATAGTCATCCGATTCATCGACACCTAGGATATTGGCCCTATCAATATCTATCATTCGAACATTCGCATCCCCTAAAACGTTATCAGCACCGGCATATCTTGCCGTCCAATTAAATTGTTGCGCATACAACTCAACAACAATGGGATCATCCTCATCATTGATATCCATTATGCTGGTCCATGTATATAAACCCCATAAGATCAAACCTGCCAAGACAATGACCGGTATGATGGTCCATATGAACTCGAGTTTATCATTATCCGCATAGAAAAGGGCTTTCTTACCTTGCTCTCCCCTATACTTATACCCAAAGTAGTGTAATAACGCCTGAGTAATGGTCTGAACGAAAAATATTATCACCATGGACACGAGCATTAAATTATCATATTCAGCGCCATGTGCGGATGCCGCTTCGGGTAAAAGCATTTTTCCGTATTTCCAAAAACTAAAAATGGTTATCCCATAAATGAAAATCAAAAACAAGAATAACAAATAACCATTGTATTTATTATCCGTGTCATTCGCAATTTGGGAATTCACAGCTTTAATTTGCGACAATTCAAAAATCTTGGTCATTTGCCATATTGCAATTGCCACTAGAACCAAAACAGCTAAAATCAAAAATGTAGTCATTGTATAATTTAAAATTTCGCTAAACTTAATAAAAAAAACTTAAACCCACCATCATTGAAAAGAAACCTATCCAATGCAGTGTTAAAACAATAATCCCGTACGACCCAGTTTATACTAGGAAGTACGGGATCTATACTGTAAAAATTAATAGTGAAAATGTCTACTCTCTTCGATAAACGGATTACGTTTAGGCTGAAGAGGTGCCTTGGTCAATGCCCTAAAGACCCAGAAAATGAACAATCCGGCGAAGAACAATACAGACCCTATCTCAGGAATACCTATTGACCATTGGTCGCCTACCGTTGAAGGCATGATCATGTTAAAGATGTCCATATAATGACCCACTAATATGATAATACCCGTTAGGATTACGAACCAATTGATTCTTTTATAATCACTGTTCATCAACAACAACAATGGTAAAACGAAATTCATAACGACCATTCCGAAGAAAGGAAGCTTGAAATCCTGGATACGCGTTACGTAATAGGTTACCTCTTCCGGTATATTGGAATACCAGATAAGCATAAATTGCGAGAACCAAAGATAGGTCCAAAAGACACTTATACCGAACATGAATTTAGCTAAATCATGAATATGGCTATCATTTACTTCCGGTAAATAATCCTTTGACTTCAAATAAATGGTTACCATGGCTATAACAGTTATACCCGACACGAACATACTTGCAAACACATACCAACCGAACAAAGTACTGAACCAATGTGGGTCAACACTCATAATCCAATCCCAAGACATCATGGATTCGGAAATTAAATAGAATACCAAAAATGCAGCTGAAATCCTGAAATTCAATTTAAAGTTCGAGTTATCATCAGATTCATCTTGCTTTAATGATAATTTTCTTGAGTACTCCCTGTACAATATCCATCCCCCTAAGAAAACGGCGGCACGAATTAGGAAAAATGTTGGGTTTAAATAACCTGCTTTACCTTGTAGAAGGTGATCATGTGCCACGACATCAGCATCCATCCATACAAATAAATGGTTCATATGCAATACGGATAACACCAAAATAACGAACACGATTATACCTCCGGGCACCAAATATGATGTAATACCTTCCATTACCCTAAATAAGAGTGGGGACCAACCTGCCTGTGCAGCCCTTTGAATTGCATAAAAAGCCAATACGCCCAATGCAATCATAAAGAAGAAAAATGCAGCAACATACAATGCCGACCATGGTTTATTCTGCAGTTGGTGCAAAACATGTTCGTCGTGTGCGGCATCATGACTTTCAGCATGATGTTCTTCTGTTGCCACTGCATGTGCAGCCTCTTCGGCATGCGCATCACCATGACTGGCCACTAAAGCTTTAGCTTCTTCAACCGTGCTTGGGGCCGACATAAACCCTATTCCGATACCTAATACCCCTACGATCATCATGATGAAGGAAGCCATTCTAAGTCTGCTTGAAAACGTGTACATATCTTAATCTATGTATTATTTTATAAATCTTGTTTCAATTTCATAACGTATTCGGCTACTTGCCAACGTTCTTCATGGTTCAATTGCACGGCATACGACCCCATGGAGTTCAAACCATAATATATTACGTGATACGTACTACCAACCGTAATATCCCGGGCTGCATCCGCATAAGTTGGGACACCCAAAATCTTCTCTCTTTTGACCAATGTGCCTTGACCATCCCCTTTTGTCCCATGACAAATTGCACAATAAATATCAAAAAGCTCTTTACCTTTGGCCATATTGGCTTCTGACTGTAATGAATCCAAAGGACTAGGATTCACCCTTGAAAGTTCTTTTCCTTCCATCGTATTCTCTATACCATAAGGCATCCAACCTCTTGGAATAGTATTATCAGGTGGCAACATAGCTTCAGAAACCCCTTTGAACAAAGCAATCCTAGTGGCATCCTCTTCATTGAACCCTTGGTAGGTCTCATAGCCCACTGGCTCGTACATGTTGGGCATGTACTGATAGTTAGGTCTGCTATCATCGGCACATGAAGCCAATAATAGTACCATTACAAATGTTATTCCTACTTTAATAAAACTGTTCATCATCTTAGGACTACTTTTCTGATACATTGATTTCTACCGCACCGGTACCCATCAATAAATTCTTTAATTCTTTTTCGTTATCGTGAATGGCCAACTCCATTACAAAATGGTCATCAGTTGTTCTTACGTCTGGGTTCTCAGCCTTTTTAAATGGCCACAATCTACTTCTAAGATAAAAAGTGATAACCATTAAATGCGCTGCGAAGAAAACCGTTAGCTCGAACATAATAGGTACGAAAGCAGGCATGTTCTCTAAATAACTAAAACTTGGCTTACCGCCAATATCCTGAGGCCAATCCTGGATCATGATAAAGTTCATCATCAAGATTGCCACAGTAAGACCCACACAACCATATAGAAACGATGTTATGGCTATTCTAGTAGGAGCAAGCCCCATGGCCTTATCCAAACCATGAACAGGGAAAGGACAGTACACTTCCTCTATATGATGCTTGGCGTCCTTCACCTTTTTGACAGCATGCATCAGCACGTCGTCATCATTGTAGTATGCATGTATAACTTTAGATGCCATATCTTCTTAGTTGTTATTTAATTTTTTTGCTTGACCGGCCCAATCATCACGTTGCGCCCTACCCGGGAACGAACCTGTTATTGAATCCAATAAATTATATTCCTTCTCTGTCATTCGACTTACTTGGGCGAATGTGAAAATTCCGATTTGATTCAATGTCTTTTCCATTTGGGGTCCAATACCTTTTACTTTCTTAAGGTCATCGGCCTTATCTTTAGACGCATCGAAGGTCCCAATAGAATCCAACAAACTTGAAACGTTTTTTTCAGCATCTTTTGGAGCTTCTTCTATCACCTCGGACAATTCTTCCTTAACAATACTATTCGCACTGATTTGATATAACGGTTTACCAGCGTCCCTTAATTTTTTGTACTTCTCTCCAGAAGATTTCAAAATGGTTTTCACCTCTGCCTGTGCAATTACCGGGAATGTCCTTGAATATAAAAGGAAAAGAACAAAGAAGAATCCAATAGTCCCAATAAAAGTCCCTATGTCTACAAATGTAGGGGAGAACATACTCCATGAAGAAGGTAAATAATCCCTATGTAATGATGTTACGATAATCACAAAACGCTCGAACCACATACCGATATTTACGATTATGGAAATAAAGAAAGAGAACATAATACTGGTTCTCAGTTTTTTGAACCACATAAATTGTGGCGAGAACACATTACAACTCATCATAGCCCAATAAGCCCAAGCATATGGCCCTGTAGCCCTATTCAAGAAAGCATATTGTTCATATTCAACACCTGAATACCAAGCCATGAACAATTCAGTGATATATGCACAACCTACAATTGAACCAGTGATCATGATAACGATGTTCATCAACTCAATATGTTGTACGGTAATGTAAGCTTCCAATCCGGAAACCTTTCTCATGATAATCAATAAGGTATTTACCATTGCGAATCCTGAGAATACCGCCCCAGCAACAAAATATGGCGGGAATATCGTGGTATGCCATCCAGGAATAACCGATGTGGCAAAGTCAAAGGATACAATGGTATGCACTGAAAGTACCAATGGCGTAGCCAAACCAGCCAAGACCAAGGAAACTTCTTCAAATCGTTGCCAATCTTTGGCACGGCCTGTCCATCCAAAACTTAACAAGCCATATATTTTCTTTTGGAAAGGAAGTACCGCTCTATCCCTGATCATGGCAAAATCAGGTAATAAACCTGTCCACCAGAACACTAAAGAAACAGAAAGGTATGTTGAAATCGCAAATACATCCCAAAGCAATGGGGAGTTAAAGTTTACCCATAATGACCCAAATTGGTTTGGTATTGGCAACACCCAATATGCCAACCATGGTCGACCCATATGGATAATTGGAAAAAGACCGGCCTGTACAACCGAAAAAATAGTCATCGCCTCAGCAGAACGGTTAATGGCCATTCTCCATTTTTGCCTGAACAATAATAGAACGGCAGAAATCAAGGTTCCTGCGTGACCTATCCCTACCCACCAAACAAAGTTTGTAATATCCCAAGCCCAGTTTACGGTTTTATTCAAACCCCAGGTTCCGATACCAGTGGAAACAGTATAAATAATACAGCCGATTCCCCAAAGGAATGCTGCCAACGCAATGGAAAATACTATCCACCAATGCTTATTGGCCCTTCCCTCAACAGGAGCGGCTATATCAACTGTTACATCATGATAGCCTTTGTCTCCAAGAACTAAGGGTTTTCGTATAGGTGCTTCGTAATGCGACGCCATAATCTTTTATAGTTACTTTGCTAAATAATATTTTTACGCTTCGTTGTTATTTCTCACTTTAACGTGATAGAATACATTAGGTTTTGTTCCCACATGCTCCAAAAGGTGGTACATACGATCACTTTCTTTCAATTCCGCGACCTTACTTTCCTTATCATTGACATCCCCAAACACAATCGCTCCATTGCTACAAGCCATAGAACAAGCTGTTTGGAACTCTCCATCTTTGATTACCCTACCATCACGTTTGGCATCAAGAATGGTCTTTTGTGTTTTCTGTATACACATAGAGCATTTTTCAATCACCCCCCTAGACCTAACGGTAACATCAGGGTTGATGACCATTTTACCTAAGTCATTGTTCATATGGAAATCGAACTCGTCATTATTATTGTATAAGAACCAGTTGAACCTACGAACCTTATATGGACAGTTGTTAGCACAATATCTTGTACCTACACACCTATTGTATGCCATTTGATTTTGCCCTTGTCGACCATGGGATGTCGCTGCAACAGGACAAACGGTTTCACAAGGTGCATGGTTGCAATGCTGACACATTACAGGCTGAAAAGCTACTTGAGGATTTGTAGCCGGATCTTCCAACTCACCAAAACCACCTAAAGAACCTTTATCTCCGGACAAGCCATCAAACTCTTCCTTTTTGGTATTATCAGCTTCAAAGGTATCTTCAGAAGAATAATACCTGTCTATACGCAACCAGTGCATATCCCTAGATCGCCTTACCTCTTCCTTACCGACAACAGGCACATTGTTCTCTGCACTACAGGCAACAACACAAGCCCCACAACCGGTACAAGCATTTAGATCTATGGACATATTAAAGTGGTGACCGATAGATCGATCAAAGCTATCCCATAAATCAACAGATGTAGCTTCTACCTCTTGATGGTCCAACGAGACCATCGGAACTTTATTCCACTCTGCATGATCTTTCGTGTTAAAGATCTCTAATGTGGTTTCTTTAATAATATCACCCCTACCCATTAAGGTATTATGCAATTGTATACATGCAAATTCATGCATACCAGCAGTCTTTTCAATGGTTACGGATTGCACATTGTTAAACCCTTGATATAAAGGATAGGCATTAACACCTGTTTTCATTTCTTCCTTCATACCTACCGAACGACCATAACCTAAAGCAAGACCTATAGATCCTGGCGCCTGACCGGGTTGGATCAAAACAGGAACATTATCCACGGTAACACCATTAACGGTCAATTTTGCATAACTACCATCCAAACCTCCGTTTGCAGCATGTTCATTGACCAATTCCAATGTAATAGCATCAGCTTTGGATACCGTTACATAGTTATCCCATGATACCCTCGATATTGGATCCGGAAATTCTTGCAACCATGGGTTACCGGCTTGTTGACCATCTCCCATACCTACCTTAGAATACAAAGTAAGCTCCATGCCTCCACCACTAACGGCTTTGGATAAGTTCCTTACTGCCGATGAAATATCGACCCCGGAAGTATCAACTTCATCCAGGCCTACCGTACTCGCAACGGTTTCAACAAATTGATCTATTGAATTTGACCCTGAAACATATACACCATCATGCAGGGCCTGATTCCAATCAGCACCTCCCAATACATCAGCATCCCATGTTTCTTTTATATAATCGTAATAACTCTTATCACTATCCATCCAAGCCAACAAGGCCGTTTGGAATTGTCGTGTATCGAAAAGCTCTTTTATCGTTGGCTGTATAAGACTATAATGGCCTTTTTTAATTTCGGTATCCCCCCAAGACTCCAAGTAATGGTTTGCCGCAGCAGCATATTGGATAACCTCTGTAGTCTCATTCCAACTTGTTGAAAAACTTACAGACAAATCCACCTTTCCAAGTGCTTCTTCAAACTCAGAAGCATTTGGCAAAGTATACATTGGATTAACACCATCCATAATCAATGCACCAACACGACCTGACTTCATGTCCGCTACCAATGCATTTAAACCCTTAACACTTCCTTGACGGATATATTTGGGCGCTTTGGCATCATACGCCTTACTACCCAAACTTTCATTGATTGCCAGAACAACCGCCTGGGCATTCACATCTTGCAAACCGGTAACGACAACCGCCGCACCTTTGTTCTTATCTATTTCAGCAACAACAGCATCAATGGCCCGTTGTGCATATTCAGGAATTTCACCCCCTATAGAAGTACCGTTCAATTTGGCATACAGCTTGGCAAGAGCAATTTTTTGTTGCATAGGTGTTAAGGCAACACGCTTATCCGCATTGGCCCCGGTCAAAGACATATTGGCTTCAAACTGAACATGCTTGGACATTTTGCCATTCTTCGGCACACGTCCTTTGGAATATCCACTATCATATCCCCCACCTTGCCAGTCAGCTAGGAAATCAGCTCCGAAAGAAACGATAACCTCGGCTTTTTCAAAATCATAGTCCGCTAAAGCCCTTTCACCATATCTAGCCTCAAAAGCAGTTAACGCAGCATCTTCGGAAATTGCATCATATACAACATGATTCACTGAACCGTACATTTCCTTGAACTCCGCAATCAATTTTGAAGTCGATGGACTAGCATAGGTCTGGGTCAACAAAGCTATTTGTTTACCAGAACCTTTCGAGGCGTTTAATTTCGCCTTGACATCAGCATCCAATGCACTCCACTCAATTGCCTCACCCCCTTTTACAGGTCCTTGCAACCTTGTACTGTCATATAAGGACAATACCGAGCCTTGAACACGAGCGTTTGCACCACCATTAACCTTGGCATCTGTATTATTCTCGATTTTTATCGGCCTACCTTCACGGGTCTTAACCAATACACTAGCGAAATCAAAACCATTGGCAATTGTAGTTGCATAATAGTTCGCTACTCCAGGAATAATCCTTTCAGGCTGAACAACATAAGGAATCGATTTTTTAACCGGCCCTTCACAGGCTGCCAAAGATGCAGCCGCAGTACTAAAACCTACGTATTTTAAAAAATCCCTTCTATTTGTATTGGTCGAGGACAGTTTCTCTTTGTCCCCCAAAAATTCATCAACAGGAATTTCCTCAACAAATTCATTCTGTCTTAGCGCCTCAACAATGGAATCGTTTGGATTTAACTCCGCTTCGCTTTTCCAATATTTTTTGTTTGATGCCATACTATATCTGTAATTAGCTACTTAATTTTATTAATAATGACATTTTCCACATTCCAAACCACCCATTTGGGCAGCAGTAAGCTCTTCGACCCCATATTTCTTGGAAAGCTCTTCATGTATTTTTGCATAATACTCATTGTCCTCAACCTTGACATTGGTTTCCCTATGACAGTTGATACACCACCCCATGGTCAACGGAGCATACTGGTACATGATTTCCATTTCCTCTACAGGACCATGACAAGTCTGGCATTCAATACCAGCAACGGAAACGTGTTGTGAATGGTTAAAGTAAACCAAATCGGGAAGGTTATGGATTCTCACCCACTCTACGGGTTTGCTTTCACCGGTATAACTTTGATTGTCCTCATCCCAACCAACGGCCTTATACAATTTCTTTATCTCCCCTGTATAGAATTCATTGGTATAACCATTGGCCAAATCTTCTTTTGAAGGACCTTCGGCATTTCCTTTGTACTCATAAATAGATTTATGGCAATTCATACAAACATTTAAGGAAGGAATTCCTGAATGCTTGGAAACACGGGCAGATGAATGACAATACTTACAATCGATCTTATTATCACCCGCATGGATCTTATGTGAATAATGAATTTCTTGGATTGGCATATACCCTTGATCAACACCAACTTGCATTAACCAACCATATGCAAAATAAGCACCGGACAACAACAATAAAACCACAGTTACCAAAACCAAGAACTGATTCTGTGCGAATGCCTTCCACAACGGCAAACCGCGTTCCGCCTTTTCTTTTTCCAAATCAAGACCATTGGCAACCGCAATACGCCTTAGGGTTCTTTGAACCAATACCAACATCATGACCAAAAGCCCGAATATTATCACTAAAGCCCCTAATATCAACTCATTGGAAATTCCAGAAGAATCCCCAGACCCTTCTTCCGCTACTGCGGCCTCAGCAACAACGGGCTCCGGAGGAGGTGCGGCGGTATACGCCAAAATATTATCTATATCACCGTTCGACAATGTCGGGAAAGCAGTCATAGGCGCCTGATTATACTCATTGAACACCTTGTTCGCATAGTCATCACCGGACTTTATAACACCTGGGCTATTCTTAACCCATGCATAGATCCATTCACGATCTAAACCTTCATCCTCACTTAGACGGGATTCAACATTTGCCAAAGCCGGGCCGGTCATTTTCCTATTCAATGCATGACATGCGGCACAATTTTGATTAAAAAGAGCCTTACCCTTTGCTGGATCACCAGCAGCCGCAGCTTCATCCTGCCCAAAAATAGCACCGGAAAAAAGTAGAAAAACTACTAGACTAACACCTAAAACTCTAGAAATTTGATTGCGGTATGTTACCTTTTTCATATATAGAATATTTCAATCGAAATTTTGGCACGGTTATTACTATATTAAAGGATAAACACATTCAAAGAAACCGTACCTGCATTGAGGGCAAAAATAAGGATTAGACTTTATTTGCAAAATGTTAAGGTATTGATAATCTCAATTTATAATTATTCTAAATAAGAAAGAAAAGTTTACCTTATTCATTTAAAATTTACTTTTGCAAAAACGCAATCCATATTATAACTACATAATAATGAAGCAACTGTTAATTACTGGTCTTATCGCTTTGTCGACCACCGTTGGTGTCGCACAGAACGGACACGTCAACATACAAGAAGACAATCGGATCAAAGACTTATTAAGCATTTACAAATCATCGAATGAAAGTCATGATTATTATAAAATACAGGTTGGCTTCGGTTCATATGCCAAAGCCCAACGTATAAAGGAAAATGTGGAGATTGATTTCCCCGACCTATTTTCAAAAATAGATTTTGACTCACCCACCTACCGTGTTCGGGTCGGGCGGTTCAAAACAAAACTCGAGGCCGAAAGAAAATTTATCGAAGTTCGCGCCAAATATCCTGATGCAATGCTTTTAAAACCAAAAAAATCGACTTGATCAAGTCGATTTTTTTTGCCTAATATTAATTGTTTATTTTATTTTGATTTCAATTTCTTCTTAACAGCTACCTCCTGGAATGCCTCTACAATATCCAATTCCCTGATATCATTATAGTTATTTATCTGTAAACCACAATCATATCCCTTCGCGACTTCTTTGACATCATCTTTAAATCGTTTCAACGAAGCCAAGGTTCCTGTGTATATCACCACACCATCACGTATTAAGCGGATATTGGAGTTACGGAATATTTTTCCATTGGTCACCATACATCCTGCAATGGTACCGACCTTAGAAATCTTGAATGTTTCCCTAATTTCCGCAGTACCGGTAATCTCTTCCTTCATTACCGGTGAAAGCATACCTTCCATCGCATCCTTAAGATCATTGATAGCATCATAGATAATCGAGTACATACGAATATCTATCTCTTCTTTTTCAGCGACCATTCTTGCGTTGCCCATTGGCCTCACATTAAACCCGATAATCACCGCATCGGAAGCCGAAGCCAAAAGCACATCGGATTCGGTTATTGGCCCTACCCCTTTATGGATAATATTGACCTGAATTTCTTCGGTTGATAATTTCTGGAAAGAATCAGTCAACGCCTCAACGGAACCATCCACATCACCTTTAAGGATAATATTCAATTCTTTGAAATCACCTAAGGCAATACGTCTTCCAATTTCATCCAATGTGATGTGTCTTTGCGTACGCACCGACTGTTCCCTTTGTAATTGAGACCTCCTCGTTGCAATTTGTTTTGCCTCTCGCTCATCTTCCAATACATTGAATTTGTCACCCGCCTGTGGGGCACCGTCCAATCCAAGGATTGAAATTGGGGACGAAGGTCCGACTTCACTTACCTCTTTACCCCTTTCATCTTGCATGGCCTTGACCTTACCACTACAGGTACCGGCCAAAACATAATCCCCGATTTTCAGGGTACCTGCTTGAACCAGAATTGTCGACACGTAACCTTTTCCTTTATCCAAAAAGGCCTCAACGACCGTACCGGATGCTAACTTATCAGGATTGGCCTTCAATTCTAACAATTCGGCCTCAAGAAGTACTTTTTCCAATAGTTCCTTAACACCTTCACCTGTTTTGGCCGAGATATCATGGGATTGGATCTTACCTCCCCAATCTTCGACCAACAAATTCATTTGTGCCAGACCTTCTTTAATCTTATCAGGATTGGCCGTAGGCCTATCTATTTTGTTTATTGCGAAAACAATCGGCACACCAGCTGCTTGGGCATGGCTAATGGCCTCCTTGGTCTGTGGCATAATGTCATCATCAGCAGCCACAACGATAATCGCAATATCAGTAACTTGGGCCCCTCGCGCACGCATTGCCGTAAAGGCCTCGTGACCTGGGGTATCCAAGAATGAGATTTTTTGTCCGCCGGGAAGTGTCACCGCATAAGCACCAATGTGCTGTGTAATGCCCCCGCTTTCACCTGCGATAACGTTCTCTTCACGAATATAATCCAGCAAAGAAGTCTTACCATGGTCAACATGTCCCATTACGGTCACTATCGGAGCCCTTGGTTTTAAGTCTTCCGGTGCGTCCTCTTCTTCTATGATACTTTCTTCAATATCAGCTGTAACGAACTCTACCTCATAACCAAATTCATCCGCAACGATGGACAAGGTTTCAGCATCCAATCTTTGGTTCATGGTTACCATGATACCAAGCGACATACAGGCAGAAATAATTTCCGTTGTACTAACGTTCATCATGGTCGCAACCTCACTTGCGGTAACAAACTCGGTAACTTTAAGTATTTTACTTTCAAGTTCTTGTTGCTCCAGATCTTTTTCGGTTTGCTGACGGTGTTGGTCCCTTTTATCCCTTCTATATTTTGCGCCTTTTCCTTTCTTGGATTTCCCTTGCAATTTCTCCAAGGTTTCCCGTACTTGTTTTTGAACATCTTCTTCAGAAGGTTCAACTTTATTAACCGTCGCAAAACGTTTACCTCCTTTTCTGTTTCCAGGACCACCTGTTCTAGGGGTGGTATTACGGCCAGGACCACTACCAGGACTACTGACAATCCTTTTTCTTCTTTTTTTCCTATCCGTATTGTCCTTCGAGGCCTTTGGGTCCTCTTTTTTCTTCTTAGGCCTATTAAATTGACTAAGGTCGATTTTGTCCCCCATTATCTTAGGACCACTAAGTTTTTGATATTGGGTTTTTATCTTCTCTTCTTTCTTTGGCTCTTCCTCTGCTGCAGGAGCAACATCCTCGGCTTTCTCTTCCTTAGCTATTGGAGTTTTTGGTTTTTCCTCTTTCCCAACAATGGGCTGGGCAACAACTTCTTTAACCTCTTCCTTCTTAACCTCCTCCTTCTTAACTTCTTCTTTTTTAACCTCTACTTTCTTAGGCTCCTCTTTTTTGACAACCTCAACTTTCTTAGGTTCTACCTTGGCTGAATCTTCCTCTTTCTTTACTTCTTCAATTTTCTTCTCTACAACCGGATCTGCCTTTTTCTTAGGATTAAGATCGATCTTACCTACAGTTTTAGGCCCGGCAAGCTCAACTTTGGCCTTGATGATGCGTTCAGAGGCCTCAGCCCTTTTTTCACGCGCCAACCTCCGCTCTTCTTGCTCTTGCTCTACCTGCAATCTTATGGCTTCCTTCTCCTTTCTTTTCTCCTCCCCTACTTCCTTAGAAGCAACTTTCTTGCTCATATCGGTTTGGAACTCATCCAATAGCACTTGGTGTACCTTCTCAGATATCTTTGTAGTGGGCCTCGCCTCAACCTCATGCCCTTTCGACTTTAGGAAATCCACTGCCCTGTCCAAAGAGATATTGAGCTCCCTTAGTACCTTATTAAGTCTAATTGTTGCATTGTCTGCCATAAATATTACTTCCTTATTCTAAAACTGCCGCTAATATATAGCTAATCTTCTAATTCTTCTTTAAGTATACGAACAACTTCGGAAATCGTTTCCTCTTCCAAGTCCGTTCTTTTCACTAGATCGTCCACATCTTGCTCCAACACACTTCTTGCAGTATCCATTCCGATTTTCTTGAACTCTTCGATGATCCAAGCATCGATTTCATCTGAAAATTCGGTCAACTCCACATCTTCCTCTACCCCTTCACGGAACACATCTATCTCATAACCCGTAAGTTTTCCTGCCAAACGGATATTATGACCTCCCCTACCAATGGCCTTGGAAACCTCTTCAGGCCTTAAATAAACCTGGGCGGTCATTTTTTCGTCATTTAGTTTCACCGAAGAAACCCTTGCAGGGCTCAATGCCCTGGTTACCAACAACTGAGGGTTACTCGTCCAGTTGATAACATCAATATTTTCATTTCCCAACTCCCTAACGATACCATGTATCCTGGAACCTTTCATCCCTACACAGGCACCGACCGGATCAATACGATCATCATAGGAATCAACAGCCACTTTGGCCTTTTCCCCTGGAATACGAACTGCTTTTTTGATAGTGATCAAACCATCGAAAACCTCTGGTATCTCCTGAAAGAAAAGCTGCTCCAAAAAGCGAGGGGAACTCCTTGACATAATAATAGTAGGTTTATTTCCCTTAAGCTCCACACTTTCGATAACCCCTCTGACATTATCCCCTTTTCTAAAGAAGTCAGATGGAATTTGTCTGTCTTTAGGCAAAATAATCTCATTACCCTCATCATCCAACAAAATTACAGCCTTATGTCTTATGTGATGTACTTCAGCGGTATAAATTTCACCCTCCAAGTCTTTAAATTGCTTATATATGGTGGTATTATCGTGTTCATGGATCTTTGAAATCAGATTTTGACGTAATGCCAAAATCGCCCTACGACCCAAATCAATTAATTTCACCTCTTCAGAAACATCTTCACCAACTTCAAAATCGGGCTCGATTTTCCTTGCCTCGGACAATGAAATCTCTTCATTTGGCTCTTCGACTTCCCCATCTTCAACTACGATACGGTTTCTCCATATCTCCAAATCCCCTTTATCAGGGTTTATAATTATATCGAAGTTCTCATCGGAACCGAATTTCTTTTTAAGCGCGTTTCTAAAAACATCTTCCAAGATTGCCATTAATGTTACCCTGTCAATGAATTTGTCATCCTTAAATTCCGAAAAAGACTCAATCAGCGCAATATTTTCCATTTATATACTACAATTAATATTTTAAAATAACTTTTGCTTCCTTAATATCAGAAAATAAGATCTCCTTTTTTTTCTGAACCGTTGTTTTCCCTTTTCCTATGGGTTTGGGTTCCCTTGCTTTCCATTCCAGCACAATACCCTGGTTATCGGCTCCGGTAAGATTACCTTCATACGATTCCTCGATGGTCTGCACCTTTATTTTTCTACCAATATTCTTCTTGTATTGACGTGGGTCAACCATTGGGGACGCAGCTCCCGAAGAAGTAACGGTCAAGGAAAAATCTTCCTCGTCCCTATCCAGGTTATGTTCTATTGCCCTACTCACTTTTATACAATCTTGAACGCTTACACCCTTATCTCCATCCAATACCACATGTATGCTATTGTCCGCACCCATGGTGAAATCGATTAAAAAGAGTGATTCGTCCTGGGCCAGGGCTTCGTTCAAAAGGGCCTTTACTTTATCCTTCAACATAATTTTCAGTAACAAAAGAGGGGACAAATTGTCCCCTCATGAATACCTTAATATCCTTTCAGTGGCACAAATATACAACATTTTTAGTATCCGCAACAAGCTTATTTTCAAGATATCCCCTATTAATAATCCTTCTTATTTAAAGTTATAATTAAATATTACTTTTAGCCTTTGGACCAAAGCCCTTTTTTATGGAAATTTTCTCTTCTTACAACATTATCATTGAAGCTTCTATCATTATAATTTTATCATTTTGGTTTAACGGCCTATCCGAAAAAACCAATATTCCGTCGGTATTAATGTTGATCGCCCTAGGTATTATCCTTCAATATGCATTAGGCTATTTTATGCCCGATAAACCCGAATTCGATGGGGCCTTGGAAATATTGGGCATTGTTGGTCTAATTATGATCGTTCTTGAAGCTGCCCTAGAACTTGAACTAAAAAAAGAAAAAATAATCCCTATTCTTAAAGCTATGGGTATAGCCTTACTGGGATTATTGGGTTCAGCTTGGGCCGCAGCCCTCATTATGCATCAGTTCATACCTGAAATGAGCATGCAATCGGCATGGCTGTACGCCACTCCTTTATCCATATTGTCCAGTGCGATCATCATTCCCAGTGTAAGTGGACTTTCAGAATCGAAAAAAGAGTTTCATATCTACGAAAGCACATTTTCGGATATCATGGGCATTATGATGTTCTATTTTCTTATCGGAGGATTGAATCCTGCAGAGGACACAGGTTTTGCAGGGTTTTCAATAAATCTTTTAATAACAGTTGTAATAGCACTTATCGCGAGCTATGCTATCATCCTTATATTTCAACGTATAAAAAGTCAGGCAAAATTATTTTTATTGATTGCCATACTCTTGTTATTATATGCCATCGGAAAGAAATTCCACCTTTCCTCACTTATCATCATATTGATCTTCGGTTTGGTCATCGCCAATGTGAAACTGTTCTTTCCCGGCAGGTTATCCCGTATTCTAAAAAATGACAAAGTAGGCCAAATGTACCATGAACTTCACATCATCACACTGGAAACCGCCTTTGTGGTACGCACGTTTTTCTTTGTGATATTCGGTCTTACCATAGCCATCTCTTCACTTTTTAGCCTAAGTGTAGCTATGATAAGCATCTTGATCATCATCTCTATTTACCTTATACGATTTGTTATACTCCGTACTTTTTTTGGCAGCGATATAATGCCCCAACTGTTTATAGCCCCACGGGGACTTATAACCGTTCTTTTATTTTATGCCATTCCAAAAGAGGCGGAAGTGGCAAATTTCGAATCTGGTATTTTACTTTTCGTTATCATAGCCACTAGTCTGATCATGACTTGGGCCTTGATCAAAGAAGGAAAAATACCAAGTATTATAACTGATAACGAAATCCCACATGATCCATTAGAGGAAAATGAATTACCGGAATCGGAAACACCCAATACCCAAAACAATATTGATTTAGACCTGAAAGATGAGGACAACCAAGGCAGTATTCCCAAGGAATAAAGCCATTTCCTCATTTATTTAAGATATAAGGACCCCACGAACCCAGCATAACTTCAGCTTTGAAGTAAAGAAAATTTACCAAAAACGAAAAAATCCTGATATTTTTCAATATCAGGATTCTTTTTAAATCTGTTGGCCTACTAGGACTCGAACCTAGAACGACTGGACCAAAACCAGCTGTGTTGCCAATTACACCATAGGCCAATACCTCATCTAAAGCCCAACTCCGAAAAAAATTTAGAAATTGTTTCAGCTTTAGAGCGTGCAAATTTAAAACAAAGTTTGGTTTGAGCAAACATTTTTAAAAACATTCATCGAAAAAACACCAACTTGCGTTGTTAAAGGTTTATCAAAAATGTGTGAGCATATATATTTTAATTACTAAATTCGCCCTCAAGGTAAAACCAAATATTGCATGTTTTCTAAGAACTTCGAAAAATGGGACACCATACTCGGATGGGTAGTCTTCTTTATAGCACTTATAACCTATAGTATTACCGTAGAACCCACAAGTAGTTTTTGGGATGCCGGGGAATATATCGCAACTTCCGCAAAATTACAGGTTGGCCATCCCCCAGGAGCACCATTATTACAAATGATCGGGGCGTTTTTCGCTATGTTCGCCCTTGAACCCGATCAAGTTGCCCGAATGGTCAATTATGTTTCCGGTGTAAGTAGTGCGTTTACCATTCTTTTTATGTTTTGGACAATTACCAATCTTACCAGAAAATTGATCGGTGAAAAAGAAATACTCTCCGATAGCAAATCGGTAGCGGTCCTTGGTAGCGGTTTGGTTGGTGCTTTAGCGTTCACATTTTCCGATAGTTTTTGGTTCAATGCCGTTGAAACCGAAGTTTATGCAAGTGCAAGTTTGATCATGTCATTGCTCCTTTGGCTTGGACTCAAATGGACGGATAACCTGGACACACCACGTGGCAACCGTTGGCTGGTACTTATTTCCTTTGTTGTCGGCCTAACCTTCGGGGTTCAGTTCATGGGCTTTTTAGCCATCCCCTCCGTAGGTTTACTCTATTATTTCAAAAAATACAAAACCACCACTGTAAAAAATTTCCTTTTGGCCAATATCATGGTCATCGCGGTCCTAATGCTGGTTTATAAGTTTTCGCTGACCTACGTCCTGAAGTTATTCGGATGGGCAGAGGTCTTCTTTGTAAACAACATTGGATTACCCTTTAATTCCGGATCCTTGATCATGGGACTTATTTTCATCATCACTTTTTATGTTGGATTACGATATACACGCAAAAACGATTTTCGCAATGCGAATACCATCGTCCTTTGCATCATGTTCCTGTTCTTCGGTTTCTCTACATGGTTAATGCTCCCCATCAGGGCCAATGCCAATGTGGTGATCAATGAGAACAATCCCTCAGATGCAAGATCCTTATTGGCCTATTACAACAGGGAACAATACCCTGGTGTTGACAGTCCTGTTTACGGCGCGTATTATTCCGATATTTTCGCTCCTGCAGGTGAGGAAAAAGATGATAAGCCCAAGTACGAAAAAGATTATGAAAAAGGGAAATACGTAATCGTAAACTACTATAAAAATGCACTGCAAGACTCCAACGAAAAGCATAAAGGTATTTTACCCCGAATGTGGAGCGGACAGCATGCCGAAAATTATATGAAGTATTTTGGGCCGTTGGATTTTAAGATGAAACAATCCAACGATGAACTTAGACAAGCAGTAGCCCAAGTAAAGACCGGATATGCCAACGGGGATATAGATGCTGAACAATACATAAGCTTCCTAAAACGGTTCGATGACTATCTTGAAGTACAACCCCCGACCATTTGGGACAATGTAAAATACATGTTCGAGTTTCAATTCGGTTACATGTACTGGCGTTATTTCATGTGGAATTTCGTTGGCAAGAACAATGATATACAGGGTCGTTACGACGAAAACGGCAAGTGGTTATCGGGCATACCGATTATCGACAGCGCTTTTCATGGCAGTCAAGACAACCTACCAAGTGACATCAAGGACAATAAAGCACGTAACACCTATTTCTTTTTACCGCTTATTCTAGGAATCATCGGCATATTGTTCCAAGTCTCGAAAAACCCAAAGCAATTTTGGGTCTTACTGGTTTTCTTTTTGTTCACGGGAATCGCCATACAGTTTTACACGAACCCCTATATATTCCAACCTCGGGAAAGGGATTATTCCTTAGTTGGCTCATTCTATGTTTTCGCCCTTTGGATAGGGCTTGGGGTATATGGCCTGTTCGATGAATTCAAGAAATGGGTGAACCCAACGGTTTTGGCACCTGTAATTACCGTACTATGCCTGTTGGCCGTACCTACGGTAATGGCCGTTCAAAATTGGGATGACCACGACCGATCTAACCGTTATACCGCCGAATCCTCTGCAAAAGCCTACCTCGACTCTTGTCAAAAAGATGCTGGGGCCTTGTTATTCACTATCGGGGACAACGATACTTTCCCTCTCTGGTACGCCCAGGAAATAGAAAATTACAGGACCGATGTGCGTATTGTTTGTACAAGTCTTTTTGAAACGGACTGGTATGTAGACCAAATGAAGCGTAAAGCATATACGAGCGACCCAATACCTTCCCAAATCACCCATGACAAATACCGATGGGGATCTAGGGACGTTCTTTACTTCCAAAATGTTGACCCATTGTTCAACAGGGAAGTTTCCAAGAGCCGCTGGAACATTAAAGATTTTATTGATTGGATAGATAGCGACAAACCCCAGACCAAGTTCAAGTTTTTCTTGGAACAACAAGATGTTGATGTAGATGAATATCCCGAGAATACGCAAAATCTGGTATACTATCCTACCCAAAAAATACGCATCCCAGTTAATAAAACGAATGTTTTGGAGAGCGGATTGGTAAAAGCGAAGGATTCCGCGCAAATCGTGGATTACATAGACATTGACCTTCCAAGTGCCATTACCAAGAAAAGTATGATGATGCTGGATATTGTGGCCAACAACGATTGGAAACGGCCTTTGTACTTCTCAGGAGGAAGCTTTGATGATGCCGAATTCATCTGGATGAAAGATTATCTTCAATTAGACGGAATGGCCTATAAATTGGTCCCTATAAAAACAGAACGAAGTAATTCCTTTGATATGGGCCGGATAGACTCCGAACTCATGTACAACATCGTTACCAACTGGGAATGGGGCAACTCGGGCAGCCCGGATATCTATCACGATCCACAGACAAGGGTCCAAGGCATTTCTTACCGAAGTAACCTTGCCCGATTAATGGAGAAATTGATTCAAGAAAACAAGGTTGACAAGGCCAAGGAAATCATTGACCTCGCCATGGAGAAGATGCCCGTTGCATACTTCAGTTACTACCATTTTGTACTTCCTTTCATAGATGGCTATTACAAGGTGGGCGAAACCAACAAGGCCCACGAAATTTATGAAACCCTGAAAAACATATACCAAGAGCGCTTGGAGTATTATGAAGGAATACCTTTAGATCAGCAATACAAAAAAATCGATGACATTATATCCGATATGGAATCGTATCGTAGGTTGATAGATGTACTTATTGAGAACAATGACAGGCAGATGGCGGAAAAGGAAACCATCATTTTCAATGAATATATTGACAAGTTCAGTCATTTTTATCAAGATGAGATGCTGGAAGAGGATGAACCCCTCATGCAGGATAATCCGGACTTTAAGGATACCGTAGCTTTGGACACCGTTAAAACCAGCGAATAAAAGCAGCCCAAAATTGGTTTAACATCCTGTTTAGACCATAACCAATAAAAAACACCTATCTACAAAATATAGATAGGTGTTTTTATTTTAAATAAGTTATTCAAAAGGGCCGTATTACCCAAATAACAAAGTATTAAACGTATTCATTTAGGATACCGATAAGTGTATTGGCATCTTGCTCCCCACTTTGGCGCCAAACCATCTCCCCTTTTTTGTATATAATTAGGGTCGGCAATCCTTTTACACGTAATGCCTGGGACAATTCCTTGTTCTTATCCACATCTATCTTAATGACCTTACCTTTATCCCCCAGAGCGGCCGCAACATCCCTAAGTACGGCATGCATTGCAGTTGATTGTTCGTTCCATTCGGCATAAAAATCCAATAAAACTGGAACAGGTAAATCTATGAGTTCACCAAACTTCGACATATATAGTTGTTTCGGTTACAAATCAAATGTAAGAAAAAATGTTAAAACACCAGTTTCTGCCACCTAATTGTAGTCAAAGTTTGCCGTTAAAATCATGTTAACGACTTTTTCTTTAGGGTAATAACCGATATTTCTGGCCAAATACCCACCCTACCAGGGTAACCTAAAAAGCCGAACCCACGGTTCACGTTTATGAACTGACCCATTTCCTCATAAATACCGGCCCAATATTTATAGCGCCATTTTATTGGGCTCCATTTTACCCATCCAGGTATTTCTATCCCGAACTGCATACCATGGGTATGACCACTTAAGGTAAGATGATAGTGGTAATCATCGCTAATCACGACATCTTCCCAATGGGATGGATCATGACTCATCAATATCTTAAAGTCATCCTTGGCTATCGCTTCGGCCGCTTTGGACAAGTCCCCGGCTTTCTTGAATCCTCCACGACCCCAATTCTCAACACCGACCAATGCGATCTTATCATCCCCTTTACTCAAATACCTGCTTTCGTTCAATAAAAGATCAAAACCGATCTCGCGCTGTAGTACTTTAAGGTCCTCTAGGTTCTTACTTTTCAATTCCGGTGTTTCCCAATCTACATAATCACCGTAATCATGATTGCCCAAGATGGAAAACTTCCCATCCTTTGCTTCCAACCGCGCAAAGGTCTCTTTCCAAGGCTCCATCTCTTCGGCCTTGTTGTTCACCATATCCCCCGTAAACAAAATAACATTACTTTGCTGCTTATTTATAAGATCAATTGCGTATTCTATTTTTTTTCGGTTATCAAAACTACCGCTATGCACATCGGAAATCTGTGTTATCTGAAAACCATCGAAGGCATCGGGAAGATCATCAAACTCCATCTTATATTTCAAAACCTGGAAATTATATTTCCCCCTGTACATACCATAAAGCAATGCCCCAAAAGGAATAGCGGCGATTCCCATTGCCATCATACTCAAAAACCTTCTTCGCTCGGGAAAAGTCAGTTCTTTATTCCCACCGAAAAGTTTATGATACACACTTGTTAAAAAACGGAACAAATCTTCAGAGAAAAGAAAAATGACCGTAATAACATTAAAAACGATAATGGTAAGTAAAAATCCAAACGCATAACTCTTGGGTCTGCTCAAGACCCTTCCGGCATCTTCACCCCAAGTAAAATGATATATAAAATTCAAAAGCACGATCAGCGAAATACCCATATAGGTAAAGTAGACCCACGGGAACCGTGTTACCGTCCTAAGTGCCTGCAAGGCATAGAAACCAAGTGCGGTGTAAAGTGCCACAAAAATTATCCAACGTAACATAATCCTATTTTTTACAAAGTTATTTCTAATGTGAACGCTATTCGCATCCTTTACGGTTTATTTAACTTCTTTTATTACTTTTTGAACAACCTCGACATTGGAAACAAAAACACCCTTGTCCTTTAAAAAAGAAGGCGAATTCATAGATACCTTTGGGGCATTCAACAATCTGGCTTCAAATAATGAACCCGACAAATGAACCACTTTAAAGCCATTTTTCTTGAATTCCCGCACATTACCGGCATTCACCCCACTACCGGGCATTATTAAACATGTAGAAGCTTCATGCTGAAGCCGAGTCAATAAATCGATGCCTTCTAAAGCGGACTTTTCTTGCCCTGAAGATAGTATAAAATCTACCCCCAAACCTTCTAACTGCTTCATGGCACCCATTGGATCATCGACCCAATCAAAAGCTCGATGAAAAGTAAATTTCAAATCCCCGGACAAGTCGACCAACATCTTGGTCTTTTCCAAATCCAAAGTGAAATTCGTTTGCAGAACCCCGGAAACGATTCCGTCGAAACCCATATCAACACACAGCTCAATATTCCGTTTCATGATCTTAAACTCATCTTCAGTAAATGAAAAATCACCACTTCGTGGCCTAATTAGCACATGAACGGGAATGTCCACATTTTCTTTTACAGCTTTTAACAATCCATAAGAAGGGGTAATTCCCCCAACGGCCAACTCTGAACAGAGTTCAATCCTATCGGCTCCGGCCTTTTGTGCATTCATTGCAGATTCCAAGGAATTGGCACAGACTTCTACTAACATATTGTTATATTTAACTCCCTAAAATTAAGTAACGCATACAGATGAAACGAAGAAAATTCCTTAAAAATTCAACTAAGATCACTGCCGGATTGGTTTCGGCCCCTTTATTGGCCTCATACCCAGATACCAGAAAAATCGAAACCAAGACCAATGACCACGCCGTAGAAACCAAACCCATTGCCATTTGCACATGGAATTTTCAAAACGCCACAGCCAAAGCCTGGGAAGTCTTGAAAGACGGAGGAAGCGCTTTGGATGCCGTTGAGCAAGGTGTTATGGTTGAGGAAGCCAACGAAAACAACCAAACGGTAGGTAAAGGAGGCCGTCCGGACAGAAATGGGAATGTAACCTTGGATGCATGCATCATGGACAAAGATGGAAATTGTGGGGCCGTATTGGCCATGCAGAACATAGCCCACCCAGTTTCCGTGGCGCGCAAGGTAATGGAAGATACACCCCATGTTATGCTTGCCGGTAAAGGAGCCGAACAATTCGCTTATGAAAAAGGGTTCGAGAAAGTGAACCTACTTACCGAAAAATCAAAACAAGAATGGCTCGAATGGAAAAAAACATCAAAGTACAAGCCTATTATCAATATTGAAAACCACGATACCATTGGCATGTTGGCCATTGATAAAAACGGTGATATTTCCGGAGCCTGTACCACAAGCGGTATGGCCTATAAATATGCTGGTCGTGTCGGGGATTCGCCCATTATAGGTGCCGGACTTTTCGTTGATAATGAAGTCGGTGGCGCCACTGCAACCGGTGTTGGTGAAGAGGTGGTACGTACCGTGGGCAGCTTTTTGATCGTAGAATTAATGCGCCAAGGGAAATCGCCCCAAGAAGCCTGCGAGGAAGGTGTAAAACGTATCATGGCCAAAAACAAGGACAATACCGATTTTCAAATAGGTTTTATCGCGATGAACAAAAAAGGGGAAACCGGTAGTTTTTGCATACATCCAGGGTTTACCTATCGTCAATATTCCAATGAAGGACATGTGAACAACCCTTCAGATTCTTTTATAAAACGATAATGGTATAAGTCTATGCATTTAGCACAAGTAAATATCGCGAAAATGAAAGCCCCGATCGATAGTCCGATCATGACCGACTTTGTAAATAACCTGGATAGCATCAATGCCATTGCGGATAAAAGCAAAGGTTTTGTTTGGAGGCTTAAGGATGAAGAGGACAATGCAACGGCCATTAAGATTTTCGATAATGACTATCTTATCATCAATATGTCCGTTTGGGAAAATGCTACATCACTCAAAGATTATGTATACAATTCCATGCATGTAGAAGTGTTGAAACGCAAAAAGGAGTGGTTCGATAAAATGGAAGATATGCATATGGCGCTTTGGTATGTGAAAGAAGGTATTTTCCCTACTCCATTGGAAGCAAAGGAAAGATTGGAATATCTGCAGACCAATGGAGAGACCCCATATGCCTTCTCATTTAAGAGCAAGTTCAAACCAGAGGATTTATAGAATCATTAACCCCAGTAACAACATTACTGAAAATTATAATCTTCGTAGATTTACGAAAATTAAAAAACCTAAAATGGCCGAGCAAAAACGACTTTTTTTATTGGATGCCTTCGCTTTGATTTTCCGTGGGTATTATGCACTTATAAAAAACCCAAGAATAAATTCCAAAGGCATGGACACTTCTGCCATTATGGGGTTCACCAATTCCCTATTCGATGTCATCAGACGTGAAAAACCAGACCATATAGCCGTATGTTTTGATAAAGGAGGCAGCGTGGAACGTACTGAAATGTTCCCTGACTATAAAGCCAACCGTCTCGAAACCCCAGATGCGATAAAAATAGCTGTCCCTTACATTCAACAAATCCTGGAGGCCATGCATATCCCGGTAGTGGTTCAAGAAGGATGGGAAGCCGATGATATCATCGGCACTTTGGCCAAGCAAGCAGAAAAAGAAGAGTACAAAGTATATATGGTAACGCCGGACAAGGATTTTGGACAATTGGTTTCCGAGAATATTTTCATGTACCGCCCCGCCCGTATGGGTAACGGCATCGAGATTTGGGGAATACCAGAAATACAAAAGCGCTTTGGGGTAGAACACCCTGAACAAGTGATCGATTATTTGGGCATGATGGGCGATGCCAGTGATAATATTCCAGGTCTTCCGGGTGTAGGTGATAAAACGGCAAAAAAATTCATCAATGAATTTGGTTCGTTGGAAGGGCTCCTTGCCAACACCGAGAAGCTTAAAGGCAAAATGAAAGAGAAGGTCATTGAGAATGCGGAACTCGGATTACTCTCAAAAAAATTGGCAACGATCTGTACTACCGTAGATGTAAAATTCGATGCAAAGGACTATGAAATGTCCGAACCTAATAATGAAAAAGTACAGGAAATCTTTGATGATCTCGAATTTAGACGACTCAAAGACCAATTTGCCAAAATATTCAACACAAATACTGCCGATACAAATTCGGAGGACTCTCCAACTCCTAAAAAAACATCAACAAGTGCGGGTGAGGGTCAGTTTTCCTTATTCGGAAACGATGGTGACGCACCAGCGACCATTACAGAAAGTTCAGGCAGAAAAACGATAAAGGATGTTGCGCATGTTTACCAGAGCATCAACAGCCCTATGGCCATGAAACTCTTCATGCAAAATCTAATGAAACAGCCTTCCGTCTGCTTTGACACGGAAACGACCGGACTTAATCCGTTGACAGCTGAATTGGTGGGAATCGCATTTTCATGGGAAGCCGGAAAAGGGTTTTACGTACCGTTTCCCGAAAATAAAGACGAAGCTCAAGAGGTTATCGAAACCTTGCGGCCGTTTTTTGTATCAGAGGAAATAGAGAAAATTGGACAGAACCTGAAATACGACATCAAAGTATTACATAAGTACAATGTTCAAGTCAAAGGCAAATGTTTTGACACCATGTTGGCCCATTATCTTATAAATCCCGATATGCGCCATAATATGGATGTTTTATCAGAAACCTATTTAAATTATACCCCGGTTTCCATAACCGAACTCATTGGCAAAAAAGGAAAGAACCAATTGAGTATGCGAGACGTGCCTTTGGAACAACAGACCGAATATGCCGTTGAGGATGCCGATATTACCTTCCAGTTGGCGCAACATTTTAGACCTGAATTGGCCGAAGCCAAAACCGAAGAACTTTTTAACACCATCGAAATCCCTTTATTGCATGTGCTTGCCGACATGGAATTGGAAGGCATTAATCTGGATAAGGAGTTTTTACACTCACTTTCCAAAGACCTTGACAAGGACATCTTGGACCTTCAAGAAAAAATCTATAAAGAAGCCGATCAGGAATTCAACATTGCATCCCCAAAACAATTGGGTGAAATCCTTTTTGACAAATTGAAGCTGGTCGACAAACCCAAAAAGACCAAAACCGGACAATATTCCACCGCAGAGGATGTACTTTCTTACTTGGCCAAAGACCATGAGATCGTGCAATGCGTATTGGACTATCGCGGACTTTCAAAATTAAAGAGTACGTATATCGATGCCTTGCCAGAACAGATTGAACCCTCTACCGGAAGGGTACACACCGATTATATGCAAACGGTCGCTGCCACAGGTCGTTTGAGCAGTAACAATCCGAACCTGCAGAACATTCCTATACGAACGGAGCGCGGGCGTCAAGTACGTAAAGCTTTTGTTCCGAGGGATGAAAATTACATCTTGTTGGCAGCGGATTATTCACAGATAGAATTACGCATAATCGCGGCTTTAAGCAACGAGACCACCATGATCGAGGCTTTTAAAAACGGTGAGGACATACACGCCTCCACAGCTTCGAAAGTCTTCAATGTTCCGTTGGCCGAAGTAACCCGAGAACAACGTAGTAATGCCAAAACCGTGAATTTCGGGATTATCTATGGAGTATCGGCATTTGGACTAAGCAATCAAACCGATCTTTCACGCTCTGAAGCCAAGGAATTGATAGAAACCTATTACAAGACCTATCCTAAATTACGAAGTTATATTAGTGAGCAAGTAGATTTTGCCCGCGATAATGGTTATGTGCAGACTGTTTTGGGCAGACGCAGGTATTTAAAAGACATCAATGGAAGTAATGCCATAGTTAGAGGAGCAGCAGAACGGAATGCCGTAAACGCCC
This sequence comes from Maribacter sp. TH_r10, assembly GCF_033101095.1. Classification (NCBI taxonomy): domain Bacteria; kingdom Pseudomonadati; phylum Bacteroidota; class Flavobacteriia; order Flavobacteriales; family Flavobacteriaceae; genus Maribacter; species Maribacter sp. TH_r10. The sequence continues at coordinate 202,929 of NZ_JAWMPY010000005.1, read as the reverse complement.
CCATTCAAGGAAGTGCCGCGGATATCATCAAAATCGCGATGATCAACATCCACAAAAAACTTGGGGAAGGCAATTACAAATCCAAAATGCTTTTACAAGTACATGATGAATTGGTTTTTGATGTATACAAACCCGAATTGGAAGCGTTACAGACCATGATCAAATCGGAAATGGAAAATGCCTATGAACTTGCCGTTCCCTTGGATGTAGACTTGGGCATTGGCCAAAATTGGCTCGAGGCACATTAATAAACTGAAAAAACAAACACCCCTAAACCCAACACTTTCATTTTTAACCTTTTATTAGGAGTACAGCAACACTAAAGAATCCATTTTTTACGTTATTGACAAAGAGGTAATTCTAAATACCGAATGACGATGAGAAGGGCGTTTTATATTTTCATGCTAATTCTTTTATGTTCCTTTACCGGACATGCACAGGATATTCCCCAAAACGGGACCCAAACAGCCCAGAACAATGTCGCTCAAAAAATAAAGGTATTCCCTAACCCCGCAACCAATGTGGTCAATATTCTTGGGCTCAAAAACAGTAATAGGGCCGATATCGTTATTTCGGATGTATACGGGAATTCACTTTTGCGATATCAATGGCAAATAAAGACCAATGCATTGAACATTCCCATTGCATCTTTGAATGCTGGTATTTATATGGTCACCATTATTTCCCAAGAACAGAAAGTACAGACCAAGTTCTATAAAAAATAAAAAGACTACCTAAAAATTAGGTAGTCTTTAAATCATATTGAATATATCTTATGGTTTATTCCCTTATAAAAATTGCTTCCGCCCCATCCAGATTATCTTCATCTACAATTTCGGCTGGTATTGTCAGGGTATCACCATCTAATTTAATGGTAATTGTTTCCTCTAAACCGTTTTCATCAACAAAAGTCAATTGATCACCGTCTAGCTCCCAAACAGAAGAACTGGTCTCAACATCTGAAGGACATTCTATCAATAGACCTGTACCTTCGGCATTTATATCCCTTCCCGTTTCGGTAAAATCCTTTGCCGAAGCAGTTACCGTATTATCTGATTTAAAATCAAAAACAAGTATTTCACAACCGGAAGCAACCAAAACCTCAATAACATCATTGGCCAATCTTATTTCGTCTGGCGAATCGGCATTGTCTATATTCAACTCTTGAAACTTCCAAGTCCCAACAATCGAACCCTCAGAAATCGCTTCATCTTCCTTATCCGTAGAACATGAAAACACCATGAATGCCGCTATGGCACTTAAAAACAAATATCGTTTCATCTATTAGTTTAGTTTTATTAATATGAAAACAAAACGTAAAAATAGATGATCTATTATGTTCGCAAATATTGACGCCTATAGAATAAACCGATATGTGGCCTTGATCAGAAAGATATTCTGAGGCTTTTCATTGTTGAAAATATTGTCTTGTAGATCCTGAAAAAGCATCTCTCTAGGATTTCCCGATTGTGATAAATCCTGCGACCATACCAGAAAAATCTCCGAGCCCGGAATGTATTCCCATCGCACTACTAAATTTGACCTAAATTGTACAAATGAAAAATCCGGATTATCAAAACTGAAGTCCGTTGTACCATCCAAATCATCATCCACAGCATATACATCTTCAGAAAGCGAAAGCTGATTTTCTAAAAATGGTGATATCCTATCATCAAAGTTTTTGGCCAAAGGATCTACCACTTCCTTAAAATTACTATATCTACCCCGGGAAATAAAGGGTTGCCCCCAATACTGAATGGTAAGATTTGGGTTTATGGTATAATTTAGACGGAATGACATACTCAAGGTTCGCTGTTCCACCGTACCGTTCAAATACCTCGTTTCGCCATTTACGTCCAAGTTATCTATATATTGTAATTTGTTTCTATTGGTTCCATACTCGGGAGAGGCGGAAATACGCAAAGAGTTAAAAGGTTGATAAACTGCTCCAAATTCAACATAATAAGAACTGAATGAATTGTCAGATGCCTTGTTCCCGTTATGGAAAAATTCGAATCTCAGCTTTTTACGCTCGTCCATGCTAATGCCGTTCCAAAAAGACATCTGTGGAGACTCCCTTAATCTTGGCCCGCCACGTAACGCAAAATTAGAATAGGAAACAGGTTCTATATTAAAACCGAAATTACTGAACCAATTGTTTTTCCAGTTTTGCCAAGAATTGGTATTGAACATTAGGCTATTGAAATTACCCCCAAAATCCCAAACACTCCAATGATTGTAATTAATCCCAACCTTTCTAAAAGTATTATCAGGCTTTAAGGTTTGATACCCGATCCATGTATAATGGCGAATATCATCCGCCCTTCTTTGAAACCCGATATCGTTCAGCTCAAGTTCCGGAGAACGCCATGTTGCACCGGTTTCGAACTTCCAATGCCCATTACCTATTTTCCCAAGTTGCAAATTACCTCCCGTACCGGTCAATGAAGTTCTTCCCGGGTCCAATTCTACATGGTCTGCCCCCACCCTTTGAAATAAATGCGCAATGGACTCTTGGGTGTTTCGGATAGCCTCCTCACTACCCATTACATGGCTCCATATCACATTTCCCCCCACATACCAATCCCGATCATTCCATTGATGTTTAAAATCCAACCCTCCGGAATAGGCAGACTTATGTAAAAAATCGAGTTCCGGTGTCAATTGATTCCTGTTTGTTGCCGTTAAAATACCCCCCACAAAAGTATTGCGGTCATTGAAGTCCTTTTGCAAACGCCCCACAAAGTAGTTGGTCAGGGGTTCCACAACCTCTTTTCTACGTTCCCCATTATTTACAATAGTAGCCTGTTTTCTTGCCGTAACACTCTCTAACACACCAATAGACCATCCGTTTTTGGTCTTACCGCTAAATTTGGCCGCCCCCAAAATATTGGCATTCTCAGGTTGATCAATAAATTCATTATCTAACAGATCAGGATACCCTTGCGGACTGCGGCCTATCCGCCTCGAATAAAACAGGTTATCCGAACCAAAAGTATTACCTGCTTCCGAAGACGAAACCGTGTAATCAAAAATATTCTTATTCTCCACAAAGAACGGGCGTTGTTCCTCAAAGAAAATCTGAAAACCGTCCAAGGCAATGGCAGATGGATCTGCTTCTACCTGCCCAAAATCTGGATTAATGGTTACATCCATTGTCAAATCATTCGTTATTCCGATTTTAGCATCCAAACCTACCGTCAATTTCCCATCGCTCCCATCACGGAACGGATTACCTTCTTCCGCCTCATATGTTTTTACGCTGCCGACTGTATATGGTTGTATCTCCAATTGATTCTGTGGCTCCAGATCCATTAACCCATGCAATTCCCCGAATTCGCTAACAAATCCACCGGTATCAGGTGGTAACCTTTGCCAAACCGAACGTTCCTCCTCCCTAAAATGCCTTCGCATTACTTCAAAGCCCCATACTTGTTCCTTGGATTTCCCGAATTTCAACTGGCTTAGGGGTATTTTCATTTCCGCCGTCCAACCTTCAGCATCTATATTGGTTTTGGTATACCAAATAGGGTTCCAACTATCGTCCTCATTTCCACCGTTATTGGACTCGAACACATCTCCCTTAACACCGGCAGCCGAAACTATAAACCCAAAGGCCGTGCGTTTGTCATAATAACTGTCGATGAATATTCCCACCCAATCCCCATCAAAACCATCACGACGGGACAATCGCTTTACGATTTTATCCGGTTCATTGTCCAGACATTGTATTCCCACATAAATATACTTCCGATCATAGATAACCTTAAATCGGGTCTGGTTACTTGGTGGTGTATTCTCATCAGGCCTGGACTCAGTAAACCCATCTTCCCAAGAAACAATGTCCCAAGAAATATCATTAAGTTTCCCATCTACAACGGGAGGTTCAACACTTTTTAAAGGTTTTGTCGTATAAACTCTTTTTGGAACAATAATAGTAGAGTCCTGTGCAATTGAAATAAATGGCACAATAAAGACCATACAGATTAAAAGAAGGCTCGTTCTCATCTGAAATTCGTTTTTGATTGATTGATGTACCCTAAAGACAAGAGGAATTGAAAAACGTTACAGTACCGTCACTTTTTTTCTAGTATCAATAGGAATTTGTTTCCTTTTTTTGAAATTAAAACCAAGCTTCTGTACTTGCCTTTTTTTATTCGAAAAAATATTACGATTTTTGCATTTGTATTTTTATATAATAATTGTACATTTGCACCCCGTTTGTCGGGATTGGAGTATTTAATCAATAAAATTATTAGTGTGGACACATTAAGCTACAAGACTATATCAGCCAACAAGGCTACTGTAAACAAGCAGTGGTTATTGGTTGATGCTGAAGGAGAGACATTAGGACGTCTAGCTTCTAAAGTTGCCAAATTACTTAGAGGCAAACACAAACCTAATTTCACTCCCCATGTTGATTGTGGAGATAACATTGTTATCATCAATGCTGAAAAAATCACCCTTTCGGGGAACAAGTGGGATAGCAAAACATACAGTCGTTATACAGGCTACCCAGGTGGTCAACGAACAACAAGTGTAAAACAGTTGTTGGACAAGAATCCTGGAAGAATCGTTGAAAAAGCCATTAAAGGTATGCTTCCTAAAAATAGGTTAGGTGCCGACCTTTTCAGAAACCTTAAGGTTTATGTTGGCCCAAATCACGAACAAGAAGCCCAAAAACCAACTGCAATAAATTTAAACGACCTTAAATAATGGAAGTAATTCACAAAATAGGTAGAAGAAAAACGGCCGTAGCGCGAGTTTATCTTTCAGAAGGTAAAGGAGACATTACTGTAAACAACAGGGAATTGGCCAATTACTTTCCTACAGCAACACTTCAATACAAAGTGAAACAAGCTTTTGCATTGACCAACACCGAAGATAACTACGATGTTAAGGTTAATGTTTATGGCGGTGGTATAACCGGACAGGCAGAAGCCATTCGTTTGGCACTTTCAAGAGCATTGTGTGAAATCGACGAAGAAAACAGGGGCGCCCTTAAACCAGAAGGTTTATTGACAAGGGACCCAAGGATGGTGGAACGTAAGAAATTCGGACAGAAGAAAGCCCGTAAGAAGTTCCAGTTCTCAAAACGTTAATATCAGGATTACCAGGTGCTCTTTTCAAAGAGCACCTTTATTATATTTTTTAACTTGTTCATTGAAAGCCTCTTACTGGGGCAATTAAAAAATCCCGATTTTCATTTCCTATGAAAATTAACGGTATAAAAACATATCGTAATAGGGTAAATTAGTTTAGCATCTAAATGGTGAAGGCTTTGCGCTATAACGCAATACCACTTCAACATTGCTAATTCAAAAGAACGTAAACTAAATTTAAAATGGCGAAAGTCGAAGTAAAAGAATTATTGGAAGCTGGTGTGCATTTTGGACACCTTACAAGAAAGTGGAATCCTAACATGGCGCCCTACATCTACATGGAGCGTAACGGAATTCACGTCATCAACCTTTACAAAACAGTAGCAAAATTAGATGAGGCCAATGAGGCTCTTAAGAAAATTGCTGCTTCAGGCCGAAAAATACTTTTCGTTGCCACAAAAAAACAAGCCAAGGACATCGTTGCAGATAAAGTAGCAAAGGTAAACATGCCTTATATTACAGAAAGATGGCCTGGTGGAATGTTGACCAACTTCGTTACCATTCGTAAAGCTGTTAAGAAAATGGCTTCTATCGACAGAATGAAGAAAGACGGTACATTCAACACACTTTCTAAAAAAGAACGTTTACAAGTTGATCGTTTAAGAGCAAAATTAGAAAAGAACTTAGGTTCTATCTCTGAAATGACACGTCTACCCGGCGCTCTTTTCATTGTAGACACCATGAGAGAACACATCGCTGTTAAGGAGGCCCTTAAATTGAATATTCCGATTTTCGCAATGGTAGACACCAACTGTGACCCTAGGGATATTGATTACGTTATCCCTTCAAATGACGATGCATCAAAATCCATAGATATCATCATGGGTCAAGTTACAGATGCCGTTGCAGAAGGTTTATCCGAACGAAAAGCCGAGAAACAAAGCGAAGCCCCAAAAGCCAAAAAAGAAGAAAAAGCAGCACCAGCACCAGCCCCTACCCCAGCTCCTGAAGTTGTTGAGGAAAAAGCAGTTGAAGCTCCTAAGGTAGAGGCAGAGGAACCAGCCACAACAGAAGCTGACGACCTTACCAAGGTAGAAGGCATAGGCCCTAAAGCTGCCGAGGCTATCGTTAAAGCAGGAATCAAAACTTACGCACAATTAGCTGAGGCGAACGCTGACAACATTAAGGAAATCCTTACTGAAGCTAGCTCAAGAATGGCACATTTAGACCCTACCTCATGGCCTAAACAAGCTAAAATGGCCGCTGAAGGTAAATGGGACGAGCTTAAAGAATGGCAAGACAACACCAAAGGTGGTGTTGAATAGTCTTTCGTCATAAACGACATTTCAATAAATAATAACATTGTCATAGACCATGACAATATTAAAAAGTAAATAAAATGGCTAAAATTACCGCCGCAGAAGTAAATAATTTAAGAAAGACCACTGGAGCAGGAATGATGGACTGCAAGAATGCATTGGTCGAAGCAGAAGGCGATTTCGAAAAAGCAATTGAGATCCTTCGTAAAAAAGGTCAGAAAGTTGCTGCTAAAAGAGCAGATAGAGAGTCTTCTGAAGGAGCCGCTATAGCTAAAGTCAATGCTGACAACACTACAGGGGTCATTATCTCTTTGAACTGTGAAACCGATTTCGTTGCCAAAAATGACAGTTTCGTTAGTTTGGCCAATGACTTGGCTGAATTAGCCTTGGGTTGCGACAGTAAAGAAGATTTTCTTGCTGCTGACTTCAACGGGTTAAGCGTACAAGACAAACTAACTGAGCAAACAGGTGTTATCGGTGAGAAAATCGAAATAGGAGGTTTTGCTAAATTAAATGCTCCTTTCGTTGGTTCTTACATTCATGCAGGTAACAAAATAGCTACATTGTCGGGTCTTTCAGCTGCTGTTGATGGTGCTGATGTTGTTGCCAAAGATGTTGCCATGCAAGCTGCCGCGATGAATCCGGTTGCTTTGAACGAAGATGGTGTTGACCAATCGGTTATCGATAAAGAAATCGAGATTGCGAAAGATCAATTACGTCAAGAAGGAAAACCTGAAGCAATGTTAGACAATATTGCCAAAGGTAAACTTAAAAGATTCTTCAAAGACAACACCTTGGTAAACCAAGATTTTATCAAAGATAGCAAGCAAAGTGTTGCCCAATACGTAAAATCGGTAAATGCCGATTTAACCGTAACTGGTTTCAAAAGGGTTGCTTTAGGTTAATTAAAGTTTCTTTATAAATATTAAAACCACCATACTTTCGTATGGTGGTTTTTTATTACTATTTATTTTGTGGCAACCTCTATGATTTAATCCCTACAAAGTGAATCGTAGCATAATTTTTTTTGCCTATTTTTGTGTCAAACAATCACAAAGCATGCAATACAAAAGAATACTTTTAAAACTAAGTGGCGAAGCCTTGATGGGCGAGAAACAATATGGTATCGACCCCAAAAGACTTGCGGAATATGCCCAGGAAATAAAAGAAGTCGTAGAAAAAGGCATGCAGGTTGCCATAGTCATTGGCGGCGGAAATATATTTAGAGGTTTAGCGGGTGCAAGTAATGGTATGGACCGTGTTCAAGGCGATCATATGGGAATGCTGGCAACGGTAATCAATGGTCTTGCGCTTCAAAGTGCCTTAGAGATAGAAGGCGTTGAAACACGTTTACAGTCAGCCATTAAAATCAATGAGGTGGCAGAACCCTTTATTCGCAGGCGGGCCATGAGACATTTAGAAAAAGGCAGGGTAGTGATTTTTGGTGGTGGAACCGGGAATCCGTATTTTACAACCGATTCAGCAGCTGTTTTGCGGGCAATCGAAATTGAAGCCGATGTTATCTTAAAAGGAACCCGGGTTGATGGTATTTATACTTCCGACCCAGAGAAAAATAAAGATGCCACTAAGTTCGACAATATATCATTCAACGAAGTGTTAAGCAAAGGCTTAAAGGTTATGGACACAACAGCATTTACCTTGAGTCAAGAGAACGAACTTCCCATCATCGTTTTCGATATGAACAAAAAAGGAAACCTACTCCGGGTACTTGATGGGGAAAATGTAGGTACAAAAGTAAATCTATAGTTTGGTACACTTTGTGCTAGTTTTATTTTTAAAGATTAAAATATGAACGAAGAAATTACATTCATTTTAGATGCAGCTAAAGAAAGTATGGATGCAGCTATTGTCCATCTTCAAAAAGAATTTATAAAGATTCGTGCCGGTAAGGCAAACCCTTCCATGTTATCATCCGTAAAGGTTGATTATTACGGATCACAAACCCCATTGTCACAGGTGGCCAACATCAATACTCCCGATGGCCGTACACTATCGGTACAGCCATGGGAAAAGAACATGTTACAAGAAATAGAAAAGGCAATCATGAACGCCAATCTTGGTTTCAATCCAATGAACAATGGTGACATGATCATCATCAATGTACCACCATTGACTGAAGAACGAAGGATTCAATTGGCCAAACAAGCGAAGGCAGAAGCAGAACATGCTAAAGTCGGGGTGCGAAATGCCAGACAAGAAGCCAACAAAGAAATTCGTGATTCTGAAGATGCCTCTGAAGATCTTCAGAAAAATGCAGAAGTTGATGTACAGAATTTAACTGACAAATACATAAAAAAAATAGATGATTTCTTATCTGCCAAAGAAGAAGAGATCATGAAGGTTTAAGCAAACCGCAAACGATAGAAACAATAATAGAAAAAGCGCCCCAAAAGGGCGCTTTTTCCATCTCAATGGATTATGTTTTATTTAAGGCACGCAATTTAGGAAGACAGCCAAGCATTCTTTACCTTTGCGCTCGTAAAAATTCCTGATGGTTGCTAAACTCACACAAGGCTTTTGGGCTAAGGTTGCCCGAATAATTTTAAGGAATAGGATATTAATCCTTTTTTTGGTCGCTGCGGTAACCTTCTTTTTGGCCATGCAGTGGGACAATATGCGCTTCAGCAATTCCCAAGCCAACCTATTGCCGGATGACCATCCGGTAAATCTGGAATATCAAAAATTCTTGCATCAATTTGGAGAGGAAGGCAATGCGGTAGTATTCGCGGTAAAAGACAGTACCCTATACTCCCCTACTAATTTCAATAGATGGAATAAGCTCAGTAAACAACTCGGTGCTTTTCCTGAAGTGGATTTTGTAATCTCCACCGATAATCTTCAGGAACTGGTAAAAGACAAAGAGAATAAAAGTTTCATCTTTGAGCCCTTGATCAAAGGCGCAATCAATACCCAAAAAGATGTTGACACGGTCATTAACCACCTGTTCAATGACCTACCTTTCTATGAAAACCTTTTATTCAATAAGGAAAGTAGAACTATTAGAACGGTAATGTATCTGGATAAGGATATTGTGAACACATCTGTACGGAAAGACTTTATCCTTGAAGACCTTACACATTTAATCGATAGTTTCGAAGAGGAAACCGGACTTGACGTTAGAATATCTGGAATGCCCTACATACGAACTCTGAATTCCCAGAATATTATTGATGAGATCGGTAAATTCATCTTAGCTGCACTTGGTGTAACCTCTTTGATATTCTTTTTCTTTTTCAGAAGTTTCCGGGCGACCCTTATTTCCATGTTCGTTGTAATCATAGGTGTAATGTGGGCTTTTGGGATTTTAGGTTTACTACAGTACGAAATAACGGTACTTACCGCATTGATCCCCCCTTTGATCATTGTAATCGGGATCCCCAACTGTATATTCCTTATAAACAAATACCAACAAGAAGTAAAAAAGCACGGGAACCAAGCCTTGTCTTTACAACGGGTCATATCAAAGGTCGGGAATGCCACTTTAATGACCAATATTACGACAGCATCCGGTTTTGCTACCTTTATCATAACCGATAGTAAATTGCTTAAGGAATTCGGTATTGTAGCCTCAATAAACATTTTAGGCATTTTTGTACTATCCTTGTTGATCATACCGATCATTTACAGTTTCATGTCCTTACCCAAAACAAAACATCTGAAACATTTAAACAAAAAATGGATCGATGCATTTGTCAATTGGATGGAACATATCGTTCGGAACAAGCGAATTACCGTTTATGTAACTTCCATAGTATTGTTGGTAGTAAGCATTATCGGTATTTATCAGATAGAAATATCGGGAAGCCCAATTGAAGACATGCCAAAAAAAGCCGGATTCTTTAAGGATATCCGTTTTTTTGAACAGGAATTCGATGGCATTATGCCAGTGGAAATCGTAGTTGACACCAAAAGACCAAAAGGAGTCTTAAAACCCGCTACCCTTAAACGAATGGATCGCTTGAGTACGGAAATCGATGATATTCCCGAATTATCAAAACCGGTATCCGTTGTTAATTTAGTAAAATACTCAAAACAGGCATTTTACAACGGTATTCCCAAATACTATCAACTACCTACTACACAAGAGAATAGTTTCATCATGGATATGGCCCGTAAATCATCCACTGATGGAAATCTTTTAAAGAGCTTTGTAGATAGTACAGGGCAAACAGCACGCATTACCACCTTCATGAAAGACGTTAAGACCGAGCGCATGGAAGGTATTGAAGCCCACTTATTAGAGGATATCGCGAAAATATTCCCCTCTGAAAGATATAATGTGTATATGACAGGTAGTGCACTTTTATTCCTAAAAGGCACAAAATATTTGGTAAAGAACCTTGTAATTTCCCTAGCATTTGCCATTTTCCTTATCGCATTGTTCATGGCCTTCCTTTTCCGGTCCTTCAAAATGATCATTATCTCCTTGATTCCGAACTTACTACCACTGGTTATAACAGCAGGTGTTATGGGGTTCGTTGGCGTACCTATAAAACCTTCCACTATTTTGGTATTCAGTATCGCTTTTGGGATTTCGGTCGATGACACGATTCACTTTCTGGCCAAATACCGGCAAGAACTTGCAACACATCGTTGGCAGATAAAAAAATCGGTTTACGCGGCATTGAGGGAAACCGGAGTTAGTATGTTCTATACCTCCATTGTTCTCTTTTTCGGATTTTCGGTTTTTGTCATATCCAATTTCGGAGGCACCGTTGCATTAGGTTCATTGGTTTCCGCAACATTATTATTCGCCATGCTTGCCAATTTAATACTATTACCTTCTTTATTATTATCATTAGAACGCAGTATTGCGAACAAAGAGGTGCTTAAAAAACCACAGATAGACATTCTCCCCATAGAAGAGGACAACATAAAGGATTTGGACTGAAACGTCTTTATGATCTTTCAGAATCAAGTGCAATAAAAATTATTTGACTTTAGGTATAATTGCCTAAAACAAGCTTAAACGCATGCTGATTTCAGCAAAAAACCTTAATATTTTTTTAAACATTATAGAACTCGCTTCTTTTTGTCCAAAAGTCTATCTTTGCCCTTTTAATTTTTATTTGATTTAAAATGAAATCTTCAAGTGTAAAAGAACTACTTTCAATGGCTCCCAAGCTCCAGGAAGTAACCGTAAACGGATGGGTCAGAACTTTTAGAAGCAACAGGTTTATCGCCTTAAATGATGGATCTACGATAAATAACATACAGTGTGTTGTTGACTTTGAAAATTTCAGTGAAGACGTTTTAAAGCAAATCAATACCGGATCGGCCTTAAAAATTACCGGAACTTTGGTAGAAAGTCAAGGCAAGGGCCAGAATGTTGAAATTCAGGTGACCGACATCTTCGTACACGGAAATGCAGATCCAGAACTATATCCGATCCAACCCAAAAAGCACTCATTGGAGTTTCTTCGGGAAAAAGCCCATTTACGTATAAGGACCAATACATTTTCGGCCGTTATGCGTGTACGTTCGGCATTGGCATTTGCCATACATCAGTATTTTAGACAGAATGATTTCCATTATTTTCATGCCCCGATAATTACAGGGTCAGATGCAGAGGGGGCAGGCGAAATGTTTAAAGTATCTACCTTGGACAGCAAAAACCCGCCTTTAACTGATGACGGAGAGGTAAACTATAAAGAGGATTTCTTCGGGAAAGAGACCAATCTTACCGTTTCCGGACAATTGGAAGCAGAAACCTATGCCATGGCATTGGGCAAGGTATATACGTTTGGACCAACATTTAGGGCCGAAAACTCGAACACCTCTAGACACCTAGCGGAGTTTTGGATGATCGAACCGGAAATGGCCTTTTATGACCTTGACGCAAACATGGATCTGGCCGAGGATTTCATCAAAAATGTAATCAATTACGTTCTAGAACATTGTCAGGACGATTTACAGTTTTTGGAAAAAAGACTCCTTGATGAAGAAAAGTCAAAACCACAAGCCGAGCGCAGCGATATGGCATTGATAGAAAAATTGAAATTCATTTGTGAGAATAATTTCAGAAGGGTCTCTTATACAGAAGCCATAGAAATCTTGAGAAACAGCAAACCGAATAAAAAGAAAAAATTCCAATTCACCATCGATGAATGGGGTGCCGACCTTCAAAGTGAACACGAACGCTACCTTGTTGAAAAGCATTTTAAATGCCCTGTTATACTATTCGATTACCCTGCCAACATCAAAGCATTTTATATGCGATTGAACGAAGATGGCAAAACCGTAAGGGCAATGGACATCCTTTTCCCAGGTATAGGTGAAATAGTCGGAGGTTCTCAAAGGGAAGAACGCCTAGATGTTCTAATTGATAAAATCAAAGCCTTAGGTATTGACGAAAAAGAGCTTTGGTGGTATCTTGACCTACGGAAATTTGGTTCTGCCGTACATAGCGGATTTGGACTAGGCTTTGAACGGCTGGTGTTGTTCGCTACGGGTATGGGCAATATTCGAGATGTAATACCTTTTCCAAGAACACCGCAGAATGCGGAATTCTAAATTGAAATCGTTAACTTTATAAGGCATACAAACAATATTTATGCTCAAACAACACTTACAGTTCAAATTATCACAAAAACTTTCACCCCAACAAATTCAGTTGATGAAGTTGATTCAATTGCCTACGCAGGCCTTTGAACAACGTTTGAAACAAGAATTGGAAGAGAACCCTGCATTGGAGGGCGGTAAAGAAGAAAGTGATACCATCGAGGACGAATTCGACGACCTCTATGAAAATGAATTGGATAGTGAGAATATCAGTACAGAGGATATCAATATAGACGAATACCTGAGTGATGACGAGATTCCCGATTATCGAACCAAGGCCAACAACTATAGCGCCGATGACGATGAAAAGAGTGTCCCTTATGCAGCAGGTACTTCATTCAATCAATATTTATTGAACCAGCTGAACACCGTTTACCTGAGTGATGAAGAATGGGCCATTGCCGAATTCTTGGTAGGGAGTGTAGATGAAAGTGGTTATATAAGAAGGCCTTTGACCGACATTATGGACGATTTGGCTTTTACCCAAAATATTTACACCGATGAAAAGACCATAGAATCGGTTTTGAAGGTTGTACAGTCATTGGATCCTCCAGGAGTTGCAGCCAGGTCATTGGAAGAGTGTCTAATAATTCAATTGAAACGAAAGGAAATAAATGCCAATATTGAAATGGCCATTACCATATTGGAAAAATCCTTTGAGCAATTCACAAAAAAGCATTACAAAAAACTACTTCAAAAACATAATATTACCGAAGAAGAGCTTAAGGACGCCATCTCCGAAATTGAAAAATTAAACCCCAAACCAGGCGGGTCATATGCAGGTAACAACCGTATCGTAGAACATGTTGTTCCCGATTTTTCCATCAGGATCGTAGATGGTGAGTTGGAATTGACACTGAACGGCAGGAACGCTCCCGAATTGCATGTCTCCAAAGAATACAACAATATGCTCAAGGGATTCAAGGACTCTAAAGAAAAGTCAAAATCCCAAAAGGATACCGTCATGTTCATCAAACAGAAGTTAGATGCCGCGAAATGGTTTATTGATGCCATAAAACAAAGGCAACAGACTTTGTTCATAACCATGAGCGCCATAATGGAATACCAGAAAGAATACTTCCTGACCGGTGATGAAAGAAATCTGAGACCTATGATCCTTAAAGATATCGCCGATGAAATTCATATGGACGTATCTACGGTTTCAAGGGTTGCCAACAGTAAATATGTTGACACTCCCTACGGCACCAAGTTGATTAAGGATTACTTTTCCGAATCCATGAAAAACGAGCAAGGCGAAGACGTATCTACCAAGGAAATCAAAAAAATCCTGGAAACCGTTATAGCGGATGAAGTAAAGAAAAAGCCTCTGACCGATGATAAATTAGCGGCGATATTAAAAGAAAAAGGCTACCCCATAGCTCGTAGAACGGTAGCCAAATACAGGGAACAACTAGGTATACCTGTAGCAAGGTTGCGTAAACAAATTTAATGAGACTTTTTCAAAAGGCGATAACCAATATCTTTCACCCACTTTTTGTTCCAATTGCCGGGACCTTTGCCTATTTCATAATAACACCCAAATACAGTCCTTTAGAACTGCAAAGTGGCAATATATTGCCCATTTTCATCCTTACGGTAATAATACCCATCATTACATTTCTTATTTTAAAGAATATCGGCTATGTACATTCGGTACAGTTACCTACTTTAAAGGAACGCAAGTACCCATTGATCATTAATCTTGTTCTCTTGTCAATGATCGTTTTTAAGGTAATTCCAAATAACTACGTCATTGAACTTTATTTCTATTTCGTTGGTCTCATCGGCGCAACCGTCGCTACGACCCTACTTTTATTTTTAAAGATAAAAAGCAGCATGCACCTCATGGGAATGGGCAGTTTGTTGATGTTCTTAATTAATCTCAGTATTCATTTTGAGATCAATATAACCATTGCCCTGAGTATATTCATACTCATTATCGGTCTCGTAGCCACATCAAGGCTATACTTTCACGCCCACAGCAAATTAGAATTACTAATAGGCCTTACTATTGGCATCATTTCGCAACTATTGACCGTAAAATACTGGTTGTAACCAAACTATATTTTTTTAACCAATAACCGTCTTCTTGTACATTGGTTTTACAAAAAAGTAAATACAGTAAGTTCAGCTTTCAATAATGGAAATCGCTAAAGGAATTTTCTAAACGAACCCTAAAACCAAAGCCGTTAACACATTATTTATTTGGTTTCGATTTCCGATAGCTTAAGGGGATATAAAGCCCGTATAGACTCTATTTTGGCTTTAATGAGTATTTTGGAGTCATCGGAAGTACCTGGTTGAACAAATTTAGTTTCTAAAACCGTATAATCTTCCCCATATAGACGCTGCGCCTCCCGATTTCTTAATTCATTATAAGCGGCCATTAATTTATCCTGTACCGCAATATAATTACTGTAATAGGCCTTTCTGTCATAGGATAGTACAACAATGGCCCTGGAAGGGTTATCGGATGATGTATTACTTCTATCACCCAAACAATAACCACAATATTCCGGATCAAGCTTCGTCAATCCACCATTGTCCAAAAACCCTTTTACGGTTTCTTTTAATTCATCTAGCGCTGTTATCTGGCCATCAACCAACACGTCACCCTCTTCATTGATTATTACCCTTAAAATATTCTTTTCTTGCACGAGACCTATTTCAGATTCATCCTGGAGCTTAGGTAGCAATCTATCTATACCAGAATCTGAATGAATTGTCGTTGTTACCAAGAAAAAAATCAAAATCAAAAAGGCGATATCCGCCATTGATCCGGCATTAACTTTTGGAAAATTGGTCTTCTTTCCCATAATACTTTGTGTTGGTTTCATCATAAAACCATAGTAAAGTATAATTTGTATAGTAAGAAACCCTTGGGAAGGTAACTAAGTCAAGTGAAATCAACCATCCTTGACCGTAATTACTTTAAAAGAATCAAAATGCATGCCGATCATAAAATGTAAAAAATCAACCCTATGCGCAGGGGTTGTAGATCAAAACTTTCCGAATCAACGAAAGCACCGTCCTCTAGAAGTTTACTTAACGCATAATAAACATGTATATTGAAGGTATTATAACCGACATTTAGCATAAGGCCATATTGGAACTTCCTTATATCCGGATTTTCAAAAGACGATTTATCAGATGAAGTGACCAGTTTAGATCTTCCTCCAATAATATATCCGAATTTCATACCCGCATAGATCCTTGTAAATTTATAAACATTGGGGGAGGAATTTCTCCATCTAAATTCCAAGGGAACCTCAAGTAGATGTGTTTCGAATTTATTCCTTTTTACGGTAACCTCGTTCCCATCTAGGGTAATGACATCCTCATCTATGATACTATATTCAACACCTTCAGATGTCTCCGATGCCCATAAGTTGGAATAGTAAGAATTTATCGCATAACCTAGACCTAGACCTATTGCGAAAGTCCGATCGGCATTTACGGGTATATCTTTGATAAAACCACCTTGTAAACCGTATGATAAATTTCGCTGTGTAAAATCGGTAGGTTTATTCAAGAGCGAATTATAGGTGATTCCTAAATAGAACTGATCTTCAAGATATTTTAAATCCATATGATCAGATTGCCTGTCGTTCTGAGCAAGGACACTCAAATTAGTCAAAAGAATGAAGCCAAAAAGCAACTGTTTCATATATCTAAGTACTATATCTTTATTCAGGAACTAATGTTAGTGATATATAAGAAGGAGGTTAAACAATAAATTATTGCATATTCACAAAAACTATAGAATAACCGTACAAACCCTCAAATGAAAACTAAAAATAATGAAATAAAAAACGCCCTGATAATTTTATCAGGGCGTTTTTTAAGTTTGAAATGATATTGTTTACTGTAAATTTCTAAATGCATCACCTTCATAAGTGGTGTAGTTCACCTTAAGTGCATTCACTTTACGTAACTCCTGCTTAATGTCGGATATTAATCCCATATTGGCATTTTTATCAACTTTTAAAGCAGTTGTCAAAACATTTTGTAATTCCTGTGACTTTTTAGCTCTCTCTGACAAGATGTAATCACCCACCTCAGAAGGACTAGCGAATTTATCATTCAATTGAATCTTTGGCTCAGAACCAAAAACCTTTTGAAATTCCTGTGTTGGTTTACCAACATAGATATAAATAACACGATCTTTCTTTTCTAGCTTTTTGACTTCACTAGCGTTTGGCAGTACATTCTCAACTTTAAGCGAACTATCTTTCATTACGGTAACCGTCATGAAGAAGAATAACAACATAAACACGATATCCGGTAAAGATGCCGTAGATACTGGTGGCAGTTCGCCACTTTTTTTCTTACTAAATTTAGACATAGCTTCTCTTTAGATATTATTAATTCGCGGTAGAGGTTTCAGCTTCAGACAATTTCTGTGGAAACAGATCTTGTATTTTCTTCACTTTCTCCTTAAGTTCGTCCTTAACGCTTTGAGCTGTTTCAGGATTTAGATACTCAGCTTCCATATCGGTAAATTTTCTACCGTACAAGCGCTGCGCTTCCCTATTCCTCAAATCATTGTAAGCACCGACCAATTCATTTTGAACAGTGATATAGGTACCATATTTAGTCTCCCTATCATTCTTCAATGATATAATCGCCTTAGTTGGATTATCCGATGACTCAGTGTTCTTTTTCCCTTTGCAATAACTACAGGTACCATCCCCACCATTATCCAAAAAAGCCATAGCCTTAGCCCTTAGGTTTTTTAGATCTGTCAATTCTTCATCGGCCAACAATTGACCATTCTTGTTAATATTGACCTGAAATATATTCTTCTGTTTAATAATAACATCGGAATCAGGCGGCTCAATCGGTGGTAACATACGATCCAAACCTGCATCAGTCTCAATGGTTGTAGTAACCAAGAAAAAGATCAATAGTAAGAAAGCTATGTCGGCCATAGATCCAGCATTCACCTCAGGTGCTCCTCCTCGTCTAGCCATAGTTTATAATATTTTATTTACTGAACATTCTTTTTATCCCTGGCAATACAATTGCCACAACAGCTACTACGGTAAGGATAAAGAAGACATTAAGTCCCATTCCTATTTTCTTCACTGTACTTTCATCTGACATTGCCATATAATCATCAGCTACGTCTGTTCCGCTAGCCAATACATAGGATATAACAACAACCAAAAGAAAACCACCAATCACGAACAAGGTCTTTTTAAGACCTGCAGGATTAGCAAAAAGGTTTTTCAATGTGAACACCAAACTAGCGACTACAGCAATACCCAATAGAAGGTAAGTAATCATGAACATGGCGTTCATCGCCCCACTTTGGGCTGCTTCTGCAACTGGCATATCCTTCTCTGGCAACAAATACCAGAGTATAGCGGAAATAACGCCAATTATCAACAAAAATAATTTTAAAAATTTATGCATGATACTATTTGTATTAAGTCCTACTTATTTCTTGTGGTCTACCAACATATCAATCAAAGAGATTGATGAATCTTCCATATCATTTACAATACTATCGATTTTTGCAATGATGTAGTTATAGAAGATTTGAAGTATGATAGCCGTAATAAGACCGAATACCGTTGTTAATAACGCAACCTGAATATCACCTGCAATCAAAGAGGCACTTAAGTTACCAACTGCACTAATTTTCTGGAAGGCCTGAATCATACCGATTACCGTACCCATGAAACCAAGCATTGGTGCAATTGCGATAAATAAAGACAACCAAGAAACGTTTTTCTCTAATTGACCCATTTGAACGCCACCGTAAGCAACAACTGATTTTTCAGCAGAATCTATACTTTCATCAGCCCTGTCCAAACCTTGGTAATAGATAGAAGCAACAGGTCCTTTTGTATTTCTACAAACTTCCTTGGCAGCCTCAACACCACCTGATGCCAAAGCATCTTCTACTTGTTGTTTTAATTTTGTCGTGTTGGTAGTAGCCATGTTCAAGTAAATAATCCTTTCAATAGCAACCGCCAATCCAAGAATCAAACATAAAAGTACGATACCCATGAAACCGGCACCACCTGTTATGAACATTTCCTTTAAAACTTGGGTAAAACCTTTAGATGCTTCCGGAGCTGCATCCTGAACAGCAACCATCGCTGAAGCAACGTTTGCACTTACTGTATTTGTACCTGCTACAAATAACCCAGCAACAGCTAGGGTAGAGAATAATCTTTTCATTTCTTTCAAACTTAAATTTAGTTAGTTAATAGGGTTAAAGATAAATAAAAAACATGACAAAAATACTAAAAATTTTTGCATTGAGGAAGGGAAAAACCACGTTGTTTCCAATACCTCCGATTAAAAAATAACAAGCATTCCCTTTAGTCGTATTAGGACCTAGTCGTACCCTTTAAAAAATGCTGAAGTTATCTTCCCCATTTGTTTTTTAAGTACAAATGCTTTTGCAGAGAGGAAGGGATTCGAACCCTCGATACACTTTTGGTGTATACACACTTTCCAGGCGTGCGCCTTCGACCACTCGGCCACCTCTCTAGTTTAGCCTAAAGGTTGGCCAATTAACAAAAAAATACTCAAGTAATAAAATTTAAAACGTTATTTTTATTGCATTTCTCCACGCAACGAAGTTTCGAAAATCGTTTTGAACAATTTTGGGGAAACTTTATCCCCCAATAAGTACATCAACTTCGTTATAGCGGCCTCTGTCGTAATATCCTTACCATTAATGACTTGCATTTGCATCAATGCCCTGCTCGTCTCATATTGCCCCATTATAACACTGCCTCCGGGGCATTGGGTTACGTTGATTACATGAATATTTTGGGCAATGGCTTTTTTTAAAATATTTAACAACCATTCGTCAGTCGGGGCGTTTCCGGCGCCATATGTCTCCAAAATCAGAGCTTTCAGATTTGGTGTTCCCAACACACTTTTCACTACGGATTCATTTAATCCCGGGAACATTTTCAAAATCGCAACATCAGTATTCAAATTCTTATGCACTTTAAGTTTTTTTGACGGCTTTGCTTTTAACAAATACTCCTTATAAACCTTTAAATGCACCCCTGATTCTGCCAATGGAGGATAATTAGGGGAATTAAAGGCCTGAAAATGCTCTGCATTTATTTTTGTGGTCCTATTGGCCCTATAGAGCTTATACTCAAAATAAAGTCCCACTTCTTGTATTACCGGTTTCCCTCCCTCTTGTAACGCCGCTATTTGTATCGATGTAATAAGGTTCTCCTTTGCATCCGTTCGCAAATCCCCTATGGGCAACTGGGAACCTGTAAATATCACAGGTTTGGACAAATTCTCTAACATAAACCCTAGTGCCGATGCAGTATAACTCATCGTATCACTGCCATGCAATACAACAAACCCATCATAAACAGAATAATTATCTTCGATCAATTCCGCGATCTTCACCCAATACTGCGGGTTCATATTGGAAGAATCCAGCGGAACATCGAACGAAACACTTTCTATGGCGCAATCTAATTGGTTCAACTCGGGAATATTACTGGTTAAGCCCTTAAAATCAAAAGCCTTAAGCGAACCGGTAGCATAATCCTTGATCATACCAATGGTACCTCCTGTATAAATAAGCAATATATGTGGCCTTGGATCCATGGTGTTATATTCCGAATATTTCTTTTGAATTTTGAGTGGTAATCCTAGCAAGGTCTTCAATATCCATATTATAAATATTTGATAATTTATTGGCAACATTCACTAAATAACCACTTTCATTCCGTTTTCCCCTATATGGTACGGGTGCCAAATAAGGCGCATCGGTTTCCAGAACGATATGTTCTATAGGAACCTGTTGTAAAAATGTATCTATTTTTCCATTTTTAAAGGTCACTACGCCACCTATCCCTAATTTCAGATTGTACGAGATTGCTTTTTCAGCTTGTTCCAAAGTTCCTGTGAAGCAATGGAAAATACCAAAGAGTCCCTCACCTTTTTCACGTTCAAGCACGTCAAAAACTTCATCAAAAGCCTCCCTACAATGAATAACAATAGGCAAACCATGCTTTTTGGCCAATTGAATCTGATATTGAAATGCCTCTTGCTGTTCCTTTAGAAAGGTCTTGTCCCAATATAAATCAATTCCGATTTCGCCAATGGCATAAAACTTCCTCTGTGACAATAGCTTTTCAACATGATTCAACTCTTCACGAAAATCCTCTTTCACATGAGTTGGATGAAGCCCCGTCATTAAAAACATATGCTCTGGATAAGCTGCCTGCAAGGCAAACATAGACTCGGTGTAGGTCGAATCTATTGCGGGAATAAAAAAACGTTCTACCCCATTTTTTATAGCATTCCGTATTACCTCATCCCTATCTTCGTCGAAAGCCTCACTATATAAATGTGTATGCGTATCGGTTAATATCATTTGTGTTCGACTCTTTAAATTTAAGACTTACCATCATTAAAACAGGCGCACATAGAATGTCATGATTGACAGACGGTCCCATTTCAAGGAGCAAAAATAGCCTTATCTTTATCAAAAAAATAGATGTTGAGCCTCAAAAAGTTTTTAAAGAAGAAAAACTACATTCAAATTCCCTTGGTTTATACCGCCACCAATCATTTTGAAGTGGTTGCAAAAATCAATGGGGTCCTAGGGCGTTTCATTCTGGATACCGGGGCTTCGAACACCTGTATTGGACTGGATAAAACCGAACTTTTCAATTTAAATTCAAAAGAGTCCAAAATTAAGGCTGCCGGGGCCGGGGCCACCAATATGGAAACCATGATATCGACAAAAAACTCGATAAAAATCGGAAAATGGAGCAAAAAGAAACTCAAGATAGTATTGTTCGACCTTACCCATGTAAATGAAGCCCTCACCACCCACAAAGCACTTCCCGTAGATGGAATAATAGGTGCCGATGTACTCAAAAAAGGTAAAGCGATAATCGACTACGAAAAATCCTGTGTATATCTAAAACAAAAAGGCTCGAAATAAATCGAGCCCTTTTCATCTTATTACATACCCTGGAATTACATTTCCAAAGCCTTCTTTACATTATTGTCCATTAAAAGTTCTTCCGGACTTTCCAATGCTTCTTTAACAGCAACCAAAAAACCTACGGATTCCTTTCCGTCTATAATCCTATGATCATAGGATAGGGCTACATACATAATAGGTGCAACCACTATCTCACCATTTCTTACGATAGGTCTTTCCACGATATTATGCATTCCTAAAATAGCGCTTTGGGGAGGATTGATAATCGGTGTAGACAACATAGATCCGAATACACCGCCATTGGTAATGGTGAACGTGCCACCTGTCATTTCATCAACCGTAATCTCACCTTCACGTGCTCGGATAGCCAATCGTTTTACCTCTGCCTCAACCCCTCTAAAGGTAAGTTTCTCCGCATTACGGATAACAGGGACCATTAAACCTTTGGGACCAGATACCGCAATACTGATATCGGCAAAATCATAAGATATCATCTCTTTCCCATCGATCATCGAATTTACAGCCGGATACATTTCCAATGCCCTAACAACGGCTTTAGTAAAGAATGACATAAACCCAAGGCTAACCCCATGTTTGGTTTTGAAATCCTCCTTAAATTTTTTCCGAAGTTCAAAAATAGGAGACATGTCCACTTCATTGAATGTGGTCAACATTGCCGTTTCGTTCTTAGCTGCCACCAATCGCTCGGCAACCTTTCTTCTTAGCATTGAAAGTTTTGAACGGGTCTCACCTCGGCTACCCCAATTGGGTGTTGTCCCCATAGACGGCACGGCCTTTACGGCATCCTCTTTGGTAATTCGACCATCCTTTCCCGTCCCCTTTATATTGGCTGCGTCAAGATTCTTTTCTGCCAATATTTTTTTGGCAGCCGGTGAAGCAGTGCCTGTTGCGTAGGTTGCCTCTTTTTTCTCTTCCACCTTTGGAGCCGGAGCTTCAGTTTTAGTCGCTTCGGGCTCTACACTTTTAGACGCAGCCCCTTCCGGTTTAGCGGCTGAAGTATCGATCAAACAAACAATGGCACCTACCGCTACGGCATCACCTACTTCGGCCTTTAATGTAATAACACCACTAGCTTCGGCAGGAAGCTCCAATGTTGCCTTGTCTGAATCAACTTCGGCAATAGCTTGATCCTTTTCAACATAATCGCCATCCTCGACCAACCATTCCGCAATCTCAACCTCGGTAATAGATTCTCCCGGTGAGGGGACTTTCATTTCTAAAATCATTCTTTAAAAAATTAGATGTTTAATTTCTTTATTTTGGTCTTGTCATATTATCCTTGCTCTTGTCAAAAACAAAATCCAACACTTGTTGGTGTCTGTTTTTAGAACGCACTGCACTTCCTGCAGCTGGTGAAGCATAAAACCTTCTCGATGCCACCCTGAAACCATTCGATTTTTCATAATGCATCATCAGGTGGCTCCATGCACCCATATTCCGTGGTTCTTCCTGTGCCCAAACCACATCATCGGCACCGCTATATTTTTCCAAGATAGCATCTATTTGATCAATTGGCAATGGAAATAACTGTTCAATCCTTACCAAAGCTACATCATTCCTTTTCAACCTATTCCTTTCAGCCAAGAGATCATAATAGAACTTACCTGTACAGAGTACCAAGGACTTCACCTTATGTACCTCAGCAGTTGCATCATCAAGAACTTCTTTGAACCGTCCGGAAACGAAATCCTCTACCGACGATACGGCTTCAGGGTGCCTCAACAAACTCTTTGGTGTAAAGATGATCAACGGCTTTCTAAAGTTCGCCTTAATTTGACGTCTTAAGATATGGAACATTTGTGCCGGTGTGGTAACATCGGCAATATACATATTATCACGTGCGCACAATTGTAGATATCTCTCCATTCGTGCCGATGAATGCTCGGCCCCTTGACCTTCATAACCGTGTGGCAATAACATAACCAAACCATTCTGAAGTTTCCACTTATCCTCAGCCGCAGAAATATATTGATCGATCATTATCTGGGCCCCATTACTGAAATCACCGAACTGTGCTTCCCAAATGGTCAATGTATTTGGACTGGCCATTGCATAACCATAATCAAAACCAACGACCGCATATTCAGAAAGTAAGGAGTTATATATATGAAAATTCCCTTGCTTTTCAGAAACATTGTTCAACAGCATGATCTCTTCCTCGCTATCTTCAACTTTCATTACGGCATGTCTATGTGAAAATGTACCCCTTTCAACATCCTGACCTGACATACGAACATCAAAACCTTCTTCCAATAGGGAACCGTAGGCCAATAATTCCCCCATAGCCCAATCCAATTTGTCGGTTTCAAAGAACATTTTCTTTCGATCACCTACCAATTTGACCATTTTTCTCAAGAACTTCTTATCCTCAGGAAGCTTGGTAAGAACCTCCGCTATATGGGACAATTTATTTTTATCGTAGGTAGTATCAATATAATCGAGCATTTCCCATTCACGAACTGCCGTAAAATCTTTCCATTCATCGGCCATGAAGGGAGTGATAATGGTTTTATCCTCTTTTCTTGAATCCTCAAGTTCTTCTTCCAAAGATGCCTTGTACTCTTCCTCCAATTGCCTAACATACCCTTCTTCAATGATTCCTTCGGCAATTAATTTTTCAGCATAAATATCCCTTGGATTTTTATGTTTGGCTATTGCTTTATATAATTTAGGTTGTGTGAACCTTGGTTCGTCCCCTTCATTATGACCATATTTTCTATAACCCAATAGGTCAATGAAAACATCGGTATTAAAACGCATTCGGTACTCCAAGGCAAATAATGCCGCATGGCAAACCGCTTCTACATCATCTGCATTAACATGTAGGACCGGACTTAAAGTAACCTTACCAACGTCTGTACAATAGGTAGATGATCGTGCATCCAGATAGTTAGTTGTGAATCCGATTTGGTTGTTCACTACTATATGTATGGTACCATTGGTCTTATAACCATCTAGTTTCGCCATTTGTACCACTTCATAAACCACACCTTGACCAGCAATGGCCGCATCCCCATGTACGACAATCGGCAATACTTTGGAAAAATTATCCTTATAATGGGCATCTTGCTTGGCCCTTACGATACCTTCGACCACAGGACCGACCGTCTCTAAATGCGACGGATTGGGGGCAATGTTCATTTTTATCTTATTACCATTATCAGATTTTCTGTCTGAGGTCCATCCTAAATGGTATTTAACATCACCGTCAAAAATCTCCTGTTCGTAATCCTTTCCATCAAATTCACTGAATATGGCCTTAGCGGATTTTCCGAAAATATTCGTAAGAACATTGAGTCTTCCCCTGTGCGCCATACCCATAACAAACTGCTCAACGCCCATTTCCGCAGCCCTTTCAACAATGGCGTCCAAAGCAGGGATCAACGATTCGTTTCCTTCTAAGGAAAAACGTTTCTGGCCCACATATTTTGTATGAAGAAAGCTTTCAAATGAAACAGCTTGGTTCAATTTTTTAAGAATATGTTTTTTTTGGTCGCTATTGAAATCCGGATGGTTATCGTTCACGTTTATCCAATCCTGTATCCAATTCACGAATTCGGGCTTGCGAATATAAATGTACTCTACACCAATAGCATCACAATAAATACGCTGTAAATGCCCTACTATTTCACGAAGTGTGTTAGGACCAAGACCTATTACCTCACCGGCAGTGAATACCGTATCCAAATCACCATCACTTAGACCAAAATTCTCAAGATCCAATGTTGGAACATAAGTTCTACGTTTACGTACCGGATTGGTCTTTGTAAAAAGATGGCCCCTTGTTCGGTAGCCATTGATCAAACGAACCACTTTAAATTCTTTCTGCATATGCTCTGGCACTTGGCCATCCGCAACCAAAGTAGATGACACTGCTTCTTGTTCCGAAGAAACATATGGCCCGTCCGTTGAACTTTCTACCCCAAAATCAAAACCTTGAAAAAATGCCCTCCAACTTGGCTCAACACTATCGGGATCTGTTAAATATTTGTCGTATACCTCAGCAAAATATGAAGTATGCGCCGCATTTAAAAAGGAATATTTATCCATGAATATGCTCTATCTTATTATAAGAAACAAATCCCGTCATAGGACGAGATCAATTCTATTTTATTTTGTTTGAAAAAAATAATCAGTAATTTTCAAATAAAGTTTCAATAACAAAAACTGGTCAAAAATACAATATTTCACATATCTAGGCGTATCTTCATTAGTAATATTGACCAAAAATCAAGATCTGTTTATATAAAACACAAAATCTACACAAAATGAAACATTACATATTTACACTTCTATTACTTATTGGCATTTCTTGTTTTGGCCAAGGTTCTTCCAATAATTTTTGGGATAATGTACGTTTTGGAGGTGGTATCGGAATCGGTTTCACCAACGGTAGTTTTAACGGTTCTATTTCACCTAGTGCAATTTATCAGGTAAATGAGCAGTTCGCGGCAGGGACCAGCCTAAACTTCAATTATGCCAAATTCAACGACGACAAACTTTTCGCTTATGGTGGAAGCATATTAACGTTATACAATCCTATCCCCAATATTCAATTATCCGCAGAATTGGAGCAATTGAGAATAAACAGGACATACGCCCTTGATGGGGGAAACAGGGAAGACAATTATTGGTCCCCTGCCCTTTTCCTTGGCTTGGGGTATAGTAACCAAAACGTTACGTTCGGACTTCGGTACGATGTGCTCTACGACGACAACAAAAGTATATATGCCAATGCATTAATGCCTTTTGTAAGAGTGTACTTTTAAGAGGAATATTTTTTTTTCAACCAAACCTTTTGAAACTCCCGCTTCAAGACCAAAAAGGAAACTTGCTCGGCAACCTCAACAGCATCTGTCACTTGAATCTCTCTAAATGCCTTTTCAGGTACATCTATTACATATAGTAAGTTTAAATACTCAACGAATTTTTCCATGATCAAATAATATATCTTCTCATGAAGAAATATCCTCAAGTCTTCGGAGGAAACAGTATCGGCAAGATCTATTGGTATGTTGGCAAGCCCGAAATCTTTCTTGATCTGTTGCACCAGTTTACCATAAAGGTTTTCGGTTTTGACATTTGCTAAAAGCTCATTGCTATTGGGGAAGTCAAGTCTCATAAATTACATACGTAGGTTGATGGGTTTTTGGTTTACAACGCTATCTATGCCATGTACTGGAGCGATCTTGATTCTTCCGTTTAAAAAAATGCCTGCCAATTATCCAGTTGTCAATACAAAGATAAAATCAGCTTCTTATTTTTTGCTCCCAATCCCATGCCGATTTCATGGCCTGATCCAAAGAATATTGCGCTTTCCAACCAAGTTCCTTATTTGCAAGGGTCGTATCGGCATAGGCCGAAGTAATATCCCCAGGTCTCCGATCCACAATTTTGTAATTGAGTTTTCTGCCGGATACCTTTTCAAAACTCTTGATAACTTCAAGAACCGTACTACCTTTACCGGTACCTACGTTGAACACCTCATAGTTGTCCTTGTTCTTACCGCCCAATAAGCGTTGAAGGGCCACAACATGGGCCTTTGCCAAATCTACCACATAGATGTAATCCCGAACACAAGTACCATCAGATGTTGGATAATCATCACCGAACACTGATAGTTGCTCCCGTAGACCCACACCTGTTTGGGTAATAAAAGGAACCAGATTTTGTGGCACACCAATAGGCAACTCACCTATCTCGCTACTTGGATGGGCTCCCATTGGATTAAAGTAACGCAGGGCAATCGCATTTAAACCCGGGGTTACCTTGCATGTATCGCGAATAATCTCTTCCCCTATCTGTTTGGTATTGCCATAAGGGGATTCTGCCGGTTTTACCGGGGCATTTTCGGTTATTGGCATGGTATCGGCCTGACCGTAAACCGTGCAACTAGAACTGAATATGAAACTGGCCGAAGCCTTTGCCGATAATTCCTTCAACATATAAACGAGTGTTCCAATATTGTTCTCATAATACAATAATGGTTTTTCTACACTCTCTCCCACCGCTTTGGATGCCGCGAAGTGTATAACCCCTTCGATATCTTGATGTCTTTTAAAAAACCCTTCGACTTTGGATCTTTCCTTTAAATCGATTTTTTCGAATACAGGCTTTTTACCCGTGATGGCCGTAATCCCATCAAGCACCTTTTTATCAGCATTTGAACAATCATCTATAATAACGACCTCATAGCCTTCATTCTGAAGTTCAACCACGGTATGTGAACCTATAAATCCCAATCCGCCAGTAACCAATATTTTCATCTAAACCTTAATTTAATTCAAATTATAATAAATGATCATTTGCCATTTACAAAACCAATAACCGTTTCGGTTATAAAATCTATCTGCTCCGCATCCAACTCCGTATGCATGGGTAATGAGACAACCTCTTTTACCAGTTGATTGGTTACAGGGAAATCGGATTCCCGGTACCTCTCATCCGTATACGCTTTTTGGCTATGCAAAGGAATGGGATAATAAACCCCAAAAGGAATTTGCTTCTCGGCCAAATGTGCTACCAAGGCATCCCTTTTTCCATTGGTTATCCTTAAAGTGTATTGATGAAAAACATGACAATCACAAGTATCGCAAATCTCCCCGCAATTATTTACAGTAACGGGAACAATAATGTTTTCTTGACCTTCAAAGGCCTTTGTATAGGCCCGTGCCGCTTTTCTACGCGCATCACAATAACTATCCAACAAAGGAAGTTTTGCCCTAAGAACCGCAGCCTGAATAGAATCTAATCGAGAATTTACACCGACCACATCGTGATGGTACCTTTCGTACATACCATGGTTCACCATACCCCTTATAGTATGTGCCAAGTCATCGTCATTGGTGAAAATCGCACCTCCATCACCATAACATCCCAAGTTTTTGGAAGGAAAGAATGAGGTAGCACCTACATCGCCTATAGTACCGGCTTTTTGTTTAGAACCATCGGACCACTTGTAGTTGGCACCAATAGCCTGTGCATTATCTTCTATAACGAACAAATCGTGTTTTTTGGCCAATGCCATTATAGCATCCATATTGGCACATTGCCCAAAAAGATGAACTGGGACAATAGCCCTTGTCTTTTGGGTAATGGCTCGCTCAAGGGCCGCAATATCGATATTGAAGGTTTCTACATCAACATCGACCAAAACAGGTGTCAATTGAAGAAGGGCTATAACTTCTACGGTAGCCGCAAAAGTAAAATCAACGGTGATTACTTCGTCACCAGGTTGCAATCCTAAACCCATCATGGCAATCTGCAATGCATCCGTACCATTGGCACAGGGAATCACATGTTTCACGCCTAAATATTCTTCCAATTCCTTTTGAAAGGCATGTACCTCCGGACCATTGATATAGGCCGAAGTATCTAGAATATTCGCAATAGATGAGTTTATCTGCTCTTTGATGGATTGGTATTGACCATTAAGGTCTACCATTTGTATTTTTCGCATCTGCAAGTTTTAGCATAGTATCGGTGCAAAAATAAGGAACAATTCTGGAAAGAACCGTATTTTAGCGACAAACCATAACCTAGTGATCTACATCTACAATACCATTGCATATTTTTCATGGTTTCTGTTAAAATCAGTGGCTTTTTTTCAGCCAAAAATCAAGCTTTTCGTCAAAGGAAGAAAAGAAACTTTTTCCATTTTAAGTAAATCGATCCAAAAAGATGATTCCGTTATTTGGGTACACGTAGCTTCATTAGGGGAATTTGAGCAAGGACTGCCCGTAATAGAGAAGCTCAAGATCCAATATCCTTTATACAAAATAGTAATAAGCTTTTTCTCCCCATCGGGCTATGAGGTAAAAAAGAACTCGGCCGTAGCCGATGCAATTGTTTATCTACCGATCGACACAATCGGGAATGCCAAACGTTTTATAAATACCATAAATCCCAAAGTAGCGATATTCGTGAAATATGAGATTTGGCCCAATTACCTAAAAGTACTGGCAGAGAATAATATACCGACTATTTTAATCTCGGCCATTTTCAGAAAAGACCAAGTATTCTTTAAATGGTACGGTGGTCTTATGCGCAAGGCTTTGCAAACCTTCACCCATTTCTTTGTTCAAGATGAGAAATCGGTAGAATTATTGAAAGGTATTGACTTGAAAAATCCAACCTTAAGCGGTGATACACGTTTTGACAGGGTTTCCGAAATTCTACAACAGGATAATCAGCTTATGTTTATGGACCATTTCAAGGAAGGTTCCTTATGTTTCGTTGCAGGAAGCACTTGGCCAGATGATGAAGCCATTATGCTACCATTCATCAATGAAACCGAAAAAAACCTAAAGTTCGTTCTTGCCCCGCACAATATTAAGCCGGAACACATTGTTTCTTTAAAAAAATCAATCTCAAAAACTACTCTATTATACTCCGAATTAGAGCAACATGACCCCTCTAATTTTGATGTCCTGATCATTGACACCATAGGCTTACTCACAAAAATTTACAGTTATGCGAACATCGCCTATGTGGGAGGGGCTTTCGGCACCGGACTTCACAACACCCTTGAACCCGCCGTTCATGGCATCCCCGTAATAATTGGCCCTGATTATTCTGGTTTTAAAGAAGCTGAAACCTTGGTCAGGAAAGAAGGCATTATAGTCGTTCAAAACAGTCTACAATTCAACGATACAATGACCCGATTACTGGAAAACCCAGAATTCGCCGCCAAAACCGGTAAGGTGAACTCCGACTATGTCACAGCGAATAAAGGTGCAAGCGTCCAAATCATATCATATCTACGTACATTACTATGATACGATTAGAGAACCAATATGAGAATTCCCCAAATTTTTATACTTATGGTATTGTTCGGCGTACTTCTTACTTCATGTAAAGAAGTACGCACCAAATACGATGATACCGAAAATCAAGAGAAAAGCGCTCCGTCTACAGAAGAACACCAAAATTCAAGATCAACCCCTAAGGAGGATTATCAGGTTCCTAACAAAAGTTCCCGCGACAGCATTTCCAAAAAGCGTAAAAAATCAAAAGATCTGGATACATTGAAGCCCAAGATGGCCCTGCTTAATAACTAAGCACTTTATAGTTGGGGATAAAACTCATTGGAAGCGCTTAACGGTAAGCTCAAAGGAATTAAAAAAGGCTCTCTTTTCATCTTATGCCACTCATCGAATTTTTGGGTAATACATCCGATAAACATACTAAGCGACAGACACTTAGTCGAAATAACTTAGAAATTCGGGCAAATTCAGGTGACAAATGCTTATATTGTAGTAAATAATAAAAATCATGGAGCACGAAATTACATTTGGCAATAAAATACTCAACGTTTTTCTGGGTATTATGATTGTGGTTTTGATTGCGATTTTGCTTTCCGTAGTCGGCGGACTTTTATTAGCTGCCGTTGGGATACTTTAAATGCGATTGAATTTAGATTTCCTCAAATATTACCTCCTATTTTTTTAAGAAATAACAAAGTCCATTTCATAAAAATGGACTTTTTTGATTCACACACAATCACTTCTTCTTTAAAGCCATTACTTAACTAAGTAATGAACCCAACCAATCAATCCCAAAATTTTTAACCATTGATTCATAGGTTACCGTATTCTTATCCTATACATTGAATGACCTATTTTACATGAAACACAGATTCCAACCTAATATCATCTGATGCCGCCCCTACCTTTACTTTAAATTCGCCCGGCTCAACCATTTCTCTATTACATACCAATTCCCGACCAAAAACACAGCGTATAAAAAAAGCCGACTCCTATAAGTCGGCTTTTCTCTTGTTGTACGGGTGGAGAGACTCGAACTCTCACACCTCGCGGCACTAGATCCTAAGTCTGGCTTTTTAACTTGTCAAATCACACCATATTAATACATATAATTGATTTTGTGCGTCTTGTAATTTAACTTAAGCTCATTTAAATCGATTTGAAACCCTAAAATGTGTTACCAACATTTGCCAGGTTGTTTATCATTATAAAAACTAGGTCAAATGATACTACCTTAAAAATAGTTTTTCCCACCAAAACCAACATAAAGGGAAACAAGGATAACAGATTAGCTATGCGGCTCCCTGAAATCGAAATCGAAATTATTGCTATATAGGTAAAATACAGACCCTAAATCCTCTGGGATGAGCAAGCAGAAAAAGTAAAATCTTCCCATTCAAGACATAAACAACCCAATGGGTTGATTAGGAAGAAATATGACGAGAGGAAAAGCATTAACAGACTGAAATCGAAATAGCTTTATTCTTCTTATGCAATTTTTAAATATAAAAAGTCTTTTCTAGATAATTCAATAGGCACTTAAGGATTCATGAATTTTGATTTTTGTTAATTTCGTTGACTTCACTTCCCCACCAATCGTCATTGGGCTGCCAATCAGGACTAAACATTTCCCTTCTTTGCTTTTCCAAGCGTGGCATGAGTTTCGTTTTATGGCTTTCCAGTCTTTTAATACGGGCAGCTTCATCCCATTCGGGGTCTTCCTTTGCATATTGGGTATTCATGGATTCCAACCAATCAATTAATTGTGTGTATAAGGTTTCCGCTATCACTTTGTTTTTCCCAGACAAATCGTTACCCTCTTTTAGGTCTGTATTCAAATCATACAATTCATTATGATCGTCTTCCCAGTAATGAATCAGTTTCCAATTATCCTTTCTAATAATGGAAACCGGCTCCCCCCCTTGATTTCCGTAATGCGGATAATGCCAATAAAGTGGTCTATCATCAATTTCTTCCCCGTTTAAAAGTGGCTTTAAACTAACGCCATCGGCATGTGCTTCGGGTTTTAAAGGGATATTCGCCAAGTCTAACAATGTCGGGTACAGATCGGCGCCGGAAACCGGGGTTTCTATCATATCCCCATTTTGCTTTAACCATGGAACATAAATAAAATAAGGCACCCGTAAACCGCCTTCCCATTGGTACCCTTTTCCTCCCCTTAACATCAATTGATCGGTCGAGAAGTTGTCTCCGGAAGTAACCCCCCCATTATCCGAAGTGAACACGACGATGGTATTTTTATCCAAACCATTATCTTTCAAAGTCCTAAGGACACTTCCGACAGCCTCATCCACTTGTTCGATCAAGCCGGCATACACTGGGTTATCTTGGTATTTTCGGGCAGGTAAAATACGTTCCATTTCAAAGCCGTTTTCTGCAATGCCCATTTGTTCGGCTTTGTACCTATACCTTTTCCATTTGTCTTTGGTGGTCTGTATAGGGGCATGTACCGCATAAAAAGAGAGGTATGCCAAAAATGTGGTGTCTTTGCTTTTCTCAATGAATCCTGAAGTTTCTTTTGCCAATTTCATGGAAAGCGACATTCCTTTTTCTTCCTCATGGTCTTCCATTTGCGGATTGTTGAAGGGAGAGAAATAACCTCCGCTGTAAGGCCCACCTTTTTCATACCCCCCTTGATTGATATCGAATCCGTGATCGGTCGGTAAGGAGTGATCCGCTGTGCCTCCTAAATGCCATTTTCCCGCAAAAAAGGTTCGGTATCCGTTCTCTTTCAATACTTCAGGTAAAGTCACATCATCGTGATCCAAATGATGCTTGTACTCGGGCGGTAAAAGCTTTGTGTATCGGTTCTTTTTTTTCCACTCCGATCCCGATGGCGCACCAACAAACTGCGTAATCCCATGCCTTGCCGTAAACTGCCCGTTCAACAAACTTGCTCGCGAAGGGCTACAAACAGAACACGTAGCATAGCCATTGGTGAAAACATTCCCCGATTTTGCCACGGCATCGATATTCGGGGTTTCATAGTATTCGCTGCCCATAACACTTAAATCGGCATACCCCAAATCGTCTACCACGATAAAAAGGATGTTAGGTTTATTGGGATCTGAAAGATGATCTTCATTTTTGCATGATGCCGATAAAAGGGTCATCAGCGCCAGGAAATATATTGGTCTTTTCATGGGCGATCTTATTTCTTCGATTCAGGCCTTATCCACATGCAATGGCCACCACCGGGAACCATCTTGGCCTCTACAACAGCGTCCTTCATTACAGTTGCGGTTCGTACGTGATAAGCTTCCGGATTCGTATTGCTGTCGGTTTCTTCGGTATCTTCATAAAAGGTAATGGTATATTCTTGGTCATCATTCAAAAAGTCCAGTGTAATATCAAGCGTACCCCCTTCGTTGTGCACCGAACCGATAAACCACTCCTCTCCATGCCGTCTTGCCGTGGAAATATACCCATCCATTTTGGCGTGCAATATTTTTGTCTCATCCCATTTTCCTACGGGCATTTCTTTAATGAATTCAAACATATCCTGTTTTTCGGCATAAGCCTCGGGTGCATCAGGGATACACACCAATCCGCTGAATACGATAAGGGTTCTGGCGGCTTCCGCAGTGACCGTTGTGCGTAATGAATTCAGTTTTTTTAGGTCCTTTTTCCCTTTCGCCTGCATTAACACTTGTAATATCGAAAACACCATTGTTCATATCCAAGGGGCCTTGTATCGCGTTGATCAATGCCATCCTAATAAAGGTTTTAGGCGTGAAAGCCCGTCTGGAATCTTGTTGTGCATGACAAAATTCCCTAGTAATGGCATTGGGGTAGGTTCTCGTTACCCCAGTGAACGGCACGGGTCCATCGTGAAAATCAATCAATAAATTACTTTCGGCACTCATACGAATGGCGTCTCTGGTAAAGGGCACGTTTGCCCCCATAAAACCGTATTTGATACCTTTCACCCCAAGGGATTTGTAATACGGGAACAAGGCATCATCACCATAATTCCCTTGTCGCCTGTCATAGTACAGAATTAGGGACACCCCTTTTTCTTTGGCATACGCCGCTACTTTATCCAAATCCAATTTATCGGACATTGTTATTTCCCCTGGTTCCACATGGGTGTACCAGGCATCGTCAATAAGGAAATATTCAATCCCATTTTTTGATGCAAAATCGATAAATCGGAAATAACTTTCGTTATCGATCCCATACGTAAATCCGTCCTTGGCTTGCAAACCATGAACCCTCCAATCCCAAAGGGTTTTTCCTGGTTTAATCCATGATGTGTTTTCAATTTGATTAGGGGCCGCCACATTCAGTGGCACCGTATTGGTAAGTAAATCACCCATTCGGTCTTCCAAAAGAATTACCCGCCAAGGTGTTGTTAAGCTCCTCTCATCGGACTCAAATCCGTTTTTTGAAACCAATTTGTTTCTTTGGTCATCATAATTGAAGTTTATGAGATCAAAACCCGGCGCACTGATCAAATCCGATTCCAAAAGCGATAAAAATTTACTTTCTTGATGCGCTACGACCAAGGGCATTTTCAATTTTTGTTTTTTGCCATTGGGCTGGGTTTTCCCCAAGTCGGCCAAAGCCACAGGTCCAAAGGGCTCCCCTTCTCCCGCCGGTGAATATAGGTTACTGGTATCGGGCAAACCGTATTCGATAAAAAAAGAAGGCTTGGCCCCCGCTGGAATTTCATCGGCCTTAAAACGAAAAGCAACACCATCATTGTAGGTTCTTACCAAAAGTGTAACAGGGACACCTTCGTAATTCAGCGATACTTCCAACTCTTTGTAATGGTCTTCAATTTCACTGAACTGCCCCCAAACGGGATTCCATGTTTTACGCACTTCATTGATTTCAGCATCCAAAACTTCTACTTGCAAGTCGGGTAAAATGGAGATTCCTGAATTTAAAATGATGTCTTTGCCACCATCATAAAGGTTGTAGCCCAAACCCTTATCGGTTTGATCCAATACAACTTCAATTAGGCCATCGGGGGATGTAATCGATAACTGTTTGGGTTTTGTACAATTGAAGAAAATGAGTGCAAGACCCATTGTAACCACTACTATTCCTTTCATCTTTTCTATTTTAAAACGTTTTCTTTATTTAGGCTACCTTACAGCTTCCTTGAACATTGGTTTTTTGGCCTAGGAAGCCCTCTTACCATCTGCCCCACTACCTTGTACCATTCCATCATGACCTGTTTCCTTTCCGTTTGGCACACATTGACAGAACAAACCATAAACCACGCGCTACCGAAAAATCATTGGACAGCCTTGGCAATTCGGGGTATAACCATGATCATGTTTCGCATGGCCTTTGATTGTTTTTTCAGCAATCCCTTATCGTCTTTACCAGAACAAACAATATAAAACAGCAATAACAACACAAAGAACAAAATACCCGATATTGAACAAAGGGGATGTTTCGAATAGTTTTTTTGACAAGATTATTCCTTTAGCATCATCTTTCCCTTTGGTCTCAAGATGGCTTACCCCCATAATGATCATCATGGTTAAAAATGCCGTCAATCCCATTTAGTGCATCCAAGGTTCCAAAGCCGAAATGGGAATATATTTCAACAACAAAGCAATCGGTATGGATAAAAAAGCACCCCAAATCGCCCCGTTATTGGTGGTTTTTTTCCAAAAAAGACCTAATACAAACACCGCTGAAATACCCGGACTTACTACCCCTGAGTCGTCCTAAAATAGGTTGACAGTTTTTAAATTATTAATATTAAACCAGAGAAGCTAGCTTCTCTGGTTTTTTGTTATGTATAAAGTTAGGTGTTTTATTTTTTAGACTCAAGTGCGGTCTTTTGTTATTATACGTTCTTAATGATTCTGCTATAAGCTTTTTCAACTCTTTGCCGCTGTTACATTTATATATCAAGAATTCACCTTTCAATATACCGTTCATTCGTTCTGCCAATGCATTTTGGTAGCAATCACACCCATCTGTCATTGATGGGGTTATATTGCATTGCTGTAGTTCTTTTTGATATATGGCCGAGCAATACTGCAATCCCCTATCGGAATGATGAATTAGATGTTTGCTCGTTAATCTATTGTTGTTCGCCATTTTTACTGCCTTTACCACATTCTCCGCACTCATATCATCACTAAGATGGTGCCCCATTATTTTTCTACTATAGGCATCGGTCACCAAGGATAGGTAATGTGTCCGCTCCCTGCTTTTAATGTTTGTAATGTCACTGACGAAGAACTCCTCCGGTCTGCAATCTTTGATTTCTTTCATCAGATTAGGATGTTTTCTAAGCCAAACCAAAACGGTACTTCTACCCTGAATACCATAAGCCTTTTGCGCCTGCTTATATGTCATCTCGCCTTTTTCGACCTGATGGACAACACTTAATTTAAAGCCCAGATCTTAATCGCGTTGGGTTCGCTTGTTCACCGTAATAATTGAATGTTTCATAAATAAGTCGATTTTATGTCAACTTATTTCAGGACGAGACACTAAAAATAAAAAAAGCCCTTCATTTCTGAAGGGCTTATCGAAGTACGGGCGGAGAAACTTGAACTCTCACACCTCACGGCACTAGATCCTATGTCTAACGTGTCTACCAATTCCACCACGCCCACATTCTTGATCCAAAAAACTATTTGATTATTGGGACTTATTATTATATATATAACGTTATCTCAAAAATCAACTTTGAGGGAATATTAAGAAGTCAAACCAATTTTCTAAGAGGTCTTTATTAATTATTATCCTGCTGATTTTTCATATAATTACCCCTTATAAGGATATAAATTTTTAAGTACTGGTTTTATTTTAACATAGCCGATTGTAAAATCTTGTCAACACAAAAACCAATAACTTTTTTTTAGCAAGGATTTAAACTAAACAACCCGATAGGTCAAGGATTCATAAACTTTGCGATTTCCTGCATGCTCAATTTGGGATTAGCGCCATTGCTTTTAGCAACCAAGGCTCCTACAGCACAACCAAAATCGATAGCCTCTTGTGGCCCTTCCCCATTTAGCAATTTGTAGATTACTGAAGCCAAAAATGAATCACCGGAGCCTACAGTATCCAAAACCTTAATTCTATATCCACTATTATAATAAAATACATTCTGGTGATACAATACAGCACCATACGCCCCTTTGGTTACACAAATGGTTTCAATCTGAATCTGTTCGGCCAAAAACACAATCGTCTGCTCCATGGAGTTATATTTGGAACCAAGATATTCAGCCACTTCATACAATTCGTCATCATTGAATTTGACAAAATCGGCTTGCTGTATCAATTCCAAAAGCAGCTCCTTCGAATAATATGGTGCTCTTAAATTTACATCGAAAACCTTGTAAGGTGCTTTTTGCAATAAGCCTATCAAGGTAGTCCTTGATGTGCTATCCCTGCAGGCAAGACTGCCATAAATAAAAACATCACTTTCTTTCAGTTGTTTTTCATAACTACTTCTTGATGTTATTTTATCCCAAGCAACGGGATAGGAGATATCATAGGTTGCCACCCCACTGCTATTTAAATTAACTTTCACTTGACCTGTACGATAAAGTGGACTAATCTGAATCCCATCGGTATTGACCCCACGATTATTCAGAAAGTCAAGTATCCTATTTCCATATTTACCATCGCCTACACTACTTATCATACTTACGTCTACATCAAATGACCTTAGTCGTAAAGAAACATTCAAGGGAGCTCCGCCGATCTTTGAGTGTGTTGGGAAATTATCGAATAAAACCTCACCAAAACAAATCACATTTAATTTTTTCATAAACCAAACTTTAAATAAAAGGCACGAAGAAACCACTCTCCGTGCCTAATAAACTAACTCAAACAATTTCGTCTTATATTAATATCCCGGGTTTTGCTTATAAAGACCTCCTGTAAAGTCTATTTCCCTTTGTGGAATTGGATAGTACTCATCCCTTCCGGCAGTAAATTCTGCATTTGACAAGAAATCCCTTTTGGTTTTTTCCTCGGTTAGATAGGCATTCAACACTTCTGCAGCCTCTCCCCATCTTACCAAATCAAAGAAACGAGGTCCTTCCATCCCAAATTCCAACCTTCTTTCAAATTTTAATGCTTTCCAAGCATATTCCTTATTTGGAAAAGAAAGGTATTCCTGTACATTATAAATATCCGTAGCACCGGCATCGATTTGACGTTGGGTACTTGCAGCTGCACGTGCCCTAACCTGATTGACCAAGGGCAAAGCCTCATCCCAACGATCCAATTGTATCAAGGCCTCTGCCTTAAAAAGTAAGATATCGGCATATCGAATAAAATCAACATTCTTTGAAGTACCCACAAACGGCCCTTCCTTCACGTAACAGGAGCAATCCGGTGCTTGTTGTTCCTTCATATTCCCAAAATAACCATAAACCCCTGGATCCCTGGCCCAAGTAAAGTTATAAACCATATCACCTGTAGTATTCACTGTATTTCTATATTTAAAAGGCCTTCCCGGGACTCCTACCGTATGATCCAACCTAGGGTCAACCGTTAATCCTGCAGCTGGCGTTACGGTTCCATCCTCATTAACGGCAGTGAGTATATCCGTATCGTTAAAACTATCCAGTAAAGGTAGTCCAGCTTCATCGGTTCTAAACGCGTTTACCATGTTCTGACTAGCCAAATGAAACCCACAACAACCATATAACGCAGATCCATGTGGGGAATTAAGTCCTGTAACAAAACTCACCCTACTAACCTTGGTACCATCATTTATAGAAAATTGGGCGGCCCAAATAGATTCAGGACCATTATCAAAACCATCTAAAAAGTTGTTGCCATAATCTGCCTCAAGACCTGCCACAACCTCATCAGCATAATCAATTACCTCTTGAAGTCGCTCAGGGTTGATCGCAGTGACCTGATGTTGGTCATTTTGCTCATAGGCTTGGTAAAGCCTAAGTTTGGCCATATAGGCTGCAGCTGCATTTCTATCTGCCCTGCCAACCTCATCTTGCGATTGGGGAAGATTGTTATAAGCAAAAATAAAATCCTCCGCAATTGTATTCCACAATTCATCGTTCGGCACATCATTGGAAACCGCCGCTATTTCTTCTTGGGTCAAACCTTCCTTTATATAGGGTATTTTCTTGAACAACAGCTTCAACATAAAGTGGGAATGCCCTCTTAAAAACCTAAGTTCCGCCTGTCTTAAAGTCTTATTTGCATATTCCGCATCAGGTATGTCGTTGATTACGGTCAATGCAAAATTAGCCCTTGAAATGGCCTTGTAGTAATTGGTCCATGTGCGGGGTGCCATCCAATCCCCATAATCTGGAATGGTTAAGTTATATTGCTCATAGCGATCTACTACATCTACATCACTTCGGCCTCCACCGCCTTTATAAGCATCATCCGATCGCACACTTCCATACACCCATTGATGGGTCAAAGGCCCGATCATCTCATCATTGGCAATCCCTGCATAAGCTGCTACCACCAATGCTTCCGCATTTTCCGCAGTTGCTACGTTCTCATTGGATAGCACGCCCTCCGGTTCATATTCTAAAAAATCCTTGTCACAAGAAGCCAGAAATAATGTAACCAGCATTCCTAATATTAAAAATTTATTTTTTTTCATGATTTTCTTTTATTAAAAATTCACATTAAGTCCTAAAGAAAGTACTGTGGGAACGGGAATATTATCTACTGTGGTACGTTCTGGATCAGAGCCTATATAATCTTTCGGAGTAAACCAGAATAGGTTTTCCCCTTGAAAATAAATGCGTAAACCGGTCATTCCCCCTAATTTTCCAATTAAATCCTCGGGCAAGGAGTACCCCAATTGTAAATTCCTTATTTTGAAATACGAATTCTTCCTATATAAATAATCAGAAGTTCTAAGATCATTAAAGGCTAGTGAGAGTGATGGAATATCGGAATCGGTATTAGTTGGGGTCCATGCATCAAGAACACCAAGTCCGGCATTCTCCCGGCCCTG
The DNA here is from genome assembly GCF_033101095.1 of Maribacter sp. TH_r10. NCBI lineage: Bacteria > Pseudomonadati > Bacteroidota > Flavobacteriia > Flavobacteriales > Flavobacteriaceae > Maribacter > Maribacter sp. TH_r10. Next base: position 162,229 of record NZ_JAWMPY010000005.1, on the reverse strand, counting down.
TGTGAAATTGTTCCATAAGATATATGGATCCTGCCCTATTCTACCCGCAACACCTGATCCGAAAACAGAGAAATCAAAATTACGGTATGCCAAATCTACACGAATACCATATTCAAGGTCTGGCAAGGTATTCCCAATAAAGTCGCGGTCATCACTATCTATTACATTATCCCCGTTAAGGTCTTGGAATTTTAAGCCTCCAGGTCTTGCCCCAACCTGTGCAGGACTGGCATCGATATCGGCCTGACTTTGGAACAATCCATCCGTTTTATAACCAAAGATGGAAAATTGTGACTGACCTAGGATAGAATTCTCTGCCGTTCCGGGAAAACCTGCCCTAACTTCTTCAGGCAAAAAGGTTATCTCGTCTTTGAAAGCTCCAAAATTAGTAGATACCGCCATTGAAAATCCACTATCCCACATTTTGGAATAGGCCACCGATAGCTCCCATCCTTTTGTTTCTGTGGTAGCCCCATTAAGAACACGCTGTTGTCCTTCGCCAATAACTGAGGCGATTGGAGGTGTAATCAAGATGTCACTTGTTTCTCTGGTAAAGTAATCGAAAGTACCTACTATTGCATTGTTAAAAAGCCCAAAGTCTACACCAAAGTTAAATTCCTTGGTAGTTTCCCACTTAAGCGCCGGGTTCGCAGCTTGAATTGAAACAAATCCTGAAGGTAAGGTTCCCCCGTTATTACCTCCTAAATCATAAGCTGTTCCAACATTATAATACTGGTTGAAAAAATCAGGAACAAATTGATCTTGGTTGGGACCATATCTTGATTCGTACAAACCAAATCTGGCCAGGTCACCAATAGATTGGTTACCAACTTCACCGTATCCTGCACGGAATTTTAAATCCGAAACCGCACCTTCATCATTGAAAAAATCTTCTCTGCTAATTCTCCATCCCAAAGTTGCGGCCGGGAAAACACCATACCTGTTTTCTTCACCAAATCGGGAGGAACCATCCCTACGCACGGTCACTGAAGCTAAATACTTATCTGCAAATGCATAGTTCAATTTTCCAAATTGTGACAATAGGCTGCTTCCACTGGAACGACCTGTATTGGTCCTAGCTCCTGTAGCCGCATCCAGAACAAAATAAGATTCCGTTTCTACCGCAAAACCATCGGCAATAGCGGTAACCGAATCAAAATCATTTTTAATGGATTCTGTTCCAACCAGTAGACCAAAACGATGATCTCCCAACTCCAAGTTGTAATTTAAAGTATTGGTGAACACAACGCTAGTAAATTTATTGGTGTCCAAAATCAACCTATTATTGCTCCTATTGACAAATCCATTGGCTACCTTGGGCTCTATATCCTTACGTTTGTAGTCACCATAATCCAGACCAATGCTAGTCCTAAAAGTTAAATTGTCTATTATTTGGAGTTCGGCAAATACATTACCAAAAATATTGGTCCTTTCCGTGTTGTCCCATCTATTCAAATACTGCATCAAAACAGGGTTGTTACGATCCGAATACCCTGCCCCCAATGGCCCACCATAATTACCGTTACTATCAAACAAAGGAATGGTCGGCGCCAAACTAATTGCCAATGCAGGAGTTGGGGCGCTACCAATATCGGTAGAGGCCAAAGTTTCATCCGAAGTGGTGAAAACCGTATTGACCCCAACCTTTAATTTATCATTGAACAATTTGAAATTGGAATTCAATTTGCCTGAAAACCTTTCGTAACCCGTATACTTTAAAATGCCTGTATTCTTAAGGTGCCCCAAATTAATGAGATGAAAAGATTTATCAGTGCCCCCCGAAATGGATACTTCATTATTGAAAATATAACCTGTTTCATACGCTTCATTCTGCCAATCCGTATCTCCCACCGGCACGCTGACATCACCACCAACATAAGGCTGGAGCGTTACACTGTTCAGCACTGGATTATTAAAATCGCCATTCCAATCAAAATTATAAATCTCGCCATATCCACCGGTCGGATCAGCACCATCATTGACAGACGCCCTCCATAAAGCTTCTCCTCGCTGAATGGAATTCAACATATCGTATCGCTGTTTTTTTTCAGACTGCACAGAAATATTCGAATTTATAATTACCCTGTACTTTTCATCTCCTCCTGATTTAGAACTATTTTTGGTGGTTACGATAATTACCCCATTACCTGCCCTTGATCCGTAAATGGAAGAGGCTGAAGCATCTTTCAACACTTGAACTGATTCTATGGTACTGGGATTAAGACCTGAAAAAACTTCTTGCCTAACCGTTGGAACCCCATCAATAACATAAAGAGGATCGTTATTTCCCAAGGTGGTGACACCCCGAATCAAAATTCGACTACTGGTACCGTTCGGGTTACCTGATTTTTCAACAAAAAGTCCAGGCACCCTACCTTGTAAGGCCTGCATGGCATTACCCGAACTTAAACTTTGACCTTCCACAGGACCAAGCTCTACAACTGTAACAGCTCCTGTTAAATCGGCTTTTCTTTCAGTTGTATAACCGGTTAGCACTATCTCATCTAACAATTGCGCATCTGCCTGTAAAACAATATTAAAAGAAGTTTGACCATTTACCTGGACCTCAACTTTTAAAAAGCCAACATAACTTACCGAGAGTGTCGCATCCGCAGGTACTTTATCAAGTGTGAAGTTCCCGTCAAAATCCGTCGTTGTACCAATGGTCGTCCCAGATACAACCACAGAGGCACCTGGCAGTGGCATACCATCATCCTGGGAGGTCACCGTACCATTTATCCGTTCTTGGGCCAATAACCCCAAGGGAACAAATGTCATTAGTAATAAAAAGAGTTTTAGTTTCATAATTGAGTTTTATTTAGTTAATATTCAGTTCATTTACTTCTAAAAAATCAAGAACAAAGTCTTCGCTTACCGACTCTATTGAAAGTGTCTCGAATGGCGCATTGGGAAAGAAAATCTCAGTCATTACCGTAGACCCTTCATCAAAAAACAATTCTATTGATGTCTTATCAAGGAGGATTGTCCCGGACAACATTCCATTGTCGGAAAATCGTTTGGCTTTGCTGACCTTATTCGAAAACCTATCGGAAAACCCTGTTTTACCGGAGGTATCACGATCAATGAAAAAACTATTATCCCCCCCATTGTATCCAAAGGATAATTCGTCTCCTTGTTTATTGGAAAGTTTAAAAGTGAAACTATCTTTCTTTACATCTGAAATACTGAAACTTATTGCAGTTCGTGAGAGATTTACCTTTTCTGAATCAAGAAGTGCCGACAGCCCATTCACGGCAATTCTTTCTTTCTTATACTTTACACCTTTATAAGCGTCTAATTCATCCACCGGGTCAAATGCCAACCTATAGGTTTCCGCATCCTTGATCAATTTCACTTCCCTTGCCACGGTCATTGCACTGCGCCAAGTCTCTGTTGGGACTTCATTGGCATATTCCCAATTGGACATCCAGCCCATATAAAATTTTCCACCTTTCTTAGAGGTGATGTTGGAAAAGGTGACCCCGGCATAATTGTCCTTTCCAAAATCTATCCAAAATTTCTGCCCTTTGTTCAGGACAGTTTCAAACCCCTTATCAATGGTGAATTTTCGACCATCAAAGTCACCAATAAAATATTGCGTAGCACTACCTCCATTGGGACCACCAGGATTTACACTAACATAAAGCACCCATTTGGTTTCATTTGTACCCGCTACAGGCATCTGGAAAAGATCCGGACATTCCCAAACACCACCATGTGTCCCGAGATCCTTTTTCATATCCCCTCCAAAATCCGACATCAGTTCCCATTTTTTAAGATCCTTTGAACCATAAAACATCACTTTGTCATGGGCAGCCAAAACCATAACCCATTTTTCATGTTCCTCGTCCCAGGATACCTTGGGGTCCCTGAAATCCCTAATTCCGGGATTTTCAATAACCGGATTCCCTTCATATTTTGTCCAAGTAAGCCCTTCATCCAAGGAATAGGCTATTGCCTGTGACTCGACATCGATCCCTTCAGCTTTTTCAATTTCCATATTATGATAAGTGAACATGGCGATTATCGGTACTTGGCCTTCTTTCCCAAAGCCCGAGGAATTTTGTAAATCAACCACCGCACTCCCAGAAAAAATATATCCCATATCATCAGGGTATAATGCAATAGGCTGCTCTTTCCATTTTACCATATCGGTACTTACTGCATGGCCCCAATGCATGGGTCCCCATTTATTATCGTCTGGATAATGTTGAAAATACAAATGGTAATACCCATTGTAATGGAACATCCCATTGGGATCGTTCATCCACCCTACCTTAGGTGTAAAATGGTAATTTGGGCGATACAGCTCTTCTTCGGCATCTAAAGGACTTTCTTGTTGTACAACAACACCCTTGTTTTCTTTTTCCCGATGTTCCTTGCATGCAAAAATCATACACAGGCCGGCAATGGCAAGTACTAATTTTAATCTATGTTTTTTCATACTCTAAATAAATTGGGTTTAAATCTTACACATTTACACTATTCAATCACATTGCCTTTTTTAGTATTTGCACCCTCTGATTTACTTAAGGATTTGCTCAAAGCCTCCAAGGAAACCCCCTTTGTTTCTGGCATAACAAAGGCTACAAAGAGCAATTGCAAAAACATCATAAAGGCAAAAAAGGCAAATACGGTTCCTGCACCGATCGATGAGAACAACACAGGGATCAATGAGGGGATCACTGCCGCCAATACCCAATGAACCGAGCTTCCGAAGGATTGACCGGAGCCTCTTAAGTGATTGGGGAAAATTTCGGAAATGAACACCCAGATTACAGTACCCTGCCCTACGGCATGTGCGGCAATGAAAAGGAACAGGAATATGGCTACGGACATTCCTTCCCAACCAAAGAAGAAAGCGCAAGACACCAAGGTGAGCGACACTATATATCCAAAAGAGCCTATATACATTAGTTGTTTGCGACCGAACCTATCAATTAGAAATATACCCACAAGGGTAAAAAGTAGGTTGGTGACACCTATTCCAATACTGCTCAATAAAGCCGTACTTTCTCCCAGACCGGCCTCTTCCAATATTCTAGGGGCGTAGTATAAAAAAGCATTTATACCAGATGCTTGATTAAAAAAGGCCATACAAAAAGCAAGAATCAGTGCAAAGCGGTATTTCTTCATGAAAATATTATCTCCCGGTGCCTTATTTTCGTTCTCCTGATTAATTTCCATCATCATTTCCTCCGCATTCTGATCAGGGTTTATCACTTTAAGCACATTAAGAGCTTCTTCGGTTCGAAGCTTTGTCAAAAGCCAACGAGGGCTCTGTGGCACGGTGGTGACAAATAGTGTATAAATTACAGCAGGAATGGCCTCTACCCCAACCATCCATCGCCAAGCATTTTCCCCAATACCACTTAACAGGTAATTGGATAAAAAGGCCACCAATATTCCAAAAACGATATTGAATTGGTACAGACCTACTAGTTTCCCCCTATCCTTGGCGGGTGAAATTTCAGAAATATATGCGGGAGCGGCTATTGTGGATGTCCCTACACCCAACCCTCCCAAAAACCTAAAGAAAGCAAAGGTTATAGGGTCATTTGCAAATGCAGAACCTAAAGCGGAAACGGTATATAAAACCCCGATCCAAAAAAGCGTTTTTTTTCTACCGAGCCTATTGGTTGGTATTCCCCCTAATAGTGCACCTACTACCGTACCCCATAAAGCCATGGCCATAACCACGGTTCCGTGGAACACATCTGAAGTTCCCCATAACATCTGTAATTTTTTGTCCGCTCCAGAAATCACTACGGTATCAAAACCAAATAAAAATCCTGCCAAAGCCGCAGTAATAGACCAAACCAATATCTTCCTCATATCACAATTATTAAATACGAAGACTATATTATTACAAATTATTTAAGAGTTATTTTACCAATGTTACAGTTTATTATGATTTCGTTCACATTTCCACAAACAATATTAACCTACTGAATATCAGTATACTAACACAAACACCTTAACAAAGAAGAATTAATAGGTTACACTTTTGTAACACGTAAGTTTAAAATTGATACATGATTTAAAGAGCGGAAAGATTAAAATGCCCTAAAATGATTTTTTATAGGCCCCTGGAGTAACACCATATTTACTTTTAAAGGCGGTAGAAAAATAATTCGGGGAAGAAAAACCTGTACTATACCCTATTTCAGCAATGGATTTGTCGGTCGTTTCTAGCATAGATTTCGCATTTTCCAATCTAAAATTGGAAATGTAATCGCTAACACTGATACCCAACATAGCTTTGACCTTTCTGTACAATTGTACCCTGGAGATATTCAGTGCATCGGCCAGGTTCTCAACTGAAAAACCTGCATTGTCCAAATTGTCCTTTATTTGTTTATTCAATTCGCGAACGAATAATTGTTCCGGGTTTCTAAAAGATTGCACCTGGTCTATTTTATGAATATTATTGGTATAATAATACCTTAATTTTTCCCGATTATAAAGGAGCGACTTAATAGATTGCGTTAAGATCGAATAGTTAAACGGCTTGGTCAAATATAAATCGGCCCCGCTTTGAAGCCCTTTTATAAAAGATTCCTTATTCCCCAAGGCGGTCAATATGATTACCGGAATGTGTGAGGTACGCAAATCGTTTTTTAATATTTCGCAAATCTCAAAACCATTTTTAACGGGAAGGTTCACATCACATAAAATAACATCGGGAACATGCTCGAACGCCAACTCGGTACCATCCGTTCCATCAGACAAAACGATATCATATTCGATACTAAGCTTGTTCTTAAGAAAGAAACTCAAGTCCCTATTATCCTCTATCAAAAGAATGCAATACCTTTCCTCTCCACCATTGGTATCCAATTTAATATGGGTATCATCCATCGTAATATCTTCCGAAAAATTGATCAAAGTCGAATCGACTATCTCCGGGTCCACTACAATTTGATCTTCATTGAAATGGGTGTTCCCTTTAAACAAGGTAACAATGAATTCAGTTCCATTGTGGGATTTAACTTCGATTTTCCCTAGATGAAGCTCAACAAACTGTTTACTTAAATGCAAACCTACCCCTGAACTGTTTTTCCTATTATTCGATCCCTTAAAAAAAGGGGTGAATACATTTTTCAATTCATTTTCCGGTATTCCTATTCCGTTGTCCTTAAAATGGATGCTGATACTGCTTTCTTCAAAATTATCATGGATTTCAATATCTATTCTACCATTATCCGGTGTAAATTTAAAGGCATTGGACAATAGGTTAAAATAAACCTTATCCATTAAATTTCTATCGATAAACAAATCCAAACCCTCATTATTGGAACTAATATTGAAATTAATGCCCCTCTTTTTTGCTTCTCCTTTGAATTCTTTATAAATATTATTGGAAAACTTATAAATATTGGTTTTTGAGGCCCTTACATTAAACTTTTGATCCTCGACTTTTCTAAAATCCAACAAACTATTGATCAACCGAAGCAGACGATTTGAATTATTCTGAATCAGTTCAATTTCAAAGCCGGTTTTATTCCCCTTTTTTTTGTCCCATTCCCTTAACGACTCAATTGAACTCATAATTAATGTAATGGGAGTTTTGAACTCGTGGGATAGTCCAGTAAAAAAATTCATTTTTGCCTCATTACTTTCCTTGACCTCATTAGCGATCTTTTCGATTTGATTTCTTTGGACCGTGATTTTTCTATTGGTAATTTCTAACTGCCTATTTTTCCTGACAATAGCGATTTTTGAATATATACTATAAATGGCCAAGCTTAGAATAATCAAAGAAAAACCAAGAATGATCTTCAAGATATTGCTTTGTGAGTAGTACAGTTGTTCTTGTCTTTTTATAGCAGAAACCTGTGATTCAAGGAGAGTCTGATGTTCATTTATTTTATTCAATTGGTTTTGCATTATTTCAGCATTGAACCGATCTATTACAGTAGTATTAAGGATTATGTTCTTAGGCACATCCTCATTGTTCAATAGTCCCAAGGCCGTTTTTATGGCCTCATCGCCCCCGGTAGGATATAATATCGTAGCTGCAAGCATGCCGTCTTTGACTAATTGTATTCCCCCATTTGGGCCATTTAATCCGTCAACCCCAATAATCTTGATATTATTTTCAATACCTAAGTTTCTTGCGACCTCCCAAGCACCCTTTGCCATTCTGTCGTTATGGGCGAAAACATAGTCGACAGGTCCGGTACGTAATAACATTTCCCGAAAACTTTCAGTAACGGATTCCTTCTCCCAATCACCTTCAATAGCTCCACAAAACTCAATATTACCAAACTTATCGATTACCTGATGAAAACCAAGACTTCTTTCCTTGGCCGGGGAAGACCCTTTAAGTCCCTTTATCTCTATTACCCTTAAAGAATCACGAATATTGGAAACAATGATTTTAGCTGCATTGCGGCCAACCTCAATATTATCGGCACCAACATAAACGGTATATTTTTCGTTATCTGTTTTTCTATCGACCAATACCACAGGAATTCCGGAATTCATCGCTTCTTCCACGACAGGGGTAATAGGCTTTGATTGAATAGGGGAAACGATAATAATATCCACACTATCAGCAATGAACTTCCTTAACTGTGTTATCTGTCGCTGAACGTCATAATTGGCATTTGATATGTCTAAAGTGATATTAGGATATAAGGATGCCCGTAATTGCATGGCATTATTCATAGATTGCCTCCATTCATCATCTACCATCGCTTGGGAGAATCCAATACGTATCCCATCTTTTTCATTCCGTGAAGAACACGAGAAAAGAAGGAAAATCAGAAATAAAAATAAAATTGGGTTGATTCTTTTGGGACTCATGAAAATTGAGTTTATCCCGTAAATTTAAAGAAATTGACAATACCCTTAAAACCTTGAATACTTTAATTCTAATCGAATATGCAATTGATTTACAAGGTACATTCAACAAGCATCTAATAACCGATGTTACCCAAGTTTACCAAAAACAAAAAAGCCGACTCCTAAAAGTCGGCTTTTCTCTTGTTGTACGGGCGGAGAGACTCGAACTCTCACACCTCGCGGCACTAGATCCTAAGTCTAGCGTGTCTACCAATTCCACCACGCCCGCATACTTGTTCCAATAACCTATTTGATTATCGGGATGCAAATATAAAGCAAAATTTGAATTTACGATACTCTCTTTTTAAAAAGTTCTTTTTGTATTTTTGAATTTATATCCAAACAAGAAACATGCAAAGTAGCAAAGAGTACGTAGAACAACATAAAAATCGCTTTTTAAACGAGCTCATTGAGCTGCTAAAAATACCATCGGTCAGTGCGGATTCGGCCTTTTCGCAAGACGTGATCAATACGGCCGAAGTAGTGGAAAAAGCTTTGATCAATGCCGGATGCGACCTTGTTGAGCTCTGCGAAACCGATGGCTACCCCATTGTTTACGGAGAGAAAATCATAGATCCTTCGTTACCGACGGTCTTGGTCTATGGCCATTACGACGTACAACCACCTGACCCGGTAGAGCTTTGGGACTCACCTCCATTCGAACCTGTGATCAAAGAAACCGAGGAACACCCTGAGGGAGCTATCTTCGCAAGAGGTGCCAGTGATGACAAAGGTCAGATGTACATGCATGTAAAGGCATTGGAATTCATGGTCAAGACTGATCAATTGCCCTGTAACGTAAAATTCATGATCGAAGGGGAAGAAGAGGTCGGCAGCGTAAATATCGCTACCTATGTCGCCAACAATAAAGAAAAACTTAAAAATGATGTGATCTTGATTTCCGATACCGGTATGATCAGCAAGGAATTTCCTTCCATTACCACCGGATTGCGGGGATTGAGCTATGTTGAAGTAGAGGTTACCGGACCCAATCGCGACCTGCATTCGGGATTATACGGCGGGGCTGTGGCGAACCCCATCAATATCTTAACCAAAATGATCGCCTCATTACATGATGGGGACAACCATATTACCATTCCCGGGTTTTATGACAAGGTAGAGGAGCTATCCTCCGAAGAAAGGGCCGAAATGGCCAAAGCCCCTTTTGACATCAATGCCTATCAAAATGCATTGGAAATTGAAAGTGTATACGGAGAAAAAGGGTATACGACAAACGAACGTAATTCCATAAGACCCACATTGGATGTCAATGGAATATGGGGCGGCTACACAGGTGAAGGCGCCAAGACCGTTATCCCCAGTAAGGCCTATGCCAAAATATCGATGCGTTTGGTCCCCCACCAAGATTGGAAAGAAATTACCGAATTGTTCGTAAAACATTTTAACGAAATCGCACCCAAAGGGGCAAAAGTGAAAGTAACCCCCCATCATGGAGGACAAGGTTATGTAACCCCTATAGACACCATCGCATACCAAGCTGCGTCCAAAGCCTATGAAACCACATTCGGAAAAACCCCTATTCCACAACGTAGCGGAGGTAGTATTCCCATAGTTTCCCTTTTTGAGAAAGAACTGGGCAGCAAGACCATATTAATGGGCTTCGGATTGGATAGTAATGCCATTCACTCCCCCAACGAACATTACGGACTCTGGTACTATTATAAAGGCATAGAAACCATTCCTTATTTCTTTAAGTATTTCACTGAAATGATGGCCTCGAAATAATTAGAATCGATACCTCATTTTTACGTTTCGGGGATAAAGCCCACCCTTTTGCCCTTTGTTTATTTGGGCGTTACCCAAGGGTCGGGCTATTCGCTACAAGTCTTCACTATACATACAGTTCAGAGCTTTTCACTACTATCCCTAACGCAAAACCTTGTTTTTAAATGTAGGTTCTTGCCGTTATAATGCCTGTCTCTACGATTTGATTTTTAAATCCTAGATCTTTTTAACGTACTTCGTGATGATAACGATTTGCTGTGCACCTACCTTGCCCTCAATATATTCGGCATTTTCCCTATCCAAGGAAATACGTCGCACCGCCGTACCCTGTTTGGCCACCATACTGGACCCTTTTACTTTCAAATCTTTGATAAGGACCACACTATCCCCATTTTCCAAAATAACACCGTTCACATCCCTATGTACGATCTTCTCCGATTCGTCCTGACCTTCACCGGTTGCTTTGGCCCAGTTCAACAGTTTATCATCCAAATACATCATATCTAGAAGATCCTGTGGCCAACCTTCGGTCTTCAATCTTGAAAGCATACGCCAAGCGACAACCTGCACCGCACCATGCTCACTCCACATACTATCATTTAAACAACGCCAATGGTTGGGATCCATGGTTTCGGAAGCCTCAATCTGACCAAGGCAAGTATCGCACCCTAAAAGGCTGCCATCGATACCACCCGTCGATACTGGGGGCACTTCGTAGATTTTTAAATTTTCGGTCGCTCCACATAGTTCACATTTAGAGCCGCTTCTTGCTTGTAAGTCTTCCAATAATGCCATTCTGATAGTTTTTAAGAGCTGCAAAGCTACATATATTTGGGACAAATGGAATTTGGATCCACTTAAAATTATGACCAATCATTTTACCCTTTCTGAAAATGGAACGTTTTAAGAATAGAAAAATAATCTTCAGTGTTCTAAAACGGTTTGAAAAGCGATGACATTTATATAAAACCTTATGTTTTATCTTAAATTTTGCCCAAATTCTTCAATTTAGAAGCCTTTTCTGTAACAAAACATCATGGATGACGTTCTAATTATCTATATGAATCATCAATCAATATTGGAATTCCCTCCCAAGAACAATTCGAGGGTGGTTTCAATAATTAAATCGGAACACTATGTTACAACGTTTTTTTATCCTCTGCTCAGGGGCAGATGCTTCTTTGCTTTCTACATGCTCCCAAGGTGAACAGAATAAATATGCCGGCATCGGAGCTACGGTCTTTTTCACCGCTGTTATGGCATTTTTAGCCAGCGCTTACGCCCTTTTCACCGTTTTTGATACTATTTACGCTGCCATCTTTTTTGGACTCATTTGGGGATTATTGATCTTTAACCTCGATCGTTTTATCGTTTCTACCATTAAAAAACGAAATAGTTTTGGTAATGAACTATTACAGGCTACACCACGGATCATTTTAGCGGTGATCATTGCCGTGGTCATTTCAAAACCCCTTGAAATGAAGATTTTCGAAAAAGAAATCAATCAAGTGCTTTTAGAACAAAAGAACGAACTCACTTTGGCCAATAAAGACCAAATTGCATTACAATACAATCCTTTGATCGATAAATTGAATCAAGATATTATCGCATTGAAAGGTGAGGTAAACTCCAAAGAAGCAGAAACGAACGCTCTTTACGATACCTATATTTCAGAGGCCGAAGGTACCGCCGGAACCGGACTTTTAGGAAAAGGCCCCGTTTATGCCGAAAAGCGGGAGAAACACGATGCCGCCTTGGCAGAATTACAACAATTGAAAATTGCCAATGCGGAAAAAATTACTGGTTTGGAATCCCAAATCGCCAATTTAAATACCGAATATAATACGGCCGTAAATACTTCCCAGCCTATCATCGATGGGTTCGACGGACTCATGGCACGTATCAACGCCTTGGGCGAATTACCTTGGTTTCCTTCTTTCTTTATTTTTCTTTTGTTCCTCGCCATTGAGACTTCCCCCATTATAGCCAAATTATTGGCCCCAAAAGGAGAATATGACATTAAGCAAGAAGAAGAGGAAAGCATACTCAAGACATGGGTTACCCAAAAGGTAAAACAACGCGAACAGATTTTGTCAACCGATATGGCCCTGAACAATAAAATCTACAGTGAGATCGAAGAGGAAGAAGCCGTCTATGCCCATAAAAAGAAAAAAGCCGAAGAGTTGTTAAAATTACAGGCCAATGCTTTTCATGACCTACAGGTGAAGGGCCTATGAATATAATTTGGAACCAAGACTTTGAGATACAAGAGCGTTGTGCTTTTAGAACCAAGACTTTCGATAAGGGATAATCCACAAAAAGTCCGGTCTATTGATTCTTCTTTTGTTCGCGCTCCGTATTTGGAATTTGGGATTTGGAGTTTGTCTAACATATCACGAATTGGATCTTGCTTCTATCCAACTATCTCCATCTTTTTGAGTAAAAAGGAAGCATTCATATTCTGACATACACCCTTTTTAAGTGTATAGTCAAAATGAAGTTCATTGTTGATTATCTCGGCGTCGAAATAGAAATTCCGTACTTGGGGCATATCATCCGCTGCCTCACACAAACTAAGATCATGGGTAGCAATGATCCCCGTTGATTTGGAAGCGACCAGTTTTTCAACGAATTTTCTGGAACCTATGGCCTTGTCGGTACTATTTGTGCCTTTTAAGATTTCATCCAATATGATGAAATAACGGTCTTTTTGAATTTCATCCACTATGAACTTCAAGCGCTTCAGTTCAGAGAAAAAGTATGATTCATCATCTGCCAAGGAATCGGAAGTTCGCATACTGGTAATCAGCTTTATCGGGGAGTACTCCGAATGTGTGGCACATATCGGCAAACCTACATTGGCCATTACAATCTGTAGGGACACTGTTCTTAAAAATGTACTTTTCCCCGCCATATTGGCCCCGGTAATGATAAAGAACTGTTCTTTATCTATCTGAAAATCGTTCAAGACACTTTTATTCGGATCCAACAAAGGGTGGCCCGCCTTGGTCGGATTTAAAACCACATCCCCGTTTGTAATCTTAGGATAACAATAGTTCGGATGGTTAAAGGCAAAATTGCCCAAACTATTATATGCATCAAAAAATGCGACCACGTTGAACCAAGATTCCACTTCATTACCATGACCTTCTATCCATTTTTCCAATCTAAAGGACTGTCGTAGATCCCATAGCAAAAATGCATTCCCCAAAAACCCGAAAATCATATTGTTCCGCTGGTCGAACGCATTCAAAATTTTTGAGAATTCCCCTAAAATCTTCGATGTTGAGACTTCATCATGCAAAATCACGGCCCGCTTCTCTTTCAATAAATCGGCCTTGAATTCAGTGTTTTCCAATTGCATTATCAATTTTTGATATTGATGGAAGGTACTTTGAACCTTTGAAGTGTCTGAGGAGAGTTTGTTTATTTTTTTTAAATAGCCCCCGGTAATACCCAAGCCTAGGAACATCCAAAACACCAGTCCCCAACCATTGAGCAAGTCAATAAAATACAGTGTAATCAGAACGATTGAAACCAATGAAAAAACAGTGGGCAAAAAGGACATGTATTTAGGCACAAACACCTGGTAGCCTTTCAGCCATTTCACGATAACATTAAAAGGTGTCTCCGTTTTTACGAGGCTTGCCACGGCAGAAAACCCTTGTCTCCATTTGGGCATTTGCCCCAACTCCTTGATAGCTTCTTGTTTGGCCTTAATATTCTCGATATCATTGGACAACAAGAGAGATGATAAATACCCGCTCCCTTCTTTCAATGATGTTCGATTGGTATATTGATAAAATGAACCTCTCCCAAAAAGGTCTATATCCTTACAAAAATAATGGTCGTCCCTATCAAATTCCTTACCATCTGGCAAATCATGGAACTTTCTTTGCAACACTTCAATCTCCGTAGTGTTAATTCGTAGCAATGCCTTTATCCTATCCCGTTTGTATTGCAAATCGGTATGTCTTGAAACCAAAAAAATGAAAAGAACAATCGTAACAATGACTATCCCCGCCACTAGTTTGCCGTTCCCAAAGGCATAATAAACACCAAAAGCCGATAGGCAAAAAATGGCCAAGCGCAACATACTAGAGGCGTACAATCGCTTTTTTACTTGGGACAACTGAATTTTATATTCTGAAATCTGTTCGTTATAGAACATTAAGGGTTCTTGCATTGGGGCAGTAACTTATTTAGTATGTAAAGATAAGTAAACCTACCTAGCTTTTGGCCATGGAATTCAGCATTGCTATCTGACCCAAATGATAAATATCGTGTTGATGAAGGCTTCTTAAAATAGGTCCGAATTTATACTTTTTACCGGGTACCGTTTCATTGAGTATATTATCATCGCACTTGGCCAAATGCTTCAGGATTTTCTCTTGGTTGTTCCGAATCATATTCAATAGCGCTTGCCATTCCTGCTCATTATTGACCGTGATCACGGTCCAATCATTCAGTTGATCTATAATGATATCATAAGCGACATCTCCCTCTAATTTCTTGAGGACGAAAATTCGCCAGTTGATTATATGCTGCATTAAAACGGCAATGGTCTTTTCACCATAAACCTTGTCATTCACGACTCGCCAATCAATGCCATCCAATTTTTTCATGACCGAATCGCCATACCATGGTTTGCCATCAAAACATTCCTTGAGATCCTTTATTATATATTCTAACTCCGTTCGCATAATTTATTCCAAACCATCAAATTCGGTTTTAAGCTTTCTGGTAAATTTTGATACTACCAATTCATAGGAATGATCAATCAAATCCATTATCAACTTCTTCGGTAGATTTTCCAGCATAATGGTATTCCAATGCACCTTGCTCATATGATAGCCCGGTAAAATATCGCCATCAAACTCTTCCCTAAGGGCAATGGCCCTTTCCGGGTCACACTTTAGATTAACTTGGGAGGGAAACCTTTCCAAAGCAACCAAAGCAAACATTTTACCCATAACCTTGAAAACCAGGGTATGTTCATCAAAAGGAAATTCCTCTGTTATTCCTTTTTTAGCTATACAATACTCCCTGAACTCCTCTATGTTCATAATACAAATACCTAAATTCCCTTGGAATCGTAAACAATGACCTTTGACCAAAGGTGACCGACTTCCTCTATGAATAATTTATGTGGGGCTTCGTCTTGATATTTTTGTTGGGCTTCCGCAGATTCGAAAGTAACGATCAACGAATACGTAAAAGAACCGTCGACAACATCCCTACTCGCCTTTGGGGGCCTTCCTATGTATTTGGTCTTTGCATATGCCGAATTATCCATGAATTTCTGTAAGGAAGCCTCAAAAGCATCACGGTCTGCTTGGCTCTCCGGATGCTGTAACCAAAAATAAACCGTATGTACAAAATTCGTGTCAAAATCCCTCATAGTGCCATTTTTTTGGCCATATGTGATAATACCAAAGGTTAAAAAAAATACCATCATCAAAGTTTTCATAGATCCAATAGTTTCTTTTGTTTCCCCTCTATTTTCAAGGCCGAATAATCCAATTTCCAACCTATGGTCTCAACGATCTTCTCAATCAAAAGTACCGCCTCCAAAGCTTCCCGTTTTGCGGTTTCCATAAGTCCACTTTCCGGTATTTTTTCCATGATATGCTTTCTGGCCTCTTTATTCAATGACGTTAAGTCATTTGGGGTAAAGGTATTGAAGAGTCCGTTTTGTATGTCATAGAATTCCAGTTCGGGTTCTATTGAAATGACTTCGGGTTCCGGAAAATTCGTAAGAATGATTTTCTTTTTGTCATTATCGGCATGCATCAATATCTTCTGAAGATCATACCCGATCAAAGCCTTGGCATTAATAACAATAAGGGCCTTCTTTTTACTGCTCACCAAACTTAGGAAACGTTCCTTGGTGTTTTCGTACTTATAAATTTCGGCAAAATCCCCTTCCACCGAAATAAGTTTACAAACACTTCTTATTTTCTCCAAAAGCACTGTTGATTGGTGCTCTGTCAGTTCCTTACTTTTCTTTTTCCTGAACATGGAAAACATCCAATACATAAGGATGGCCCCTAAAATAAGTCCAAGAAATATCTCTAATATACTATCCATTTTTATTCCCGATTTCCCCTAAATGGGTATACTTAAATCCTTTGTTATATTTTAGGCCATAACCCAATGCCCTATCCAAGGAGGCATGCGAAAATAATATTATCCCTGCCAACTGAATGATGGGTGACGAAAAAAACATTCCGGCAAAGTATAAAATTATGGCCAAACCTTTATGATGAAAAAGATTATAGGTAAATGCCCCGATCTTCTTACCGAACAAATACCCTGCCATTCCTATATCTGGAGCTAAAATCAAAACCAAGAACCACCACCATTGGTAACCCAACAACCCGAACATGAATATTCCTAGAATAAACATCATCAACTCTTCCAATTTAATCAATGTCTTCATCTACTTATTATTTAAGTTATCGGAATCTAAGCCATAATCACGTAACCGAGACATCTCCAACATCGCGAAGGCTTCGCCCCCACCTTTTCACTGTTCTATATTCCTGTACAACACCGGTCTACTGGGCGACGCATCGTTCTCAAAAGGTGCTACCTGTAAATTAAGGAAATAGGTGCCATCCTCGATACTATTGGGCACAAAAATAAACTCTGTGATCGTTGCCTGCTTTCTCATTTTACCATCAAAATCCCAAAATGCCCTATGGGCCAGTAACTCACCGCCGTCCCTTTCCCTATCAATAGAAGGAAGGTCGATCAATAAATGTTCAATGCCCTTATCAACCAAAAACCTGGCAGCTTCCTCGGTTACATATGGTGGATTTGTTTTTGAGTACTGCTTGGAGAATTTATCCCTAAGATTGGGTAATGTTCGAATGATAATCGCATCCCTTTTTTTATTCCCAAAGGCATATTGCAGCTGTTTTTTCGAAATAATAAAATCATCATTGAACTTTTCCGGGGCAATAGTAACCACCTCAGCATAAAAGAAATACTGATTCAGATTTTTGTTGACCGAATGGAATTCCTCGGTAATATGCCCTACACATTCGGTATGCGTGACATGTGCATGCGGGTTGAACCAAATGTCATTGAAATTAACAGCGGCCCCTTTGGAAACGGCACCGATAAAATCCCCTTCGGTATGCGGTTCTATACGTGGATGTTCAATATACCATGCATTTACATCGGATGCTTCACCTTTCATAGGTATTGAAATATCAATGGGTTTCGAAAGATCTATCGTATGGTTCCTGTTATTGACCTTAACTGTTGCAATCATAAAAAAATGCCTCGCCGAGTGAAATCGAGGCCTTGGAGTTTAAGGGTTTTGGTTCTCGACCCCACTCGAACGGACGAAAACCGAATCTTTATGTTTTACCGACATCACATCAAAAACACTTTTGTCATCCTAAGTTAACCATAAACAAATCACTGGCAATCCCATCGACCAAGAACTTTCCTTTTTTGGTGGCTACCAGTTGTCCTTTCGCTATGGTCAACAAGTCCCTATCTACATATTTTTTTATCTGTTCGGTAATATACACATGGTATTTCTCACCAAATTCAAGCCTTATCCTATCCAGAGAAACACCCCAACTTGTGCGCAGACCGGTCATTACATATTCATTGTACTTATCGGTTCGGGAAAGTTCCTCACTGGTCATGGGCAGTTTCCCTTGTTCAATGGCTTTTAAATATGTTGGATTATTGCTTATATTCCAACTTCTACGCTCCCCGTCATAGGAATGGGCAGACGGACCTATGCCCATATACTTCTTACCTAGCCAATAAGAGGTGTTGTTTTTTGAATAATACCCTGGTTTCCCAAAATTGGATACCTCATAACAATCATAGCCTTGATCGGTCAACGTTTCATATAGTATTTGAAAATGCCGTTGCGCCAAGGCATCATCGACAGGAGGTATCAATCCTTTTTTAATAAAACTGGCCAAAGCGGTTTTAGGCTCAACTGTCAAAGCATAGGAAGAGATATGGGGTATACCGAAAGAAAGGGCCTTTTCTATGTTCTGTCGCCATCGCTCATTGGACATTCCCGGGATTCCATAAATAAGGTCTATGGAAATATTATCGAAAAACTTTACCGCTTCCGCTATACATGCCTCCGCTTCTATTGCATTGTGTGCTCGGTTCATCATCTTCAGGTCTTCCTCGAAAAATGATTGAATCCCGATACTTAAACGATTGACCGCACTTTGGGACAATTGCACTATTTTCCCATTTGACAAATCATCAGGATTGGCCTCAAGGGTTATTTCCGGGTTTTCAATAACCTTATAGTGCGATTGTACGGTAATTATCAAATCGTTGATTTCGTTCGTATCTAAAACCGATGGCGTACCACCACCAAAATAAATGGTCCCTACTTGTTCATCCTTGAATTCGTCCTTACGCAAAACCAACTCCTTTTTTAAGGCCTCGAGCATCGAATCCTTCTTCGCCATACTGGTCGAAAAATGGAAATCACAATAGTGACAGGCCTGTTTACAAAAGGGAATGTGGATGTATATGCCGGACATAATTCAGTTTTCAATTAGCAATTTTTAGCCTTTGCTTATTCTTGTAGTTTTCATAAAAGAACACCATAATTTTCAAGGCAAACTCATATGATTTATCCATTGGGTGATGGTTCCTCAATCTAATTGTTTATTGATAATAATCATTGTTTATTGTCACTTCTCACTGTTTACTCCCAACTATTCATTGTTCACCACCAACTGTTGGCTTTTTTAACTCTTCTTTTTACGCAGATTTACAATTGGTGTATTTCCAACTCCCCCTTTGGGGGTCGGGGGGCTGTTCTGCTTTACATAGGCATCCCAACCTGAATAGCTTTTACCAACATCTATCTTACCTTCATTGTAAAAATGGCAAACGGCAGCTGCAAGTCCGTCGGTGCTATCCAGATTTTTGGGTAAGGATTTTAACCCAAGGGTACTTTGAAGCATTCGTGCCACTTGTTCCTTACTCGCATTTCCGTTACCGGTAATCGCCATCTTTATTTTCTTGGGCAGGTATTCGGTAATAGGGATTTGCCGCGATAACCCTGCGGCCATTGCTACCCCTTGCGCACGCCCCAACTTCAACATCGACTGTACGTTTTTTCCAAAAAACGGGGCCTCAATGGCTATTTCATCAGGGTGATAGGTATCAATAAGCTCAATGGTGCGCTCAAAGATGAGTTTAAGTTTGGTGTAAGGGTCTTTATATTTTTGAAGTAATAATTCGTTCATCTGAACGAATTTCATTTGCTTGTTTTCTACTTTTATAAGTCCAAAACCCATAATCGTGGTTCCTGGATCTATTCCCAATATGATTTTTTCGTTGGACAAATTTTATACTATTAACTGTTAGAAAATTACGTTGGCAAACTTACACCGGAATTATTGAAATTAATCCGCACTGAGAACAATGGGTATCCTAAATTTTGCCTTTACCGGGATACCTCTCTTCAATGCTGGTGCCAAGGGCGGTAAATTCTTCAGGCTTTGCGAAATAATACCATCGAATTCGGGCATAAAATCATTGATGGTCCTATCCTTTGCAATATTGAGTACGGTCATTTTACCCTCTTGATCCACTAAAAAATCTACCTGAACTATTGTATCCATATCAGGACCAATAACAAATTCATACCCATTTAAGGTAGCTGCCATATGATTGAGCAATTCCGTTTCAAAACACTCTTTTTGAAATGCTTTTGAGGTTGATTCATCACAATTTTCAAATAACGGATAATTATCTACATCGTTCCAATCTATGGCCTGCATTTCCTTATTGACCAATTTTTGGGTCTTTGCCTCCTTCGATTCGAACAAATCACAGGAAAGGCAAGAGCATAAAAGTAGTATGGTGAAAAACTTTCTCATGAACCCAATTTCAAGGGGGAAATTACGATTTTTTAAGGAGCTTCACCAATACGTTTATATAGAATAAACAAGCCCCATCGGATAAATGGGGCCTAACTTGCTTGTTATAATATAAATGTCGAGACATTTTTAAGAGGTGAAATTGAATTTGAAGGTTTTTTTCAAAACCGTTAATCCAGATTTAAATTGAACATTTTTATCAGTCCAACACAAACGAAACGGGAATCGAATATGGAACATCTACTACTTCCCCCTTTTGTTTTCCTGGTTGCATTTGCGGTAAACGGGAAATTATACGATGTACTTCTTCTTCCAATAATTTATGTGG
This sequence comes from Maribacter sp. TH_r10, assembly GCF_033101095.1. Classification (NCBI taxonomy): domain Bacteria; kingdom Pseudomonadati; phylum Bacteroidota; class Flavobacteriia; order Flavobacteriales; family Flavobacteriaceae; genus Maribacter; species Maribacter sp. TH_r10. The sequence continues at coordinate 141,415 of NZ_JAWMPY010000005.1, read as the reverse complement.
ACCCCTTTTTTTTATATTTTCAATTTCCCCAGAACTATTAATGGTAAACAAGACGTTAACCCTACCTTGATAACCCAATTTTTGTGCTTCCTCTGGATAGTGGAAGTTTTTACTGATGTGTTCTTGCATTTTTTGCTGAAAACAGGCCCTTTTATCCGTAGCATCCTCACAACCTGGGAAAACCGGGACTTCATCAACAACCGCAAAAGGGACTCCTCCATATTTCAATTCCCCATTCTTTCCAGAGATTCCTTTTATATCTTTTGGGTAGACCTCATATATTAATTGCACAAGTTCCTTTTTTTCTTCAGTAGTCAGAGATTCCTTGGCTTCTATTTCATTCCTAAGTTCCACTATTTTATCAGACAGCGTACTTTCATTTGAAGTCTCTTTTTGAGTATTTGCAGAATTACATGAAGTATAGAATAGCATTGTGATTAAAACGGGAAATAATACTAAATACTTTAACCGTAAGATTTTTTTGGATTTTGATTTTTGTAACATGACTATTCGTTTTTTGATTAATGATGATTTAAAAAATTGATTGATAAATGATATATGTTGTGTTTGAAATACTTGTGAAAGCATTAATTGATATTGGTCTTTCTTATTGGTCTTCGCGACCTGTGCGTCTGCAATGAACTCATGCAATTCCGAAATTCGATTTTGATAGATATATACCAGCGGGTTGAACCAACAGCCAATACGCAACAACTCGAAGATCATAAGATCTATGGTATGTCTCTGTTTTATATGTACAAGCTCATGCTGTATGATTTTATCATGTCCTTCCTTTACGACCTGATCTCCTAGGAAAATGGATTTGAAAAATGAAAACGCCAAATGGCTATTGGAAATAATTATTTGCGTAAACTCTTTGTAATATTGAATTTCCCCATTCTTCCGTAGCAAGTAAATTTGGTACATTTTATAAGCGAATAGAAAAAGAGCCATCAAAACACCGAATAAAAACACACCTTCTAACCATGTAAGTTCAATCCAAGGTTCGCTTTTTTTGGCAAACTCAACTGGAGCTTCTTGCATATTCCATAAAAATTCAGGATAACCATAATTATTCGCAACCTCTGTAGTGAATGCCTCGATCTTGATCCAAGGCAAAAACAAGGACAACACATGGGTGCCCAATAAATACCACCTGTTCCATTGAAAAAAGGTTTCCCTCTTAAGAAAGAAATCATAAACGATAAGAAAGACCAATTGAAAGGAAATACATTCCAAGATATACTGTATCATTTCTCCTCTTTTTTAATCTCATTCAAAACCGCTTCCAACTCAGAAAGCCCCAAATCATTCTTTTTCATAAAAAATGAGACCATACTTTTAAAAGACCCCTGAAAATAACCATCAACCAATTTATTAATAGATTGATTACTGTAGTCCGATTTCTGTACCACCGGAAAATACAAATAGCCCTTACCCTCCTGCTCATGATCCACGAAACCCTTACTCTCCAATATTCGGACTATGGTAGAGACCGTATTATAAGCAGGTTTAGGCTCAGGTAATTCCTGGATTATGGCGGCAACATTACACCGTTTTAATAGCCATAAAATTTGCATTACCTCTTCCTCTGCCTTGGTCAATTGTTTCATATTCAACTAAGTTTTTAGTTCATTGATGCAACAAATATAACTAAATATTTAGTTTAAACTAATTTTTTAGTTGAATAATATTGGTCACCAATTCAAATTCTATTTTAATCCTTAGTATTTGCAATTGTATTATGTAACAATTACCCCTTATCTTCGTCAAACGATAAATATTAATACATGGATATTGCTTTACTGATTTTCGGATTTATTTTTATGTTGATCGGGATTCTTGGGAGTTTTCTTCCCGTTTTGCCCGGTCCGCCCATTAGTTGGATCGGACTTCTACTATTATACCTGACCAAAGCCATACCTGATGACTGGGTCTTCTTGGGCATTACCCTGGCAATTGCACTTGTTGTATTTGCATTGGATTATATTATTCCCGCTGTCGGGACCAAAAAATTCGGAGGCACTAAAGCAGGAATGCTCGGAACGACCATAGGATTGTTGGTTGCCTTAATTTTTCCGGTTTTAGGACCTTTCGGTATCATCATATGGCCCTTTATCGGAGCATTGGTGGGGGAACTTCTTAACAAAGCGGATAAAAAAACGGCCACAAAGGCCGCTTTTGGTTCTTTTATAGGATTTTTGACCGGAACCTTTCTAAAATTCATGGTCACCATCGTGTATCTAGGTCTTTTTATCGCAACTGCATGGGAATATAAAGGAACATTGTTTCCTTACTTCAATTAAATATTCCCTGAACTATTCGAGCCAAACGACTTTCTCACTTACTGGTTTTCTTGTGCCTCTCGAGAGTTCTTCCTCATAATAACCCATGTATAAAAATCCGAGGCACTTCTCCCCTTCGGCCAAATCAAAAAATTCATCCATGAAATCAATAAGTGGTGGAGAACTCCAATAACAACCTATACCCATTTCAGTACAGGTTAGCCACATATTCTGAACGGCCATGGCAACGGCAGCCACTTCTTCCCATTCGGGTACGGATTCCTTGGGGTCCCTTTGCATACATATCGCAATCACGGCAGCGGATTTAACGGGATACGTGCCTAACTTTTTAATCTTTACCTGTTGAGGGCGTTCCGCAATTTGCTGATACTTTTCAGATAAGAACTTACCCAATCTTACCTTTGCCCCACCTTGAAGGACCTTAAATCTCCATGGCTCTGTGTTTTTATGGTTAGGGGCCCAATTCGCGGCCTCTAAAATCTGGTCCAAATTCTTTTTCGGAATGGCCATATCTATATACTGTGGAGGAAAGACCGAACGTCTGTCCTTGATCAAGTCTTGAATCATGTTTTTTTATTTAGGTTCTAAAACTACTATTTTCCATGGCTTACTTCAAAAGTAAATCCACACAATTTTTCAAAACAGGATTGGGGTTGTCCTTTTTCCATATTACGGATAACAATGCGCGTTGGTCAATTTGCTTCAGTTCAACGAATTTTACCCGCATTCGAAAACCCGATTGCAAGGCAGTGGGCACAATGGCTATCCCAAGATTATTCTCTACCAACTTAAATATGGTGTGGGCATGTACTGTTTTGTGCGATACCTTGGGCACGAAACCGGCATCGGAACAAATACTCATGATCGTCTCATAATAAAACGGACTGTACTCCTTGCTGAACAAAATAAAATTATCATGGGCAAATTGATGCATTCCCTCATAATTACGGGTCAGCATGGGATAGCTCTCCGGTAATACCAATGAAAACGTATCCTCATAGACCGTGGTCATTTGCAATGCCGCCGGAACCCTTGACAACCGAACAAACCCCATGTCCAATTCATCCTTTAAAACAGCCTCGACTTGATCCGTATTGGGCAGCTCCTCCAATGAAGTTTTTATTTTGGGAAATTTGTCTTTCAAATCCAATAGGAGGTTAGGGATAACATTATGCATCGCAGAACCCAAAAACCCGATTCGTACTTCTCCAGAGTCCCCTTCGCCGATCAACTGCAATTGCCTTTTCATCTCTTTTATCTGATGGAAAATATCCTCCGTCTTAGTCTTTAGATAATGGCCTGCAGGAGTAAGCACTACTTTTTTCTTGTCGCGTATAAAAAGTTGTACTTCAAGAATTTCCTCCATTTGTTTGATCTGCCTACTTAATCCCGGTTGTGAAATAAACAACTTCTCAGCAGCTTTTCTAAAATGGAGTTCCTCGGCCACTGCTAAAAAATAAGTAAAATGTCGAAATTCTAATTGATAACCCATAATTATTATAACGTGATATTTTTGGTATTGGTAATTATCAAACTTAATCAATAAATTTATAGTATAAAACTATACCAATGGTTTCATTACCAAAATCGTTCGCCTTAGGGGAAGATTGGCTAACGGCCAGTGTGGCTATTGCCATTGCAAATGGCGATTTACAATTGACCCTATCCAAAAAAACACGTACAAAGGTTTCTGAAAGTTGGGAAATCGTCCGGAACATCGTTGACAAAGGCCAACCGGTCTATGGCATAAATACGGGTTTCGGGCCACTTTGTACTACCAAGATATCGAAAGCGGAAACGAAAATCCTCCAAAACAACATATTGCAAAGCCATAGTGTGGGCGTGGGTGAACCTATTGACAAGGAAATTGCAAAACTTATGCTCATTTTAAAGGCACATTCCCTTGCTAAAGGTTTTTCAGGAATTTCAGAGACCACATTAGAGCGCATTATCTGGCATATTGAGCATAATGCCATTCCCTTAGTGCCTTCCCAAGGTTCTGTAGGTGCTTCCGGGGATTTGGCTCCCCTTTCCCATTTATTCCTTCCTTTAATTGGCTTGGGAAGATTGGAATACAAAGGTGAAATACTTACTACTGATGAACTCTTTGAAAAAACAGATTTGCAGCCCTTGGAATTAGGGCCAAAAGAAGGTCTTGCCCTAATCAATGGCACACAATTTATTGCCGCACATGCCATTAAGGTAGTTGAAAAAATGCACAGCTGCCTATCACAGGCAGATATCATCGGCGCTATGATGATTGAAGGACTACAAGGTTCCATAAAACCTTTCTATAATGAACTACATGCCTTAAGACCCTATAAAGGCAATGTGCACGTAGCGAAGAGAATAAAACGCTTATTAAAAGGCTCCGAAATCATGGAGGCCCATGCTTTTTGTGAACGGGTTCAAGACCCTTATTCTTTACGTTGCATTCCCCAAGTACACGGAGCTTCCCGAAATGCTTGGTTGCATCTGAAGGAATTATTGGAGATTGAATTGAATTCGGTTACCGATAATCCCATAATCATTGACGACGAGCTCACCATTAGTGGTGGAAGTTTTCACGGTCAGCCTTTGGCCATGGCCTTGGATTATGCCTGTCTCGCTGCCTCGGAAATAGGGAACATCTCAGACCGTAGGATCTATCTTGCTTTGGAAGGTAATAGTCCTGGGGTGCCTAAATTACTGATGCAGGATACCGGGATCAATTCCGGTTATATGATCCTGCAATATACAACTGCAGCATTGGCCAGTGAAAACAAGGGTTTATGTTATCCTTCAAGTGCGGACAGCATTCCTACTTCGTTGGGACAAGAAGACCATGTGAGCATGGGTTCGATCAGCGGACGAAAAGCCTTGCAAGTACTTGAAAATGTTGAGAAGATCTTAGCCATTGAACTTTTGACCGCAGCACAGGCCTTTGAGTTCAGGAAACCCTTAAAATCGGGTATTTTATTGGATGAAGTGCATAAGGCAGTTCGCGAAAAAGTACCTTTTGCAGCTAAGGACAGGGTATTTTCCGATGACATAGCGATTGGAATAGAAATGATAAAGGATAAAACCATCATCAAAACCATCGAGAAAACGAAAAAAGAGAAAAAGATTTCATTCAAGACTCCGTTTTCCAATGAATTTGAAGTATTTTAAATGTTGCTTTCTATAATTCCCGCTTAAGCGGAAAAGCATTTTACATCAAAACCCAAAAACATGAAACTCATAGGCCCATTTAAACAAATAATCCCGATGACAGGGCTCCCCACAAAAGGGGCCATCACCGACAATCAATTGGAAATTGTGGCAGATGGCGGTATTCTTGTTGAAGGGGACCGCATTAAAACAATCGGAAAATTCGACGATTTAGTTAAAGTAACATCCCTGAATGATACCGAGATACACGAACTTAAAGGAGACCACACCTGCCTTCCTGGATTCATAGATGCACATACCCATATCTGCTTTGCGGGATCAAGGGCCAATGACTATGCCCTGCGGAATTCCGGCAAGACCTATATGGAAATCTCCAAAGCCGGTGGTGGCATTTGGGACACGGTTACCCAAACCCGAAAAGCATCGAAAGAAACCTTGACGAAGGGCATCGTTAAAAGAGCCAAAAGACATTTGGCAAACGGGGTGACCACCATTGAGGTCAAAAGTGGTTATGGACTCTCCGTGACCGAAGAACTTAAAATGCTCTATGCCATCAAAGATGCCGATGAATTGCTCCCTGTTGATTTGGTTCCGACCTGCTTGGCGGCACATATGGTCCCAAGGGATTTTGAAGGAAGTCCTGCTGAATATCTAGAACAAATCACAAGTGAATTACTCCCTACACTTAAAGCCGAAAAACTTACAAATAGAATCGATGCTTTTATAGAAGAGGGCGCATTTTATCCCTTACTTATTGAACCCTATTTCAACAAGGCCAAGGAACTTGGTTTCGACATTACCGTACACGCCGACCAATTCTCCACCGGTGGCAGTGAAGTCGCCATTAGATACAAGGCCATAAGCGCCGATCATTTAGAAGCCAGCACGGATATTGAAATAAAACTTTTGGCAAAGAGCAATGTTATCGCAACAGCACTCCCTGGGGCTTCAATCGGATTGGGTTGTAATTTCACCCCAGCACGTAAAATCCTGGATGCCGGTGGTGCCGTGGCGATAGCAAGCGACCACAATCCGGGTTCTGCCCCCATGGGCGATTTATTGACCCAAGCCGCCATTTTGGGTACATTTCAAAAATTGAGTAACGCTGAAGTTTTGGCGGGTATTACAACTCGGGCTGCCGCAGCTCTGAACTTAACGGATAGGGGACGATTATCATCGGGATGTTTGGCCGACCTCAGCATTTTCCACACCGCTGATTATAAAGAGATTTTATACAATCAAGGAAACTTTAAACCATGCATGGTATGGAAAAAAGGAGCGTTGGCCTATAATAAACATAAGCACTGATCAACATGCAATCAAATAGCTTTTCCACAGATTTCAAATCACAAATACTGCAAGGTATTCCTTCTGAATTACCTTTGAAAAGGGAACGGAGTTCCACAATCAGTCACGCCCCAAAACGCAAGGACATCCTTTCTATTGAGGAAAAGAAATTGGCTATCGAGAATGCGCTCCGGTATTTCCCCAAAACCTGGCACGCCGAATTGGCCAAGGAGTTTGCCAGTGAATTGAGCATGTACGGCAGAATATATATGTATCGCTTTATTCCGGAATATGAAATGTTCGCAAGGGCCATTTCCGAGTATCCTGCCCAAACCCCTCAAGCAGCCGCCATCATGTTAATGATCCAGAACAATCTGGATCCCGCTGTAGCACAACATCCCGAAGAACTCATCACCTACGGTGGTAATGGCTCCGTATTCCAGAATTGGGCACAATACCTATTGACCATGCACTATTTGGCTTCGATGACCGAAGAACAGACTTTGCACATCTATTCAGGGCACCCCATGGGTCTTTTTCCCTCATCAAAAGATGCACCAAGGGTCGTCGTAACCAATGGCATGATGATCCCAAACTACTCCAAACCCGACGACTGGGAAAAATACAATGCGCTCGGTGTAACCCAATACGGACAAATGACGGCCGGCTCCTATATGTACATCGGCCCTCAGGGCATTGTCCATGGCACGGCAATTACGGTCATGAACGCCTTTAGAAAAGTATTGAAGAAGAACGAATCTCCCAAAGGAAAAATCTTCTTAACAGCCGGATTAGGGGGAATGAGCGGTGCACAACCAAAAGCAGGAAACATTGCCGGATGCATCACCATTTGTGCAGAAGTGAATCCTGCCGCGGCAAAAAAACGACATAAGCAGGGTTGGGTCGATGAGTTGATTGATGATATGAACCAGTTGGTGGCCAGGACCCTTAAGGCCATTGAGAACAATGAAGTAGTTTCTTTGGCATTTATCGGTAACGTGGTAGATGTTTGGGAGAAATTTGACAGTGAGAATATCTTCGTGCATTTGGGGTCGGACCAAACGTCTTTGCACAACCCTTGGTCGGGCGGATATTATCCTGTCGGAATGACTTTTGAGGCATCGAACGATATGATGGCCAAAAATCCTGACGCCTTTAAGTCACAAGTACAAAAATCATTACGAAGACAGGTTGTCGCAATCAATAAACACGCCGCTAAAGGAACCTATTTTTTTGATTACGGCAATGCCTTCTTGTTGGAAGCCTCCCGTGCAGGAGCGGATATTATGGCCGAAAACAACATCGATTTCATGTACCCCTCCTATGTTCAGGATATTTTGGGGCCACTTTGTTTCGACTATGGTTTTGGTCCCTTTCGATGGGTCTGTACCTCAGGTAAGCCTGAAGACCTTCAAAAGACCGATACTATCGCCTTAAATGTCATGAAAGGGGTAAAAGAAGCTGCTCCGGAAGAAATTCAACAACAACTACAGGACAACATTACTTGGATCCAAGAAGCCGAGCAGAACAAATTGGTGGTAGGATCCCAAGCACGTATTTTATATGCCGATGCCGAAGGCAGGGCCAAAATCGCGGAAGCCTTTAACAAAGCGATTAAGAATAAGGTGATTACCGCTCCCATAGTTTTGGGGCGGGACCATCATGATGTTAGTGGTACGGATTCCCCTTTTAGGGAAACCAGTAATATTTATGATGGTAGTAAATTCACCGCAGATATGGCCATACACAATGTAATCGGGGACAGTTTCAGAGGTGCCACCTGGGTTTCTATCCACAATGGTGGTGGTGTTGGCTGGGGCGAGGTCATCAATGGCGGATTCGGAATGGTCTTGGACGGGTCAGATGATGCCTCCAAACGTTTAAAGAACATGTTGTTCTATGATGTGAACAACGGAATTTCTAGAAGAAGTTGGGCAAGAAACGAAGAAGCTCTATTTGCTATAAAAAGGGAAATGGACCGCACCCCAGAACTTAAGGTCACGCTACCTAATTTAGTGGAAGAAGGAATGTTGGATAATTTATTCGATTGATTATGGCTATTTACAAAAAAGCAAATCCCAAAATCTGGTCGGGCAGAACCTCTGACCAACGACTTTATATGCATGAAAAGATAAAATGTGGCCCTATTGAATCTATTTCACCGCATTCTATTACCCTATTGGGTTATGAATGTGATGAGGGCGTAAAACGCAACCAAGGTAGGGTCGGGGCTGTTGACGGTCCGAATGCCATCAGGGCACAACTAGGAAAAATGCCCAACCATCTGGATTCAAAAATAGAGGTTTACGATTGTGGTACTATCCAATGTATCAAAGGGGATATGGAAACTACCCAAAACAAATTGTCCCAAATGGTGAGTAAATCGCTTACCAAAAACGCCCTCCCGATAATCTTGGGTGGCGGACATGATGTTGCATACGGACATTACAATGGTCTGGCCAATCATATCGGAAAAGCAAAATCTATCGGCATTATTAATTTTGATGCCCATTTTGATTTACGATCAGTTGAAAACGGCCCTAATTCAGGAACTCCTTTTTACCAAATCGCGCAGGATTGCAATGCCAACGGAACTCCCTTCAAATATCTGTGTTTGGGCATACGCCCGGATTCCAATGATAAAACCCTATTTGAAACCGCCATCGACTTAGAGGTTGAATTCTTAAGGAATACCGAATTCAATATACAGAAGTTGAAAACAGTATCAAGGGTCATTAAAAAATTCATTAGTGGAGTAGACCATGTGTACGTGACCATTGATTTAGACGGATTTTCTTCCGCATATGCCCCTGGGGTAAGTGCGGCATCACCTATGGGTTTTTCCCCTGATATCGTGTTAAGATCTTTAGGGACGATAATCAAATCCAAGAAATTACTGGGATTGGATATTGCCGAGATGAACCCAACCTATGACATTGACGATCAAACGGCGAAACTTGCAGCATCATTGATACATTTTGTGATACACAGAATTTCGGAATGACCCTATAAAAATATACTTTAGTCCAGATAATGCAGCTGTGGCCGTTTTCTATATATCTCATTTAAACTTAAATACTTATTTTTAATATGGATAAGTGGCAATGAACCTAATTTCCCGTTAAACCATATCACTTTGAAAACTAGGACCAAACTTAAAATAATCGGATTTCTACTAGTTCTTACCTCAACTATTTCCTGCTCGGAATCTGACCAGCCCATAGGAAAATGGGATGACAATATTAAACTCTCACAAAAAAAAGTCCAACTCAGTGTTGACAATGATTCCATCGTTATCACAACGGAAGGATCCTGGTGGTGGATTGATGGCATCTACTTGAACGACACTTCAAGTTTCGACAGAAATGAAATCGACACTACTGCTGAGAATTTTGTCATAGATGAAACCGTATATAGAATCGAGAGAAAAAATGCTACGGAAATATATATCGAAATGACCAAAAACGAAACAGGTATCGAAAGGAAACTTATGATCGCATTACAAGCCGGAAATTATTTCGATAGCATAACAGTCTCACAATCTAGTAATTGATGATGTCAGTGAAAAACATGTTTTTTATACTTTTTGCCTTCTGCCTACTTACAGGGTGTAAGGAAAAGGCATTATCCCATCGTGAATCTGTATATAAATACTATAACGCCAGGAACACAGGTAACTATAAGGAACTAAAAACACTTATACACGATAGTATAACACTCATTTCAGGAGATTATGTTATGCCTTATAACCTTGATAGTTTTTATGGACAATTTAAATGGGACTCCATTTTCAGATCGTCTTATGAAGTAATCGAATTAGAGGAAAGCAACAACCAGATTATCGTTACCATAGCCCAGAATAATATGCGTAATACGTTTTTAAAAAACAACCCTTTGGTGTACCTTCAAAAAATCTCTTTTACTTCAGGGAAAATCTCAAAAATTGAAGAATTGGAATCCATAGGTGCCAATTGGAACATCTGGAACAAGGAGAAAGATGCTTTAGTGGATTGGATTAAAAACAACCATCCCGAACTCGATGGTTTCAGTAATGATATGACCATGAACGGAGCGATAAATTATCTAAAGGCGATTAGGTTATATGAAACTGATAAAAACGCCCATGATTAAGCAAAAGTAAACCCAGACTCATTGCTTCAATATTAGATAAGTTATACAATATTTGAATAAAAACAATCGCTTAAAAACGGTGTTAGATTGAAATTTAAAAATATAAACTCAAATCCCCATTTATTAATTACCATCGAGTTTAGGCATAGCCTTCACCTTTTTTAGCATTGATTATATAGAAACAATTAAATGGGAAAAATAAGAGGTAGGTCTAAATTTAAAATAGATGCTTTATGGGCAACGTTATAAAAGTACCGATATTACAACCACCTATTTTAAAATTTTATTGAATTAAAAAAGAAATTCACTTTAGATTTATCATCATATTTCTTCAAATCAAATTTGTACAAATATGAACCTTTTTTAGAAGAAGTCATGTCCTTTTCCTCAAGCTTTATAAGAACATCGATGCTTAGGATTTTTTTAATGAAATTTCGTTTATCAAGTGTTTCACCTAATATCGTTTCATATAAGGTCTGAAGCTGTTTCATGGTGAACTTTTCAGGGAGCAATTCCAAACCAATAGGCTGTGTTGTAGCTTTAGAACGTAATCTTCTAATGGCCCTTTCAACCATTTGATCATGATCAAAAATCAATTTAGGTATTTTAGTTACAGAAAACCATTGGGCTTCATATTGCTCTAATAGCGCTTCATCATATTTATTAGTATTTATAAGTGCGGAATAGGCAGTTGAAATTGTGCGTTCAACGGGATCCCTATCTACTTCACTATATGCTTCGAGCTGCTCTAAATGCAACTGGTTTAAACCAGTTAATTTTTTTAAGACCCTATAAGCCGCTTCATCTAATGTCTCATTCTTTTTAAGAAAACCACCCATCAAAGACCAATGTCCTTTTTTGGGCTCAAAACGTCTTCTGATCAGTAAAATTTTCAATCCTTCTTTCGCATCAAAACCAAAAATAATACAGTCTACTGCAACGATAAGTTTGTCTTCAGAATCGTAACTATGGGTCATATTGTCAAATGTATTGTTTTTTTTACTAAATTTACAAGTGTAACTAATACACTTAATAATCATGAAAGCAGCTTTAAACCTTATTTTCTTATTTATTTCTTGCGTCTCAATGGCACAACAAGTAAAGATTACGATTCAAGAATCGCGCGCCAAAGATACCATAAGCAAACACATTTATGGGCATTTCGCAGAACATCTTGGACGCTGTATCTATGATGGTATCTATGTTGGCGAAGAGAATAAAATCATACCCAACACCAACGGTGTTAGAAATGATATCATTAAAGCTCTCAAAGAACTTCAGATACCAAATTTACGCTGGCCTGGGGGCTGTTTTGCAGACATTTACCATTGGAAAGACGCCATAGGTCCAAAAGATCAACGCAAACATATTGAAAATCTATCTTGGGGTAACATACGTGAAAACAATGCTTTTGGTACACATGAGTTTTTAGACTTGTGTGAGCAATTAGGCGCAGAGCCATATTTGGCGGTTAACATGAATTCCGGTACCGTGCAGGAAGCTATGGAATGGGAACAATACGTGAATAATGAAAATGGTTCAAGTTCGCTTACAGATTTGCGGGCCACAAATGGCAGGAAGAAACCTTGGAACGTAAAATATTGGGGCATAGGCAACGAATCTTGGGATTGTGGCGGACACATGACTGCCGATTACTATGTGAATTTATACAAACGTTACGCAACTGCTATGACAAGCTATAGCAATACCAAAAAACTATACCGTATAGCGGTAGGGCCAGGCACACCGGATTATGAATGGACAGAAACGGTAATGAAAAATGTGCCTGCAAGAAGAATTGAAGGGTTATCCGTTCATCATTATTCTGTCTTTGATTGGAGCAACAAAGGTTCATCATTTGAATTTACAGATAATGAATACTATAAAACAATGAAACGCGCTTGGTTTATGGAAGAATTCATCTCAAAGAATGATGAAATCATGAACAAATACGACCCAGAAAAAAGAGTAGAACTTATAGTAGATGAATGGGGAGGATGGTATGAGACAATGCCTTCTGGCGGTGGACTATTATACCAACAAAACACCATACGAGATGCGATGATTGCCGGTATGACTTTAAACATTTTCAACAATCATGCAGATAGAGTACATATGGCTAATTTGGCACAAACAGTTAATGTACTTCAAGCAATTATTCTTACAAAAGAAGAAAAAATGATATTAACCCCTACGTATCATGTTATGAATATGTACAAAGTGCATCAAGATGCTACGTTATTACCTTCTAAAATTGAAAGTAATGTGACTTACGGAAGTATTCCAGCTGTAACCATTTCTGCATCAAAAAATAATGATGGTAAAAGACATATTTCTTTAACAAATGTTGATATCAGCAAATCTTTAGATGTTGAAATTACAATAGATAAGCTGAAGAGTGCAACAGCTAAAATTTTAACTTCCGGTAAGGCTCAGGATCATAATACATTTGACAATCCGAATAAAATTAGCCCTGTAGATTTTAAAGATTTTAAAATTAAAAACAACAAAATTACACTTACAATTCCACCTTTATCGGTTGTTGTTTTCTACGAAAATTAAACATTTTAAATTTTTATTTACTTAAACAATGACTTTGTCCTTTATAGAGGTTTTCTAATTTATCAATATTTAGAATCTGCGATATATAAAGCCTCAAAAAAGAAATTAAAACCAACAAAAAATTTTATAATGAGACTATTATCAAATTACTTCCTTTGTTTTGTTGCTGTATTGGGGTTAAGCCTAACGAGTTGCAATAATAAAGAAAACAAAAAACAAGATCTAGTCGTTAAAACCAATTCCGGTAAAGTATCTGGAATTCTCAATGACAATGTATTTGCCTATAAAGGTATTCCTTATGCTAAAGCAGGAAGGTTTATGCCGCCTCAAAATCCAGATGCTTGGGATGAAGTTCGAGAATGTAAGGATTTTGGTCCAGTAGCAAGACAAACGGCACCTTGGTACCCTGATTCGGCACAAAATGAAAGAGAATTATTTACAGTAAATGTTTGGACACGTGGAATAAATGATGGTAAAAAGAGACCTGTGATGTTATGGTTACATGGCGGCGGATTTTTTATAGGTGCTAGTAACGATCCTATGACCTATGGTGAGGCACTTGCTAGGAAAGGAGATGTTGTAGTGGTGTCAGTAAATCATAGATTAAATATTTTAGGTTTTCTTGACTTATCTGCACTAGGTGACGAATATGCTAAATCTGCCAATGTTGGCATGCTCGATATTGTCAAGTCATTGGAATGGATTCAAAATAATATTGAAAATTTTGGAGGTAATCCATCAGATGTTACTATAGTTGGAGAGTCTGGAGGCGGAGGTAAGGTAGGTACACTTATGTGTATGCCTTCTGCAAAAGGCCTATTTCATAAAGCTATAATACAAAGTGGAACTTTAATTAATACAATGACCAAAGAGAAGTCCCAAAAACTTGGTTTAGCAGTATTAGATACATTGGGGATTAGTCCCGAAAATGTAAAAAAAATAGATACTATTCCGTATCAAGACCTGGTTAAAGCAGGAAATGATGCTGTAGCCTCAATTTCAGGACCAAGAGTTCCAGGTTCACCGAGCATGTTTGGTTTTGCGCCATCGGCAGATGGTGAAGTTTTGTTACAGCAACCTTTCAGCCCAGGATTCGCGGATATATCAAAAAACATACCTGTAATGATAGGTAGTACTTTAAATGAATTAAAACCAACGGCTTACGGTGAAAAAGATTTAACTCTAGAGGAAGCTAAAGAAAGATTAACAAAACAATACGGTGATAAAACCGATGAATATATTGAGCTTTTTTCAAAGGCTTACCCAAATTATACACCTCAAGATCTTCTTTCTGTTGATGATGTTTTTAGACCATATACTATCCGTACTGCTGATGCAAGAGCAATTGAGTCAAACGCACCATTGTATGTTTATTTTCTAGCATGGAAAAGTGCGGTCGAAGACTCTTCTAAAGGCTCGTTTCATGGTTTAGATATTCCTCTGGCATTTAACACTGTGGATTTGAGACCCGACTGGACAGGCGATACAGAAGAAGCTTGGGCTTTAGCTGATAAAATGAGCTCAGCATGGTTAAATTTTATAAAATCAGGTAATCCTAATGTAGAAGGGGTACTACCAAATTGGGAAACGTACACGCCAGAAAATGGGGTTACAATGTATTTTGATAATGAATCCAGAATTGTAAACAATCATGATAGAGAATTAATGAATTTCATGACTCCTATTAATTAGATAGCCAACATTAAAAAGTTCAAGATGAAATTGAGCAAAGTATTTATTGCAATTGTAATAGCATTTTTACTACAATCTTGCAAAACATCAAAAAATCCTATCATTACAAATGTTTTCACTGCAGATCCTGCACCGCTAGTGTATAACGATACGCTTTACCTTTACACCAGCCAT
Source organism: Maribacter sp. TH_r10 (assembly GCF_033101095.1). Classification (NCBI taxonomy): domain Bacteria; kingdom Pseudomonadati; phylum Bacteroidota; class Flavobacteriia; order Flavobacteriales; family Flavobacteriaceae; genus Maribacter; species Maribacter sp. TH_r10. Next base: position 126,113 of record NZ_JAWMPY010000005.1, on the reverse strand, counting down.
GATGGTGCAACTGTTGAAGATACCAATTATAAAATGCCGGATTGGCATATTTTTTCAACCACCGATATGATAAATTGGAAAAGCTATGGGGTGCGATTATCCCCTAAAACATTTTCCTGGGCTACAGGAGACGCTTACGCTGCAGAAGCTATTCATCACAATGGTAAATTTTATTGGTTTGTATCAACATTTCATAAAGAAACTGAACGTAGTAAAGGTGGTGCTGCCATAGGAGTAGCAGTATCCGACAATCCAACAGGACCATTTAAAGATGCGATTGGAGAAGCATTAATTTATAACGAAATGACCACAGATGTAAAACATGGTTGGGACGATATAGACCCTTCAATTTTTGTAGATGATGATGGTCAAGCTTATTTATTTTGGGGAAATCTTAGTTGTAGATGGGTAAAGTTAAAAGATAATTTAACAGAACTTGATGGACCAATAAACTACATCAAACCTAAAAACTTTATCGAAGGGCCGTGGGTCTATAAACGAAAAGGACTTTACTATCTATTATATGCAGGTAGAGGAGCACAACCAGAACAGGTAGAATATTGTACCTCTAAAAGTATTACTGGTCCATGGGAATATAGAGGAATAATAGCTGGAAATGCGGAAAATAGCTTTACTACGCATCCAGGAGTTATTGATTATAAAGGCAAAACCTATTTCTTTTCACACAATGGTACACTTCCCACAGGAGGTAGTTACAGAAGATCTATTTGTGTAGACTATATGTACTACAATGAAGATGGTTCAATTAAAAAAATCAAGCAAACAAAAAAAGGCGTTAAACAAATTAATTAACATCAATAATTATAGGCGTAGGTCTTGATTTAGGAATTGGTTCTGTATAGGTAGTTTTTCTCTATGCTACTAATGAAAATGAAGTCACAGCAAATATATCTTATTACCAAAACTACAAGTAATTAAGAGTAGTTTTAATCGAAATATTTTTAAATTTTTATAATATGCAATTAAGTCGAAATTACATTATTACTCTAGTCTTTTTGAGTTTTACCATTTGCAATTTTGCGCAAATTAGAATTGAATCATCACCAAATGGTTTTGATATGGTTCACGAAAACCCAGCTTACAAAGAAGGTAAGATAGATACTATTGTATACAATTCTAAAACTGTTGGTACTACCAGAAAAGCGCTTGTTTATACACCACCGGAATTTTCAAAAGACAAACAATATCCGGTACTCTATCTTTTACATGGTATTGGTGGTGATGAACACGAATGGTTTAAAAATGGTAATCCGCACATCATTCTAAATAATTTATATACAAAGGATAAATTAGAACCAATGATAGTTGTTTTACCTAATGGTAGAGCGATGAAAGACGATAGGGCAGTTGGAGAAATATTTTCGCCTGATAAAATTGAAGCATTCGCAACTTTTGAAAAAGATTTACTGAATGATTTGATTCCTTTTATTGAAAAGAATTATCCTGTTATTACGGATAAAGAACATCGTGGAATTGCTGGTTTATCTATGGGTGGTGGTCAATCTTTAAATTTTGGTTTAGGTAATTTAGACACTTTCTCTTGGGTTGGTGGTTTTTCTTCAGCACCCAACACTAAGGTTCCGGAAGAGTTGATCCCCGACCCAAAAGAAGTCAAGAACAAGCTAAAACTCTTATGGGTTTCCTGCGGTGACAAAGACGATTTGCATGAAATTAGCAAAAGGACCCATGACTATCTGGAAAAGCATGAAATACCCCACTATTATCACTTAATAAAAGAAGGAAAACATGATTTTGAAGTTTGGAAAAATGGCCTGTATAATTTTTCCCAACTATTATTTAAGGAACAAGATTTATATAATGACAAATCAATTTTAACAACTGAAACTTCGGTAAGAGCCCTTGAAGATTATGTTATTTCAGCAACCACACAAAAGGGAAAACAATATCCACAAGTGAATTCTGAAGGAAGAGTAAGAGTTCAAATTTCCGCACCATATGCTAGAAACGTGCAATTAGATATTGGTGCCGTAAAATATGATTTAATAAAGGATGAAAACGGAATTTGGACTGGAGAGTCTTCTCCGCAAGACGAGGGATTTCATTATTATCAATTGAATATAGATGGTGCTTCTGTTCCAGACCCTGGGAGCTTGTATTTTTATGGCGCAAGCCGTTGGGGAAGCGGTGTGGATGTACCAGCTAAAGACCAAGAATTTTATGCTTTGAAAAATGTACCTCATGGTAATATATGTGAATTAAATTACTTCTCTAAGGTCAATAACAAAGTACGTCGTTGTTTTGTATACACACCACCGGAATACAGCAAAAATCTGGATAAGCATTATCCCGTCTTATACTTACTACATGGCGGTGGAGAAAATGAAACGGGTTGGACCAATCAAGGGCGCGCCAACTTTATAATGGATAATTTAATTGCTGAAAATAAAGCCAATCCTTTTATAATTGTTATGGACAATGGTACGTGGGAAGGAACAAAGAGAAATGACCCTAATGGAACATGGCCACCAAAAGGTTGGGCCAATAACTTCATGAATACACTTTTAGAGGATATTATTCCAACAATAGACACTCATTACAGAACTATTCCCAATCAAAAAAACCGCGCTATTGCAGGACTTTCAATGGGCGGTATGCAAACTCGTATTATAACATTGGCAAACCCAGATATGTTCTCTTATGTTGGAATGTTCAGTGGTGGGAGCATTAGCATAAAAGATATTGATGATAATCCTGATTTTATAAATAAAACAAACCTCTTATTTGTAAGTTATGGCAGTCATGAATTGGAAAGTAAAAGATTTAATTTTGGGGGAAATCCAAAATCAAATACCGAAGCTTTAAAGAAATATGGTTTAAATACACATTTTTATGTGTCCCCCAAAACTGATCATGAATGGCAAAGTTGGCGGCGTAGTTTATATCAATTTGCCCCTTTACTGTTTAAAATTGACGAAAATTAACTAAAAAACCACCTTCAACAATGCATCCTGTAAAGAGCCTTAGTCTATTTTCTAAAGTAGAAATAAACGTTTGGGATAAATCTGAGTAATATTTCCTCATATTTTATTGCCTAAATGGCATATCAAGTAAATTCAACATTGTTTAACATTTTTCTTTTCATTAAAATGGATAATCTAGAGCTAGGGTGAAAAACAAATTGAATGGGGATAAAACGGTATATGATTAGAATAATGTTGAGTCAATAAAAATTTAATAGTAATAATCCCTCAACAGATGAATTAATTGTAATTGATGAAGAGTAAAACCAATGCCTATAAAAACGGTTTTCAATAAAACCTATTATGATATGGGCTTTGGTTCTTGTCAGAAGGTATATGTATATTCACAAAGCCGTTATATTCAAAATTACGTGATAGCAATACATTTAATTTCTGCTATGGACAGGAAAAAACAAAGCCAATCAATTAGCTTTAGCTTAATTTGCAGATGAACACTGTCCAGCGTACCAACTCCTTCGTTGCTTCAATAGACAGTTTACATTAGCACTACCCATAGCTAAGCCTTAGCCATCCATAATTCAATAAAAAAAGAAGAGCTCCGAAAACTTGGAATCCGAATTGAAACCATCTAAACGAGTACAGGAATTCTAATCGGAGTCATAATTGTATGGTTTGCAGCAACTATTTACGGCTTTATTTCTAAAGAAGAAAATACGATCTTTATTGCACTTAAGTAATTTTCAAAAGTTTCTTTAAGGCTTCAATCTAGCTAATCTGTTGCCCTCAAAGACCTTATTGTTCAGTTGCAAAAATAATTTAACCATATATTTGCAGATATATGCAAATCAATAAACTTTCAGATTGGCTGCCGACAACGAACAAAGAAGTTAAAATTCGAGGTTGGGAAGAATTGGATGTGATTCTATTTAGTGGGGACGCTTATGTAGATCATCCTTCCTTTGGACCTGCAGTTATTGGTCGTATTTTAGAAAGTTATGGATTAAAAGTGGCCATCGTTCCGCAACCCAATGTGAACGATGATCTTCAGGATTTTACAAAATTAGGAACGCCAAAATTATTTTTCGGTGTTACCGGTGGCTGTATGGACCCCATGGTGAGTAATTATACGGCGAGTAAAAAACGCAGGGATAAAGATGCCTATACACCAAATGGCGATAAAGGATTTAGACCGGATTACGCCACAACGGTGTATACAAATATTTTAAAGGATAAATTTCCTGATGTCCCGGTTTTAATAGGGGGTATAGAAGCTTCACTGCGTCGTGTAACGCATTACGATTATTGGAGTGACAAACTAATGCCAAGTATCCTTGAAACCTCAAGAGCAGATCTATTGGTTTATGGTATGGGGGAACAACCTTTGAGGGAGGTTGTTAAACTACTTCAAAAGGGAGTACCTTTTTCAAGCTTAAGAACCGTAAAACAAACCGCTTTTTTAGTACGTAAGGATGAGACCATTCCAAAGAATAAAAACTGGGACGATGTTGAGATCCATTCGCATGATGTTTGCTTGGAGAACAAGAAAAAGTTCGCCTCCAATTTTAAAATCATTGAGCAAGAATCCAATAAACTAAAAGCAAGACGGATTTTTCAAGGGATAAAAGATAGGACATTGGTGATAAACCCCCCATTTCCTACGATGTTGGAAAAGGAAATTGATGCTTCTTTCGATTTGCCCTACACCCGTTTACCTCATCCAAAATACAATAAACGCGGCCCGATTCCTGCGTTTGAAATGATCAAGTTTTCCATAAACATCCATCGTGGTTGTTTTGGAGGATGTAGTTTTTGTACAATTTCGGCACATCAAGGAAAATTTATCGCAAGTCGTAGTGAAGAATCTGTATTAAGGGAAGTTGACAAAGTGGCCAACATGCCAGATTTCAAAGGCTATCTATCAGATATTGGAGGTCCTTCAGCCAATATGTACAAGATGAAAGGGAAGATACAATCCATATGCGACAAATGTGTTGCACCTTCTTGTATTTCACCTGTAATATGTAGCAACTTGGATACGTCGCATAAACCGTTGACCAAACTATACCAAGCCGTAGACAAGCACCCGAAGGTAAAAAAATCATTTATCGGCAGTGGCATTCGCCATGATATGTTGGTGCCGGAATTCAATAAGAATGCCGACCCTAAAGAATTAGATGATTACACGGAAGAAGTTATGACCAAACATATTTCCGGGCGTTTAAAAGTAGCTCCGGAACACACTTCCGATCCCGTTTTGAAATTGATGCGCAAACCTTCTTTCGAATATTTTCACAAGTTCAAAGAGCGTTTTGATAAAATCAACGTAAAGAAGAACCTGAAGCTTCAGTTGATTCCATATTTTATTTCGAATCATCCTGCTTGCGAAGTCGAAGATATGGCGAATCTAGCGGCTGAAACTAAGGATATGGGGTTTCAGTTAGAGCAAGTACAAGGCTTCACTCCCACCCCAATGACCGTTGCAACGGTTATTTACTATAGTGGTTACCATCCCTATACTTTAAAGCCTACAAAAACACCAAAATCCAAAAAAGAAAAAGACGAACAACATCGTTTCTTCTTTTGGTATAAAAAAAGTAATAAAGATTGGATTAGAAATACCTTGAATAAATTGGGCAGAAAAGACCTTGTCGATGTTTTAGTGCCTGAAAAAGAAAATAAGTCATGGAAAAGCATTAAGCCTACCAGCGTTAAAAACACTTTTGATAATGCTATTCCCGCAAGTCATTCCCGTCGAAAAAGAAAACACAAATCGAAAAAGAAGAGAAGCTAATGTGTAGACCAATCTTAATTTCAAGTCATTAAAACTTCACCGACCCGATTGCACCTTAAAGTCTTGAATGTAATTACACTATTTTGAAATTTGAAAATATAATTGCGAATGCCTAAGCTTGAAGTGATACATGAAAACAACGATTATATTGTCGTAAACAAAACTGCCGGTCTTATAAGTGAAAAAAGTCCTTACGAAACCGTTACGGTTGAGACCCAAGTTTTCAATCACCTTTTAAAACAAAAGCGGAAACCTTATATCGGCATAATACATAGATTGGATCGCGTAACAAGTGGCGTATTGATTCTGGCAAAGAAAAAAAGCATCCTAGTAGATTTCAACAACCTATTCAGTAGCCGCAAAGTCCAAAAAACTTATTTAGCGATTGTTAAAAACAAGCCAGCAAAAAACAAGGGGAACCTTGTGGACTTTCTCGTAAAAAACACCAAAGAAAAAAGAGCGGAAATCGTGCGGATAAAATCAAAAGACTCCTTAAGCTGTATGCTTTCCTATCAAGTAATGGGCAAAAATGATTTTGGTTATCTTTTAGAAATAAAACCAAAAACCGGTCGATTCCATCAAATAAGGGCCCAATTGGCGAATATTGGTCTGCCTATCATCGGAGATGCAAAATATGGTTCAGATCAAGAATACTTCCCCCTATCTATTTGTCTTCATGCATGGAAATTAACTTATGAAGTCTCTGGCTCCAAAGAATCCCATACCTTCGAAGCTCAAGTACCCAAAAACGTTTTTTGGGCATTTAAATGCATCTAGGCTAATCGGCTATTTTTAATAAGCTCTATTGCCCGGATGAACTCTATTCAAAGGTAAAGCCTTCCTTATTTTTATTTCAACCCTTAAATCAAAATCATTATCTTTATTAAGATGTGAAAAAGTAAAACGATCATCAACTTGGTCTGTTAACAAACACATCATAAATATTGAGACCCATTGGGACTTCGGATTAGGAGTATGAACAGTAAAAAATGTGATGGATGGAAAATTTCGGGTTCATTATAGCCATATTGGTTTTTTTAATTACTAATTTTCTGATTTGGAAAACTACTCGTGGCTACTTCAAAAAAGAATATGGAAAGAAGATGTGGAAAAATTGGACCGCAAGAACCTATTATTGGCAAGGCGCGATTTATCTCAGTACCGGTATTACCTTTGTACTCCTATTAGTTTTAAAATGGTTGGATGTCCTTACTTTTTAACCATATAACAAGTACCTAGTACAACATTCCCTTGAAAAAACTAGAACGTAATTATCCAATCTTCCAATCACTATCCAAGGTTTTTATTTAACACAATAAATCGGAATTTATCGTATTTGGAATTCCTTTTTAATCCACCCTCTTTTCTATTTTGACCCCGTCCTTTTCTTTCTGACCATTAAGAACATCAAAACAGCGACAATTCTATCAATAGAAGGGACATACTACCCATATTAAAAGAAGTAGTTACGATCAATGATATAAAGTGACTTATTATCAGCAAAAACCCTTCTTTGATTAATAAGACACATATCAGAAGTTGTTCTCTACTTCAGCAGCCTCCAACATTAAATAATGCAAGTCCGTATTCTTAATAAATGGTTTCAACAAATCACTTCCGGGACCGAACATTGCAAGCTCTACATAATCGGCAGAATGGTTCATACTGATCCAGCCAACGGAATTGTGTTGTTTTTGAATTTGCGCCAATTCATGAAATGGCAGTTGTTTGGGGTTATATAATCCTTTTTCAGTATTAATGCTGTTGTAATAACTTAAAAGAACATTGGCTTCTTCAGTCGTTAGGGCAATGTTATTGGCGTATTCAATTCTTTGTTTTATCTGGGATACCGAAGTCTCCTTTCCAAAGCCATTTAAAATCCACTCATTAGTGTGTTTATATTCCTGTATACTGTCAAATTGCTTGTTGGCCTTTTTACCATAGATAACACCCGGATTTGCATTTCCATGGTCGGTTGTAATTATAACCAGTGTATTCTCATCTTTTTCAGCAAAATCTATCGCCACCTTTACGGCTTCGTCATGTGCAGTTTGGTCATATATTAGACCAGCAATATCATTACCGTGTGCCGCCCAATCCACTTTACCTGCCTCTACCTGAAGTACAAAACCTTCTTCATGGTTTTTCATGCGGTCAATGGCTTTTTGGGTCATTTCGGCCAAAGTCGGAATTTTTTCAGTCAATTCCTTATTGTTATTTCTATCAATGGTATAGGGAAGTCCATCATTATTAAAAACACCTAAAATCGGTTTGTCTAAGGTTGCCTTCAACATCTCGCTCCTATTTTTGACCACCTGATAGCCTTGTGCCTCAAATTTTCGGTACATATCTACCTTATCCTTTCGATACTCTGAAGAAAAATAATTATTTCCCCCACCCATCATAATGTCGAATTTCAGCCTTAAATACTTTTCGGCAATTCCCTCTTGATCGTTCCTGCTTTTGCTGTTTACACAAAATCCGGCAGGTGTTGCATGGGTAATAGGTACGGTGGTAACGCAACCTGCCATTTTACCGGCCTTTTTGAATTTTTGCCAAATTGGAACGTAAGTTTCGCCTTTGGTGCCGATATTGAGTCCACCATTGTTTATCCTGAAACCACTTCCCCAAGAAGAACTAGCAGCGGCTGAATCGGTTACGATGGAACTTGCGGAAGCCATATCCATCAAAGCCCGGTTAACCCTGTTATCTTTATATAATTGAAGCCAATTACTTCCCTTTCCCGTTTTTCTTGAAAGGTATAAATCGGCCATGTTCAATGTTCCGGTACTCATACCGTCACTCACCAAAACAATTATATTCTTTGCTTTTTTGTTCCTGTTTATAGCATCAGGATCCAAGGTCGTTGCCTTTAGATCAAAAGGACTAAGTAAGGAGGAGCCAAGTGCAAAAAGAGATCCGTTCCTGAAAAATTTTCTTCTATTCATAATGTACTATTTTATGTAATAATAGTTTTGAATGCACCTCATTTAAAAAGAACCGAACGAATAAGCCACCAAAAGATTTGGGCCGCTTACTGAAAGCCCTTTTATTTAATACCGTCAATATGCAAATGAAGTAATACCCAAAACAGGTAGATCCAGGAAGGTCGGGACAATTTCAAATCAGAAATATGGCAACAAAAAACAAAGATTTAAAGCCTAATCAATCAGAACGGCGCATCCTTGATTTTTTTTCAAAAGAAATGAAATGCATTGACCATTTTTCCATGTTTAATCCAAGAAAACAAACCTTTCCGGTAATCATAAACACAATCAGAACAATCGTGAAAACCCTTAATTCGATTATTGGATTAAAGGTACGAAAACCCAATCGCCCAGGGTGCAAAAGCCCCACTAAAGTTTATAGCAATTTTTAACCGAACAATACCTTAGCTGACCATTCTAGATCTTTACAAAATCAAAACCAAAAGCCGTAAAATGTCCTGGCTTGGCAATTGCTCAACCCAACAATTCGGGACTATTCAGAATCAATTCGATTTTCTTTATAATAACGGTGATTTGGCTCATTTGAGTTTCTATATTCCTAAAATAAAGGCTAATATCCCTATTGACCCAACTTTCGGAAATTACCCTTGCCCCTAGACTGATCCTTAATACGGCACTTTCGATATCATTGCCATATTTTACATTAACCGCTTGTCCTATATGGCATTTTTGACCGGCAAGCCTAATAGTTTCCAAAGAAGAATCTTGAAATTGATCAGATAAATCAGAATTCAACAGGGTATATAGTTTCTTTACTTTATCAACAGATAACACCTCGTTGTCCTTAAGAATGAAAAAGGGGAAAATGGTACGGATATTCCGAATCCCGAATTCTTCACTATTATAACTATTCGTTTTTGCCTCATTCCCATAAATAGGTTCTAAAAAGCTGGCGTCATTTATTGAATCCTCAACGAAATTACAGAACATCTCTACACCCATATTTCGATAAAGGATCGGTGTTCTATAGTATCTGTCCATTTCAACCATGGCAGCATTCCAACGCATATAGGAGCCATAATTATAACCTCCCGGAAGGTCATTGGAACAGAACCACGAAGTTGGCCAATCAGAATGATTATAATATTCGGTTAAACCTTCAGGTAATTTATTTTTAACCGATTGCACTAACTCACCTACACTTTTAGGCAATATCAATGCTCCGGAATAAGGAGGGCCTGTAAAATACTTACTACCCGTAATGGTTACTATATAGCCCTTTTTCAAATAATTTTTAACGTCTTTGGGATCTAACCGAAGCTGTGAACCATCAACGATTATCTGCATGGACAATTTTTTAAGCTTATTCAGTTTTTGGATCAATTCATCACTTGGGGACTGATAACCCAACTTAGATTGATCCATGGTATGCAATACAACATGCCGGCCTAGGTCATTTGTTTTGGAAATGGCATTGAAAACCTCGTCGTCTAATTGTTTGGTCGATTTCAACGCTCCTTTATCATCCCTGAAAGTGATCTTGATTACATCAACATCCCTAAAGCCTTCGATCTTATCGCCTTTTTTAACCGGATGGTTCAAAGCAGTGGTATTCTCAAAATGGCATCCTTTCAATGCTGCCGGCACACCACTTCCCGTTTCATCGGAAGCAACCAAGACGTGGGTAATGTCATTCTGGGAAACAATTTGGGTAATGGCAGCAATCTGCAATGCGGAATCGGTGCCTGATGGTGAGAATATAATTTCGCACCCATCATATAATTTAAATACTTTCCTAAGATTATTTTTCAATAATTCGGAAAACTCGATGGTGGTTTTTTCAAACCCATTTCTTAGACTGTTCCTAATAAGTATACTCCTAACCTTGTCCGTTTTATCAAAAGCATAATTTGAAACGCTCGTTGCCGTTGAAGAGGCAAATGTAAACGCTTCTGGCCTTGGAAAGGGTCTGCAACCATATTTGTTCAACAGATCGATTTCGTCTATATTCAACCGAAGGTCTCCCCCATCCATCAACAGATACTCAGTCGGCTTCGCTAAATTTTCGATTATAGGCTTCCAAGAGTCCTTAAATTTATTGTTCGGGTTCTTTAAGCCATGAAAAGCCTGTAATGCTTCGTTCTTTAATATTTCTTCAGCATCATAAACTTGTTCACTTTTTATAAGATCGATTAAAAAATAATCAAGGGATTTTAGTTTTTCCTTGTCATCTTTTGGTAATAGCCTATAGAATATCTTAGTAACCTCCAACGCAGCCACATCACACAAAACAGTATCCTGTTTTTCCCCACTTAAGGCCTTGTACCAAAGTTGCCACTCTATACCATATCGCAAATAAACCAATGCAAGAACCGGCTTTTCCAAAAACAAGGAACCAATGACAATAGACTTATTGGGTACAATCTTAAATACATTTGGCTCACGGGTAGAGGTAATGATATTAATATTGTTTATTTTGGGTACCGTATTGAATCTTTTTAAAACGCGAACCAGATAATTCACATTCTCTTTTTCAAATAAACTTGTCCGGTTATATTGATTTTCAATAAGTATATTATTCGTCATTGGTGTTTTAATTTAAACCGTTCATCTGAACGAAATTCTAGAAAGGGAATGTATCCCTACAGCTTTTACAACTATAAATTTTATGCAACTTACTTTACAGTGCAACATTAAATATTCACAAAAAAATTTCACTCGAAAAATAAATGCAAAACCAAAATGACAAAGATAATTGGTTTTTAAACAATTCTTACCTTGTAAAAAGCAAGATTTGAATAAGTTTTAACCAAAATCACAAATAGTCGAAAAAAATAGAATAATTGTACTTGTAAAGCTCCGATAAACCTCAAAATCCCAATGGTTTATTTATTTACCCCAAAAAACAACCGATGGTTTAGACCTTACTCCATCCAGGACCTATAGTAGTTTCCATCATCAATATCCAATGCGGCCTGTGTAAGCTGTAAAGGCTTAAAGGTATCTATCATAACAGCCAATTCTTCCGTTTTGGCCTTACCGATACTTGCTTCATAAGTGCCCGGGTGTGGGCCATGGGGAATGCCGGCCGGATGTAACGATATATATCCTTTATCAATATTTTTTCTACTCATAAAGTCCCCATCAACATAGTACAGAACCTCATCAGAATCTATGTTGGAATGATTGTAAGGGGCCGGAATGGCTTTTGGATGATAGTCATACAAACGCGGTACAAAGGAACAGACCACAAAGGCATTTGTTTCAAAAGTCTGATGCACCGGTGGCGGTTGGTGAACCCTTCCTGTAATCGGTTCAAAATTATGGATTGAAAAACCGTATGGGAAATTATAACCATCCCAACCAACAACATCAAAAGGATGGGAAGCATATACAAGCTCATGTAAATGCCCCTGCTTTTTTATTTTCATTACAAACCCACCCTTTTCATCATGGGTCTGTAAATTTTGGGGCAATTTAAAATCGCGTTCACAATATGGTGAATGTTCTAAATGCTGCCCAAACCAATTTCGATATCTCTTCGGGGTATAAATGGGACTGTACGACTCGGTCACCAATAACCTGTTGTCTTCCGAATCAAATTCCACCTGATAGATCATTCCCCTTGGAATCAGTAGATAATCACCATATTCAAATTTTATCTCACCTAGAAATGTCTTTAAAGTACCGGAACCTTGATGAACGAACAACAGTTCATCCGCATCTGCATTTTTATAAAAATAATCGATCATCGATTTCTTAGGTGCGGCCAGGGCAACATTCACATCGGAATTGAAAAGTACTATCTTTCTACTTTCCAGGTAATCCTCTTCCGGCCTAACTTGGAATCCTTTCAACAATCTCGACTTTATATTATGTGTCACTGCCGCTTTTGGGGAGACATCCTTCGCGGATTTAACTTCTTTGACCATTGTAGGGCGGTACAAATGATAGAGCAGTGACGACATGCCATCGAACCCAATAGTGCCGAAGAGCTGCTCATAATGCAAAGAACCATCGGCCTTTTTAAAAATGGTATGTCGCTTTGGCGGTATTTTTCCCAATTTATGGTATAAAGGCATAGTTACACGATTTAATTGTACCTCTTAAAAATACGATAATCCATCTAGTGAAGAAAATACGACGGCAATTTTACAAGTTTGGCACCCAATATACAAAAGGACTTTATTATTCACATTAGGGCATAAAAAAAGCCTCCCAGTATAGGAAAGCCTTTCATTGGTTTATGCCAAAAGGCATTTTCACCATAGCCCCGACCAAAATCGAAGCTCAACACAACATGGCAAATATACAAAGGTTTTTCAAATTCCTCTTACAGAAGCAGACAATTCGATAAGCTATTCTTTTGGCGTAAATGGTCTAACGATCAAACGGGCAGCTTTATCAAAATTAATGTAATTGTACATCCAGTTGAAAAAAACGATTACCCTATTTCGGAAGCCGACCAGTGCCATTAAATGTACGAACATCCAAATATACCAAGCCAAGAACCCACCGAATTTCGCCTTTTTCAAATCCACCACCGCCTTATTCCTACCTACCGTGGCCATTGTACCCTTGTCATAATAGTTAAATGGTTTCATTTTATTGCCCGTAAGAAGGCCCCTAAGGTTTTTGGCCAAAAGTTCTCCTTGTTGAATGGCAGGTTGTGCAACTTGCGGATGTCCTTTGGGATATTCCTTTGTTTGCATCAATGCTATATCACCTATGGCGAAAATATTCGTATACCCTTCAACTTGGTTGAATTCATTTACCTTATACCTATTCACGCGATCGACAAGTGCGTCATTCCCGAATCCTTCGATTGCGGCACCTGTAACCCCTGCGGTCCAAATACAGTTCTTGGTTGCTATGGTTTCCTTGTTGTTCAAGGTTAAGGTTTCACCATCATAATCTTGAACAATGGTATTCAAATGCACATTTACCCCCAACTTTTGTAAAAACCGTAATGCTTTATCAGAAGCTTTAGAGCTCATGGGAGGCAAAACGCGTCCACCGCCTTCATATAAATGAATTTGCATTTCTGCCATGTTCAAATGTCGATAATCCTTAGGAAAAACATTATTCTTAAGTTCGGCAAAAGCCCCAGCAAGCTCCACACCTGTGGGTCCGGCCCCTATAATACAAAAATTCAATAACGCCTTACGCTCCTCACTATCGGTGCAATCATCTGCCTTTTCAAAATTCTGGAGCATTAGACTACGGATATTCAGTGCCTGCGGAATATTCTTCATGGGCATGGCATATTTCTCAATATCGGCATTGCCAAAATAATTGGTCTTAGTACCGGTTGCCATGACCAAATAATCATAGGAAAGGCTTCCTTTTGTGGTAAACACTATCTGCTTCTTTGGATCAACATGGGTTACCGTAGCCCACCTGAAGTAAAAATTATTCAACTTTTTCAGCACCTTACGCAAGGGATAGGCAATTGAATCCGGTTCTAAACCACTAGTGGACACTTGATACAACAAAGGTTGGAAAGTGTGGTAGTTCTGTTTATCGATCAGCACCAATTGAACATCGAGGTCCTTTAATCGTTTGGCCAATGAAATTCCGGCAAAACCACCTCCGATCACCACCACCCTTTTCTTCTCTGTCTTAGGAATATTCATGCTTTTTTATGCAAAATTAAGCATTCCTAATCGAGAATAATACCCGTGTTTAATTCCGTTACAAAATCTGTCAGAAATATGAAATTTTATGGATAAAATATAAACCTACAACCAAATAAAAGACAAAAAAGGCCTCTTTTTAGTTTTTCTTAACCCAAAGAAAAACCCTTTTTTCGTATTTTGTAAATAAAAACATGAAAAACTCCGCAATGTTCTGGGTGGCCAACACCACCATAACCCTAGTCATCGTAACGATAATGGCCGCTATGAATTTCTCTTTCAATTGGGTTTTTTACGTTACCGTATTGGGCCAATCAATGGTCGTTTATATGGTTTATAAGGTTTTAACGGACAATTACACCACCAAAAAAACATTCAAGGATTTTTATGAGGACCACCCAATAGGTGAATCCAATTAATCCATTACTGCATTTTTTCTGTTCATTGAAGATTTTGCAGGCATGTTCATTCCTAGTTCCGGAATAACCAATAAAGGTATCTGCGTATGGAAAGCCATGCGTTTCACAACCGCTTCGCGCGTCATCTTCTCCATATAACTATGCTGATAGTTAAGCATCGCCAATAAATGGATATCCAGTTCTTTGGTGAATACATCCAATGTTTTGGAAACCGAATTGAGCTCGGAAACCGTATGCACGTAATGCTCAACTTCATTAAGGTACTTTCGTAACATATTAAGATTGAACATCTGAATCTCGGTCAAAGCCTTAATCTCATACTGCACATGGACTATACGAATAACCGCTTTAAAAGCTTTGGCCAAATCTATTATCGGTTGCAGTTCTGAAAGGGAGTAAAACCTATTGAAATCGGTTGCAAAAGCGATTTCGGTAGGGCTGACATAATCGAAATATTGCGGAATCGCCAAAACCGGGCAATTCTTCACGGATTTTATGATACGAACGGTATTACTACCCATAAACACCTCATCCAAACCAGAAGCACCTTTGGTTCCCGTTATTATAATATCGATTCCCACGCTTTCAACTATATCCTTTATTTCATCAACCAAAAGGCTAAATGAGGATATGGTTTTATAATTATGCTTTGGATAGTTATAGTGTTTTTTGATCATAGCCACCAATTCTTCCAACCCACGTTCCGAATTATCACGAACGGCACTTTCCTGAACATGCCCTACGTTGGTTGCCATGAATCTGCTACTTACAATAGCAGGTGTATATGTATTGAGCAAATGAAAAACACATTCCTCATCCTTGAACAATTCAATAGCATACTTGGTAGCATTCCAAGCATTCTCTGAAAAGTCAGTGGGCAATAATACATTTCTCATTCCATTCAGTTTTATAATGTGTAAAATTATCTGAAGGCGAGGGCGTAAACTATGATTTATATCAGTTTTTACAAAATGCTGTAAACCCTTAAAAACAAAGGATTTATAATGGAATATTTACTTAATTATTATTGAGGAAAATGAAGAAATCAGAAGCCTTCTATCAAATCTTGGAGCAGTTTCTCGTTCAGAACACCAATTTTTTTACCTGAAGTCCTGATCATTCCTTTTTTCTTAAATTCAGAAATGATCCTTATTGCAGATTCCGTGGCCGTACCTACGACATTGGCAATATCTTCCCTGGAAAGAGTAAGGACCAAGAAGCCTTGATCATCTTCCCCATAATTATTCTTTAGATATAGGAAAGCTTCAGCTATACGCTGTTTTACGGTTTTCTGGGACATATTTACGATTACATCATCGGCTTCTTTAAGGTCATGGGCCATATGACGTAAAATCTCAATGGCATAATCCGGGTTTCTGCTCAAGGTATGTACTATACTGTCCTTTGGTATGAAGCAAACTTCCATATCGCTCACGGCAACGGCACTTAAATTGGTATATTCCTCCGCAATTACAGATCTTTGCCCCATTACCTCTCCTTTACTGGCAAGTTTCACGATCTGGTCTTTTCCGTTTGCACTTAATTTTGAAAGTTTGGAAATACCTTCCCTAACGCAGAAGACCCCATCTAGCTTATCCCCTTCTTCGAAAAGGGCTTCACCTTTCTTGACTTTTTTAGTGATTTTTGAGTCCGAAACCTTTTTCAATTCGGCCTTGCTCATGGCACGTAAAGAGTTGAACTGTCTAATAATACAGTTTTCACATCTGTTATGATTTGCCTCCTCCATAAATTACGCTCTTAGGACTTCTTTAAATATCGCATAAAAATATTGAAAAGATGACAATTATCATGTATTATTTCAGGAAAGTTCAGGATATTTGTTATAGGTATAAGCAAAAGTAAATGGATAAGGTACATTGTTATCACTGTGGTGACGATTGTGGCAAGAATCCCGTTGTGTACGATGGGAAGAATTTTTGTTGCAATGGCTGCAAGACCGTTTACGAGATTTTCTCTAGCAACGACCTTTCCCATTATTACGATTTACAATCCTCCGCAGGGGCGACCCCCAATGTAGTAATCAGCAAATATGATTTTCTGGACGACCCCGAGATTATTGACAAGCTGTTGGAATTCAATGAGGACAACCTTCAAATCGTGAACCTTTATATTCCCCATATCCATTGCAGTTCCTGTATTTGGATTTTGGAAAACCTGAACAAGCTGAACCCGGCAATCAGTAGCTCACAAGTAGATTTTCCCAAAAAAACGGTTCGTATTGTTTTTAACCCGGAAACGATAGGGCTTAAAGACTTGGTGGTCTTATTGGCAAGAATAGGTTACGAACCTTACATTTCATTGGAAGACTTTGGTAAAGGCAAAAAAAAGGTAGACCGTGGGCTTATCTACAAATTGGGAGTGGCGGGTTTCGCTTTTGGCAACGTTATGTTCTTGTCATTCCCTGAATATTTTGAGGTTCAGGAGTTTTGGCTCGACCAATATAAAATCCTGTTCCGATGGTTAATGTTCGCATTTTCCCTTCCGGTAGTGTTTTATGCAGGTCAAGATTACTTGATTTCGGCCTTTAAAGGTCTACGATCCAAAATATTGAATATTGATGTTCCCATTGCCTTGGGAATTTTAGTGTTGTTCCTACGAAGTACGGCAGAGATCATCTTTGACTGGGGATCCGGTTTTTTCGACAGCTTAACGGGGTTGATTTTCTTTCTCTTGTTAGGAAAGTTCTTCCAACAGAAAACATATTCATTCCTATCTTTTGAGCGGGATTATAAATCTTACTTCCCCATTGCAGTTACAAAAATAGGCCAAAACAACAAGGAAGAGACCGTTCAAGTCTATGATATCAAGAAAGGAGACCGGTTACTTATCCGAAACGAAGAACTGATTCCCGTCGACGGTATATTGATCAATGGAAGGGCCCAAATTGATTATAGTTTTGTCACCGGTGAATCCGAACCTGTTTTCAAAGAATCGGGCGACAAGATCTATGCAGGTGGCAAACAATTGGACGGTGCCATAGAAATGGACGTGCTTAAATCAGTTTCTCAAAGTTATCTGACCCAATTATGGAGCAGTACGGTCTTTAGTGAAGACAAGGAAAGTAAGTTCCAAACATTGACCGATAGTATCGGCAAACGTTTTACATGGGCCGTTTTGACCATCGCATTCGTAACTACGGCCTTTTGGCTTTTTTACGACAGCAGTAAGGCCATGAACGTTTTTACAGCGGTACTCATTATAGCCTGCCCCTGCGCCATAGCTTTAGCGGCCCCTTTTACCCTTGGGAATATGCTACGGATATTTGGGCGTAAGAAATTTTACCTGAAAAACACCCAGACCATAGAGCAATTGGCCCAAATCGATACTGCGATTTTCGATAAGACAGGAACGATTACGACTACACAAAAAAGCAGTGCCACCTATGAAGGCATGCAATTGACATTAGCAGAAGAATCCTTATTGAAAAATACATTACGGGCCTCGAACCACCCATTGAGCAGAACATTGTACGACATGTTGGCCGAACATAATATTGTACCATTGGACGACTACCAAGAACACTTGGGAAAAGGAATTGAAGGACAAAAGGATGAAGGCCACATAAAAGTAGGCTCGGCTGATTTTGTAGGGAATGCCACGGACCAAGACATAGAAACAACCTCGGTTCACATAAGCACCAACAACACCTATAAAGGCCGTTTTGTTTTCCACAACCATTATCGGGACGGGGTTTCGGAAGTTTTCAAAGCTATGGGCGAACATCTGCACCTGGCGATATTATCCGGTGACAATGAAGGGGAAAAAGTTAGGCTAGAAAAAATACTGCCTCCGCTTACCCCAATGTATTTTAACCAAAAACCCAAGGACAAGCTCAATTTTATAAAATCACTTCAGGAACAAGGCAAAAAAGTAATGATGGTCGGCGACGGACTCAATGATGCCGGGGCACTGGCGCAAAGTAATGTAGGAATCGCCATTTCTGAAAACGTGAACGTTTTTTCACCTGCTTGTGACGGCATACTCGATGCTTCCAAATTCAAGGAACTGAACCAATATATCATCGCATCAAAAAAAGCAATGAAAATCATTAAGCTAAGTTTTCTGTTATCACTTGTTTATAATGTTGTTGGTTTGTATTTTGCAGTAACCGGGCAATTAGAGCCGGTTATTGCGGCAATCCTAATGCCTTTGAGTTCTATTAGCGTGGTTGGTTTCACGACCTTGGCAACAAATTTTTTAGGAAAAAAAGTAAATTAATTTAAAAACCTGACATATATCATGTTTTACCTCATGGCAATTATATATGTTTGGGCCGAATTTCAGGTAAGGTATGAGTGTTATTTATGTGTTATTGGCTATTAGCCTTGTTGTGGCTATAGTCTTTTTCACCATTTTTATTATTTCCGTTCGTAGCGGGCAGTACGATGATTCGTATACGCCATCCGTTCGTATGCTATTTGAAGATGAGATAGTAAAGGATACCTCGTCCGCAAAATCCACAAAAACAGAGAAGAAGAATAAATCAATCCAACTAAAACAAAGTCAAAAACTGTAATTATGGAAGTACAACAATTCTATTACGATAACAAAATCGTAAAAAATTTCCTCTATGCTACCATGTTCTGGGGAGTTGTGGGAATGTCCGTGGGGCTATTACTGGCCTTCATGTTTCTTTTCCCTAATGTAACCGATGGTATCCCATGGTTAAGTTTCGGTCGCCTTAGACCTTTACACACCAACGCGGTGATTTTTGCGTTTGTGGGCAACGCCATATTTGCCGGGGTCTATTATTCTACCCAGCGATTGTTGAAAGCCCGTATGTTCAGCGATTTCCTAAGTAAATTCAACTTTTGGGGATGGCAATTGATCATAGTGGCCGCAGCGATAACACTTCCATTAGGGTATACTTCAACCAAGGAATATGCAGAATTGGAATGGCCCATTGATATTGCCATTGCAGTGGTATGGGTAGCCTTTGGGGTCAACCTGATCGGCACCATGTTCAAAAGGAGACAACGACACTTATATGTGGCTATTTGGTTTTATCTGGCCACTTTTGTTACCGTCGCCGTACTACATATATTCAATAGTTTGGAACTTCCTGTTAGTTTCATGAAAAGTTACTCGGTTTATGCCGGAGTTCAAGATGCCTTGGTACAATGGTGGTACGGTCACAATGCCGTTGCATTCTTCCTAACGACACCATTTTTGGGGCTTATGTACTATTTTGTTCCCAAAGCGGCCAACAGACCTGTATATTCCTACAGATTATCGATAGTTCACTTTTGGTCCTTGATATTCATATATATCTGGGCAGGACCTCACCATTTATTATATTCGGCACTACCTGACTGGGCACAAAACTTAGGTGTAGCCTTTTCAGTAATGTTGATCGCTCCTTCTTGGGGTGGTATGATCAACGGTCTATTGACCTTACGTGGTGCTTGGGACAAGGTTCGAGTAGACCCTACGCTTAAATTTATGGTTGTTGCGATTACAGGTTACGGTATGGCAACTTTCGAAGGCCCAATGCTTTCCCTTAAGAACGTTAATGCGATTGCCCACTTCAGTGATTGGATCATTGCCCACGTTCATGTTGGTGCTTTAGCATGGAACGGTTTCTTGACCTTTGGTATGATTTATTGGTTGGTTCCTAAAATGTTCAAAACCAAATTACATTCCGTAGGTATGGCCAATTTCCACTTCTGGATCGGCACATTGGGTATTATTCTCTATGCATTGCCTATGTACGTTGCCGGGTTCACACAAGCTTTAATGTGGAAAGACTTTAACCCTGACGGAACCTTGGCCTACGGTAACTTCTTGGAAACCGTACATGAAATAATTCCTATGTATTGGATGCGCGCCATAGGTGGTAGCCTTTACATTCTTGGTATGTTCACACTGGTCTATAACGTAATCGTTACCATAAGATCAGGTAGCAAAGTTGAAAATGAATTGGCCGAAGCTCCTGCCTTAGCCCGTGTATCCAGTAGAAGAACTGCAGGTGAGACCCTACACACCTGGTTAGAGCGTAAGCCTGTTCAAATGACTATTTGGGCAACAGTGGCCATTTTAATTGGTGGTATGATCGAGATCGTACCTACTATTATGGTAAAATCCAACATACCTACCATATCAAGTGTAAAACCATACACTCCTTTAGAGCTGGAAGGTAGAGATCTTTACATACGTGAAGGTTGTGTTAGTTGCCATTCGCAAATGGTTCGTCCTTTCCGAAGCGAAGTGGAACGTTACGGTGAATATGCAAAAGCTGGGGAATTCGTATACGACCATCCATTTCTTTGGGGAAGTAAACGTACCGGACCCGATTTGTTAAGGGTTGGTGGTAAATATTCCGATAGTTGGCACTTAAACCATATGTACGATCCTCAAAGTACATCATCAGGATCCATAATGCCCGCTTATCAATGGCTGGTACTTAGCGAACACGACCGTAGCGACATACAGGACAAAATGGAAGCCATGGTAACCTTGGGCGTACCCTACACAGAAGAGGAAATAGCCAATGCTTTTGAGTCAATGGATGCGCAAGCCACCAAAATAGAGAAAAACCTCTATTCCGATCCAGATTTCGTTAAATCGTATGAGGCCGATAAAACATATGCCCAAGAGAACGGATTGGATTTTGTTGAAATGAAGGATCGTGAGATCGTTTCCTTAATCGCTTACTTACAACGTTTGGGAACCGATATCAAAGTGAAGGAAACCGGAGAGATTTTAACTGAAAAATAGTAAACCATGCTAAAATTCATAAAAGGTCACTTAGAAAGTATAGATGGGGTAACAACCTACCCCATGGTATCGTTAATTATATTCTTTGTCTTCTTTGCATTGCTTTTTTGGTGGGTTTTCACAGCACGTAAAGCATATATTGACGAAGTAAGCTCACTCCCATTAGAAGATAACAACCAAAACAATAAACAAGAATTATGAAAAATATGTCACCCTGGTGGATCAGGATCCCCGTAACCTTCTTCATCATTTTCGGATTGATGGAGTACTTTATAGACTCTGGAGAGCAATTGGCAATTTTTGCATACCCCATAACACAGTTTTTCATGTTAATGGTGTTATTGATCTTAATCGCCATGGAAGTGATTTTGAGGTCAATCGAAAGTGTAATGTTCCAAACACTTAGCGAAGAAGGCAAAGAACGATACCTGGCCGAAAAAGCAAAACAATGGGAATGGGCTTGGGGCAAAAAAGTATGGGCCAAGATGACGGCCAATAAACCTATAGAACAAGAAGGCGAGATTATTCTAGACCATAATTATGACGGTATTAAGGAATTGGACAACGATTTACCGCCTTGGTGGGTCTGGATGTTCTACGCAACAGCTGTATTTGCCGTTATTTATCTCGTACGTTTTGAGATTTACGGTGATTATGACCAAGAATTGGAATATGAACAGGAAGTTGCTGCCGCTAATTTGGCCATTGAGGAATACAAGAGAACAGCTAAAGACCTTGTAGATGCCAATACGGTAGAGTTATTGACAGACGCTTCCGATTTAAAAGCAGGAAAGGCCATATTCGAAACTACATGCGTAGCTTGCCACATGGCAGATGGCGGTGGTGGAATTGGGCCAAACCTGACCGATGATCATTGGATTTTGGGTGGTGGCATCAAAAACGTCTTCAATACCATTTCTGAAGGAGGTCGTGACGGCAAGGGTATGGTAGCATGGAAATCGAACTTTAAACCAGCAGAAATAGCCCAGATAGCAAGTTATGTACTGAGTTTTCAAGGAACAACACCTGCCAATCCCAAAGCACCGGAAGGTGATGTATGGGTAGACGAGAATGCACCCGCAAAAGAAGAAACATTAGAACAAACACCAGAACAAGCGACCGATTCAGTTACAGTGGCCGTGAATGAATAATATTCTTTACAAAAGGATAATAGACAATGGCAGAACAGGACAAAGAGAATTTTAGGGATTCCATAGGTACTATTAGCAAAGAAGGTAAACGCGCTTGGGTATTTCCTAAAAAACCGAGTGGCAGGTTTTATAAGTACAGGAAGTTAGTAAGTTATTTCTTATTGGCATTTCTTATATTCTCGCCATTTATAAAGGTAAACGGCAACCAATTTTTAATGTTCAATGTATTGGAACGCCGTTTCAATATTTTTGGATTCCCATTTTGGCCGCAAGATTTTCACCTGTTCGTAATATCTATGATCATCGGGGTTATTTTCATTGCCCTTTTTACTGTCGCCTTTGGCCGTATTTTCTGTGGATGGATCTGCCCACAGACCATATTCATGGAAATGGTCTTCAGACGAATCGAGTTTTGGATAGATGGTGATCGCCCTGCTCAAATGCGTTTGGCCAAACAACCCTGGAATGCAGAAAAAATCAGAAAAAGGGTAATCAAATGGATTATCTTCTTCCTTATATCGTTTATTATAGCCAATGTATTCCTTGCTTATTTAATAGGAAGCGATAGATTGATACAGTACATCACCGATGGCCCAATGGCACATTTGAGCACATTGGTGGCCCTATTGGTATTTACGGGTGTATTCTACTTTATATTCGCTTGGTTCAGGGAACAGGTCTGTATCATTGCCTGTCCTTACGGAAGAATGCAAGGGGTTCTGCTTGACAATAAATCTATTATAGTTGCCTACGACCATAAACGGGGTGAAGCCGAAAATGGACGTAAAAAATTTCGGAAAAACGAAGATCGTGAAGCCTTGGGACATGGTGATTGCATTGATTGTAAACAATGTGTACATGTATGTCCTACGAACATCGACATTAGGAACGGAACGCAACTCGAATGTATCAACTGCACCGCCTGTATTGATGAATGCGATACGGTAATGGAAAAAATAAACCTTCCAAAAGGTTTGATCCGTTATGCCAGTGAAGACGAAATTACCAAAAAAGAGAAGTTTAAATTTACACCAAGATTAAAAGGCTACTCTGCCGTTTTGTTCATTTTGACCGGTGTACTTATCGGCATGTTGTTCTTACGTAATGATCTTGAAGCGAACATCCTTAGGCTTCCGGGTCAATTATACGAACACAAAGAAGGGAATATAATCAGTAATGTATATACCTATAAATTGATCAATAAGACAACAAAAGAAGTTGAAGATGTCAGCTTTAAACTTTTATCCCATAATGGCACCATCAAATTAGTGACCACGGACAACTTTACAGTGCCCGCACAGGATTTGGCCGAAGGCACTTTGTTTATAGAAATCAACAATTCGGCTCTTAATGGCGATAAGGACAAATTGAAAATCGGCGTCTATAGTGGCGATAAATTAATCGAAACTACTACAGCAAGATTTTTAGCGCCAAGGAGCTATAATTGAACAGTGAAAAAAACGTGTTATGAAAATTAATTGGGGAACAGGAATAGTATTGGCATTCATAGGGTTCATAAGCTTTATATTGTTTTTCGTCATTCGAATGAACATGGACGACCATGCCAATCATGATCTGGTCACCGAAGAATATTACCAACAAGAATTAGGCTATCAAAAAGAAATAGATGCAGAAACCAATGCGAATAATCTAACAACCAAACTCAGTACACGTAAAACCCCTGAAGGAATAATAATTGAATTTCCAAAAGAACAAGATATAAATAAAATCAAAGGCACAGTGTCCCTATATAGGCCATCCAATAAACACTTGGATTTTGACTTACCCATAAGTTTATCCAATACACATTTGCTCATACCTGACGAACGTTTGTTGGATGGTCGCTGGGACATTAAAATCGCATGGGAATACCTCGATAAGCCTTATTTATACAAAAAAAGCTTTACCTATTAAGAAAAAAGGTAAAGCAATTAGAACCAAGAAGGGGCAAGATATATAATGCCCTTAGTCAATTTAGGGTAATTAAAAGGGAACCTCAATTGACATTTAAAGAAAAGTAAGATTAAACAAATAATCGGCAAATAGCTTCTAGCCTATTATATCGGAACAATATGTTATTATCAGCATTGGTATTGGGTCTTATGGGAAGTCTGCACTGCGTTGGCATGTGCGGCCCAATTGCCTTTATGCTACCTGTTGATAGAAACAATAACCTAAAGAAAATCTTTCAGATTACCCTTTACCATACCGGGCGCCTATTGGCTTACGGACTAATTGGTTTGGTTTTCGGACTTCTGGGAAAAGGACTGTATGTCTTTGGAATGCAACAAAAACTATCGATCATAATAGGTATTTTGATGATCGTAGTTGTACTGATACCCTATAAAACTTTCAGTAAGTACAATTTTTCAAAACCACTGTTCAGGATCATATCAAGAATCAAAAGTAGATTAGGCAAGGAATTGAAGAAAAAATCCCCTGATACATTCTTGACCATTGGTTTTCTTAACGGCTTTTTACCTTGCGGACTAGTCTATATGGCCCTTTTCGGAGCAATAGCTATGGGCAATGCATTGGAGGGCGGACTTTACATGGTTCTTTTCGGTTTAGGTACCGTACCATTGATGACCACTGCCATTTATATGAGTGGTTTTCTTAAGCGTTCGGTGAAACAAAGAATACAACAATTGATTCCTGTTTTTGTTGTAGTCATCGGTGTACTTTTCATTTTAAGGGGAATGGGCCTGGGCATACCCTATATATCGCCAAAACCGGTTACGAACGTAACGACAAGCACCATGGAGTGCCAACCATAATTATAGACTCCTTAGTCTCATATTTTCCATTTTAATTTATCCGAATGCCAAAATTCCTATAGCAGAACGCACCACAATTCTTAAGGAATTACATGAAATTCATTCTTCATAAAAATTAATTATGTACATTTGTTAACCATTTGGTTAAACCATACAGTTAATGAAAGACATTAATACCGAACAAGCAATATTAAATGCAGCCATAACCATTTTCCAAAAAAAGGGTATGGCAGGTGCGAGAATGCAGGAAATTGCAGATGAAGCCCATATTAACAAGGCGATGTTACATTATTATTTTCGAAATAAACAACAATTGTTCGAAGCCGTATTAATGTCCGCCTTTCAAAAATTAGCACCCCAAATGAACATTATTTTCGCCTCAGAAATTGATGTTTTTGAAAAAATCAGAAAGTTTACCGCTGGGTATATAGACTTTATGTTAGAGAATCCTTATTTACCATTGTTCATTATACATGAGTTAAAACACAATCCAGATTTTGTCAAAAAGATTATGTTACATCCGAACAAACCCGACCCAAAACCACTTATAATTCAATTTGAAAAAGAAATCAAAGCGGGTAGAATCAAAAACATTCCACCAAAACAGATATTGCTCAATTTATTGTCACTCACAATATTTCCCTTTGTTGGCGAAGCATTGTTAAAATTAGTTTTGGATATAAATGACAAAGAATACAAACGAATGCTCAAGGAACGTAAAACATTGATAGCAGAACAACTCATCAGTAGTATAAGCGCATAAATAATAATGCACTAAACCTATTAAATTATGAACACATCAAAAAATAAATACGGCACCATAAACAGTTTCCTGCTTTTACTATTCTTCCCGTTCGTCCTTATTGCCCAGCAGACCCTAACCTTGGATGAATGTTTCGACCGTGTCACCAAAAATCACCCCATAGCGGAACAAATCGCACTATTACGCACTAAATCCAACTTAGATCTTGAAGCGATAAACAAAGAAAAATTACCTCAACTAGACATAAATGCCCAAGCCACCTACCAATCGGATGTGACCCATTTACCCGTGGCCTTACCGAACATAACGGTCAACTACGCAAATAAAGACCAATACAAAGCCACTTTGGATGCCAGCCTACCTATCTATAACGGAGGCTTGATAGATGCTAAAGCAAGATTAGAAGAAAGTAATACCAGTGTGGGCTTACAAGAAGTAGAAGTGAATTTATACGCCTTAAAATCGAGCATTAATGAATTATACCTCTCCATTCTTCTTATTCAGGAAAACCGATCATTACTAGAAGCAAAGGAAAAACAGTTACAAACACGGCTAAAAGAAGTAAAGGCGGGTGTGGAATACGGCACTTTACTCCCAACATCTGCAGATGCCCTAGTTGTAGAGCTTTTAAAAATAAAACAAAACTATGCTGAACTGGACCATTCGAAATCAAGTTTACTTAAACGTTTATCTTTCCTAATCGGGAATGAAATCAATAATAATATAGTTTTACAAACCCCAACGGTAAAAATAACGAACAACCCCTTATCCCAGCGGCCAGAACTTACTCTGTTCGGTCTTCAAAAAAATCAAATAGAAAAGTCCATCCAACAATTATCAAAATCCAAGTTACCCAAATTAAATGCCTTTGTACAAGGAGGTTATGGCAACCCAGGATTAAACATGCTCGACAATACCTTTACTACCTATTATTATACCGGATTGCGCCTTAACTGGAATGTTTTTGATTGGAACAAGAACAAAACCGAAAGGCAATCATTAGCCATAAACAAGGACATTATAGATTCACAGGAAAAGACTTTTGAACTTAACAACAACTTGGAACTTGTTCAGATACAATCTGAAATAGATAAATTAAATGAGTATCTAACCATTGATCAGGAGATTATACCAATCCGGGAAAACATGGTCAAATCGGCCGCATCCCAATTAAAAAACGGGGTAATTACATCATCAGCTTATATGTCGGAATTCACCGATTTATATGAAGCTAAGAGCAATTTAAACTTACACCGCATTCAATTATTACTACAACAAATCAAATTCCAAATTACTAATGGAACCTATGGAACCAATTAATTCCTCAATAAGTAAACAGACCAGAACAATGAAAAAATCCATTTTTATATTAGCACTACTTACAGGAATCTTATTTACTTCTTGTAATGGAAACGGGGAAAAAGCGGATGGTTACGGCAACTTTGAAGCCACCGAAACAACAATATCTTCCGAAGCAAATGGCAAACTCCTTTTCTTTTCTGTGGAAGAAGGGCAATTACTCAAGAAAGATGACATAGTAGGTGTTGTCGATACGATTCAATTATCATTGAAAAAGGCTCAACTTCTAGCAAATAAAAAGAGTGTCTTTTCAAAATCCCGAAACGTACTTTCACAACGTGAAGTCATTAAAGAACAATTGAAAGTGGCCCAAAACGACCACAAAAGAATAGAAAACCTCATCAAAGAAAATGCGGCTACCCAAAAACAGTTAGATGATATCAATGGCCAAATAGAAATTTTAAAACAACAAATGATCAGTGTTGAGACCCAAAACACCCCAATAGTGACCGAAGTTAAAAGTATTGAAGTGCAAATTCAGCAGATCGAAGATCAAATAAAAAAAAGCATCATTCAGAATCCCTTAAAGGGAACGGTACTAACAAAGTATGCCGAACCCCATGAAATAACCGCATTCGGAAAACCCCTCTATAAAATTGCAAATCTTGATGTTATGGAACTAAGGGTGTATTTAAGTGAAACCCAATTGGCAGATATAGAAATAGGAAACGAGGTAACCGTGAAGATAGATGCCAATGATTGTATGAAATCATATAAAGGAGAAGTTTCATGGGTTTCGGACACGGCAGAATTCACTCCAAAAATCATTCAAACCAAAGAAGAACGGGTAAACTTGGTGTATGCCGTAAAGGTCTTGGTCAAAAATGATGGAAGTCTAAAAATAGGCATGCCTGCCGAAATCTGGATTTTGAACAACAAAGAATAAGTCTATTACGCCCATGTCGATCATCGTAAAAAACATAAGCAAATCCTACAAGCAAGTCAAAGCCTTGGACAATATTTCCTTAGAGGTACCTTCTGGGGAATTGTTCGGATTGATCGGTCCTGATGGTGCCGGAAAAACCACTTTATTCCGGATTTTGACCACCTTGTTATTACCTAATGAAGGCACGGCTTCTGTAAACGGGTTCGATATAGTAAAGGATTACAAATCCATCCGCAACAATGTTGGTTATATGCCAGGAAGGTTCTCTTTGTACCAAGATCTTACCGTAGAAGAAAACCTAAGGTTCTTCGCCACCATATTCGGCACTACCATAAAAGAGAATTATGATCTCATCCGTGACATCTATGTACAGATAGAACCTTTTAAAAACAGAAGGGCCGGAAGGCTATCAGGCGGTATGAAACAAAAATTGGCCCTCTCATGTGCCTTGATCCATAAACCCAAGGTACTGTTTTTAGATGAACCGACAACTGGGGTGGATCCCGTTTCCCGGAAGGAATTTTGGGAAATGTTGAAGCGCTTGCAAAAACAGAATATCACGATTTTCGTTTCCACCCCTTATATGGATGAAGCCGAACTGTGCGATAAGATAGCTTTGATTACCGACGGGAAGATTTTACAAATCAATACCCCAGAGGCCATAAAGGCTTCTTTCCCAAAGAAAATCTATAAGGTAAGATCCTCGGAAACCTTTAAACTGATCCAAGACTTAGGCACCTATAATAAGACACATAGTGCATATCCGTTTGGGGAATACATACATTTTACGAGCACCCAATCCGATTTTCAGCCTAGTGAATTAATCGATTACCTAAAAGCAAATAAACATACCCAAATCGAGGTCCTTGAAACGAATGCCACGATCGAAGATACGTTCATGGAACTGTCCAAATAAAACTAAAACGGGAATAAAGTATTAAACAATTGACCCCAGAAGAAGAATGAAAGCAGCAAATGCCATACAAGTAAAAAACCTGACCAAAACCTTTGGTGAATTTACTGCCGTGAACAACATATCGTTCCATGTGGGCAAAGGAGAGGTGTTCGGTTTTCTTGGAGCAAATGGCGCGGGAAAAACCACAGCGATGAAGATGCTCATCGGTATTTTAAAACCTACTTCTGGCAAAGCCCAAGTAGCTAATTACGATATAACCAGCCATGCCAATGATGTAAAGAAAAACATAGGGTATATGAGTCAAAGGTTCTCTTTGTACAATGATCTTACCATAAAGGAGAACATTACTTTCTTCGGGGGTATCTACGGACTTAAAAAAGCAACCATAAAAACAAAGACCCAAGCATTGATCAATGATCTGGGCCTACATGACGAAGCCAATAAATTGGTGGGCTCATTACCTCTCGGCTGGAAACAGAAAGTCGCCTTTTCGGTATCACTACTGCACGATCCACAGATTATTTTTTTAGATGAGCCCACCGGTGGTGTAGATCCCATTACCCGAAGGCAATTTTGGGAAATGATATATCGTGAAGCCCATAAAGGCAAAACGATCTTCGTAACCACACATTATATGGATGAAGCCGAATATTGTGATCGTGTATCGATAATGGTCGAGGGTAAAATCGAGGCCTTGGACTCTCCAAAAAACCTAAAAACCCAATACAAAGTAGATTCAATGAACCAGGTATTCCTGAAATTGGCAAGAAACATAGAATAACAGCATGAAACGATTCATAGGATTCATACAAAAAGAGTTTTACCACATCCTGAGGGACAGACGCTCGCTGTTCATCCTATTCGGTATGCCCATTGTACAGGTCTTACTTTTCGGATTTGCCATCACCAATGAGATAAACAATGTTGATATTGCGATCCTGGACCAATCTAAAGATGCGACCACAAAAGAAATAATCGCCAAAATTTCAGCATCAAAATATTTCAGCATCAAACAGGTCATAGACAATGAGGCATCGATCGAAAACGTATTTAAAAAAGGGAAGATCAAAGCGGTCTTGAATTTTGAAAAGGATTTTAGCAAAAAACTGATAACCGATAACAAGGCGACCATCCAGATCTTAACAGATGCTACCGACCCCAATACCGCCAACACCATCAGTAATTACACGACTTCTATCTTAAAAAACTATCAACAAGACCTAAATCAGGGAATTCAGTTATCCTATCAAATAGAACCTAAGGTACGGTTGGCCTATAACCCGGAACTTAAGAGTGTTTTTATGTTCGTTCCAGGAGTCATGACGGTTATCCTAATGCTGGTTTCGGCCATGATGACCTCCATATCGATTACCCGGGAAAAAGAACTCGGTACTATGGAAATATTATTGGTCTCGCCTTTAAAACCATTTCAAGTAATCATTGGAAAAGTGGTGCCCTATATACTACTTGCCGTTATTAATGCGATCGTCATCATCTTATTGAGCCTTTTCGTATTCAAAATGCCGGTTCAAGGTAGTTTTATGCTATTGGGGGCCGAAAGTATCCTTTTCATCATTAATGCCCTTTCTTTAGGAATACTGATCTCTACGATCGCCTCTTCCCAACAGACCGCCATGATGGCTTCCCTAATGGGCTTAATGTTACCCGTGATTCTTTTATCGGGATTTATTTTTCCCCTTAGCAGCATGCCCCTACCCTTACAGATCTTAAGTAATATCATTCCGGCCAAATGGTTTATAATCATCATAAAGGGAATAATGCTAAAAGGTGTAGGCTTGAACTTTATTTGGAAAGAAACATTGATCTTAATAGGAATGACCTTGTTCTTCATAACCATAAGTATAAAAAAGTATAAAATCAGATTGGAATGAAGAGGACAGTACGGGACACTAAGTTAAAAACAGGGGAGGCGAAAACATATAATAAAATAAATCTATGGTCTAGTCTCTAGATTCTAGCATCTAAAAGGAACATGAACATCATTCGATATATCATACAAAAGGAATTCAGGCAGATTTTCAGGAATAAGGCCATGCTACCTATCATTTTTATGATGCCATTGATACAACTGATCATACTCTCCAATGCGGCAACGTTTGAAATCAAAAACATCAAATTCGGGTATATCGACAATGACAAAACCCCCTATTCCAGGGAATTGGTGGAGAAATTCAATGCCTCAACCTATTTTAACGTGCTTTCAGATTTTCCTTCGGCAAAAATGGCGAAATCAGCCATGTTAAACGGTGATGTTGATGTAATACTGGAGATTCCCCAATATTTTGACCGTAACCTTGTAAGGGAAAAGAAAACTGATTTATCCGTAACAATCAATGCCATTGACGGTGCTGCGGCCGGAGTTGAAAACGTGTATGTTACACAGATCATACAACAATTCAATAAAAACGTACAGGTAGACTTAATGCTCTACGACACGGTAAATGACCGACCACAGACCATAGAGACCATTCCGTTGTTTTGGTACAACGAAACCTTGAATTATAAAACGTTCATGGTACCCGGAATCCTAGTGTTATTGGTTACGATGATCACCCTTTTCCTT
This sequence comes from Maribacter sp. TH_r10, assembly GCF_033101095.1. NCBI lineage: Bacteria > Pseudomonadati > Bacteroidota > Flavobacteriia > Flavobacteriales > Flavobacteriaceae > Maribacter > Maribacter sp. TH_r10. The sequence continues at coordinate 94,182 of NZ_JAWMPY010000005.1, read as the reverse complement.
TCTGGGATGAATGTGGTCAGGGAAAAGGAAATAGGCACCTTGGAACAGATAAACGTAACCCCGATCAAAAAATTCCAGTTCATTATTGGCAAGCTTTTTCCTTTCCTTGTTTTGGGGTTGGTTTTATTGACCGTAGGATTGATCATTGCAAAATTACTGTTCAATGTACCTATTATAGGCAGTATCTTTCTTATGTACGGTTATACGGTTGTTTATATTCTTGTTATACTGGGAATAGGTTTGTTTATCTCCAATTACACCGACACGCAACAACAGGCCATGTTCATCGCTTGGTTCTTTATGGTCATCTTTATTTTAATGAGCGGTTTATTCACCCCGATTGAAAGTATGCCCCAATGGGCACAGCTATTGACCGAGTTCAACCCGATCAAGTATTTTGTTCAGGTAATGCGTATGGTAATGCTTAAAGGTGCAGGATTTACAGATATTTTACCCCAATTGGCAAAGACTTTGCTCTATGCGGTCGCCATGAACGGGCTGGCCGTAATGAGTTACAAAAAATTCACTTAGCTTTATCCCAAAACAAGAATCAATGGCTACCAAGACAGATATTAAAGACAGAAAAGATGTTTCTTTATTGGTCAATACGTTTTACGCAAAAGTCAGAAAAGACAAAGTACTTGGCCCAATCTTCAATAATATCATAAACGATTGGGATGCCCATTTAGAACTGTTGACAGATTTCTGGGAGACTCAGCTATTTTTAAAAAGAAAATACTTTGGAAACCCTGTAACCGCCCATGAAGAAGTTGATGAAAAAACGAACCAGAGCATTACACCGGAACACTTTGGGTTTTGGCTGAACCTTTGGTTCCAAACATTGGACGAATTGTTTGAAGGGGAAACGGCATGGATTGCAAAAAACAGGGCCCAAAAAATGAGCACCATGTTATTTATGCACATGTATCAGCATAGATCCAAATAAATTTCGATTCCCGTACATTATTAGATTTCGTTTTTTTTAATCCTTAAATTAAATCCCAATATCGCAATTAGCCCCATAGGGAGCAATAAGCTCACTAAGGCCAAGGCCCTATTATAGTCTTCAAACAACGGCCACCTTTGCCATGCCATAATCCCCTTATAAAAAATAAAAACTTCGGTCGTTATAAAGCCCAAGAGGTATATAAAATAACCTATCACAGGTAATTTCAACAATTTAAAATAATCGAAAAACAGAAATAAGGAAATGGACACAACACCCAAGAACGTCCAATGTAAATACCCAATCGTAAAATCAATTATTGTGGCCGCCAGATTAGAAAAATAAGGGAATGCAGTCATTAACTGTAGTAATATTTTAATCCCTATAAAAATGGTTGCCATTAGGAAGACATTCTTTTGGAATGGAGAAAAAACCTCAATCAGTTTCTTATCTGACTTCAACCCGACACCAATAAGAATACCAAAAGCGATAATTTGAAAAAAGGCTCCAAGCCCTCCCATAGCAAACATAATGACAGGGGGATTTGTCCATAAGGTGGATAGAAAAAAAGTGAACACGATTCCTAAGTTCATACTCCAAAAAAAGGTCGTGAACATTTTCTTGGGTATAATAATATTACGCTGTTCCAGCACATAAAAAAATAAACCCATTAAGGCTAGCACCATCCATCCGTTATACTGAAAATGTAGGTAAAAATAAATGGCCAACCGATACCAAACAGACCCTGGTCCCAGAGTGTTCATGATAATACCCAATAACCAAGGACCAATGCTGGAAAGCACCATATACATGAGGGAAAAACGAATACATTGGTATGAACTTGCCCTTTTTAAACCAACTGGTACATTCTTAACGAAAAACCAAGTAAACCAATAGGAAGCAATAAGGAACAAGGTTGAAAAAACAATGGAAAAAAACGCATACCCCTGAAAGGGGAAGGTCACCAACATACCGACCAAGGTTATCTGGGTAAACCAAAAAATACGTCGATATTCCCGATTGAGCCCTTCTTGGACCAAGAACAACTTGAACAATAAAGTAGTTAACCCCACATAAACCCAACCCAAAAGCGCTATATGGGAATGCCCGTGAACTATGAATTTATAATTAAAGGGAAACTCAAAAATTTGGAATGACCGCAATAACAACCCAAGAAATGCCGCCGTAATAAAATAACCCAGCGCTAAATGTATATGGTTTCTCAGGTTCATAATTACGACCAGCCTCTATTTATCAGTACGAAAATAGTCTAAAAATCCTTTCGCTTGGATTTGTAGGCCAATCGCCAAATAGGAAGAACGGTCCACAGTACCAACATACCCAAAGAGATGAACAATCCTAAATTAGTGCCGAAATAAGATTTGAACACGGCTCCCGTGTACCCTAACAAAGCAGAAATATCCAATTTCAACAATATCAAGGTCCGTGACAAATCGATAGGATTAAAGGTGGTAGCGGCCAAAGAAAAAGAATCTAAGGGGTACTCTTCAAAAATTATCAGTGACAACAAAAATAATCCGTCATAAATAACCGCCAAGAACAACCACATAAGAACCGCATAACCAAAGCCCTTTATCTTATTCTCATTAGATAAAGCTATATTGAATGCCAAAGCCGTAAAAATCAAGGTTAAAAATGCCCCTGTAACCAATAGCAATGAAAAGTCCCAGATGGCATCGCTCTGAAAAAGTCCGTATAGGATAAACGGTATCCCCAATCCTAATATAAGACTAAGGGTCAAGGAACCTGCAACCCCATAATATTGTCCCAAGAAAATCGAGGATCGTTTTAACGGTTGTGCCAAAAGTAGCTCTGTAAATTCCTTAGAATTATAAAAATACATTACCCCAAAGATCGTACTGATCAAAGGTACAAGAACAATGATCACGTTCATTAGGGTGATCACAGCTTTAGAAAGGTCGTGGTTCAAAAAAAGAAGCACGAATCCTAATGCCAAGTAAAACAAGAAGTACACATAACTCCATCGACTTCGCATTAAATCGTAAAAACTATATTTAAGGATCTTAAGCATTTGTTGTATGGGTTGATATTGCCGCTATGGCATGTTCAAAATCATTTTGTTCGGTCTTGGCCATCAATTCGTCGATAGTGCCTTTAAAGTAAATATTACCCTCTAACAGATACACGATTTCATCGGCCATTTCTTCAACGAATTGCATTATATGGGTCGTAATCAAGATCGTTTTCCCTTTTGACTTTTCTTTTTGGATCAGATCCTTTAATTTAAGTAAGGAAGCAGGATCCAGACCTGTGGTAGGCTCATCAAGGATGATCAATGGACTATCGAACATAAAGGTCAAAACGATATTTACTTTTTGCTTGGTGCCCCCTGAAAGGGTACCTAGTTTTTTATCCAAAAAAGGCTCAAGGCCTAAAAGTGTAATTAGCTCTTGCTCATTACTGGGTTTTTGGCGTAGATCCTTTATCATCCGGATCAATTCCTTGACTTTGAGGTTTCCCGGAAAATTGGCTATTTGTGGCAAATAATCGATTTCTTGCCGGTATTTCCAGTTTTTTCGAATGGATGCCCCAAGTACGGAAAGATTCCCTTTATTGGGAACGACCATTCCCAAAATACTTTTGATCAATGTGGTCTTTCCCGATCCATTGGGTCCCAAAACGGCAAAAATACCCCCTTCATCAATACGTAGATCCAAATGGGAAAGTACTTGGTTCTTGCCAAATTTCTTATGTAGATTCTCTATCTGTATCATTCTGTTTTTTTCATTAAAGGCATTGCATCCATAAGATTATCAGGAGTAAAGACCGGGGATACTTTTTCGGAAAAATCGATAATATCCATAAAGAGGCTTCGCAACAAAACTATAGTTTCCGGAGTTCGGTTCACGATGTAAGAGAACAATTTCACCGGTCTGTAAGGCACATCCCCAATACCATCCTTATCCAAGTCATATCCCGTATAATTGCTCCAATAATTGTTCTCGAACTTATTGTCGTTCAATTTACTGTTATACGAAATATCAAAAGAGTTATATAAGAAATTATTCTTCACAAATGAATTGGTGTAGCAGGCCCCCAGTACTTTTACCGCCCATCCGTTATTAATAAAGTCATTACCTTCATAAGTAATACGATTGGAGCCCTCTATGTTTATTCCTATGGTGTTTTCCTCAAAGGTATTATCAATTATCTCGGCATCGTTTATTTCTTTCAGTAACATACCGAAAGCGGCCGAACCCCAATTTTGTCTAAATGTATTGCCTTTCATTAAAATACGTTTAGAAAACATGACGGCAACCCCTGCCCCATTGTTTTGAAAAGTGTTATTGGTATACGTATCATCATTGGAAAACATAAAATGCAGGCCATACCTTAGGTTGTTGGTACTTTGGTTGTTATTGATGGTTATATGATCGGAAAATTCCAGATAAATACCATCCCGTACCCCTTGTACAATGTTGCGATCCACCACTACATTGTGGGAATACCATAATTGAATTCCGTTTCCGGAATTATACTCATCTACGGCATCACCGATTATTTTGTTATGATACACCTTGCCATGGTTCGATTTTTCTAAATAGATACCGAAAAAAAGTTTTTCCAACACTACATTCTGTATGATGAAATTTTCACTTTTAACCACCCTTATGGCCGCATAATCAGTTGTATAACTGGTACCGACGTTGATCAGAAAAAGTCCGTCTACAGTAACATTATCGGAAACGATACGAATGATCTCCCCTCTTTTCCCACCATCGATAACCGGATAATTCTCACCCAACAAGGTCAGAGGTTTATCTATGAGGATATTGTATTCCTTATAAGTACCTTTTTTGATGAGAAGTGTATCAAAATCAACGGCCACCGCAATTCCTTCCTTTATGGATCCCAACTCGCAGTCCTGACATACCACAATGGTTTTGGCCCAAAGGGAAGTTCCCATAAGCAATAATATAAAAACGAGTAGCTTACTGAAATGCTTCATTACCTGACGACCAAAAATTTAGAATCTACCACTGCTTCGACCCAATGTTTTTGTTCTTTGGGAAAATTAAAATATTGCTGTTCTTTTAAGCGAAAGTTCTCTCCGTTGATATGAAATATTATTTCACCTTGAAGTACTATTAAATGGGCGTGGGTAGGTGAGGTGTGTTCCGGAAAAACTTCACCTTTTTCCAAACTTATATTAAGGACTTCATAATGGGTAGCTTTTACCAATTTTTGTAATTGGAATTTATTAAAGCCTTGTTCAGCTATTTGACTGTTTATCTCGTACATCTTGAATGATCTATTGTTAATACTAAGGCAATCGAAATAAAAGGACGTGATTTGCCCTTACGAACAACCCTTAATTAAGTACCATTATTCTATTTTGAATCTTGCTTTCAATTCTTCCCAAGAATACAACTGTCCTTTATTTTCAGTTTCAATCTGCTCCGCTGCCTTTCTTGAACTAAAAGCTGACAGGTATTCGCCCATAGGGCTTGGAATACTTTTACTGATTAAAAAAGTAGCCTCTTGTGCATTGATCAACTCTCCGGGATCTTGATAATCATTGACCAAAAAAAGTTCGATCGTAGCTACATCAACATCCTTGAGATGATTCATCATACATTCTGCAGCATCGAACTTATAAGCTTTACCTTTTTTAGTTACTATCTCAGCGGCATGCTGCCGATCTACAATGGTCATGGAACAAAAATGGCATCCATCAGCACCATAATCAATAGGTTTTGGACCTACCGTACAAGATACCATACTAACAATTACTACGACAAAAAGAAAGAATCTACTTAACATGGGTTTATATTTTATTGGGTTACACTGATTAACTTAAGGGTGTTTTAGGCTTTATGGCTTTTTTCCCAACAAAAAATGCAACGACCGTCAACATCATACCTATGAACATCATATACGCCCCTGTATGGGGTAGGGAGGTAACGTCGAAATTCAACATTTTCTGATATCCCAACAATGGCGGTTTATACGTCATTGGTGTACCGTCCGGGTTGACCACCTTTATAATTGCATGAGGGTCAAGGTTTGAGCCATAGTCAAGAAGCCAAGCATTAAAATCATACATTCCCAAGATACCTAAAATACTCATTAAGATAAACCAGCCTAAAAACCATTTATAGCTAACCTTGTGCATAAGACCAAATATGCCTATGATTACACCTAATGCAACCATACCACCGATTACGTAAGGAAAAACCGTGAACTCCCACATATCTTCCGGTTTTGGAATCACCTTCATACCAATGTAGTGATTGAGTCCGTCTATATTTTGAAGATCAAATTCCGAAACCCCCTGAATTCCAGTAATATGAATGTTCATACCTAAGGGTTCGGGATATTGGGGCGCACCCAACATAATATTCCATAATGGAAAAAAATACAGTCCTAATAGCAATAATGGACCGATGATCATTAACACACTTGCTTTTTTCATCACTAAAATTATTTGATGGTTTATATTGTGTTTGGTTTTGAAAAGGTTGCTGGCATTTTGAAAAAAAAGCGGGCAAATCATATTCACTGCCCGCTTTCAATCGAATCAAATATTAAATTTCGGTGTAGATTATTCGCCTAAAGACCAAGAAAGGTCAATATTTGAATTAGCAGGTGACACCCGAACATAACCCTGCATTTCTTGGTGTAAAGCTGAACAGAAATCTGTACAATAAAATGGCCATACCCCTACTTCCTTAGGCTCCCAAACCAATGATTTCGTTTGTCCTGGCATAATCAAAAGCTCTGAATTATTAGCTCCGATCATTGCAAAACCATGTGGCACATCAAAATCCTGTTCGTGATTGGTGATATGGAAATATACTTTATCGCCAACTTTGATACCCTCAATATTATCCGGGGTAAAGTGACTACGTATCATTGCCATATAAACGTGAACTTCATTTCCTTTACGTTCAACCCTTGCGTCATTAACACTTAATGTGGCCATAGGGTGTTTGTTTTCTGCAAGCTTATATATTTTTTGGGATTTAGGTGCTAGGATCTCCGCTGGTATACCGGCCGCATAATGGGGCTCACCATGCGTTGGAAAATCATAAATGAGCTCCATCTTATCGCCAGTAATATCATATAACTGTGCAGAATGCTCCAATTCAGGACCTGTCGGAAGATATCTATCTTTAGTGATCTTGTTCATGGCAACAACATACTTACCAAAAGGCTTTGCAGAGTTACCTCCAGGGATCATCAAGTGACCTACCGAGTAATACGTAGGTTTCCTGTCGATTACTTCCCAAGTCCCCAATTTCCATTTAACAACTTCTGAAGAAATAAAGAATGTTGTGTAAGCATTTCCTTTACCATCAAATTCGGTATGCAAGGGGCCTAAACCTCCGCTTTTTACCGTTCCGGCAAGAACATCATCAAATTTAAGGATAGGAATTCCGTAAGCTTCACCATCAAACTTCTTACCTTCAATAGCGGCCAACATCTTATCAAAAGAATGAACGGTTAGATCAGCTGATAGTTTTCCGTTACCTATAATATAATTCCCGGTAGGATCAACATCACAACCGTGTGGTGATTTTGGGGTCGGTAAGAAATAAACCGCACCAGGAACTTTGGTGGGGTCAACTGTCAATACCTCTTTCTCCATGGTAGAAGTTGCTGTGTGGGTCTCATCACTATATACGTTATGTGCATAATTGGCCGGCATTTTTGTGCCACCACCATTGTTCACATACTCTTCGATTTTCTTCCAGTTAATAGCCGCGATAAAATCTTTATCGTTTTGAGATGCATTTACCTCTAACAATGAATTCGCTTCTTCTGTATTATACGTAGTGAAGAAGAACCAACCGTGGGATTTTCCACGACCCGGATGTGAAAGATCATAATTGAAGCCAGGCATCATTATTTGGAACTTAAGATCCAATCTACCATCTTCAGGATCCACACTTACAAAGGAAAGTGCCCCTTTAAAATTGCCTTTATATTCATTGATAGGCATATCCCTTTGAGGTACCGGCACGGAAAAACGGGTACCTGCAACAACATACTCTGTGTTTTCAGTTATGAAAGAAGAACTATGGTTACCGGCACTGTTTGGCAATTCTATTATTTCCTCAGTTTCAAAAGTAGAAAGGCTTATCCTTGCGATACGTGGAGTGTTGTTTCCGTTGATGAAAATCCATCGTCCGTCCAATTCACCATTGGTCTGTGAAATATCTGGGTGGTGGGAATCATCCCATGGAACAAAACCAAAAGAGGTGTTCAACATAGGTTTGGTCTCTTCGGAATAGCCATACCCGGAAGTAGGGAATTGCGAAAAAACAGGAATTTCCTTGAACATTCTACCTGACGGCAGTCCGTAAACCGTAAGGTTTCCGCTATAACCCCCAGACATAAATGCATAAAACTCATCTTGCTCTCCTGGTGCAACGTACACCTTTTCGGCGTTGTTGGATGCAAGTGCCCCATTGGAAGATTTCTTGCCCGAATCGTTGCAACTGGTGAAAACCATTACAAGACCTAAAAGGGCAAGTATTGAATAATTGATTTTTTTCATTGTGATTGTTTTTATGTTTAATTGAGTTGTTTATTCTTCTGTCGGAGGTATTATGACCTTATCGACGACATGTACGATACCATTCCCAGCTTTTACACTAGCTATGATTTTAGCTCCACCAACATACACATCCTCGCCTTTTACTTCTACTGTGGTATTCTGGTCATTTGCTTGCCCCAGTTTTTTGAATTTCTTTAAAAAATCCTTGGAATAATTTCCGGCAGTAACATGATGCTTTAGAATATTCGCCAAAGCATCCTTGTTTTCAGGTTTCAGTAAATTCCCTACCGTACCTTCTGGCAGGGCTTCAAAAGCTTCATTAGTTGGAGCAAAAACCATTAAAGGCCCAGCATTTACGAGTGCATTCTCAAGTCCCGCAGCTTGCACAGCCGCTACCAAAGTGGTGTGATCGGGCGAACCGATGGCTATCTGCAGTACATTTGGAGTAGAGCCATCGTCCTCAATAAAGGCTTGGCCCTGTTTCTCTGCTACTTCAGTTGTTGATGAAGAAGTAGTATCGGTTTCTGTTTTTGCTTCATTTTTGCAGCCTACAAATAATAGTAGCATTGAAAATGAACTAAACAATAGTTTAAATTTGGTTGTTGTTTTCATATGATTGTTGGTTAAAGTGTCCTAAAGTATTCAAGAATGGCTCTCGCCTGCTCTTCTGTCAATCCTTGATTGGCCATTGGAGACCCATTGAATTCCGCTAAAAGATCTTTGGCCAACGGATCTTTTGTAACCATTTCCTGAGGATTAAGAATCATGTTCATTACCCATTCCGGTGTTCTTCTTTCCAAAACGCCATTAGGTGCGGGACCTATGAACTTTTTCCCAATTCGGTGACAAGCCAAGCACATTTGGTCATAAACCTCTTTACCTTCTGCAGCCATTGCCTCATCAACGGTTTCATTCAATGTTACCGATTTAATTGGCCCTACACCCTTGTTAACCAAATCAATACGCTCCGAAGCTTTTGCTTCAGTAGCGACCGGAACTTCTGCAACCTGCTCAGTGGTCGCCTTTTTTTGCTTTACACTAAACCCTTCTTTTTTCTTTTCTTCTTTACCCCCACAACTGAGCATTAGTAATGAAAAAAGAATCGCTGTACTCTTTAATACTATTTTCATGTTAAACATTTTATTAAATTAGACCGTAAAACTAAAGTGCTTAAATCAATATTAAAATGATAAAAGTCATATTTCGGATAATAATATCTTTTAATCTTTGTTAAAACAAATTCCAGTAAATATATGTTTTCAAATTCTTCTAAGTACGCCCTGAAGGCGGTACTCTATTTGGCTGTAAACGCCAGTGAATCGAATAAAATCATGGCTAAGAACCTCAGTGAACCCATTAACGTTCCTCAAGCCTATATCTCCAAATTATTACAAGACCTTACAAAACATGGCGTTGTATCTTCAACTCGAGGCCCTAATGGAGGTTTTTACCTTAATGAAAAAAATATGGCAACCCCTTTGATCAATGTTATTACTATTATTGATGGCGACAGCAACTTAAACGCCTGCTTATTAAGTATAAATCGATGCAATAGTGATCACCCATGCCCTTTACATGATTTCGCAGCATCTTATAGAGAAAACCTTCTTGATAACCTTGAACATAAAACCATAGAAGACATGGTAAAGGATATAAAGAATGAGAAATCCTTTCTGCCATTCTAATATATGCCATTAACACACGCCCATTTTTTTATCCAATTAGTATATTCTCTTTCAACACCCTGATAGTCAAAACAACTTATATTGAATTATTTATAAAATAGAGGTCAAGAAAAATACCACGGCCATAATAACAGCCTAAAGGTTAATTCTTATTACCGGTTAAATCAAAGACCAAAAAAAGCCGATGCTGTAAAACATCGGCTTTTCTATATTTTCAATATATTCCTTAATCAGGTGCTCCAGATTAAATCATTCTTTATCCGCACTCACCAAAACAGGGATGCGATATACTTTGCCAGGTTTAAAAGTACCTACATTGACCATATTATTTTCAATATTTTCCTTTAGGTAACTTTCAAGTTCTTGATCTGCAGTATTAATCGATAACACTTTAATCTCTCCAAAGCTATCGATAGCCAATCGCAATTCAGCTACAGAACCTTTGATATCATCCGGAATCGGATTGTTCATTAAAATTTTAGAAATCTGCGTAGTTAATTTTTTAGTGGAAATAGGTTTGTTATTTGCATATATATAACCTGAGCCCAAAAACAATATCGCCACAAGAAGTAAACCGAATTTTTTCATAACTGTAAATTTATAATTAAAGGCATCTATTTTTATTAATATAACAAATATAAGCTATTATATTGTGTACTTGATATTTTTTAACTTGATTTAACGCAAAATATCATGGATATCATATTTTTTTGTATCAAATTGTTCAAAAAGTTACAAACATCACAAATTGGCACGCCTACAAGCATTAGCCTCTCCTAAAAAAGGACCCTATCTTGCCTATAGTTTTGTACAATAAAATGAGGGGAAGAAAATACGGCTTTAAAAATAAAAGTGTTTAAAACAGTGTATGATTAAGAAAATAAGCTAGGAAATCATCAAAGAAGTAGAAAATTTTAGGAATCGAATTGAATGTGTCTAATGAGCTTTTCTTCCACTGAAATAAAAGATTCCACACCTTTTATCCCATTTATGGCCAATACTTGATTTTGATATACCTCTCTATAATGCATACTGTCCCGTGTATGCATCTTAATAAAGATATCGAATTTACCGGTGGTATGATGAATCTTCACAACTTCATTGATTTTTACCAGATCATCCATTACTTGTTTATAAAGGGAACTTTTACTTAAATAGATTCCTAGGAACACCGTTAACTTCCACCCAATTTTTGAATAATCCAAATTTAAGCTGGCCCCGGTGATCAATCCCATCTCTTTCATTTTTCTTACACGGGCATGAATAGTGCCAGGGGATACGATAAGTTTTTTGGCAACCTCGGTATAGGGCATTTGCGCTTCGTCACTTAAAATGGAAATGATTTTAAAATCGATTTGATCTAATTTATTCTTCATATTCTATACTTTATCTCTTCTGATGAAATGACCCTAACAATGTTAATCAAGACCTTTAAATATCTACATATTATACACCATTAACTCTGTTTTAGTAAATATAATTTAGTCTTTTTTAATTATTGGTGTTTTTTTATTAATATAATTCGCCTTATGATGCATATAATTCATTTTGACAAAGGGAGGATTATAGTTATGATAAAAATGCCCGAAAAACGATAAATATCAATAAAGCAGGTTTTTAAGATATACCGTTTTACATTATGCATTATTGTTAGTGTTTTTTTATTTTACTACATTTTATTCAGCCTTTTAGTTATATAGACTCATTATTTATATCTTTTTCGCAATTTCCTTGTTTTTATTTCAAACAAACTCTAACTAATATTGCTTCTGTTACAATTGGTTGATTATCGACCATTGAAAGCAACAGAAAAAGTGTCCGGAACTTTTCTTTACCATATGTTATAGATGCATTAGCCCATACCTAGTGCCTCTTTACCGTGTGGTTCAAATGAGCATTTAACTACTAACACTCAAGACTTATGAAGAAAATTCTTTTACTAACACTCCTACTGATAAATTCAGTTTTTCTGGTAAATGCACAAGACATTTCCGTTTCAGGAACAACATCCGATAGTTCAGGCCCCCTTCCTGGTGTAAACATAAGAGTCAAGGGATCAACAATAGGTGTAATCTCCGATTTTGACGGAAACTACACCATACCGAACGCCCCGAGTACAGGCACTTTGGTATTTTCTTACATAGGTTATGCTACCGAAGAGGTAGCCATAGATGGGCAAACTACCATTAATTTAACTCTTAAAGAATCTGCCGAACAATTGACCGAGGCCATCGTTATCGGTTCCAGAGGGCAGCCAAGAACAAAACTTAAGACCGCGGTGCCAATAGATGTTATTTCCATTAGTGAAAACGCTGTAAATATGCCCGAAGTGGATCTTTCCCAAATGCTGACGAAAACAGCGCCTTCATTCACGGCCTATCAATCACAAGGTGGGGATTTGGCCTCCCAAGTCATAGCTCCTTCTTTAAGGGGACTTGCACCAAATCAAATGCTAGTACTGATCAATGGGAAAAGAAGACACACTTCGGCACTTTTGGCAGGTACACAAACAGGTACCGATGCCAACTCTGTAGATATGAGTTTTATCCCTTCAGGTTCTATCGAACGTGTTGAGATCTTAAGGGATGGGGCCTCCGCTCAATATGGCTCCGATGCCATTGCAGGGGTTATTAACATTATCCTTAAGAAAGGAACCGACAAATTTACCGGAACCTTAACCGCTGGCGGGTACACCAACCAATCTCCAGATTTTAGCTATTCCGATCTTTCAGAAGAAGAAATTGGCCTTATTGAAGCCGGTACGGGTGATCCAGACGGACTTAATTACCAATTCGATGGCAATTACGGATTTTCCTTTGACAATGGAGGGTACTTGAATATTACCGGAATGTTTAAACAAGCGGACAGAACCATTAGGGCCAGTGTACTCCCAGAAGACAGGTTTACACTATATAGCGATGATTATTTGAATAACCAAACCACCTCTACCGATGGTAATGTAATAATAACCAACCCAGAATTGGTAAGTGCACTTGCCGCTGGCAACACCGCTTTGGCCGATGAGCTCAGAACCGTGTCTGGTTTAATGGATGCCAGGGGACTGGAGCAATATGATGTTGCAACCTATGCCGGTAACCCATTGATCAACCAAGGCGGACTAGGATTCAATCTTGAAATCCCAGTAAACGATGATGTAAATTTCTATTCTTATGGTGATTTAGGTTTTAAATATACCGAAGGTTTCAGTTGCTACTACAGAAGGGCCAACCAATCAGATAGAACAAGTTATTACTTGTACCCGAATGGTTTCAGACCTCAAATGTACACCAACCAGACCAACTTAGGCCTAACCGCAGGGGTTTCAGGTAAAATAGGTGATTACGATTTTGATTTTAGTAACACATTCGGAAAGAACACTATGAACATAGGAATGTTCAACACTTGGAACGCAAGTCTCGGGGATAGTTCACCTACTGATATGAACGTAGGTAAACACAGCTTCTTACAGAATACGGGCAATTTTGATGTTTCAAAGTTTTATGATGATGTTTTAGAAGGACTAAACGTTGCCGGAGGAATAGAATTCAGGGTTGAAAACTATGCCATCGAAGCCGGACAGGTTGAAAGTTACACCTCAGGAGATGCAGGTTTTACCACTGCAACTGAAGATAACCAAGCATTAATCGGTCCTGATGGTTTTCCTTTGGAAGATCTTGGAGGAAACCAGATTGTTGATGTAAACGGTGACCCGATAGAGTTGGAGTACGCCGGTATAAGCCAATACCAAGTAAAAGGATATTCTCCGGGATGCCAGTGTTTCAATGGTTTTTCACCAATAAATGAAAGTGACACATGGCGTTCGGTCATTGCCGGTTATTTAGATGTAGAACTTGATGTTACCGAAGATTTCTTCGTAGGTGGCGCGTTGCGTATAGAAAACTACTCTGATTTTGGAAATGTAATGACAGGAAAAATAGCTACAAGATATTCAATCGGAGATAACTTTTCTATAAGAGGTTCTTATAGCTCTGGTTATAGGGCCCCTTCTTTACAAGAATTGAACTACTCTCAAGGTTATACCTATTTTATTGATGAGATCCCCTACGATGCTGTTCTTTATCGTAATGGTAGTGCTGCCGCCAAAGCGATAGGATTGGACATATTGGATCAAGAAACCTCAGGAAACCTCAGTGTTGGTTTTACCGCAAAGATTACCAATAACTTCAACTTGACAGTCGATGCTTATTCAATCAAGATAAAGGATAGGATTTTCACAACCTCCCAATTCACTTCAAGCGATGCCCCTGTTTTAGAACCGATTATCGGCGCTGGGCAAGCCAGTTTCAGGATCAATGGAGGAGACATTAGCACCAAAGGTGTTGAAATAGTGGCAAACTACGATACCAAAATAGGGACCGGTAAATTGGATTTTACTTTATCAGCAACATTAAGGGAGAATAAGTTTGACCAAGCCGTTGTTCCTGAATTGAATACCGTATTGACAGAAGAAGAACTTATTGACAAGTATATTACCAGAGGTTCCATTGGCCAATTCGAAAAAGGAACGCCAAGTTCCAAATACTTGGGAACCTTGACATATAAAATAGGAAAATGGTCTACCATGCTTACAGGTGTTCGTTGGGGAGGTGTTACCGCCCTCGATTCCTACGAAGGCACTTTGTCAGATGGCAGCTATGGTTATGCCGATCAATTTTATACACCTGAGTTCACAGTTGACCTTGGTGTCACCTATGCGTTTTCGGACAAACTTAGTTTAACCGTTGGTGGAAATAACATCTTCAACCAATATCCAGAAATTCAAAGGAATGAAAATAGAGGGTTTTATCTATACTCCAACTATCAGCAAGGATCTAACGGAGCCTACTACTTTGGAAGGTTAACCTTTAGTCTATAAGATTTGTCAATAAATGAATTTAAATATCACAACTATGAAAATATCCTTAAGAAATATATTTATAATACTCCTTGGTGTTGGGCTTTTTTCTTGCGAACAAGACAGATTGGAGCCTGAGTTGGAAGCTGCCGAAGGTGGCGGAACTTTAACGAGCTACATGGCCTACACCATTAGTTCTGTAGATGACGATTCCGATGTATACGGACGAGTGGTTTTCTGGAACGAACCAACCCTTTCACAAACCTTTATTCAGGTTTCCCTATACAATACACCTGATTCTGAAATGCTTCCCGTCAGTATACTCAACGGGGCAATTGGTGATGAATCTTCAGTATCATTCTCTACTTATGATGTAGATGGAAGTACGGGTGAACTTAGTGACAGTAAATTCTATGTGGTCACCGATGATTCTTTTTATGATTCCCTAATGACGTTGGATGCCCATATCAATATATATGACAGCTCAGGTACGATTTTAGCAGCGGGCGACATTGGCAGCAACGCTGATCCCGTGGAATCGAATTAACAGAATAATAAATTAAAACACACATATTATGAAAACTACAACAGTGAACCGAAGAGAATGGTTAAAAAAAGGCATGCTAACCGCAGCCGGTGTAATGGCCGCACCTTACTTATCACATGGTGCATTTTCCTCCCGCCCCATAACGATAGATGCAGAAGGAAATATTCCCTACACTCCTTTTTTCAAAGAGTACCTACCTTATAACGTAACCAATTCCGTAGATCTTGCCGCAAAACTGAATGCCAATGAAAATCCATACGGACCATCACCAATGGCCGTTGAGGCATTACAGAAAGTGGCCTATAAAGGTAATCGTTATGCTTGGCAAGAACTGTTCGACCTTATGGATAAAATAGCCAAGTATGAAGGCCTGGAATCCAAGAACATTATCATGGGTCCCGGTTCATCGGATATCTTGGAAAAAACAGCCATGGTATTTTTCAAGGATGGTGGCAATGTGGTTTCTGCCGATCCCTCATATATGTCGTTGATCAAAGTTGCTCAGGCGACAGGCGGTACATGGAAAGCCATTCCCTTAAAAGATGATTGGTCCCACGATTTGGACGCCATGGAAAAGGCCATTGACGCAGACACCAAACTGGTATATATATGTAACCCCAACAACCCAACAGGAACCATCACGGATTCTAAAAAGTTAATGGATTTTTGTTCTCGGGTTTCTGAAAAAGTCCCGGTTTTCGTAGATGAAGCTTATTTAGGCTTTTTGGAAGACGGACATAAAGTACATAGCATGGCGCCACTGGTAAAAGAAGGCAAGAATGTTATTGTAGCAAGAACCTTCTCAAAAATACACGGTATGGCCGGCCTTAGGGTAGGATACGGTTTGGCAACACCTGAAACCTTGGCAAGAATCGAAAAAATAACAAGAGGCGGTATGGGAATATCGTTCACTTCGATCTTTGCCGCGTTGGCCAGTATGGACGACATTGAATTCCAAAAAAAATCTAGGGACCTGAATACCGCTTCTAGAAAATATGTCTTTGAAGCACTGAAGGAAATGGGACATAAACCAGTTGAATCCTATACAAGCTTCATGATTTTCCCTATTGAAATGGAAGGCAAGGCCTTTTTAGAAAAAATGACCGCTGAAAAAGTAGGCGTCAGGGCTTTCGAATTCATGGACAAAACCTGGTGTCGTGTAAGTATGGGTACCATGGACGAAATGAAACTATTTACAGCTGCGCTGGACAAAGTTCTAGTCTAGATTAAGTTTAAAATGCTCGTAGCCATAAGTGCTTGAAGCTAGATGAACATTAAATCTAGCTTCGGGCCTTTATTACCGGCAATTGATGAAAAAATTTAAAACACAACTTAATTAGATATGAATTTTGCCTTACAAAAAACCCTGGAACTCCTTATTATAATAGGTTTGGGAATATTTTTGCAGAAAAAAGTCGCAAAACAGGACTTAAAGGGAGTTAAAGTCCTAGTTCTTAGCGTTGCCTTACCTGCAACAATTTTCGCCGCTTTACTTAAAATTGAATTAAAGGGAACACTATTGGTATTTCCTTTATTGGCACTCTGTTTTAACCTTTTAATGTTACTGGCTTCAAAATATGTTCTTGCGAGCACATTGCCTACAGAGGAAAATGCCAAAAAAAGAACTTTAATGATGCTATTGCCCTCCTTAGCACCCGGATTATCATGTTTCCCATTTCTTGTTGTTTATATTGGGGAAGACTCCCTTGCTTTGGCTGCCCTTGCAGATGTAGGCAATAAGGTATTTGGCCTTATTCTCCTGTATCTGCTGGCAATGCATTGGTACCATAAACGATCCATAAAAGAAGCTGATTCGTCTACGGGTGGTAAACTTAAAAGTTTAGTGATGTCCTTGATAAACGAACCGATCAACATAGTGATCATCTTAGGATTGATAATGTTAAGCTTTGGGCTAAACCTGACCTCATTACCCGGTTTTCTTCAAAATACCGTACTGAGTATGAAAGTTTTGATGACGCCTTTGGTATTATTGTTCATTGGTATGGCTGTGCGCATCAACCCAGGGGAATTCGGTATGATCTTATCTTTATTGGTCAGGCGGGCCGGAATCGCATTTTTATTATCAGGAATCTTTGTTCTATTAGTGCCGAGCCTTGCCCCTGCCATGATTTTACTCTTGGTGGTGTTTCCACAGAGCTCATGCAGTTTTTGGCCTTATGCCCATATGAGTACGGTAAGTGCAATGGAGGATAAAGACGAACAGAAAGAACCGACTTTCGATATTAACTTTGGCGTGAATATACTGGCTTGTTCATTACCTTTTTCAACGTTGCTCATTATCGGGGTTTTCTCTTTCAGTGATTTTTTCCTTCCAGCTTTGAACTTGGTTCTATTGGGTTCCATGATGGTCGCCATATCATTCGCACCTGTTCTTTACAAAAAATTCAAAACGATCAAAAAAGGAAAAAAAATAGAAAATTTTTCGGTAATACCTTCCAACGATAATAACTAATAAACAAAAATAAAACCAACGGCCTTATCACAAATATTATAACACGATTATGTATAAAAAACCTTTTTTTTATAAACCAATAAACTTAAATACCAATTAACCAACCAGTTTTATTACCCCAATACCTACTTAATTCTTATTGCTGTTCATAATTGTGTTTTAAAAAAAGGGAAGCCACTACGGACTTCCCTTTTTTATAGCATATTTTTCAATGCTTCTTCTAAAACTCAATTTCAAAAAACAGGCTACTAGCCTCATTTTCATCGGTAACTTCTTCCCCTTTTAGTACCTCACTTGTGGCTATCAGAAGATACGCAGAGTACTTTATTTATGCTATTTTCGGCTCTTGACCATATAACCGCAATGTGTTTAGGGTACAAATACAGGGAAACCAATAACTTGATTTCCCCGTATTTATTTCAATAAATTGAAGTATTCTCTATATTTTAAAGGTAACAACCGGCACATTGGAGTGATTGGCAATATCCTCACCGATACTACCCATAAAGAAATGGGACAGGCCTTGCCTACCATGTGTAGGAATACCAATGATATCCGCGGCTATTTCATCCCCATAATTCAAGATTCCGTTTTCGACACTATAATCATTGTAAATATCAACTTTGATATCTACACCGGCTTTACTTAAAAACTTCGAAATTCTTTCATTCGCATCGCTGGTACTCAAGAAATCATCACCTGGCGTATTGATATAAACTAATTTCAATTCTGCTGAAAGCAAACCTGCAAAATTTTTGGCTTTATGAAAGGCTTCAATACTTTCTTCTTTAAAGCCACTTGCAAATAAGAACTTACGTGCCTTGAAATTAATTTGCTCTTTTTTGATCACCAATACAGGTATGTCAGAATTACGAACCACACGCTCGGCATTGGAACCGACAAAAATCTCTTTTAAACCATCAGTCCCATGGGAACCCATTACGATCAAATCGGCTTCATTGGAAGTAGCCACATCGTTTACCTCGCTAAACACTTTGAAATGCTTTACGATTGGCGTTATCTTTATTCCATCAAGATACGGTTTATCCAGAAATTCAGTAAACCTTTTTTCTGCCAATTTTATTAGAAAAACGGTCTGTTCGGGATGAAAAGCTTCTGATGAGGTGACAATAGCTTGGTTCAATTCTAACATATGCAGAGCCAAAATCTCAGCTCCATGTTCTTCAGCCAATGATGCTGCCACTCTTAAAGCATACTCTGATTGTTCGGAAAAATCAACGGGTACTACTATTTTTTTCATAATGTAGGTTTAATAACTTAGTTCAAATTTTAAATTGTCATGGAAAACAACCTTGTTCCAGGTTCTTTTCTATGTAATAGAACGTCAAAAGCCATACAAATATTACGAATAAAGGGCTGGCCTTTTTCTGTGACCCTTAATTCATCTATTCCAAATACCACCAAACCGTCCTGTTCCATTTCGGCAAGCTTGTCCTTGGCCAATGAAATCTCGGGAAAAAAACTTTCTTCAGTCCCCCATGCGGTTTTAAATCGACACATTAAATTCAATATATGCTTTCTTATGACCCTATCTTCTTCCGTTAGGATATGGCCCCTATATATCGGAATAACATTATCCCCGACCAATCGCTCATATTCTTCCAAACTCTTGACATTTTGCGCGAAACTATACCAACTATCACTAATACTGGATGCGCCCAAACCGACCATAACCTGTGTTTTGGAAGCCGTATAACCCATAAAATTCCTGTGAAGCTTACCAGATACCATAGATTGGTAAAGACTATCACTTTCCAAAGCAAAGTGATCCATTCCGATTTCCTTATAGCCGACTTTGGTCAACAATTTCTTACCTTCCTCATATTGCTGACGCTTTGCATTGGGACTTGGCAAGTCCTCGTCCTTAAAACCACGTTGACCGTTCCCTTTTATCCAAGGCACATGGGCATAACTATAAAACGCCAAACGGTCGGGCCTTAAGGATTTGGTCTTTAAAATGGTTTCCTCAACATGCTCCAACGTTTGGTGTGGTAGACCAAAAATTAGATCATGGCTTACGGATGTATACCCGATTTCCCGCGCAGCTTCGGTCGCCTTTTTTACATTCTCAAAAGGTTGAATCCTATGAATTGCCTTTTGAACCCTTTCATTATAATCCTGCACCCCGTAACTAACCCTACGGAAACCTACATCAAACAATGCCTGCAAATGTTCTTTTGTCGTATTATTCGGGTGACCTTCAAAACTATATTCGTACGCATCGGCCTTATCGGCCAATTCGAATATTCCGTTGATTAATATTTTAAGATTTTGAGGGGAGAAAAATGTAGGGGTACCGCCACCCAAATGCATTTCTTTAATCTTGGGCCTAGAACCTAAGAGGTCGCAATAAAGTGCCCACTCTTTCAACACAGCACTAATATAGGGTGATTCTACATCGTGCCTTTTCGTTATGCGCTTGTGGCATCCACAAAACGTACAAAGGCTTTCACAATACGGCAAATGAATATAGAGGCTTATCCCCTCCTCTTCGTTACTCTCGTCAAAACTTTTCTTGAGGGTACTCATCCATTCCGCGTTGGAAAAGGTTTCCTGATCCCAATAAGGTACTGTCGGGTAGCTGGTATATCGCGGCCCTGGAATATTATATTTCTGGATCAAATGGCTCATGTGAAAAATTTGTGTACCGCAAATATACGATGTATAGGGTCAAAAACACATGACAATTATCAGAACGGGCTCTTGCGCTTACGGTCGTTTTTTAAGGTTTTCTAGGCCGATATCCCATAAACATCCAACACCGAATAATACTGGACCAACCTATTTTCAAGTATACATTTAACACAAAAGCAAACCGGACCTTACGCCATTAACTAAACCCTAAAAATCAAGGTTATATCGAAAATTGACCAAATTTCGCACCCAAAAGACTTATTTTTATCCCAATTAAAAATTTAATCATGACACTACTATTGATGGCCGCTGGCCGAGGAAGCAGATATGGAAAACTAAAACAATTCGATGCATTGGGCCCTAATGGGGAATTCCTAATGGAGTTCAGTATGTACGATGCTATCGAAAACGGTTTTGACCACATTGTGGTCATTACCCAAAAAACCAATGTCGGGTTCTTGACCGACCATCTTTCGACAAGACTACCAAATAACATTAAATTGGACGTTGTTGCCCAAGAATTGAACGACCTACCTAAAGGAAGCACTTTCAATGGCGAAAGGGAAAAGCCTTGGGGCACGGCCCATGCCGTTTGGTCTGCCCGCGAAGTTATCGACGACTCTTTTGTCGTTATCAATGCCGATGACTATTACGGCAAATCGGCCTATAAAAAAGCTGCTGATTTCATCAAGGCAAACACCACTGATTATGCTTTGGCCGGTTACACCTTAAAAGACACCTTATCGGAGCATGGATCGGTCTCTAGAGGGGTTTGTAAAATGGATGAAGCCAACAACTTATTATCGGTAAATGAACGCACCAAAATAGAAAGAATATCGGACACGATCAAAGATGCGGACTCCGGACTTGAATTTACCGGAGATGAGCTTGCCAGCATGAATTTCTGGGTATGCAACCCTTCTATCTTTACAAGTATCGAAGAGGATTTTAAAGCATTCCTTAAAGATGATTCCAATATCGCCAGTGGTGAAATCTATTTACCTTTTGTTATCCAAGAAATGTTGGAAAACAATAAAATAGGTGTAAAAGTCATTCCTTCAGGTGGTGAATGGTTTGGAATTACATATGCCAGTGATAAAGAAAAAGCCATGGCAGATTTAAAGAAAATGGCCAAAGAAGGTGGGTACAAATCCCCATTATGGAATTAAATCAAAGTAATTAATCATTACTGTCGTTTAAAAAAAAGAATCTGGAATACCCTACACTTCGTAGAACATTCCAGATTTTTTTTGTTCGGTTTTAAAGGAGCAAAATCCTTATTCAAATATGGAATAGACCAATGGAAACTTTAAAATATGGCCATTTTATGCGGTTGACCCAATAACAGTCAATCTAACCCAAAGGTATCTTACGGGTAGAATCACGAACTATTAAACTGGTCTTCACCACTTTAGTCTCGAAAACACCAGGGGAACTGATACTTTCTATGCGATCGATCAGTCGATTGGCACAGGTTTCCCCAATATAGGAACCATGCTGACTTACCATGGTCAAAGCCGGTGTGACATATTTTGACAATTGACCATTCGTAAATCCGATAATGGCAATATCATTGGGTACATGGTAACCCCTTGCTTTTATGATTCCCATGGTTTTCACTGCAGTAATTTCATCCAAGGCCAAAATTCCATCGATATTCTTATCATTTAAAATGAACGACAAGATAAAGTCGAGATCATCCTGGGGCTCTATGGGGGTAATCAATTTTTCGTCAAAATCAATATCCCTTTCTTTTAAGGCCCGTTTATAGCCCCCTATTCGCAACCTACCAATTTTGGTCTTGCTCATAGGATTTATTATAGCAATGGTCTTGCAACCGGTATCCAACAAATATTTGGTAGCCTTATACCCCGCCTCAAAATCATCTACGATGACCTTATCGCATTCAATAGCATCCATGACACGATCGAACATGACCAGGGGAATTTGATAGTCGACAACATTATTAATGTTCTCCAAATGCTTTTTTGTTTGCCGTTCTGAGGCAACCGAAGAAATAATAAGTCCATCAACAGAACCACTACTTAGCATTTCCAAGGTCATAGCCTCCTTTTTAAGGGAATGATCGGTAACACAACTTATTATGCTGTAACCGCGCTCATTGGCCACCTTTTCAATGCCGTATAGGACTTGAACGAAGAAATAATTCAGTATATCGGGTATAACTACACCAATGGATTTTGTACTTCGGTTCAGAAGATTCAGGGCTACTTTATTAGGCCTATAATGATGCGCTTTCGCGAATTTTTGAATCTTACTTTTTACTTCCGTACTAATTTCGTGACTATCATGGATCGCCTTCGAAACTGTCGAAACGGAAACACCGAACTCGGCAGCTATATCTTTTAAGGTTATCTTTTTCAATTCACAAAAATTTAGTTAAAAATCCATTGGTAGTAGCCAGAATCAAGAAAACTAGATATACTGATTTACAATATTCTCTAATAATTCTTGCTTACCACTTTGCAATTTAAGCTCTCCATTCTTCTGGGCCAAATCATAAAGATCGGTAAGGCTCAATTTACCATTCTCAAAATCTTTCCCTTTACCTGCATCAAAAGAGCTATATCTTTCTTGACGAAGTTTTGTGTAATCAGAGGAAGTCATGATCCTGTCAGCAGCCATAAGTGCCCTGGCAAAGGTATCTGCTCCACCGATATGCGCATGGAAAACATCATCCAAATCAGTAGAATTCCTTCTGATTTTGGCATCAAAATTAACTCCACCCCCTTGTAAACCACCTGCAGCAAGGAACACCAACATAGCCTCAGTTGTTTCAAGAACATTGTTAGGGAATTGATCGGTATCCCATCCGTTTTGATAATCACCTCGGTTGGCATCCAAACTACCTAACATACCAGCTTTTGCGGCCACTGCCATTTCATGTTGAAAAGTGTGTTGCGCAAGTGTTGCATGGTTCACCTCTATATTGATTTTAAAATCCTTATCCAATCCATATTCCTTTAAAAAACCGATAGCTGTAGCCGAATCAAAATCATATTGGTGTTTCATTGGCTCCATAGGTTTTGGCTCAATAAAGAACGTTCCTTTGAATCCTTGGCTACGTGCATAGTCCCTCGCCATGGTCAAGAATTGTCCCAAATGATCCAACTCACGGCCCATATCGGTATTCAACAAAGACATATAACCTTCACGACCACCCCAAAATACGTAATTTTCACCATCTAGGGCAATAGTGGCGTCCATGGCCAATTTTATTTGTCCGCCAGCTCTTGCGACTACATCAAAATCAGGATTTGTGGATGCACCGTTCATATATCTTGGATTTGAAAAGCAATTCGCCGTTCCCCAAAGAAGTTTAACACCTGATTCCGCTTTCTTTTCTTTAAGATATTCAGTTATGGTTACCAATCTTTTTTCCGATTCGGAAAAAGTAGGTGCTTCTTGAACCAAATCAAAATCATGGAAACAGAAGTAATCAAACCCCATTTTGGTTATGAATTCGAAAGCCGCATCTGCTTTGTCCTTAGCTGCCTGAATGGGGTCATTCGACTGGTCCCATGCGAAATTCTGGGTTCCTGGACCAAAGGGATCCGAACCTTGTCCACAGAAGGTATGCCAATATGCAATGGCAAATTTAAAATGCTCGCGCATGGTTTTCCCTGCCACTACTTGGTCAGGATTGTAATATTTGAAAGCTAGTGGGTTATCAGATTCTTTTCCTTCGAATTTGATTTCCCCGATTCCTTTAAAGTATTCTTTATTACCTATCAACGCCATGATACTATTTAATTTATTTATTAATTATTAGTTCCAATTCTTTTTTCCATTCTTGATATGCCTTTAAATAAGGGGCTTTGTCCTTAACCGGCTTAAAGGTCTTTACATAATCGTTCTCCATGATGTAAGACCCGAATTTTTCGAAATCACCATCATGCAGTCCGGCTGCCCTAGCGGCACCGATCGCCCCAGTGGTATTGTATATTTCAATATCATGCTCTATCAATGTAGCTATGGTATTGGAAAAAATCTCTGAACGGAACAAATTGTCGTTCCCCACCCTTAGCACATCAATTTTTATTCCGTCGGATATGAGGATCTCCATGCCATAAACGAATGAAAAAGCGATTCCTTCCAAAGCGGCCCTACACATATGGGCAATACCGTGGTTATTAAGATTTATATTCAGGATTCTTGACCCAACTTCTTTGTTGTTCAACATTCGCTCTGCACCATTTCCAAAGGGAATTAGACAAACGCCGTCCGAACCTACAGGAATTTCAGATGCCAAGTCGTTCATTTCAGCATAAGACCCAACGGCAAGATTATTCAACAACCAACGATACTGTATACCTGCACCGTTAATGCACAACAACTTCCCAATCCTAGGGGCCTCTCCTTTTACATAATTTACGTGGGCGAAATTATTCACACGTGAACTTTCCTTTACCGATAGACTGTCGGTTACCGCATAAAACACCCCAGAAGTACCTCCGGTCCCCGCTACTTCCCCTGGGTTGAACACATTTAAGGAAAGTGCATTATTGGGTTGGTCACCGGCCCTATAATAAATGGGCGTACCAACATCCAAGCCACTTTCCTTACCTCCCTGTTCACTTACACTGCCCTGAAGACCAAAGGTCTCAACGATTTCAGGAACCATCGATTTTTCGATACCGTACTCCCCTAGCAGAAAATCGGCGATTTCATCGTTTTTGAAATCCCAGAAAATACCTTCTGAAAGTCCCGATATGGTTGTGGTCATTTTATTGGAAAGCTTAAAGGCGGCATAATCACCGGGAAGCATGAACTTATGAACCTTTTCATAAATTTCCGGTTCGTTATCCTTGACCCATTTTAATTTTGAAGCGGTAAAATTAGAAGGTGAGTTCAAGAGATGGGCATTACATTTATCCTCCCCAATGGATTCAAAAGCATCATTTCCGATCCCCACGGCACGACTATCGCACCAAATAATCGAAGGTCTAAGGGGATTGCCCTTTTCATCTACCAGTACAAGTCCGTGCATTTGATAAGAAATCCCGATACCCTTGATTTCCGATTGTGCTATTTTATGAATATCCTTCAGTTTTGTAATTGCAGCACAGATGTGTTTCCACCAATCATTGGGCTCTTGTTCAGCCCAGCCGTTTTTTACGGCCAACATACCCATTTCCGTTTCGGGCTCCTGTACAACGCCGACACTCTTTCCAGTGTCCATATTGACCAAAGCTGCCTTTATCGAAGAACTACCGATATCCAATCCTAAATAATACATAGTAAGTTTATGTTAATGAGGTTTTTATTTCAGAAAGACGGCAAATGACGACCTCCTTTTATCAAATGTATTACAAAGTACATTCGAAACGAAACCTATTCGAAATTGAAATCTCCACCACACTTTTCCGATAGTTTTGACTAATTGCGAAGTACTTTGGAAAAGCTCCGTTTTATTGGGGTTTTGAAGTTAACCCCCACTTACTAAAATTTTCGAAAGCGATTTCGTAAATAATTTAGAAATAAGACCTTAAATGGCATAATCATAAAAAAAACAATCCTATTTTTATGTTATTCCTGTATTTGGAAGCAAAAAGTATTCAAATACACAATGCGACTTACGAAAATTTTAGTAATACAAAAGGCATGACTTCCTTCTGACGTACAAAGTAATTCCATGACCTATCTACCCAAAGACCCCATATATAAATAGGCAATGGTATATCACATAGGTAGAAGCACCTTACGAAAAATACCGATTCTATAATCTATAACGAAGTGAAAGATATAAAAGGATCAAAGAGGAAAGTGCAAAACACTTCCAATAGGTAACATCAAAATAAGCATTTTAAAATCTAAGGAATAAAACGCTGTAATTGTTGAAGACAAGATCAATCAACGTTCTCATTAGTGAAGCACGACATACATTTTTCAATTTCAGCATGCGCATCTTGGGAAGAAAAACCGAGACCTATGGCATATTTATAGATCAACGCGCGCTCTTCCCCATCTATTATATGGTCTGCATATATGATCTGGAACAGATCCTGCAACCTTTCAATACGATCTTCCAAAGCATACGGGGGCATTAAAGGATAGTTCATCGGCGATTTCAAAACAACCATTACCTCCTCATCGGACACATCGAGTTTAAAGGCCAAACGTTTCAAGACCATATGTTCTTCCTCATTAATTGGCCCGTCAATACTTGCTAATTTCACCATGGCGGCAAAGTGCGATATATTACTTTCATGTTCCCCAGATTCATAGGCTTCTAAAATGGTCATAATCACTGGTTTTAAATTAAATTTGACAGAACAAGCTATGTTATATTATTCATTTACCCAATGACCTAAATCAGTAAATACCCTTTCAAGTTTAACTTCATTACTCATGACATTTGGCAAATACTTGGGCTTAAATCCTAATAATGTCCGATGGAGTTTCTACGAGTATTGTTATATTACCTCGTAGGGCAATAGGCTGCTTCATTATTTCAGGATTTTTAACAATCATCTTTATCCAATCTTCGGAGGAAAAATCGTGTTGTTCAAATTTCACCTTATATGACGGGTGCTCTTGGTTCACCAGTTCTTCTACCATAATACCCAACCTATCGGCCAATTCCACAATTTGCATACCCGTTAAACGGGTTTTCAATATATCAACGGCTAAAATGGGCAACCCTTCTGCCTTGGCAAAAGCCATGGTCTGTTTTGCCCTGCTGGAATGTGGATGTATGAATAAGGTAATCTGTCTTTCCGATGTGGCTATCTCTCCCATTATATTACGTGATTAAGTTAGTCTTGGTATGTGTTTTCATATGCTT
Source organism: Maribacter sp. TH_r10 (assembly GCF_033101095.1). NCBI lineage: Bacteria > Pseudomonadati > Bacteroidota > Flavobacteriia > Flavobacteriales > Flavobacteriaceae > Maribacter > Maribacter sp. TH_r10. The sequence goes on along the minus strand of NZ_JAWMPY010000005.1, from coordinate 66,667 downwards.
GTCCAAAAGCTGTTGTAAACTTTCCAAATAATCCTGAAGTTCTTTCATATGTACTTCCGGATGTATTTCTGACGGCAAGGTGACCGGGTTCTCATCCAAAAAATGATATAGTTCCGGATAGTCTGTTTCTATTTTTGTAGTCAATTCAGCAATTCGAGTAAGTATGTTCTGTGGATTGTTCATCGTTCAAGATTTAATTATTCAAAATCGGAGCATGTTATTTCTTTTAGCAAATACATATTCACAAAGAGATGATTTTCATGCCGTGAACAAATATATCGCGACCTTCTTATTTGCTAAATGACCTAGATCATCCTGAGGTTTTAAGGTTGACTGATGCATATCATTTCGCTGGCCTTTAGATCATACTATTTTAGAGTCGTAATAAATTACAGATGAAAACTTTTTTATATGCCACGGATTATTCTGAAAATTCAGTTGCTGCATTACATTTTGCAAGTGCGCTTAGCCAAGAACTTAAGGCCAAACTTGTGGTATTGCATGTATTTGAATTGCCGATAACATTGGCCAGTACGGTTTCGCACACCTATTCCCGAAGGGAAGTAAGGGCTTTTGCAGACCAACGCGAAAGGCTACTTGCCTTTTGTTCCGAATATTTAAGGGGGCAATCTGAATCTTTGAATATAACCTATAGCATAGACGAAGGAAAACCTGCGGATGAAATCATCGTTAAAAATGCCATAGAATATAAGGCAGACCTTATTATTGTTGGGGCAAAAGGCGGCAATAAGATCAAGGAAACGTTCTTAGGAAGCACCACAACGGCCTTGATCGACAGTGCCCCTTGTCCTGTCTTGGCCATACCCAGTGATGTAGATTTCCATGGTTTAAACAAAATGGTCTACGCGACAGATTTCGAGGGAGCCGATATTTTCACCATCGAGAAACTGATACACCTTTCCAAACCACTGAATATCGATTTGCACCTAGTTCATGTTTCTTCAAGGGACGTTCAAACCAGTGAGAACCAATTGGAATGGTTCAAAAACATGCTACGGCATAAGGTAAAACACGAAAACATACATTTTGACCTGCGCTATGGGGAAGACGTATTCTCAACACTACAACAGTACGTTCATGAAGTAGAACCCGATTTGGTAGCGATGTTAGAGCGCGAAGGACTTAGTCTTATCAAAAATCTCACCCACAGGGATTTGGTAAAAAGAATGAGGTCGGAAGGCCATTTTCCCCTTCTTAGCTATCACAAAAAAAACATCATGGACTGATTCTAAAAAAGAATCCTGGTTATCATGGATTTACCCATATGATTGTCTTGATCATTTTACCCGAATCCATATAGCCATTGTAATAAAACAACACACAATGTTAAACAAGATCAAAACAAACAAATCGGTGACCATCGAGTTAAAAGACACCAATTTAAAAGGAAACCTTACCATACCGGAAAATGCGATCGGGTTGGTTATTTTCTCACATGGCAGTGGAAGCAGCCGACTCAGTCCCCGAAACAACTTCGTATCGGTATTACTTCAGCAAAAAGGTTTGGCCACTCTTCTTTTCGACCTTTTGACCGAGGAAGAAGACCGCGATTATGAAAACCGGTTCAATATTGAATTACTGACCACACGCCTTGTTCAAGTAACCCAATGGGTAGGGCAACAAAAAGAAACCCGCAACTTGCCGATAGGGTATTTTGGAGCAAGTACGGGAGCTGCCTCTGCCTTAAGGGCCGCTGCATTTTTAGGCCCAAAAATAGCCGCTGTTGTATCAAGAGGAGGAAGGCCGGATATGGCCATACAAGACCTAAGCAAGGTTATGGCCCCGACTCTTTTGATCGTTGGTGGTCGGGATGAAGCGGTTATTGAAAAAAATGAAAAAGCATTTGAAAAATTGACCTGTGAACGAAAATTAGAAATAATTCCGCAGGCCACACATTTATTTGAAGAAACAGGCAAATTACAGGAAGTTGCCCTCTTAACCACAAATTGGTTTGCCAAATACCTAGTACCCCAAAAAATGAAACATAGTGTTTAAAAATAGAATCGATGCCGCCATTCAATTAGCGAGCAGATTAATGCAATTTAAAAAAGAGAACTTGGTCATTTTGGCCATTCCCCGTGGCGGACTGCCCATTGGAGCCATAGTGGCAAAGGCATTGAATGCCCCGTTGGATATTGTTTTGACCAAAAAAATAGGACACCCCAACCAGAAAGAATATGCCATTGGTGCCGTAAGCCTTGAAAACATAGTGCTCACCGAAACCAACGGAATTTCCCAAGAATACATCGATAATGAAACCTCCCGTATTCGGAAAATACTTAATGACAGATACAAGCAGTATTACAGGAATAAGGTGCCGACCGACCTAAAGGACAAGACCGTCATTATCATTGATGATGGTATCGCCACGGGTAACACCCTTTTGGTTACCATTGCATTGGTGAAAAAACAAAAACCGAAAAAAATAATTGTGGCCATTCCCGTTGCCCCGAATTCCACACTAAAAGTTTTGGAGACAACGCCCGGTGTAGATAAAATCATTTGCCTTTTGGCCCCAATGAATTTTAGGGCAGTAGGTCAATTCTATGAAACGTTTCCGCAGGTTTCGGATAAGCAAGCCATACAATGGCTAGAACAAACCAGAAACCAAAAAAACAAGTAAAGGCTCATGTAAATCACAAATAAGTAGAAGATAGAAAAAAGGCATATTCAGAACTGAAACATGCCTTTGAAAAACAATTGTACAAATAAGACCGGATCATCAACCTTGCATAATACCGAAACTAACTTTCGTATTCACCCTATATTCGGTGACTTGATTGTCCTTTACGGAAACCTGCATATCTTGGATATAAACAGATTTGATGTCCTTTACCGTTTTTGAAGCTTCTTCGACAACTTTCTGTACGGCATCTTCAAAACTAACTGTAGAATTCCCTAAAATCTCGATAACTTTCAATACTGCCATGATATTTATATTTTATGATTAATTACATCTGACAATGTACTTTGAAAGCATAGTATTTCAAATGATCTACATCACCCGTTTTATTTTTATCAAGATTGAAAGAATCGAAACCTAAATCAATATTCCAATTTGGATTGCAACAGAACAAATTCATTTATATTGGCCATATCAATTGCGCCCAACAAAACGCCATTATGGTTTACCACAGGAAAAAAGTATTCCTTGTGAACCTCAACAGACCGCAATACCTCTTTAAGTGGTGTATGCCCATATATTTCCTTGAAGGAAGTTTTCATGATTGTCCTTACTTCCAAAGTCCTATTTTTGGAATTTTTAATGATATCGTCATTTTTCAAAATACCTACGGGTTTTCCTGCGTTGACAACAACGAAATCCTTTTCCGTACCTGAAAGGATCAACTCAACCACCTTTTCCATGGTATCCTCGGGATGTAAAAGGTTAATATCAGTCAACATGGCTTCTTTTACGATATGCCCTCTTAACAATTCTGATTGTTGCACCATTTTATTTTCCCCGTAAGCCCCGATAAAAATGAACAAGGCTATCAAAACCAAGAATGGGTTGAAGAGCATACCCAATAATAAGAAAACGATAGCGATGGACTGCCCTATACCCGCAGCAATCTGAGTTGCCTTTACCCGATCGGTCCTCATCGCAAGTAAAGCCCTTAGTACACGTCCGCCATCCATAGGAAATGCGGGAATAAGATTAAAGACCACCAGTGCTGAATTTGCCAAAAAAAGGTAGAATAAAAAATTACCCAAGTTTAGTTTACTGAGCTCTTGGAGCAATTCAACGATATGCAATCTCAATAGTCCGTGAACGGGAATTGAAAAATATAGAATCCCGGCTATGATCAAATTCACCATTGGACCCGCAATGGCCACCATTAGTTCTTGTCTAGGATTTTCCGGAATCTCATCTAAACTGGCAACTCCGCCAATAGGCAACAGGGTTATCTTCTTGGTCTTTATCCCGAAACGTTTGGCCATTAAACCATGCCCCAGTTCATGTAGCACCACACAGATAAAAATAACCAACACATAGGCAATATTGAACAAAACGGATTCCATATTCCCTCCTCTCTGGATTTCCAAAAAGGCCACCCAAAATAGAATGAACAAAAATGTCCAATGTACCACGATACTAATACCGAATACCTTACCAAGTTTCAATACTCCTCTCATTTCTCCTTTTTTAAGATGGATTAAGATATCCATATCACCATAAATCCGGAATGATATGAATCAGCAATACAACTTAGCAAGGCCTTGACATCAAATACCTTCGGAGCCCAACAACTGATAAGCATCATTGTGAAAAACATAAAATGCCTAGAACTTTGATTCATGCCCAAGAACTTTTAACCCTATCATCCTCATATAAAAAAATGACATTAAAATTTATATCAAATGCAAAAGACCATCACCTTGACGATGAATCCTGTTGTTGACAAGGACACCCATGTCGCCGGTATAGTACCCAATAAAAAACTCCGTTGTGCCACCCCCAACTATTATGCAGGTGGAGGTGGCATCAATGTTTCCCGGGCCTTGAAAAAACTTGGTGGCCAGTCGCTTTGCATGTATTTGGCGGGCGGACCTCCAGGCACCCATTTACAACAATTGGTTACCGAGGAACATATGGCACAAAAGGTTATACCTATTGAAGGTTGGACACGCGAAAACCTATCCGTTACCGACACCAACACCCAATTACAATATAGGTTCGGGGTTCCCGGCCCAAAAGTCAAAGAAGAAGAATTACAAGAGGTACTCACCTATTTGGAAGAAACTTTGGCTACTGATGATTTTATGATCGTTAGCGGTAAACTACCCCAAGATGTGCCTCCTGATTTTTATGTTGAAATATCTAAAATCACCGACAGGAAAAATGCGAAATTCATTCTGGACACCTCTGGTACCGCCTTGCTTCCCAGTATGCGATCGAACATATATTTAATGAAACCCAATTTGGGGGAACTTAGTACCATTATGGGCATCACCTCTATAGCTTCCACTGAACTTGAAACCCTTGCCAAAAAATTCCTGAAAACATTCCAATGTAAGATACTCGTGGTATCTTTAGGTGCCAAAGGGGCTTTTTGGGCCCATAAGGATAGTTTTGAACATATACCCGCACCAACAGTACTACAAAAAAGTACAATTGGGGCAGGAGACAGTATGGTCGCGGGCATGGTACTTTACCTTACTTTGGGAAAACCGCTAAGCGAGGCCATTAAATATGGTGTAGCCTGTGGTACGGCCGCCACCTTGCACCCAGGAACACAACTCTGTACCAAAAAAGATGCGGACCGACTCTTTGAATGGGTAAAACACCATTCTGTTAAAAAAGAATAAAAACCCCCAAACTGACCTAGGTCATTTCCAGCACGTTACATATACTTTACTTTAGCCCCAAGTTTAAAAGAGAGTTAGTTCATTGACAAGGAAATCGGGTCTTTTTCGGGGGGAATTTAAGACCCTTAAAAAAAAGGAGAGGCAAAACATTTGATAGACCATTTGAATCCTAATAGGGGTTTAGAAATAAATTTTAAAGAGGGTCAGTGTAAGTGTAGATCAAATAAGAAAGCATCTTCTGAGGAACCGGGGCATTTAGGTGTTCCGGTTCTTTTTCCTTAAAAAAAAGTATCAAACTGATACAGATCATTTCAAAACGTAATTGAACAGTTTACTTTTGTCAAAGAATAAGTTCATTGAAAATAAAATTTGGGTTTTTGGGTCGTGGGGATACGAAAATCCAACATAAAAGAAGAGTTTTTTGCGTAGCGATAGACTATTAGAACCATGAAAAGATTTAGGTTTAAATTTCAGTAAAGGTCAGTGTTAGGAAAAAATCGATACAAAAAAACATCTTCAAGGAATCCGGGATATTTGGGTATTCCGGATTCTTTTAAAAAAACGATCATCAATATCGTAAGATAAAGATGGTCATAGTAGGGATGAGAATGAAATTGAGCTGTTGACAATCGCTTAGGCCATTTTAGCGATAAAGTGATTTAACAGGTTGAAGAACAGTATTGATGAATTCAAGTTCTCTATGGAAGAACAGGTAAACATAACGTTTACCTGTTTTTTTCTCTTTGACACTAATCATTAAGACCGCTAAGTAGTGATGTCTTAGCAGCTATAAAGTGATGTCACTTGAAAATCTTGGGTTAAAACCCCAAGGACATGTATTATGTTTCAGTTAGGCTATCGGCCAAAAATAAAGTGATATCAGAAAAGGACTGGCGTGTTTCGATATACCAGTCTTTTTTTATGTGAAAAAATGAACCAAAAAACCAATCATAAAACAAAGATGGGTATACCGGCACTGACCCCTTTGATAGGGATTGGCGTTTTCGTTATTTGTTATGTTCTGGCTACATTAAATTACCCTGGTGGCAATTGGAGTTCACCCGATCATGAAAGTTTTAGCATATGGCATAATTACTTATGTGATCTATTGGATAGCCAAGCTATAAATGGCGAAGAAAATTCAGCTAGACCCTATGCCATATCAGCCTTATTGGCTTTATGTCTTGGCTTATTCACATTATGGATTCGTCTACCTGCGTTGTTCATAAGAAAAAGCCCGAACCTACGAGTAATGAAGGTATCTGGCCTATTGGCCTTAGCCACGATATTTTTCTTGGCCTTGGGCAGCCATGATACCATTGTTAGAATAGCCGGTTTTTTTGGTGTTATTGCCTTTACCTCAACTTTAATCGAACTTTTTAAGGCGGGTTACGGCAAAATTTTCTTTCTAGGCCTAATTTGTCTTTTTGTCTTTCTTACGAACTACTACATTTATGAGTCCGGCAGATATATTTCTTGGCTACCGGTTATCCAAAAAATAACATTCGTCCTTTACATTATTTGGTTTATTGGACTAGATCTTATGCTATATCGAACACCAAAGTGCATGGCAAAAAACAATCGGTCTTATTGAACCTGACATACATCATGTAAATTGAATGGCATTCCCATTAATTTTGATGAATAAATAGATTGATAGATGTTGAAAATCCTACTTCCCACCGACTTCTCTGCCAATGCCCAAAAGGCGATTGACTATGCGTTTCAGTTATTCAAAAAGGAAGAATGTACATTTTACGTGCTGCATGCCTATCATGATGCCCCATCGGCCCCTAAAAGCCGAACCGACCTGGAAAAGGAACTGGAGCAATTGGTCGAGAACATGCGTATAAACGAACAGCATCCGAAACACCGTTTTAAATCTGTTTTTATGGTCGACTCCGTTGTGAACGCCTTGAACGTTACTGCGATCGACAACGCCATTGATTATATTTTTATGGGCACCAAAGGTTCAACTTCCCTTATGAATGTTTTCATGGGAAGTAATACCGTTAGGGCCATTAAACAGGTACACGCCTGCCCGATCATAGCCATTCCTTTAGATTTTGATAATACCACGCCAAAACAAATAGCTTTTGCGAACAATTTTAGACATCGCTTTATCCCTGAGGAATTATCTCCCTTAATAAAAATGGCGAAACTATGGAATGCTACAGTATCCATTATCCATATATACTCGAAGAAAGAACTCGATGAAGACCAAAAACTGAACAAAGAAGTGCTAATAAACATCTTGAAGGAAATAAAAACGGTTTTCCATGAGGTTCAAATGGATGTCTCTGTTACATCCTCTTTGGTCAGGTTCGAAAAAGAGCATTCAAAAATGGATATGGTGGCCTTACTAAAGACAAAACACGGTTTCCTACATAAATTATTGAGCGAACCGGTAATTCGCAAGATCGTATTCAATACAGAAGTCCCATTTATGGTATTTCCGCAAAGTAGCTAGTTCTTTAAAACGCCGTGGTGTACATAGAATCTTGCTCGCTCCTCAAAGGAGGTGAAGTCGGTGCAGTAAAGGATTGAATAGGGAACCCTATACGGGCCATTTCTTGTTTTACATTGTTCAATCCCATGGAATCTATATATAGAAAATTCAACATCCCATTTTCTACATCTATATCGATAACACAGATGTCCATTATCCTACTAAGATTTCTTAAGATTGTGTTTTTACCTTTCTCACATTTTAGGTTTTTGATATTTGCCAAAGCTTTCATTGATATGTTTTTAGGGTTCAAAAACAATATAACATAGCAGGTTATCCATGAAAATGACCTACGTCATTCTTGTGAAAAAAAAAGTGGAAATATGATAATCTTAACAGAAAACCATTTTACATTCCTAGCCCAGCATAAAGTCCGGACAAAATATGGGCAATATGAAAAACACGAACAAGAAGAACAGGAATGCCCAAAGTACCCCCATTAAAAGCGGATACAAAATAATACCACCTTTAACTTTCGGGTTAAGTGAATGTGCGATTAAACCGTGGATTCCCATACTTAAAAAAGTAAAAATCAACCCAGAGGAAATAATCAAAAACACATTGGTCTGTGTTTCCCTAATACCGTAAAGATAAAATCCCAACCCTAAAGCCACTATGATCAAAATACTATAAACCCTTTTAAACATGGTGATGAATTTTACAATGCTTTTTTAAAATAAAATAGTTGATGGTTGCTCCCCCTCATACTCAATAGAGGTACCTTACCATAAGATTCCATTTTTTTAACCAAGTCCTGACCGAACCATTTTTTAACAAAACCTACCTTTTCCCTCTCTAGCATCACCACCAAATCGGCATTGGTTTTTCCGAGGTAAATTCTAAGGGATTCAAAAATATTCTCGGAATAAAGGACTTCAAAATCCATATCCCCGTAGGTCACTTTCTCCTGGAGCATTTCCTTGAACCACTCCATCTGTGTTTCACCTTTGCTCTCTGCTTTTGCTGCAATATGGACCACCTTGATTTCGGCCTTAAACCGTTCGGCCATTTCGGCAAGCTTACGTATCGCATACACATCCTCCTCTTCATAAGCCGTTGCATAAACAATAGTTTTGGGCAACCTGTAACTTGTTCCTGCGGGAATGGAAAGTACGGGACAAGGGGCCTTCTCTATCAGTTGTTTTGTGGTACTTCCCATAAGTATTTCCCGAAAGGCACTTCCGCCTTTCATTCCCATTACGATCAAATAGGCATGCCATTCAGAAGCTACGGCCATAATCCCTTTAATCACTGAATTACTTTCTACGGGCTCTAATTGTACATTTGGTTTTTCGTACCCTCTTCCCAAATGCTCTTCACAGAATGCCTCTAACTTGGAACGGTGCATCTTATGGGCATTTTCCTCTAGATGGGGAAAAGGTTCATCCAACCCCTCTGTACCAAGTACGGTAGGGTAATCGAAAACATGGGCAACCACTAAACGGGTTCCCATATGAATCGACATATTATAGGCATATTTTAAGGCAGCCACTGAATTGGTCGAATAATCGGTAACGTATAGGATAGTTTTCAATGTAATGCTATGTTTTGGTTTAATCAAAGCTACATAGCCCACTTCTTTTTGCCAATGATCTACATCATGGGCTCACCATGCCAAAAGCTTAGAAAACATGACTTTAACCCCACTAATTTCGTATGGGCATGATCTAAATCATTCGAATTCATATCTAGGTCATTTAGCTTTGATATTCCCAAAATGAAAGAATGTATTCTATAAAAACAATTATAATCTAAATTCTAAGAAAATGTTACAGGATTATTCAAAAAAATTCAACGATTTAAACGGAAAAATGAAAGAATTGGGCATTGAAATACCCGATACCATGAAAGGCTTTTCAGATTTACACCATGCCAGTATTGCCGATGGTGCCCTTTCTTCAAAAACCAAGGAATTGATAGCCTTGGGCATTGCCATAACCGTACGTTGTGAAGGTTGTATTGCCTGCCATGTACATGATTCAATACAAGCTGGGGCAAAATCTGAGGAAATCATGGAAACTATCGGTGTAGCCGTTCTTATGGGCGGCGGACCATCAGTGGTTTATGGATGTGAAGCCATGGACGCCTTAAAACAATTCGGAATACTCGAGGAAAATGAAGCAACCTTCTAATACAGAGGATAAAAAAGGCCTTAAAGAAGATAAGATTCAAAAACCACCCTCCGGGGGATCTGGTTTCAATTGGTTATACCTTCTTTTATTGGCCTTTTTATTGCTATTTACTTTTTTTTCCAATCCTACTACCACTACTAAAGAAATAAGTTGGGCATTTATCCAGGATTCCCTTATCACACAAAATAAAATCCAAAAAATCATTGTGGTCAACAAGGAATATGCAGAGATATTCCTAACTCCCGAAGATACCAATAACGAGCGTAACAAAGATTTTTCGGAGAAATGGTTTCAATCAGCAAGAGCACCCGAATACAGGATTACCATTGGGTCTGTTGACAACTTTGAGTCCAAGTTAGACCGTGCCCAACAGGAAATGGCCTCTTCAGAAAAAATTAACGTACAATATCAAAACCGCGGGAGTTGGCTCGGTATACTTTCGTGGCTTTTACCTTTTGGGCTCATCATCCTATTTTGGATGTATATGCTCGGTAAACTTGGAGGGGGCGGTAAAGGCACAAATCCGTTGTTCAATTTTGGGAAATCTACGGCCGTTCTTACCGAAAAGGGCACCAAAAGTCCCGTAAGCTTCAACGATATCGCAGGTCTCAAAGAGGCGAAGGCCGAAGTTATGGAGGTTGTTGATTTTCTTAAAAACCCTGAACGCTACACCAAACTAGGAGCTAAGATTCCCAAGGGCGTTATGCTGGTCGGTCCTCCAGGCACAGGAAAAACATTAATGGCAAAAGCCGTTGCCGGTGAGGCACATGTACCGTTTTTCTCCATGTCTGGTTCAGAATTCGTAGAAATGTTCGTAGGTGTTGGGGCCTCACGGGTACGTGACCTGTTCAAGAGGGCCAAGGAGAAGTCGCCCAGTATAATATTTATTGACGAAATAGATGCCGTAGGTCGTTCCCGCGGCAAGGTAAACGCCTTCCAGGCCAATGATGAAAGGGAAAGTACCTTAAACCAATTATTGACCGAAATGGACGGATTTGGCCCCAATACCGGGGTCATAGTTCTTGCGGCCACCAACCGCCCCGATGTATTGGACAAGGCCCTTTTGCGTCCAGGAAGGTTTGATCGCCATATTTATCTGGAACTACCTACCAAAGAAGAACGCGTAGAGATTTTCGGGGTACACCTACGCCCACTTAAACTTTCGAAAAATGTTGATAATGAGGTATTGGCAAGGTTGAGTCCAGGTTTCTCCGGAGCCGACATTGCCAATATTTGTAACGAGGCAGCACTAATCGCTGCACGAAAGAAAAAGAACAAAGTGGAACAAGAAGACTTTATGGAAGCCCGAGACCGCGTAATCGGTGGTATGGAACGAAAAAGCAAAATCATTTCAATCAAGGAAAAAGAAATCGTAGCGCACCATGAAGCAGGGCATGCAGTTGTTAGCTGGTATCTTGAACATGTAGATTCTTTGGTAAAAGTATCCATCATCCCTAGGGGTAAATCTTTGGGTTCTGCTTGGTACCTGCCTGAAGAAAGGCAAATCGTGACCAAATCTCAGTTTATGGATCAAATATGTGCCTCATTAGGTGGGCGTGTCGCGGAAGAAATCATATTCAACGAAGCATCATCCGGCGCTTTGGACGATCTTGAAAAGGTTACCAAACAAGCTTATTCCATGGTTTCATACTATGGGCTGGATAAAGAAATAGGCCCATTAAGTTTCTATGACTCTTCTGGCCAAAATGAACGATTGTTGGGCAAACCCTATAGTGAACACATGGCACGATTAATAGATAAAGAAGTTCAGAATTTGATAAATACCGCTTATGAAAGGACCCGAAAACTTTTGACCGATCATCTTACGGAATTGAAAAAATTGGCCCAATTACTCCTTAAACAAGAGGTTGTCGAAATAGACGAATTGGAAGAACTATTGGGAAAAAGGAGACCACAGCGCCCAACCTCTTCTCCTCAAACGGTTGAAACTTAAAACTCAATAATATACATATAAAATTATTTCAAATGGAAAAGATCAAGGAAATATTGTATGATGAAAATCTACATTTTGAACATGAAAACTGGAAATCGGAATTGGAATTTTGGGACGATGAATTAAAAACCTTTACCAACCGTATGAGTGAACTGGTTACCCGATGGACCAATGATGAGATACTAGAACAATTGGAACATTTTCAGAATGAATTCGTATTGCACGGTGCGGTTATCGATGATTTCAAGGAAACCATAAACAAACATGAGGCCAATCTTGCCAATCGAAGTAAAATGAATTCGGAATCTTTGAATGTAACACTTGTAAAAACACATATGCAACTGAGGGAGAAAATGGAAAAACAAAGACAAAAATATGCCGACCTGAAGAAAGAATTCTTCCGGTTCCTTTCTGAATACATGTAGAAAATGCAAGACTTGAAACTTTCAAAGAACCGTAAATTAAAAAGGTATAACAGACTTTTTAATGTTTTGGCCAAATATGGCTTTGATCAAGTATTGGCCAATAGCGGAATTAGACGAATGTTTCCAGAAGCATATTTCAAAAAAAGAAACGAAAAAACCATCAAAACCGAATCCCTTTCCGCATATGAGCGTATACGCATGGTTTTGGAGGAACTGGGACCTACTTATGTTAAACTTGGACAGATTTTCAGCAATAGGGAAGATATGTTGCCGCCCGCACTTATCAAAGAGCTCGAAAAACTGCAAGATCATGTACCTAAACTTAAGGATTTTGACGTCTACGAAGCCATAGAAAATGGCCTCAAGATCAAAGGCATGGACCATTTCATATTCATAGAGGCCGAACCCATAGCAGCAGCTTCATTGGCACAGGTACATAAGGCACAGTTGCTCAACGGCAAACTGGTCGCACTTAAAATACAACGGCCCAATATCCTGGAAACCATAAATGCGGACATTGCCGTAATGAAGCAGGTAGCCAAAAGCTTGGAAAAATACAGTGCCCAAGCAAAGGCTTTTCAACCAATGCGTATCATCGCCACATTTGAAAAGAGTATTCACCAAGAGCTCCATTTCTTGCGCGAGATAGACAATATGGAACGCTTTGCCAAGAATTTCGAAAACAATGGAATTATGTATGTTCCCAAGGTGTACCGTGAATACTCGACCGACAGTATCATCTGTATGGAATTCATCAGTGGCATAAAAATATCCGAAACAGACACGTTAAAAAAATGGAATATAGACTGCAAATCGGTTGGCCAAGTAGGAGTTGACCTTTATTTGCAACAGGTATTGGAACACGGATTCTTTCATGCAGACCCACATCCCGGTAATATTTTCGTACTACCGGAACAAGGCCGCATCTGCTTTATCGATTATGGGATGATGGGCTATCTATTGCCCAAAGACAAGGAGGCCCTGGAAGAACTATTACTCTATTTTACACAAAAGGACATAAAAAAACTGATACCTGTTCTGGAAAAAATAGCGGTCAAAACCGAGATTCCGGACTACACTAAATTGGAAGATGACCTTTACGACCTTGTACAAAGTATAAGTGATACTTCCATTAGAAATATAAAATTGGGTGAGACCCTTTCGCAATTCAAAAGTGTTTTATTTCGGAATAACATTATTCTCTCCCATAACCTTTACTTACTAATCAGGGCATTGATTATTATTGAGGGAGTCGGACTGAAACTGGATCCTGAATTCAATATTACAGAAAACCTTAAACCTTACGTATCTCAATTGGCCCGAAAAAAATATAGTCTAAAACGGTTGGTCAAAAAAAATATGCTACGTTTTAAGGACTATAACACGCTTATAGACAATCTTCCCGAGGACATCAATGCCATCCTAAAAAAAATCAAAGAAGGGAAACTTGTGGTCATACATGAACACAAGGGTCTAAAAGAATTTCAGGTAGCATCGAACAAAGCTATCAATAGATTGGTGTTCGCAGTTATCATCGCCGCCTTATCAATAGGCAGTTCCATTTTAGTCTTGGCCCAAATGCCCCCTATGATCAATGGCGTTCCCCTATTGGGTGCCATTGGGTTTGTTATATCGGCCCTTTTAGGATTCTATGTGGTCATATCCATATTTAGAAACAAACAATTTTGATGCTGCTCTTTGTGTATTGAATCAGTGCCGAATGCAATTCGTAAATTGTAGTAACTTTTAATGTCTTATTCAAAAACGCCTATGTCCATAGACCATTTCGACATAAAGGGATTGACTTCGGAGGAAGTAAATAAAGCCAGGGCCGCATATGGAAAAAACACCTTGGAAGAAAAAAAGGACATCGGTATTCTTAAAGCCCTTAAGAGTTTGGTACAAGAACCCATGGTTCTTTTACTACTGGTTGCATCGATCATCTATTTCGTTTCAGGAAATTATGGGGATGGTATCTTCCTCGCTGCGGCGATCATACTGGTCGCCGCTATTTCCCTTTACCAAGATGGGCGTAGTCGCAATGCCATTGAAAAACTACGTTCTTTTACACAACCCAAATGCAACGTTATCAGAAATGGGGTTGTCGTAGAAATAAATAGTGAGGATGTTGTATTGGGCGATAGTTTAATGGTCGAGGAAGGTACTACCATTGCGGCTGATGGCACAATTGTTCACTCCAATGATTTTTCTGTGGACGAATCCCTGCTGACCGGGGAATCGTTATCCGTCTATAAAGACCCGCAAAACAAAGACAACACTGTTTATAAAGGCACTACCGTTGCTAGCGGCCTTGCCATCGCAACTGTTACGGCGATCGGCAACAAAACCCAATTGGGCAAAATAGGTAAAAGCTTAGAAAGTATTCAAGAGGAGAAAACCCCTCTTGAACGGCAAATAAACAATTTCGTTAAGAAGATGGTCATTGTCGGTGCCATCGTTTTCATTATTGTATGGGGAATTAATTTTTATAACTCCCGTGATATTTTGGACAGCCTTCTAAAGGCATTGACCTTGGCCATGTCTATTCTTCCAGAAGAAATTCCCGTGGCCTTCACCACTTTTATGGCCTTGGGCTCGTATCGATTAATGAAACTGGGAATTATCGTTAAACAGATGAAAACCGTTGAAACCCTAGGTAGTGCCACCGTAATCTGCTCGGACAAAACAGGTACCATTACCGAAAACAAAATGACCTTGGCCAAGATCTTTGCTTTATCTTCTAAAAAAGTAACCGATGCCAAAAGCCTTTTAGATCCTTTTGAGAAAGAACTTATAGAAACAGCTATGTGGGCCAGTGAGCCCATACCCTTCGACGCTATGGAAATAGCCCTACACGCATCTTACCGGGAAAATTTTTCCATTGATGCTCGACCCACATATAAAATGGTTCACGAATATCCATTGGGGGGAAAACCACCCATGATGACCCATATTTTCGAGAATAGTAAAGGTAATCGAATCATTGCCGCGAAAGGGGCAGCTGAAGCTTTGATTGCTGTTTCTTCTATTTCAGAAACGGATATACAACGTATAAATTCCGCTATCACCGCACTGGCCAATAAAGGGTATCGTATCTTGGGTGTGGGGAAATCTGATTTTCACGGCACCTCCTATCCTAAAAAACAACAGGAATTCAATTTTGAATTTTTGGGGCTTGTGGCTTTTTATGACCCTCCGAAAAAGAATATCCAAGCGGTTTTACATGGTTTTGATTCTGCTGGTATAAAAGTAAAGATCGTTACAGGCGACAATGCATTGACCACTGCTGCCATTGCCAAGGAAATCGGTTTTAAGGGTTACCAAAAAAGTATTTCAGGTTCGGACTTAATGACTTTGAACGAGTCACAACTTAGCACGGCCGTAAGTTCAAAACGTGTATTCACCCGAATGTTCCCTGACGCCAAGTTAAAAATCATCAATGCGCTTAAATCAAATGGGGAAATTGTGGCCATGACCGGTGATGGTGTAAATGATGCACCGGCACTTAAGGCAGCAAATATTGGTGTTGCCATGGGAAAAAAGGGAACGGAAACCGCTAAAGAAGCCGCTTCGGTCATATTACTCGAAGATGACCTATCCCGAATGTTGGATGCCATAGCCATGGGCCGGCGAATCTACACTAACTTGAAAAAAGCCATCCAGTACATCATCTCGATCCATATCCCCATAATTTTAACCGTATTTTTCCCTTTGGTCTTAGGCTGGGTGTACCCCAATATCTTTACTCCAGTGCATATTATCTTTTTAGAATTGATCATGGGCCCCACCTGCAGTATCATCTATGAAAACGAACCTATGGAAAAAAACACCATGATCATGAAGCCACGACCACTGACATCCACTTTTTTTAATTGGTCGGAACTGGCCACAAGTGTCATTCAAGGTTTAATGATCACAGTGGGTACTTTGGCCACCTATCAGATTTCGGTTCATTCCGGTTTTAACGAGGCTACGACCCGGACCATGGTTTTCGTAACATTGATTTCTGCTAATATTATATTGACCCTTGTAAACCGGTCTTTCTACTTTTCCGTCTTTACCACCTTAAAGTACACGAATAAACTGGTTCCTTTGATTATCACGATTACGATTATAGTAACCTCACTTCTATTATTAATTCCTCCCCTTACCCGGTTTTTCGATTTTTCAACGTTGACACTGAACCAGGTTTTCATAAGTTCCGGAATTGGTTTTTTAGCAGTGATCTGGTATGAATTCGTTAAAGTGTATAAGCGAAGAATTGGTCCCCGAGATATATAAATCTTATATTTGAATCAATAAAACCCAGACAATGAACATTATCTCTTGGAACGTGAACGGCATACGGGCCGTGGTCAAAAAAGATTTTTTTGAATCTATCGAAAAAATGAATCCGGATATTCTCTGTATTCAAGAAACCAAAGCGCAAGATAATGAGGTAAAGAAAGCATTATCTCCGATGGAAGGGTACAATAAAGCCTATAATTCCGCAGAGAAAAAAGGATATTCGGGTACGGCTATCATAAGCAAGACCGAACCAAAAAGCTTTGCCTTGAATATGGGAATCCCGGAACACGATACCGAAGGCAGGATCGAATGTGCGGAATTTGAAGCATTTTATTTAGTGAACGTATATGTTCCCAACTCAGGCCAAAAATTAGACCGGTTGGATTATCGCAAACAATGGGATGCCGATTTTCTGGCCTATCTTAAGAATCTAGAAAAGAAAAAACCGGTGATCGCCTGTGGGGATTTCAATGTGGCGCATAGGGCGATAGATTTAAAGAACGACAAATCCAACTACAATAAAACCGCAGGATACACCCAAACGGAAATCGATGGCATGGATAATTTCATCAATTCAGGGTTCGTAGATGCCTATAGGCATTTATACCCGGAAGAGGTTGCTTATACCTATTGGAGTTACCGTTTTAAATCAAGGGAACGGAATACCGGTTGGCGTATCGATTATTTTCTGGTAAGTGATTCGTTGGTGGACAAAATTAAGGATGTACGGATTTATTCCGATATATTCGGTTCCGATCACTGTCCGGTCGGGTTGGAGATTGAGGTATAAAACGGTAATGTACCTCACTACTTCATAGTTTCTTTACATACCCGAAGACCATCTTTTTGAATTCTTTGATGTCATTTTCGAAAAGAACCATACTGTCATGGAATCTTCTGTGCTCTTCCCTATATTCCCCATCGGAAATTCCCTTTTCCCCTCTCTCTAAACGAGCCAATAGATTTTCATGTCTTTTTATATCTTCGGTCAGGTAATCGAATAGGTTTTCGTGCACTTTATCCAGATGGTTCAACATTCGTCCATATTCCGACTTTTTAACTTCCCGCTTATCGAGGATTGTGGCAAAAAACTTGACTTCATCCCTCCAAAAATCAACAGTATCCAACCATTCTCGACTTTCTTGATGTAATACAGTAAGACTTGCACCCAACAATAATTCTGTTTTGGGATTTGATATAATCGTATTCATGGTAATTAATTTTAATATCGCAATCAGTGTTTTTTCGCTACCACAAAAATGCGAACTTACACTTGGTCGCAAAATGATCTGCATCAGGCTGTGGGTCTTTACAAACGTAATTAACATCAATGATACATATCATTGTCGAAACAATCACAACAGGGTATTTTTACCTACTTTTTTTGCTCTCTTTAGAACATAAGCAGATTTTACTTAACGTCGATAATTGAGGATAAAAATCAAAATATACGGTCCCAAACTATTAAAAGCATGGTATTTTCAGAAACAGGCTATAAGGACAAAGTTTTCTTTCCGAAATCTGGCATTACGAAAAGAGAGCTGATCCAATACTACGAACGTATAGCTCCCTTTATGCTCCCTTACCTAATAGATCGGCCATTGACCTTGCATCGTTTCCCTGATGGCATAGCACAAAAAGGGTTCTTTCAAAAACATGCCTCGGATTATTTTCCCGATTGGATAAAAACCGTGAAGATCAAAAAGAAAGATGGTTGGGTAAACCATGTTCTTTGTAATGACCAAGACACCCTGACGTATTTGGCCTACCAAGGCACTATAAGTTTTCATATTACCTTAAGTAGATTGGGCAAGCTTGACTACCCGGACAGATTGATTTTTGACCTTGACCCTTCGGGAAATGATTTTGAACAAGTAATGAATGGTGCACAGGTTCTTAGAAAATTGTTGGGCGAAACCCTAAACCTCCCAACCTATTTTATGCTAACGGGATCCAAAGGAGTGCATGTGGTAGTTCCTTTGATGTGTGTTGAAAATTTTGATGAAGTTCGTGCCTTTACAAAACAAATAGCGTTTTATTTGGCAGAAAAGTATCCTGAAGACTTCACCATTGCCATGAGAAAAGACCAACGCCAAGGGCGATTATTTATAGATTACCTCCGAAATTCCTATGCACAAACCGCTATATGTCCTTTTTCAGTACGTGCTTTTGAAAATGCCCCTATAGCCCTCCCGGTTTCATGGGCCGAATTACAAGTAATAAAAAGCTCCCAAGCTTTTACCATCAAATCCATTTTTAAAAGAATTATGAAAGTCGAAGACCCTTGGAAAGACTTTCAACAAAATGCAGTGATCTTGAGCAGTCCCAAAAAGAAAATGCAGAATCTGATTGGGACCGAGGATTAAAGGCTTTTTACTATAAAATCCTATTTGGATTAACATTAAAATATTTTGTGTGATCTTCTTTTGTAACCCATGTTTTACATAAAAGAAGAAACCTACCCTCGGCTAATTTAGTTATGGCCAGGGTTGTTTCATTATCATTGAGCCCCAAGCCCCTTAGAATACCATAAATCCCCTCGGACATTGCCCCAAGTTTTTTCCCGTCAACTTCTTGTAAAAACACCGGCGAATATGGTCCGGCGACAAAAACAGTTCCGATATCTTGATTAAAGAATAATCCGAAAAGTGCCTTTGGCCCCAATAAGTTCTTCCAATAATCCTTGAATCCAGGTCTCAACATCTCTAAATCCCCTTCCCCTTGGTAATATTTCCCAAGTTTGAACATTACGGTCAATTGGGTATTCCTTGAATTTTCCTGTATGAATTCAACCCATTTTTCAACATGTGATAATTGGGCGGTTGTTTTAAAGAAAATAGAGGGTTTATCTTTTTCAATAGTCTTCGATATCATAATCCGTACATAATAATATTCTAGGTAAGAGGAGACGATCTACCTTGTCCGGGCATTAATGTAACCCTAAACACAAATTGTTGAAATGATATACATCAATCCGGAATGATAATATCAAAATTTATACGACTATTTTTCAAGCCTCCCGTTTTATCAAGCCTAAATTCGATATGATAAATGTCATTTGAAAAAACATGTTGGTGATTTATATTTAAATTTAGTCGACCAAGCATCAATGATCCATAATGAAAAACACCTTGAAAGACCTTACCCTTTTTGAACGAATATTCGATATTTCCCTCGAAGGCATTCTCGTAGTTGACCAAAACGAAAAAATCATTAAAGTAAACACAGCCTGTGAAGAGATGTTCGGCTATGACCATAACGAACTACTGGGTAAAAAAATCGAGGTCTTACTACCACATAAATTCAGAAAAGCCCATAAAACACATTTTTCGGAATTTACAAAAAAGCCCATAAAACGACCTATTTATCATGAAATGGACCTATGGGGCATAAAGAAAGATGCAACTGAATTTCCATTGAAAATCAGTCTGAATCCTGTATCATTCAATGATGAACAAGTAACCATTGCCTTTATTAGGGATACTATAAACTCAAAAAAAACAGAACATAAACTAAAAGCCAAAGAAGCCAAGAACAAAGCCCTTTTAAATGCCTTACCAGATATTACGGTTATACAGGATTACGCAGGAAACATCGTTGATTTCTTCGCTCCCGAAGAGACTGTGGTAAAAGTTGATAAATCAGAAATCATCGGTAAGAACATAAAGGAAATAGTTCCTCCGGAAATCTCGGAAAAGATACTGAAAACCCATAACGAGGCTATTAGAACCAAGAAAATCCAAATAAGGGAATATTCCTTGAAACTAGATGGCAAGATGGTTGATTTTGAGTCTAGGACCGTTCTGCTAAATGGAAATAAACTATTGACAATCGTACGCGATATTACCTCCAAGAAAAGAGCAGAAGAAGAATTGAAAAACAGTGAGGCCAAAAACAGGTCGATTTTGGAAGCACTGCCCGATCTTATTTTCGTACATGACAAAATGGGCAACATTCTTCAGGTGAACGCTTCTGATTTTTCCCCCATAGTTGGGCCTATAGAGAGTCTTATAGGCAAGAATTTCAAAGACATTTTACCCCCAAAGACCAGCGTCTTGATTTTAAATGCCCTTACAGAGGTGCAGGAAACCAAAAACACGGTTTTAAAGATCATTACCTTACCTATTGATGATGTCCCTACCGATTTTGAAATACGCTTTGTACCTCTTGATAACGAGACCTTCCTATGCGTTTTACGTGATATTACCAAGACCAAGGCCATACAAGATGTATTGAATATCCGTAACAGTGCTTTGGAAGCGGCCCGTAACAGTATCATCATCGTAAATGCCCAACTACCGGACCTCCCCGTTATTTATTGCAATGATGCATTCTGTTCCCTTACAGGATATGACCGTAGCGAGGTTTTAGGTAAAAATTGTCGGTTTTTACAAAAAGATGATCGGGAGCAAGAAGGGGTCAAAATCATAAGAAAGGCCATTGAAGCCCAAGAAACGGCCCAGACCGTACTACGCAATTACAAAAAGGACGGCACACTTTTTTACAACGAACTTACTATTACGCCCGTTCGAAACCAAAATGGCCAATTGACGCATTTTATAGGCGTCCAGAACAATGTGACCGAACGTATCAGGGAAGTGCAGATAAAAGATCAGATACGCCAGGTACTCGAGAGGATCGCCAAACAAGATTCCATAGAAGAAATAAGCAAAACGATCGTTGGGGTACTTGAGAGTAATTTACCTTGCTGTGTTGCCACGATCTATGCATTGGATCCCAAAAAGAAAACACTACATAAAATGGCGGCACCCAACCTTCCCAAAGGCTTTTGCGACATCATCGAAGATGTTCCCATAGGACCGGATATGGGTTCTTGCGGGATTGCGGCCTATTTAAAAAAGGAAGTGATCATTACCGATCTAACCACCAACCCTCTTTGGAAAGAGTACCACGCCGCAGCACTTGAACACGGACTGAATTCATGTTGGGCCTATCCCATATTTTCATCTGACCAAAAAGTATTGGGCATATTCGGTGTGTACTGTAAAAAACCAAAAAAACCGAATAAAGCCGATAGGGATATTATTACTGATTTAACCCAACTGATCAGCATTGCATTTGAAGAACACCAAACCCGTCAACAATTGGCAAAAAGCCATTGGTTATTGGAAGATTATGCCAAAGAGCTTGAGCAAACCGTTAATGAACGTACCAATGAGTTGAAGGCAACTGTTCAAAAAATGGTGGAAGCCAACCTTAACCTTGAAGACCAGATCAAGGAAACCAAAGCTGCGGAGAACAGGGCACTGGAGAGTCAGGCCATGTTTACGGCCATAGCAAAAAATTTTCCCAAAGGGGTCATAATCGTTTTTAACAGTGCTTTTGAAATCGTTTATATAGATGGAGGGGAAATGCATAGGATGGGAATGGACAAAAATAGATTTGAAGGAAAATGCATTGATGATATCGATATTTTCTCCAAACAACGCCTACACCGTGTCAAAGAAGATATAAAAAGGACTATAGGAGGTGAGTTCCTTTCTTTTGAAACCCGGTTCAGGAATAAGTATTTTACCGTAAATACCTCTCCTCTGATGGATGGAAACGATGAAGCTAAATGGACCCTTTTTGTTTACAACGATATTACCAAACTTAAGCAAGCAGAAACCGAAATGCGCAAGGCACTCGTACGAGAGCAAGAGCTCAACGAGTTGAAATCGCGCTTTATATCAATGGCTTCACACGAATTCAGGACCCCACTAAGTGCCATTCACTCTTCGGCCATACTTATTGAAAAACAGAATATGCCGGGCAAAGAGGCCAAGCGGGAAAAATATGTAAAACAGATCAAACAAAATGTAAAGGCCTTAGTAGTGATCCTTAACGATTTTCTCTCTTTGGGCAAATTAGAGGAAGGCCGGGTACGACCCAATCCCGAAATCATGGACTTGGTTTCTTTCACTAAAAATATCGTAACGGAATTTGAACCCAACCGAAAAAGAGGGCAACATATCAAGGTTCATACAAATGAAAAACCCATAGAGGCTTATCTCGACCCTAAACTCATGCACCATATACTGACCAATCTATTAAGTAATGCCATTAAATACTCGACAGAAGGACAAGAAATATTGGTGACCCTGACCAAAGAAAAAGAAAAGGTGACCATACAAGTTTTGGATCATGGTATTGGTATTCCCAAAGAGGAACAGGACCAGCTCTTCCAAAGGTTCTTCAGAGCGCAGAATAGTACAAACATCCAAGGAACGGGGCTCGGTCTTAACATCGTAAAACAATACACCGAATTAATGGGCGGAACGATCGGGTTGGACAGCGAGCAAGACAAAGGCGCCACATTCTGGGTTACTTTTAAAACAAAAAAACATCGAGAACTCCTGTAAATAATTAAGTCAACATAACACGAATAGCAATGATATAAGAAAAAACCAAGATACATAGGCCTTAAACATCAATAACAAGAATGCGAAGGCCCATAAAATGAACTGAACAAGGTCTATCCTACTTTAGGCTTTTACCGTAAGATTGTACACTAACAATGTAACCCTGAAAAGCCATGAAAAAAATACTATTGATCGAAGACAACAAAGATGTTCGCGAGAACACGGCGGATATTCTTGAACTTCATAACTTTGAAGTACTTACCGCAGAAAATGGTCTTACAGGTATAGAAATGGCCAAAAAGCACCTACCCGATCTTATCCTCTGTGATATTATGATGCCCTTA
Organism: Maribacter sp. TH_r10; assembly: GCF_033101095.1. Taxonomy (NCBI): domain Bacteria; kingdom Pseudomonadati; phylum Bacteroidota; class Flavobacteriia; order Flavobacteriales; family Flavobacteriaceae; genus Maribacter; species Maribacter sp. TH_r10. The sequence continues at coordinate 43,323 of NZ_JAWMPY010000005.1, read as the reverse complement.
AAAGATGGATATGATGTGCTGGAAGACCTTGGCAATACAACGAAAACAAAAGGGATACCTTTTATCTTCCTAACGGCAAAATCCGATCGCACCGATTTTAGAAAAGGAATGAATCTTGGTGCTGACGATTACCTTACCAAACCCTTCGAAGAACACGAACTGATCGAGGCCATTAAAACGCGTGTCAGGAAAAATGATTTTCTAAGAAAAGAATTTTCCAAGAACATTGAGGGTATCAACGAATTTTTCCAAGAAGCCTACAATTATTTGAACTTGGAACATATCGAAAAAGAATATCGCCCCAAACTGTTTGACAAAAAAGATTTCATTTTTAGGGAAGGGGATGGTGCCCATACCCTGTTTTTCATTGAAAAGGGCAGTGTAAAGACCTATAAATCGACCGAATCCGGTAAGGAATTCGTTACGGGCATACATAAAGTCGGCGATTTCGTAGGGCAGTTATCCTTATTGAACCCTAAGGGAACCTACTTGGAAACAGCCGTAGCAATTGATAATACCGAGGCCTATGCGATTCCTAAATCGGATTTTATCCATCTGATCAATGACAACAAGGACGTTTCCCATAAATTCATGGATATCATTTCGACCAACCTGATCGAGGTTCAGGACCAACTGGTTAATATGGCCTATTCTACCGTACGACAACGTGTGGCTAAAGCACTTTTAAGCCTACACAAGAAAGGGGTTATAAAAGACTCGTATTATGAAGGATTGGATATACCTAGGGAAGACTTTGCCGGTATGATCGGTACGGCCACGGAAACCGCCATACGAACATTGTCAGATTTTAGGGAAGAAGGACTAATTACCATGGGGCATGCCAGAAGAATAATGCTTTTGGACAAAGAGCGTTTACAAAATATCGCTGACAATTTTTAAAAAACAGGGGAGGCAATTTCGAGGACCAAGACCCCAATAGTATCCCCATAAAGAATTCCCAATTGGATAATTCACACTATGTTTTTATGAAGTTCTTTAAACGAAAAAGCCCTAAGGCCAAACCTAATCACATGGACGTATTTTCGGTTAAGGCGAAAGGGCTTTGCGTTTTTCGATGGTCTTTAGGCTATCTCTACCACTTTTGGTGGTTTTTTCTTAGCCTCTTCCTTTTTCATTAAATCAAAACTTAGTATACCATCATTATACCTGGCTTTGATTGCTTCTTCTTTTACACTTTTGGGTAATTGCAATGAACGCTCAAAAGCATTATAACTGAATTCACGACGGGAATAGTTTTCTTCTTTTTCTTCTTCTGATTTCGTTTTTTCAGCAGAAATGTTCAAGCAACCATCTTCTATGGTTATTTCAAAATCTTTCTTGGCGAAACCGGGTGCAGCAAGCTCAATTTCAAACTTATCCTCGGTCTCTTTAATGTTTAACGCAGGTTCGGTGGTTTTACCATTCCAGAAGGTGTCGGGCAACATATCCCTGACCCAAGAACGATTATCGAAAAAATCATCCATGTCAAAGAAATCATGTCCTACAAGATTTCCGAAAGGCCTTCTTTTAAATTTTACAAGTGACATAACAATGTGTAATTAGGTTAAACAATCCTTTTTTTTATTCGGGGCTAAATTAAGTAGGCCTTCGCCCTTTCTAAATGACCTAGGTCATGACTCCGTTATTTTTAGACCCCTTATCGGCCAACCAATTTCCGTACTGATATAAATCATTAGGATTATGGGTATTACACCCTAATTTTAAAGCAATGGATCTGTCTTTAAAATACAACACCGATGAAAAAATACAAATGGGTGGTTATCGTGATTTTGGGTATCGCCGTTATAGGCTATCTGTTTTTAAGGCCTAAACTCAGCACAAAAAAACTGGATTTCAATTATACACTTTTGGAAAAAGGTAATATTGAGGCCGATGTATCAAGCACTGGTACTGTGGAAGCCATCAATACGGTAGAAATAGGCACCCAAATCTCGGGAACCATAAAAAAGATATATGTGGATTATAATGATAAGGTCAAAGCCGGACAGATATTGGCGGAGATGGACCTAAAACTGTTAAGTACCAGCCTTACCAGTGCAAAAGCCAATTTAGGGGTTAGCGAGGCCCGATTATACCAAGCCAAGGACGAGTTCGACCGTAACAAGTCACTCTATGAAAAAAACGTCATTTCCACCAAAGAATTCAACGATTCCAAATATGCCTACAACCAAGCATTGAGTTCACAAAAAGCCGCCAAAGCTGCGGTGGAAAATATTGAAGTGAGCATTGGATATGCCCACATTACCTCCCCGATTGATGGTACCGTAATTGAACGTAGCGTGGAGGAAGGGCAAACCGTAGCCGCTTCATTCGCCACACCGACCATGTTCATTATTGCCGAAGACCTATCGAAAATGCAGATCCTGGCAGATATGGATGAAAGTGACATCGGATACATCAAAAACCAGATGCAAGTGCGCTTTACCGTACAGACTTATCCCGATAAACAATTTTATGGCTCGGTAAGCCAGATAAGACTACAACCCATAGAGATAAACAATGTGGTCAATTACCAAGTGGTGGTCGATGTAGACAATGAAAAAGGGTTGTTGTTACCAGGTATGACAGCCAATCTGGAGTTCATCATAAATGCCGCCAAGGATGTGATCTTGATCAACAATTCAGCATTACGCTTCCGGCCAGACGAAACCATGTTGAAAGAAATAAAACCTATTTTGGAAGTTAAGGCCAAAGCCGTGCTTCCCGATTCCATAAAAACCAAGTTCATCAACACCATCAATCACGAAGAACTTTATACTCCAGCCAATTTCAAGAAAACCTTGCCTTCGCACATAGATGGTTATTTCTTTAAGGATAACCAGGGTAAGTTAGATTTCCATTTTATTGAAATAGGAATCAAATCTGGCATCTATTCAGAGATCAAACGCCATTTAGATGGTTCCCCGGTAATGGAAAACACAAGGGCCATCAACGGAATAAAAACAAAAAAATAAAAGATATGCCCCTTAAAAAAGTCATAGAGACTAAACAACTTGGCCGCATATTCAAAAACGGCGAAATAGAAGTGCGTGCGCTCACCGATATAGATTTGGTCATTGAAGAAGGTGAGTTCGTGGCCATAATGGGTGCATCGGGATCGGGAAAATCTACCTTACTCCATATTATCGGTTGTTTGGATAGGCCTACCTCAGGTGAGTACTATTTAGACGGTGTCGACGTCAATGGATTGAACAAAAACCAATTGGCCGATATACGTAATCAAAAAATCGGATTCATATTCCAAAGTTATAACCTGTTATCGCGTACCACGGCCTTGGAAAATGTAGAACTGCCCCTCATTTATAACAGGACCGGACAATTTACAAATTCGAAAGAGCTTGCCCAAAAAGCTTTGGAACAAGTGGGATTGGCCGATCGTATTTACCATAGAACAAATGAGCTTTCGGGAGGTCAACAACAACGGGTGGCCATAGCACGGGCCTTGGTAAACAATCCTGCACTTATACTTGCGGATGAACCTACCGGAAATTTGGATAGTACCACCAGTATTGAAATAGCTGACCTTTTTGTACAATTGAACAATGAAGGCAAGACCATACTCATGATCACCCATGAGCCGGATATTGCCCAGTTCGCGAAACGAATGGTCTATTTAAGGGATGGGCGCGTACTTACCGATTCCTTAATCGAAGACAGGAGTACAAAAGAATCGGCCATTAAGGCATTGGAAAAACCGGTAATCACCTAATTGGGCATTATGAGAAGATTCCTAAAAATATTCAAGGTCGCTTTCCATTCCATTTATAAAAATAGGACACGTAGCCTACTGACCATGCTGGGCATCATCATTGGCGTAGGTGCGGTCATCATGACCATTTCAGCAGGTGAAGGGGCCACTATGGCGGTAGAGAACCAAATTTCGGGATTAGGCACAAATTTATTGATGATCCAAACGAAATCGGAGCATAAAGCCGGAATCAACGTTCGCATGGGCAGACCCATGGACAAGAAAGATTTTGATGTACTGCAGAAAAACTCCGTGTACATGCCCAATCTCTCCCCCTTATTGGCCATTGGGGCACAAGCCATTGGTCCCAGCGGATATAAATCTACAATGGTCTATGGTGTTTCCTATGACTATTTTTATATAACCAGTCGAGAGTTACAGGCAGGTAATTTCTTTACTGAGGAAGACGTACGGACTGCAAAAAAATATTGCGTTATCGGAGAGACCATTCGAGAAGAACTTTTTCCAGGGCAAGATCCCATAGGTAGACAAATTCGCATAGATAAGGTACCTTTTACCGTTATGGGACTTTTGACCGAAGAAGGTACCGGTGGCATGCAGGATATGGACGATATTATCCTGGCACCTTACACGACCATACAAAATAGACTCTATGGTCACCATAGAGGTTATACCATGATCATGGCCAGCGCCTTGAGTGAAGACCACATTACCAATGCCAAGGTTGAGGCTACCGAACTATTGCGCGAATCGCATCGGATCAAAGATGGGGAAGAAGATGATTTCGAGATCATGACCCAAATTGAACTTCAGGAAATCACAGGAAATATCACGGGTATCTTAACCATTCTATTGGGCGCCATTGCCAGTATTTCATTGATCGTCGGTGGTATCGGCATTATGAACATCATGTTGGTATCGGTAACCGAACGTACCCGGGAAATCGGCACCCGACTGGCCATTGGGGCGAGGGAAAGTGATATTCTTACCCAGTTTTTGATTGAAGCCATAGTATTGAGTTTAGTAGGTGGATTGCTGGGAATCGTTTTTGGCGTCATCGGCAACCAGATAATCTATAAAGTGACCGATTTCTTCATTCCAACGGCCTTTTACTCTATCGCCATTGGTTTTGGTTTTGCAGCCTTGGTAGGTGTGGCATTTGGATACTTCCCAGCAAAAAAAGCAGCGAAACTAAACCCAATCGATGCTTTGCGATATGAATAATCGCTTAGTTGGCCTGTAATACGATTCATCAAGGGAAATTTCGAAGTAAAACCTTAAAATCCATACTTAAAAATTCAACCATAAACACATAATCAGAACTGCTAATAGGTTAAAAAAAGGTGTGCATTGGTTAAAATCAACTTAGATAAATCATTTTCAATATCACTACCTTTATAGTTCCAATTTGGAGGCCTTTCGTTTGTCATCAAAACTAAAATGAAAACGACTGGAAATCATCGCATAAACACCGAAAAGGCATGCAATTTTTAAAATATTTCAAACCTGAACTTACGATTGAATCACCAGGTAGGATTAACATCATCGGGGAGCATACCGATTATAATATGGGATTCGTACTCCCCACGGCCATAGAAAAGAAAATCACCTTTAAATTTCAAAAAAACGGATCGGACAAAATCTGTCATGTGTACAGTAAAGGATATGATACCGGATTTGAACTATCGTTGGATAACATTGCGATAAGTAAGGTAGAATGGGAAAATTACATCTTGGGCGTATTGAATGAAATTTCCAAACGAACCGATAAACTTAGGGGGTTCGATTGTGTCTTGGAAAGCCACGTACCCATTGGTTCCGGAGTTAGTTCCTCCGCTGCACTGGAATGTGGTTTGGCATTCGGTCTCAACGAAATGTTCGGGCTTGGGCTCAGCCGTATGGATATCGTTGAGCTATCACAAGCCGCTGAGCATACTTATGCGGGCACCAAATGTGGTATTATGGATCAGTTCGCCTCGGTAATGAGTAAAGAAGGACATGTAATCCTATTGGATTGCGAGTCTTTGGAGTATTCCTATATTCCCATTCAAATACAACCTTACAAGATTCTACTCCTGAACACCAATGTATCCCACAACCTCGCTTCTGGGGAATACAACAAAAGAAGGGCCCAATGCGAGACGGGGGTTTCCGCCCTAAAAAAGAACCATCCTGCGGTTAAATCGTTGCGAGATGCCACTATGGATATGTTGAATGAAATCAAGGACACCCTCGATAGCACTGTCTACAATAGATGTGCCTATGTCATTCAAGAAAAAGACAGGGTTTTAGAAGCCGTTGAAGCCCTAAAGGCCAACAATCTGAAAAGGGTGGGCGAACTACTCTATGAAACCCATGAAGGGTTGAGTACCATGTATGAGGTAAGTTGCCCGGAACTCGACTTCCTGGTAGAGTTCACAAAAAACCACGAAGCTGTCTTGGGAGCCCGAATGATGGGTGGTGGTTTTGGCGGGTGTACCATTAATTTAATACGGGAAGATGCCATTGACGATTTTGTTGCAGCAGCATCAAAAGCCTATAAAAAAGCCTGTAATTTAGAATTAACCTGGTTCGAGGCCAGTCCAAGTAAAGGAACGTCTATCCTAAACGAATAAAATGAATACCGAATTTAACGAAAATCCACATAGAAGGTTCAATATTTTAACAGGGGAATGGATATTGGTTTCTCCGCATAGAACCAAAAGACCTTGGCAGGGAAAGACCGAAAAACAATCCTTGGAGACCAAACCAAAGTACGACCCCAATTGTTATTTGTGTCCGACCAACGGGAGAATGGGTGGTGCGGTAAATCCGGATTATAAAAAACCATTTTCTTTCGTAAATGATTTTTCAGCCCTATTGAAAGATGTTAAGGAGGAAACCTATACAAAAGGACTTTTACATGCGCAATCCGAGTCGGGCATATGTAAGGTCGTATGCTTTTCCCCGGACCACTCCCTCACCCTACCTTTAATGTCAAAGGAAGAAATAACCGATGTCATTTCACTATGGCAACAGGAGTATAATGAACTTGGGGCTATGGATGGGATAAACCATGTTCAGATTTTTGAGAACAAAGGTGACATCATGGGGTGCAGCAATCCGCATCCACATGGACAAATATGGGCGCAGCGGAGTATACCCCAAGAGGTACAGAAAAAATCGGATAGGTTATTGGCTTATTGGAATGAAAACCAAACCAGTATATTGGAAGATTATATTAAACAAGAGCTGGCATTGAATGAACGCATTATTATCGAAAATGAACATTTTGTTTCCTTAGTACCTTATTGGGCTGTATGGCCCTATGAAACCATGATCGCTCCCAAAAGAAAGATTGCCCATATCGGGGAACTTTCAACCGAAGAGAAAAAGGCATTTGCGGAAATATTACGAAAAACCACTATACGTCTAGACAATATTTTTGAAACTTCATTCCCATATTCCGCGGGAATACACCAAGCACCAACAGACGGTAAGGAACATCCTGAATGGCATTTTCATATGTCCTTTTACCCGCCATTACTTCGTTCCGCAACGGTGAAAAAGTTTATGGTCGGGTATGAGATGTTCGCCAATCCACAAAGGGATATTACCGCCGAACAAGCTGCAAATACCATCAAGGCTCTTTCAGACGTTCATTATTCGAAACAATAGATTAAGGATTTACAATCAGACCTTATGTATAAATACATAGGGTTCTACAATAGTTAGGGTATTACCTTTAACCTTCATTATTCCCTAATTAAATATAAAACCACTGCCCGACCATTTAGGGACTTTTGGAGTTCTTGAGCGTTTCATTCAATCACCAAACTATTTCCGGTAAAATAGGATTTGCACAATTAAGGAATCAAGGGTAAGTGAAGCCCAGAACGTTCATTGATCAAATAAGCTAATCCCCATATTCATTGGTGCCGATCTTTATCAACCCTAACCACATTTAGAAACTTTTTAAAACAACCGTTTGTGAATAAAATAAACCACTAAAAATATTTAAAAACAATAATAGTCCCATTAATCAGCAAACATAAATCGAAAATGCAATTTTCATCATAGAACCCCAATTATCAAAAATACACTACAACACACCTACATACTACACTATTTACCACATATTTAAAACACACAATTCTTAAATCTCTATACACATTAAAGGGACAACACTGCCGCAAACACATATAATCAAAGAAGAAAAAAGCCTATCCATACCTTAATACAAAAAACGCATTGTAAACATATTTTATTGTTTTTAGTAAATTATTAACACAATCGGTTGTTTTGTACAATTGTATTTTATACTTTTGATAAGATAACACACTTTATAGACAATATAGAACAGAACTCAAATCAAGTAAGTAATCAAACACTCATTTATAACTCACATTATTTCTAACCTTAATCAATATGATGAATTTTTTATTTTTCAAAAGCAAATATTACAAAACGAAGTGGGCTACGGTCATGCTTCTTTTGTTCTTTGCAGGGGCAAGTGCCCAAGTAACCGTATCTGGAAATGTATCAGATACCAATGGCCCGATTCCTGGTGCCAATGTTGTCCTCAAAGGAACCCAGAATGGAGCGGCCACTGATTTTGATGGCAATTTTGTCCTCAGTAATGTACCATCCGATGGTATATTGGTTTTTAGCTATATAGGCTACAAAACCTTGGAAGTTTCGGTAAATAATCAAACCACCATCAATGTAATAATGCAAACCGATGAAAATGCATTGGAAGAGGTTGTGGTTATCGGTTATGGTACCCAAAGTAAAGAATCGGTGACAGGATCGGTTGTTTCCATTAAGGCCGATGATTTACAGGAAGTACAAGCAAGTAACTTCCAACAGGCCCTTCAAGGACGGGCAGCCGGTGTCAACATTTCAACCACAAGCACCAGGCCTGGAGCCGCCCCAACCATTCGTATTCGTGGCACACGTTCCCTTTCGGGAAGTAATGACCCTCTAATCGTACTTAACGGTATTCCTTTTTCTGGTGGTCTAAGTGATATCAATCAAAATGATATAGAAAGCCTAGACATATTAAAAGATGCATCCGCTACCGCAATTTACGGCTCCAGAGGTGCCAATGGTGTAATCATCATTACGACCAAGAGTGGTAAAAAAGGTCAAAAGGCCAAATTCACTTATAATTCGTACTACGCGACCAAGGAAGTCTTTTCCAAGTTTCCTATGATGAATGCCGCCCAACTAACCCAATTACGTGCCGATGTTGCCGCCAATAATGGTGGCACACCTCTTTACGCCATAGGTGGTGATGAAGATTTGGCCAATGACACGGATTGGCAAGACCTACTTTTTGGTACAGGTCTCCAGACCTCCCATGATGTGAGTGTTCAAGGGGGTACTGAAAAAGGAACCTACAATATCGGAATGGGATACTTTAAGGAAACTTCCGTTATACCGGGAGATTCCTTTCAGAGATATTCAATTAGAGCCCAAGTTGATCAAGAAGTGGGTGAATTGTTCCGATTTGGAATTAATTCAGTAACAAACTTCAACAAAACCTCTAGTATTGTCGGTATTTATGATGCCTTGGCCGCATCACCTCTTTTGAGTCCGTATGATGATGCCGGAAATTTCCTTGAGTCCGTTCGTCTTCAAACTATAGCTGACGACAGTTGGATTCCTACTAGAAATGAGATTAGCCGAATCGGGGACCGTAAAAAAAATGAGGAATTGGATTTTGGTACTTATAATAACATCTACGGTGAAGTTAAAATTCCATGGGTCGAAGGGCTAAAATACCGACTTAATGTTGGTCTGAACTTTCGTTCAAGCAGAGATGGGAATTTTACAGGTGAAGGCGTATTCAGCTATAACGAAAGTAATCCGTCTTCCGCCAGTTACGGTACTTCAATAACAAGGGATTATATTATTGAAAACCAATTGATCTTTGATCGAACCTTTGCCGATAAGCACCGGGTTAATTTTGTGGGCTTGTTCTCATCCCAAGAAACCAATTATGACAGTTCTTATTTACAAGTCCGAAATGTTCCGGATGAAAACTCCTTATGGTACAATCTGGACTCTGCCCTTTCGGAAGACATTACTGGTTACAACACCGGTTATTCCGCTACTGGGTTACTATCATACATGGGGAGGGTCATGTATCAATATGATGACCGTTATTTAATAACAGGTACAATACGTTCTGATGGTTCATCTAGATTGGCCGAGGGCCATAAATGGGTAACTTACCCTGCCGTTTCGGTTGGATGGAATATTGCCAATGAATCGTTTATGGAGACGCAAGAGTTCATCAACCAATTAAAACTACGTGTAGGTTATGGTGAAACTTCAAATCAGGCGATTGACCCTTATTCGACACAAGGAAGGTTATCCACAGTAAACTACAACTATGGCAGCACCTTTGCCACAGGTTATTATGTGAGCGAATTGCCGAATCCGGAATTGGGATGGGAGTTTTCCCAAACATTTAACTATGGTCTTGATTTTGGATTGTTCAACAATCGTTTATCAGGTACTGTAGAATACTATGTTACCAAAACCAACGATATATTATACGACCTTAGTCTTCCCGCATCATCAGGGGTTAGCAGTGTAACCAGTAACATTGGCAAAACAGAGAACAAAGGTATAGAAGTGGCCTTAAATGCTACTATTTTAGACAATCCAGATGGTCTAACATGGGACGCTGGAATCAACCTTTACTCCAACAAGAACAAAATCGTTTCTTTAGCGACCGGAGAGGATGAAAATGTTGGACAACTATGGTTTGTTGGCTCACCGATCAATGTTATCTATGATTACGAAAGAATCGGACTTTGGAATGAATCCGATCCGGATTACCAATATCTACAAGATTATGAGCCAGGAGGCAATGTGGGTATGATTAAGGTAAAGTACACCGGAGACTACAATGCTGATGGATCACCAACAAGATCCATAAATTCAGATGATAGGGTTATACAGGATCCCACCCCTGATTTCCAAGGTGGTTTCAACACTCGTTTAGCTTATAGGGATTTAGATTTAAGCATGGTCGGTACTTTCCAAAGTGGTGGTACGATAGTAAGCACTTTACATTCTTCCAATGGGTATGTTAATCTACTGACCGGTAGAAGAAACAATGTGGACGTAGATTATTGGACACCGGATAATACAGATGCCAGATATCCCGCACCGGGAGGAATACAAAGTGGTGACAATCCAAAATACGGAAGTACTTTGGGTTATTTTGACGGCTCATACCTTAAAATACGTGCCATAACATTAGGATATAACTTTAATCAAAAAATCATTGAGGATCTTGGGGTTGAAAGACTTCGAATCTATGCAACTGCACAGAACCCATTCGTAATGTTTTCATCATTTCATAGGGAATCCGGTTTAGATCCAGAAACCAACTCTGGAGTCGATTCCAATGGAAATCGTCAAAACGTTGCCGTAAATACCACCAATATCTCCGACGGAATTCCAACAGTCGGGGCTAATGCTCCTACAACAAGGAATTATATGATAGGACTAAACATAACATTTTAAAAGATCATAATGAGAAAAATTAAAATAAAATCTATATCAATAGCAATTCTCTCTATTGCATTGTTAATAGGCTCTTGTACAGAAGATATACTGGAAGAGGAAACAAGGGGTGTATTCACGCCAGATTTCTTTCAAACCGAACTTGGTGTTGAAGGAGGTTTAACCTATTTGTATGAACATTTAAGATACTTATATGGACAAGCATATTATTACAACTCCCTAGAAACAGGGACAGATGAATATGCCTTTGCCCAAAGTGCAGATAATAACTTTAAGGATGCCGATTTATCTGGTGAAGGTCAAATAATACCGGACACCTATACCACAAGTATTGCATGGAATACCTGCTTCCCTGCCATCAACACCGCTAGTGGCATTATTGAAAATGCCGCCGCTGTAGGCTTGGACGATTCCGTAATTGCCGAGGCCAGGTTTTTTAGGGCATTTTACTACTTCCTGTTAGTTCAAACCTATGGTGGAGTACCATTGGATCTAGGTTCAGGGGAATTAGCATTCAATAATTCCGCTGTAAGGGCCTCAGTACGTAATACAGTACCAGAGGTTTATACAAAAGCCATATTTCCTGATTTGATTGATGCCGTTAATAACCTACCCGATTCCCCCCGTTTAACAGGTTCCGCAACCAAGAATGTAGCTCGTTTACATTTAGCTAAAGCTTATTTGACGTATGCGTGGTGGTTAGAGAACCCCAACAATATCCCAACGTATCCAGACACCAACAGAACAGACCCTGATGGCAATGGGGCTAGCTATTACTATCAGCAAGCTTACAATTTAGCTGTAGAGGGTATTGATAATCCAGGACCCTATAAGTTACTTGATTATTTTTATGATGTTCATGAAGGCTCCAACGACCGACATAGCGAAATGATGTTGTATGCCGATCGTACCGAGGAAAGTGAAATTTACAATGAAGCCAGTTTAGGATGGAGCAGTACGGATAATAGTGCCAATACTGCTGCATGGATGGTAACATCAAATTATACAAGTATTAGTGTAGACGGTACTTCAGCCGTATTGCGTGAGGCAGCCCAAAGTTATGGCCGTCCTTGGACACGTATGGCTCCCACCATCAATGTTTTTGAAGAAACGTTTGCCGAAAAAGAATTGGATTCCCGTTATGATGGTACTTTCGTAACCAGTTATAGGGGCAACTGGAACAAGGGTGGAAATACCACACCGACTTTGACCGCGGCAAATGGTATGCAAATAGCGCCCGGTGATGCTGTTATCACATTCTTGGATGAATACGATTCAAGCGTTGATTATAGTGTGAATGGCGGTAATCTTGGCGGCGGTGAAGTAGCAGGAAGATCTGACTATGTTATAAACCTAAATGAAATAAACAGAAGATTCTACCCAGGATTATGGAAAATAGGAACCTACCGTACCGATCATGATGTAGAAACCGAATTGGGATCGCCAAATGGAGCTATTACACGTCCTTTTCCAATAGCTAAATTTTCCGAATTCTACTTAGTTGCAGCTGAAGCGGCCGTGAAAGGTGCATCAGGTAGTTATACTGCCCGTGATTTAATCAATGTTATCCGTGCACGTGCAGGTAAATGGCGCTTTGATAATGGCGAACAGGTAGAACGAATTGAGGACAACAGTGCCGCATTGGTAGCTGCTACCCCAAGTGTTATTGACATAGACTATGTATTGGCAGAGCGATCCAGAGAGTACTTTGGTGAAGGCATTAGATGGTTTGATTTGGTTCGTACCCAAAAATGGGCTGAATACGCAGCTTCATATGAAATTGCGGGTAATGACGCTTCTGACCATAGTCCAGTAACAACAACCAGGACCATTCAAGCCTACCATTATTTAAGACCGATACCTCAATCTCAAATAGACGGATTGGATATGACCGAAGCTGAAAAAACAGCCTATCAAAATCCCGGATATTAATAGATCAAAACATTTAACATAATACTTATTGCAGACAATCGGCATTATGTGAAAAGTTGAGTTAGTTTAGTTTATTTAAAAAGGTTGTCTTGAAACATTAGACAACCTTTTTATTTATAAATTCAACCTTGATAAAGAATACCCTAACCCAAATGAAAGTACTTGGTATTTCCGCATATTATCATGATTCGGCCGCCGCAATTATTTTAGACGGAAAAGTCATGTACGCCGCTCAGGAAGAACGTTTTACCAGAATAAAAAATGACGCTTCCTTTCCTGAAGAAGCCATAAAATACTGTCTGCGGGAATCTGGATTCAATCTTGAGGATATCGACACAATTGCATTTTATGACAAGCCTTTCCTCAAATTCGAAAGACTTTTGGAAACTTATTATGCCTTTGCCCCAAAAGGGTTCAGATCGTTCGCGAAGGCCATGCCTGTTTGGCTAAAGGAAAAACTATTCACAAAGCAGATCATAAGGAAAAGATTGAAAGAACTAAATGAAGATAGAAAACTGTCGAAAGTCCCTATTGTCTTCCCAGAGCATCACTTATCCCATGTTGCCAGCGCCTTCTACACTTCGCCATTTAAAAAAAGTTCTTTTTTAACGGTTGATGGTGTCGGGGAATGGACCACCACCTCGTATGGTACCGCTTGTGGCGAAAAAGGAATAAAAGTGTTGGGGGAATTACATTTTCCTGATTCATTAGGTTTGTTTTATTCTTCATTCACTTATTTCTTGGGATTTGAAGTGAATAAAGGGGAATACAAAATGATGGGCCTTGCACCATACGGCACTATGCAATCGGAACAAGTAACCCAATTCATACAAACGATCAAAGAAAGATTACTGGATATAAGGGAAGATGGTTCCATTAAGCTAAACAAGGACTATTTTGAATATGCCGTAGGCTTACGAATGGTAAATCCAAGAAAATGGCAAAAACTATTTGGTTTTGAAAAAAGAGATCCTGCCGAAAAATTGACACAGCTGCATGCCGATCTGGCTTTGGCCGCCCAAAAAGTCTCAGAAGAAATTTTGGTGAGGATGATTACGCATGTAAAGCAGGTCACCCATGCAGATTATTTATGTTTGGCAGGTGGCGTAGCCCTAAATTGTGTGGCGAATTCGGTGTTATACAATCAGAACATCTTTAAGGATATTTACATTCAACCTGCTGCAGGTGATGCTGGTGGCGCCATAGGAGCCGCACTGATTACCGATTATCTAGAGTCAGATCTATCCTTTTCCGGCTTAAAACAACCTTTTAATAATTTTTTGGGACCTAATTTTTCAAATCTTGAAATTGAAAGGACACTGCGAAAAAATAAATGTAGTTTCCGATATATTGAATCCACGGAAGAATTGTTGAAAATCACAGCCAATTATATTGCCAATAAAAAGGTGGTTGGCTGGTTTAATGGAAGAACAGAGTTTGGCCCAAGGGCATTGGGGAATAGAAGTATCCTAGCAGATGCCACTGATACGGATATGCAGTCCCAACTAAATTTAAAGATCAAGTTCAGGGAAAGTTTTAGGCCTTTTGCCCCTGCCGTATGTGAAGAAGATTATGACACTTATTTTGAGCTAGGAAAACATTCCCATTATATGTTGTTTACCAACCAAGTAAAACAATCCTTAAGACATGAATTGCCAAGCAATTTCAATGAACTCAGTCTTGAAGAAAAACGGAATATTCCCAAATCGGAATTACCGGCTGTTACACACATCGACTATTCCGCAAGGGTTCAGGTGGTAAAAAAGGAAATGAACCCTAGGTTCTGGAACCTAATACAAACCTATAAGAAGCTTACAGGAATCGGTGTGCTTATCAATACAAGTTTCAATGTTAAGGATGAACCTATTGTCAATACGCCTGAAAATGCCTACCGTTGTTTTATAAACTCAGGAATTGATATATTGGTTTTGGAAAATTATTTAATTGTAAAGTAGATGGAATTTATTAGAGAGTTTTTCCTTTTTTTGAAGGAACGTAAAAAATGGTGGTTAATCCCATTGATTATAATTTTCGTGATTTTAGGTGGTTTGATATTCTTAACCAATGGCTCTGCCTTGGCGCCATTTATTTACAGTTTGTTCTAATGAGAAAAGAAAAAGTCTTAGAGACCCTTGTCGTTTTAGCGTTGGCACCACTGGTTTTATATGTTTTATTCCATACCGAGTGGCTTATTTACCTTTCTATGGTGTTCTTGATCGTTCCGTTGATCTCGATGAAAATTGCTTTAGCCATAGCTAAAATTTGGCACACCTTCTCCAATTATCTTGGATTGGTAATGAACCATGCCTTACTGTTCATTTGTTTTTTTCTTTTCTTGGTTCCCTTATCTTTTTTTCAACGATTGTTCGGTGCAAATCAAATCCTCAAAAAGGAAAAATCAAATTCCTATTTTCAAAAAAGAGACCACGTTTTCACCAAAGAGGATATCAAAAACCCTTGGTAGCTATTTTCAATTAAGTTGTTTCCCTTTTTCAAAATAATAATCCGCATAAGCAACCCTATTCATTTTCAAGCAAATATTCCCCGCCATTTCATATACTTTTGGTTGCTCGGGAAATTCAGAAATTAAAGATTGCGCCACTTTAAGGGCATTCTCAAAATCACCATCACGTTCGTATGTATGGTAAGCTTCCCGCATAACATCCTGCCATTTTTCCCTGCCCGCATAGAGGTCAATCGCCTTCCTCTCTTCGTAGGTCGGACTTTTGATTGAATTATACAGTGCAACCGGATTGGTTCCGGACATTTTTAAATTGTATGGCCATGATTGTTTTAAATCATCTATGATCAACTTCCCTTTAATGGAATCTATACGTGTTATGGGAATATCATTGATTGCTTCCTCATAAGCAATGAAATTATCCCAATCATCCAATAATTGCAGTTCTTTGATTTTGTTATAAAGAGCATCGGCTAAAATAAAATTACCTTTTACATTTGGATGTACATGCTCGGTCAGCAATCCACTATCGATAAAACCACTGTTGGAATGTGCACGCAATGCTTTCTTGGCATCTACCAGATGAACACCTTCCCTTTGTGATGATTCAATAATTACATCATTGATTTTCTCCGGAGCCCGAAACCTAAGAAAATCCAATTCCTTTGCAATATGAAAGTACTTGCATGCTGAATCTTGTTGGTGGTCCCTATAAAATTGTCCCAATTTATAAGCCGCAAGGGCATTTTCATTTGCAATTTTATAAACTTCTGTTCTATTGTTTTTCAATGCGTCTTCAAATCCATCTTCATTCAAATCAGCACTTATGAAGGGTTTGATATCCCTTTCGTTTGACACAACAGTGGAAATAATCACGGGAATGCCTTTGTCTTGATATCTTTTCAGGATTTTATCAAGATTGTCTTTAAATTGATCAATCCCGGCATTATATACCTCGGAGTCCATAGGGATTTGCTGTTCCTTGGCCATTACCTCCATTAAGGTTGTTTCCTCAACGGTATAGTTTGTTTTTGCCTTTGATTTAAAAACCATGGAATACCCATTTTCCAATAATTGAAAAAAGCGTGAATCCTTCAACTTTAAATAAGTCCTTACCAAGGATGGATAATTACCGATAGAAACCGTGGACCCTACACCCAATGCCCCATAATATTCATTGTGTCCTGCATAGATAATGACAAGATCGGGCTCCTGTTCTATTATTTTTTCGGATAAATCCCACAGGGTATATGAATTAACAGCCGTAATTCCCGTGTTTACTATTTCAATATTCTTATCCGGAAAGGTTAAGGCCAGTCTATGTTTTAGCATTCGAGGAAAAGAACCGTTTTTGTAAAAAGGAAAACCAACTACCGTTGACGCACCTTGGACAAAAACCCTAAAAGTATTGTCGGTTTTTTTCTTTAGAAACAAGTCCGATTGATTATCGGAATGGAAGCCTGTATGCTTAAAGTATTTTTTGGAAATACTGGAATTCATGACCAGATACTCCGTATTGTTTTCTGAAGTAACTTTATTGAAAAGCCGGTAAGTATCACCGTATCCAAAAAACCTCAGCATCAATTCTACAATTAGAATCAGAAACAAGGGAAGTAAAATAGCAATGATTTTAAATACTGTTTTCTTATTCAACATAAGTGGCTTTTACAGTGCTGTTTATATTCCTGTGTGTTTTTATAGGCTCCCAACCTATAATAGCTTTATTGAGCCCTGAAACTTTCAGGTGGACCTAAATAAGTCTCTTTCAATTGACTGTTCTCTGTTTCTATAATAATCCTTTGAAGTACCAAGCCTTCGTCAACCCTAAAGTAATTCAAAGTATGGTTACCCGCATCATTGATTTCAAATTCCGTGGTAATCACTTTAATATTATCAGCGACATTCGCATGCCAATTGCTGGGGACCTTCCCGTTATAATTAAAAATATTAGGATCTGAGTCGTAATTGATACGCACGGGATCTTCCCCATCGAATGACAGGCCATAATACATACCTTCCCGTGTGGCATAATTGATGGTCGGTGAAAACAGCACATGCACCTTCACTTTTCCCTTCGTCCTAAAGTGCACGTCATAAGACACCCTAGGGGAGGTTTCACTTAAAACAACCCTTCCTTTTTTAATGGGCAACGAAATTATAGACGACCCGGTCTTACCTAAATTATCGACCACTTTCCACGAGAAAGGTTCAGGCTCATAGGTAGTTGAAAAATTATCCGCATCGATAGCTATAAAACCATTACCCTCGATAAAACCTTTTGCTCCATCGATATCCACATTATTTGTTTGCACATAAACCGGGATGGATTTTTTATTCGCCTTTATCGTAAAGAATGTTTTGTTGGTTCCCTTTGGTGCTTTTTCCCAATCTATGTTTACTTCTATCCTTTGCTGTTTATCAACACTACCCTTTGTTTGGGAAAAGACAATCCAATCCGATTTGGACTTGATTTTATAATTGAAAGGCTCAGTTCCCCGATTAAAGACATCGACATAAAAAGTGTTGTTTTCAAAGGAAGTAAAAGTGGGCAGAATCGCTTCATCGGATGCATTTGGCCACCATTCTTTAGAACCTTCCACAGCCACACCCATATCCGATGTTTTGGGTATGTCAATCGTCTTGGTCTCCGGAATCGCATTGGTTTTCGGTTCTTGCCAAATTTTATAACCGATATGGGTTTGTGACATCATGTGGTTCCATTTACCATCCGCCATTTCATTATGGTAATAGTCGGTCAGTTCCATATCCTTATCAAACAACGCTTTTACCTTATTCGCATACTCATTTGTCAATGCCCTACCCTGTTCGGCATACCAATTGTTCTTGGCAGCTGCTACGTAAAGTTCGTTAAGATTGGCACTTGCCAAAACCTGAAAAAGCACTAACTGGTAATAGGCGTCCTTATATTCCTCGGGAAGTTGATCGTATATGCCTTGTGCTTTCCTTCCAAGTGTCTTATAATTTTCAACAATGGCATCGGCCTCTCGATAATCGATTAAACTATAGGTCGAGGGATCGATCAACTCATGCTTTCGTCTAGCATTGTATTTGGTGTATTTTTTCATGATATCGGCAATAGCATCGGTCTCAATTCCCCCGAATACATCATTTGCCCAAATACGGTAATAATCCTGTAGGTTATCGGCATTCCATCGATCAGGGTCCCAAGCATAGTCAAAGAAGAATTGTATTGGAAATTCCATGGGCTTGATATCCCCCACATTTACGATCCAGACCTTATCCACCCCATGTTCATAAGCTAGGTGCATCTGCTCCCAGGTGCGTTCAATTTGGTTGGTGTTCAACCATTTATAATTTCTGGGACCCCCCACATAATCGAAATGATAATAAATACCATAACCCCCTTTACGCGGTGCATCATCCAACCCCGGAAGTTTTCTGAGATTTCCCCAGTTATCATCACAAAGTAGCAATGTTACATCGTCTGGCACCCGCATCCCCTTATCATAATAATCCTGGACCTCTTTATATAGCGCCCATATCTGGGGTGTTTCCTCTGCGGGTTTCCCGGTAACCTCAGCAATGATCTTACGCTGGTCTTTGACGATCGTTTCCAGTAGATCTGTTGCCGTTTCCTCACTTAAAGCCTCATCACCATCACCGCGCATTCCAATGGTCACAAGGGTCTCCTTATCCCCCATACGTTCCATACCGCCTTTCCAGAATTCCTGTAATCCTTTGGCATTGGAAGCATAGTCCCATTTCCCTAACGATGTATTCCATTCAGCATGGGCACGTGTTAAAGGTTCGTGGTGGGATGTTCCCATAACAATGCCGTATTCATCCGCTAAAATGGCATTTTGGGGATCATCCACATTAAACTTTCTTGGGGGCCACATGGCCGGCCACAAATAATTCCCTTTCATCCTAAGAATAAGTTCAAAAACCTTTTCATAGAATTTGGCATTAAAGTCCCCATAGCGTTCATAGACCCACCCTGTCAATGCAGGTGCCTCGTCATTGATAAAGAACCCCCTATACTTGACTTTAGGCTCCCCTAAGGTGTGCACACCGGGAAGCACGTGTAATTCCGATTGCTTTCGAACAGGAACGTCCGCCCAAAAATACCAGGGTGAGACCCCAATTTGGGAAGAAAGATCATATATGCCATAAATGGTTCCCCGTTTGTCCGAACCGGCAATAACCAAGGCTTTTTGCACACCGGCCATAGGATTGTCAACAATTTGGGTGGTGAATTTTTCCCGTTTTCCCTGAAGTCGGGCGGCATCTATTTTACCTTCTTTTGCCCATTGATCGATGATAGCACTTTTTCCCAGTGTCCCGATAATGACCAAATAATCTTCGGTTTGTGCCATACCGTTAAAGACCGTAGGTAAAATACCTGTGACTTTTTGAAGGTCATTCTGAAGATGACCGGCAACACGTACTACCCCTGGGAAATCATCTTGATCGACCACTATTGATGCTACGTTTTCGTTGGACGCCAATGGAAAACGTTCCGAGGAAGCTGTGTTGACAACATATTTTTGGGAATCAATGGTTTGGGCATTACCTAGTGTTACAACAAGTAGTAAGAATGCCGAGACGGAAATCCATGTATTTTTTAAAGCCATCATTTGTAGTTTTCAATCTAATTTTGCGTGTGTTTCAATCTATATTGAATCCCCATTTCCAAACCTCTCAATTCAGCAAGTCCTTTAAGTCTTCCCACTAGTGAGTAGCCGGGGTATTGTTCTTTTCCTTCCTCTATGGTATGCAGAAATCCATGATCGGGGCGAAGTGGCAAGGCAACATTCCTTTTTTGCATCAGTAGCACCAATTTTTCCATGATGCTTTCAATCGGATTATCCCCATTGAGATGTTCGGCCTCCCTAAAAATATCCTTGGAATCCCTTTTTACGTTTCTCAGATGCAAGAAATGAATTCGGTCTCCATGGTCATCAATGATCTTCTCCAAATCATTATGGGGTTCCGCACCCAAAGAACCTGTACAATAACATAGTCCGTTCGCATTCAAGGGAACAGCATTAAAAATACGATTTAAGTCCTCCTGGGTACTAACGACCCTAGGTAGTCCCATAACCGAAAATGGTGGGTCGTCTGGGTGAATGGCCAGTTTTATACCCAACGCCTCGGCAACTGGGGCAACTTCGGACAAAAAATGGATTAAGTTGGTCCTTAGCGCATGGTTGTCAATGTCCTTGTAATTTTCGAGCAATGCCAAAATTTGATCCCTGGTAAAATTCACTTTACTACCTGGCAACCCAAGAAGTACATTTTTAAACAACAAATCCTTATCCGCTTGTGAAAGGGTATTTCCGTAGTCAAGGGCCATTTGTTTTTCCTCATCGGAATAATCGTTTTCAACCCCGGGCCTTTTTAACAAAAAGAGATCAAAGTAGTTAAAAGCAACTTGATCATAGCGCAACGCTTTACTGCCATCGGGATTCTTAAACGCATGATCGGTACGCACCCAATCCAAAATGGGCATAAAGTTGTAGGTCACCACCTTAATGCCACAAGCCGCCAGGTTGTTTAAGCTGATCTTATAATTTTCGATATACCTTAAACTTGCCCCATTTGCTTTTTTAATGTCTTCGTGCACCGGCAGGCTCTCGACTACCGTCCATTCCATACCTGCATTCCTTATGGTCTGCTGGCGTTCTTGAATCGCATCTACCGTCCAAATATCCCCAACAGGTATTTCATGTAAGGCCGTTACGATTCCTGAAACACCACATTGCCGAATATCCGTTAGGGAAATAGCGTCATTAGGACCAAACCAGCGCATTGTTTGTTGCATGTGTTTCATTTTTCCGCTTTTTAGAATCCTATACTATTTCCCCCATCAACGGGAAGAATGGTACCGGTAACGAATTTTGATTCATTATTGGCATAAAAATAGACGGCATCCGCAATATCTGATGGGGTACCTAAAATGCCCATCGGTGTCCTATCCAGTACTTTATCCCTCCTTTGAGGTTCATCACTGAATGCCTTATCCGACATTTTGGTTTTTATAAATCCAGGTGCCACACAATTCACCCGTACACCATATTTTGCCAAATCAACGGCCATGGCCCTGGTCATTGCCTCAATGGCGCCCTTACTTGCGGTATAGGCGATTACTTTTGGAATGCCGTACTGTGAGGCCATAGAGCTAATATTAACGATACACCCGCCACTATGTTCTTTCATCACTTTGACAACCTCCCTACTTACGGCAAAAATGCTTAGGACATTCAATTGGATGATTTTAAAAAACTCCTCATCGGTTACATCAATGAATTCTTTTTTCATATTAATACCCGCATTGTTCACCAATATATCTATGGCACCATCCTTGGCT
This sequence comes from Maribacter sp. TH_r10, assembly GCF_033101095.1. Taxonomy (NCBI): domain Bacteria; kingdom Pseudomonadati; phylum Bacteroidota; class Flavobacteriia; order Flavobacteriales; family Flavobacteriaceae; genus Maribacter; species Maribacter sp. TH_r10. The sequence continues at coordinate 21,324 of NZ_JAWMPY010000005.1, read as the reverse complement.
ATTTCCTTGATCATCGCAGGAATACCTTCCAGATTCGTTAAATCGAAAATTACAGGAACGGCGTTCTTACCAAGTTCAAGACAAGCTTCCTTGGTTTGTTCCTCATTCATACCAACGATATACGTCTTAATACCATTCTCGCAAAATTTTGTTGCAGTTGCAAAACCTAAACCAGAACCTCCTCCGGTGACTATTGCTGTTTTACCCATCTATTCTATAAATTATTCTATTGTAAACTTTATTTTTTTAGTGATGTCCTGGTGCAAAAGGAAACTCCAGGGATTGAAAATATTCCAATGTCCGGGTTGGTTTTTCGACCCCTTCGGGCAATTCCATTTTGGAAAATCGCTGAAAATACAACAAGCAGGAATCCCGCCACCATTTTGCCTCTTTATATTGAATGTCCAATAACATTTTCATTTCGTTAAAACGTTGGGAATCTACATAACCCTCAAGGCCATTCCATGTTTTGACCATAGCCTCCACCGTATCAACACCCTCTTGGTATTTTAATGCCATCCCATTCCAGAGGGATTCCCCATTCTTTAATTTATAATCCCAAGGTACATGGTGGAACCACAATAAATATTCTTCCGGACAGGTATTGATATCATTGAACATACGGGCCACTTCAGGGGCATATTGACCTACGGCATTGCTTCCTGTAGTACTTCTATCAAATCCAACGCCCAAAGTGTCGGCCTTATGAAAATAAACCGAATTCCATTCTGCCCTCTCGAATATATCGACCCATGGTCCCGGGCCATAATGGTGCCCTGGCGCCATAATATGGTGTAAACCCAATGGCGTCATATAATTTACCGTGGCTTCCCTTGATTGCAGCATAAAGGCTTTTACGGGCTGCACAAAGGCTTTGTCATTGGAAAAAGTAGCTCTTATCCATTCGTCCGCTATGTCGGCGGATTTCATATACGGGTTCCATGCCAAACGGCCAAAGCTATACCAATTGGCCTGTAAAAACACATTCCCGGTCCAGTTTCTATCCGTACCGATATTGCTCACTCCGGCCATTCCCGTTAATTTCTTATTAGAAAGTGACCCATCAATAACCTTGGCTACCGTGGAACCTTTACCTTTTCTGTACGTATCCGATTCTAACACCTCCTCAAACAAGGTGGAAAGAAACACGGAATGTGTACTACAACCTAAATACTCCTGTGTGATTTGAAACTCGATCATTAAAGGCGTTTTGGGCATGGCCCCGAACATGGGGTGAAAAGGCTCCCGAGGTTGAAAATCGATGGGACCGTTTTTTACTTGCACAAGCACATTATCCTTAAACTGACCATCATACGGGACAAATTCGGAATAGGCTTCCTTGGCCCTATCATCCGATGAATTTTCGGCATATACAAAGGCCCTCCACATAACAATTCCTCCAAAGGGGGCTACGGCATCGGCCAACATATTGGCCCCATCAACGTGATTTCTCCCATAATTTTGGGGTCCTGGTTGTCCTTCGGAATTTGCCTTTACCAAAAATCCGCCAAAGTCGGGGATTTCAGCATGAATTTGCGCTGCTTTCCCCTTCCACCACGAAATAACCCCGGCATCCAAGGGATCTGCCGTTTTCAGTCCACCGATCTCCATAGGGGCCGAAAACCGGGCCGTAAGGTACACCTTGATGCCGTAGGGCCGAAACACATCGGCCAAGGCCTTTACTTTTTCTATATACTGGGGCGTTAAAATGAGTGCATTGGCATTTACATTGGTCAAAACGATTCCATTAATCCCAATGGATGCATTGGCCCGTGCATAATCGATATAACGCTGGTCGATAAAATCGGGTAAGCGATGCCAATCCCAAATGGAGCCACCGGAATACCCCCTTTCCACGGTTCTATCCAGATTATCCCAATGATTCAGTACCCTGACCTTAAGTTTTGGAGAATCCACGATGTTTAGTTTGCCAATAGCCTGATTTGTTTGCAACAACCTTAAAAAGTGGTGCACCCCATATAAGACGCCCACATCGGTTTTCCCCGTAATCACAAATTGTTTCTTCCCATTTACAGTAATGGATCTAATAATAAAACCTTCCTCGTTTATTTGATGGTACGCCTTATCAAAGAAACCGATGATCGTTTGGGGTAGATTTTCCTTTCGTCCGAATACCAAACTGTTTTTTATAGATCCACTGTTGACGGACAAATACTCCTGCCCCAACATACCCTTTAATCCCACTTGCAGCTCATGAAAGGCGATTTCTATGGTTTTGGAATCCCCTAACGGAACCAATTCCTGAATATTGGATCGATACGATTCCCTCAAGCCCTCGTCCTCTATCAAACGATACTGCAACCACAATTTATAACCATCATTGGCATAGGCATTTAAACCAGATAAAAGCAAGAATAATGAAACGAAACAATACTTTATAAAATCCAATTTCTTCATAACAACCAATTCAGCTAATTTTATACCTATTACCAATTTTAAACAAATTCTGACCATAAATGATTATTTCATAATATTTTCCATAATAATTGTGGAAATAAGAAATAATACATAATTTGCAATCGGTTGCGTAAAACTATGACAATCCATTTAAAATTAAAAATATTTGAGTGAATTAACTTTATAAACGCTAATTACAACGTAACCAAAACAACCAACAATTATGAAAAAACGAATCGTAAAAACCGTGTTTTATGCCTTGCTCATTCTAGGTATGGGCGCTTGTGGGAACAAAAAGAACGATCCCTCGGTAACAACCCCCAACTTAGGTGTTCAACAAAGTGACACACTGGCCTTTCGTAACACTTCGCTTTCCTTGGATGAACGGGTACAGGATTTACTGTCAAGATTAACGCTTGAAGAAAAGATCGGCCAAATGATGAATGGCACGCCGGAAATCAAACGCTTGGATATTCCGGCATATGACTATTGGAATGAAGCTCTCCATGGTGTGGGCCGCTCTACGGCTGCAACGGTTTTTCCGCAAGCCATTGGCCTAGGGGCCACTTTTGATGCCGATTTGGCCTATAGGGTGTCTTCGGCCATTTCTGATGAAGCAAGGGCCATATACAATGCCACGAACGAAAAAGGATACAACATACAATATAATGGATTAACCTTTTGGACCCCCAACATCAATATCTTTAGGGATCCTAGATGGGGGCGCGGCCAAGAAACATACGGGGAAGACCCCTATTTGACGGCTATTTTAGGACAAGCCTTTGTAAAAGGGCTACAGGGTGACAACCCGGATTATTTAAAAACCGCTGCCTGTGCCAAACATTTTGCCGTACACAGTGGTCCGGAAAAAATGAGACACCAATTCAATGCGAAAGTGGGTCCGAAAGATCTATGGGAAACATATCTGCCTGCCTTTAAGGCATTGGTCGATGTTGATGTTGAAGCAGTTATGTGCGCGTATAACAGTACAAACGGTGAGCCTTGTTGTTCAAACAATTATCTAATTACCGATGTTTTACGGAATGAATGGAATTTTAAAGGACATGTCCTTACCGATTGTGGTGCTTTGGTCGATTTATACAAACAACCCAACGAAGGGGGGCATGGTCGGGTTAAAACACCCGCCGAAGCCACCGCCTTGGCCATAAAAAGTGGTATTAGCCTTAACTGTGGAAGTACCTATTCCTCTTTGGATGATGCCGTTAAGGAAGGATTGATAACCGAAGCGGACATTGATGCGCAATTGGCCATCGTATTGAAAACAAGGTTTAAACTGGGCTTGTTCGATCCCAAAGGAAGCAATCCTTATGATAACATCCCATTTGATGTGGTCAATAGCGAAGCCCATAGGGCCTTGTCCAAGGAAGTCGCCCAAAAAAGCATGGTGCTTTTAAAAAACAATGGTGTGCTGCCTTTTCGAAACGATCTTTCAAAATATTTCGTAACAGGCCCCAATGCCGCCAGTGTGGAAATACTTTTAGGTAATTATTATGGTGTCAACCCCAATATGGTGACCATCCTAGAAGGTATCAGCGCCGCAATACGTCCGACCAGTCAATTGCAGTATCGCCTGGGGGCCATGCTCAATAAACCATCGATAAACCCCATTAATTATGCTACCGGACATGCAGGGAACAGTGATGTCACCATAGTGGTCTTGGGAGTCTCCAGTCAAATCGAGGGTGAAGAGGGGGATTCCTTGGATTCCAATACCGCCGGAGATAGATTGGATTATAACCTGCCAGAGAACCAAATTGCATATTTAAGGGAATTAAGGGAAAGAGCGGACAAAAATCCTGAGGACAAAAAGCCGATCGTAACGGTAATAACAAGCGGAAGTCCCATAAACCTTCAAGAAGTGGAGGCTTTGTCCGATGCTGTCCTATTTGCCTGGTACCCCGGTGAAGAGGGAGGTACGGCGGTTGCGGATATTCTTTTCGGAAAGATATCCCCTTCAGGAAGACTCCCTATTACATTCCCTAAATCCTTGGACCAGATACCTGCTTTTGATGATTATTCCATGAAGGGAAGAACGTATAAATATATGGATGAGGACCCCATGTATCCGTTCGGATTTGGATTAAGCTATACGACATTCACCTATGATGGCATAAAAGCGTCTTCCCCTTCAATCGCCAAAACGGAAAACCTTACTGTCGAGGTCAAGGTTACCAATTCAGGCAACATAGCATCCGATGAAGTGGTTCAGGTATATATATCGGATATGGAAGCAACGGTCGTCGTTCCCAATTTTCAACTTGTACGTACCAAGCGAATCACATTGGAACCCGGCATATCTACCAACTTGACATTTGAATTGACCCCGGAAGATTTCATGATCGTTCATAATGATGGCTCACGCAGCATAGAATCGGGTGAGTTCAACATATACATCGGGGGTTCAAGTCCGATGGAACGAAGTTCTGAATTGGGTGCCCCAACAATGGCCAAAACAACAATTACCATAAATTAATTATAGTACAATGAACAGATTACAGGTTTTAATTGTCGCATTGGCATTCTTACTATCCCATACGCTAATTGCCCAGGTTAAACTCCCTAAATTAATAAGTGACGGCGTTGTATTACAAAGGGATACAAAGATTCCTGTATGGGGTTGGGCCAGTCCCAATGAAAAAGTAACCGTTCATTTCAACAACCGGCAATACAAGACCAAGGCTACGAATGATGGCACATGGAATTTGAAATTGCCCAAAATGAAAGCTGGCGGACCATATACCATGATCGTTTCCGGCAAGAACCGTATCGAAATCAAGGACATCCTGATCGGGGATGTTTGGTTGTGCTCTGGGCAATCGAATATGGTACATCAATTGAATATCCATGATGTGCGATATGCCGATGAAATAAAAACAGCCAATTATCCAAAAATACGGTATTACGCAGTACCTAGGGCAACCAGTTTATCGGGGGTTCAGGATGATCTGGAAGGCGGTAATTGGCAAAAGGCCATTGGCGAGGAAGTACGGCCTTTCTCGGCTGTTTCCTACTTTTTTGCCAAAAAAATATATGAAAAATACCATATTCCGATTGGGTTGATCAACGCCAGTGTAGGGGGCACACCTATTGAAGCCTGGATCGCTGAAGAGGGATTCAAGACCTACCCCGATATCCAGAAAATAATTGTGGAAAATAAGGATTCGGCCTTTGTCAATCGTCAAAAAATAGCATTCCCTAAACAGGACAAGGAATCATCCCCAATACCATTGGATAAAGGTTTGAGCGGGGAAAAAACTTGGTACGACCTAACCTTTACACCCAAAAACTGGCGAAAGATCAATATTCCCGGATATTGGGAAGACCAAGGTATCAAAGACCTGAATGGTGTGGTCTGGTACCGCAGGGAAATCGAGATTCCCCCATCCATGGCAGGGAAAAAAGCACGTGTTTTTCTAGGACGTATCGTTGATGCGGATGAGCTGTACATTAATGGTACAATGGTCGGTAAAACCACTTATCAATATCCTCAAAGACGTTATTCCGTTCCTGAAAACCTTCTGAAAGCCGGTAAAAATACGTTTGTGATCCGGGTAACCAACTATAATCATAAAGGCGGTTTTGTTACCGTTAAACCATACTGTATTTTCACAGACCAGGATACGGTAGACCTAAAAGGGTATTGGGATTATAAAGTTGGGGAGGTCTTCAAACCCCAAGAATCTACCTTTCCAAAAAACACAGAGGATACTACAATTAGAAAAATAAACCCACAGAACGAACCTACTGCCCTATTCAATGCCATGGTGGCGCCCTTTACGCAATTCTCCCTAAAAGGTATTCTTTGGTATCAGGGAGAGAGTAATGCCGGGCAACCCGAAAAATACGAAGGTTACATGCGCGCTTTGATAGGAAGTTGGCGACAGGCCTTCGATACCCCTGACCTACCCTTTATCTATGCACAGCTTCCAAATTTCATGGAGGTATCCTACTTGCCTTGTGAAAGCGGTTGGGCCGAGCTGAGGGAATCACAATTCAAGGCGCTTTCGGTTCCCAACACGGCCATGACGGTCAATATCGATTTAGGGGAATGGAACGATATCCACCCGGACAATAAAAAGGATGTCGGGGAGCGCATGGCGCTAGCCGGATTAAAACTAGCCTATAACGAAGACCTTGTATCCTCTGGTCCTTTGTACCGGGAACATGAAATAAAAGGGAACAAGGTGATTATTTCCTTCGATCATACCGGCAGTGGGTTAACCACGAATGACAACAAAGCCTTGAGTGAATTCGCCATAGCCGGAGAAGACGGGCAATTTATTTGGGCAAAGGCCAAAATAGAAGGCGATAAGGTCGTAGTGTGGAATGATGACATTCCGACACCGAAATACGTTCGCTATGCTTGGGCGGACAATCCGGACAATCCGAATTTATATAACAAGGAAGGTTTGCCGGCATCGCCTTTTCGCATTGAGGAACAATAAGTAAATAGTAAAACCAATATCAAAATCATGAGAATTCTTTTCGTTTTTGCCACAATCATAGGATTGTCCTGTCTACAATCGCTTACAGCCCAGGCCCCTCAGAAAAGTAGGGTCATTATACTTTCAGATATCGAGGCTGACCCCGATGACACCCAATCGTTTGTACGCTTATTATTGTATTCGAACCAAATGGATATCAAAGGGATGGTCGCCACGACCTCCTGTTGGCACAAAACAAGTGTTGACCCACAATTCATTGAAAAGGTCATACACGCTTACGGAAAAGTACAACCCAACCTTGAAAAACACGAAAAGGGATTTCCGTCGGAGAAAGAACTCCTATCCCTAGTAAAAAGTGGCCTGCCCAAATATGGAATGCTCGGTGTTGGCAAAGACCAAGATTCCGAAGGGTCGGATTGGATCATTAAAGTCTTAGAGGAAGATGATGATCGACCCCTATGGATATCAGCGTGGGGCGGTGCGAACACCCTAGCACAATCGCTTTACAAGATCCAAAAGACAAAGTCTAAAAAGCAAGCTGCAAAATTGATCTCAAAACTGAGGGTTTACACAATTTCCGACCAGGACGACAGTGGTATTTGGATCCGCGACAATTTTCCCGATCTCTTCTTTGTTGTAAGTCCGGGCGATCATTATGCCAGTGCCACATGGACGGGCATCAATAGCTTCTTCAAAGGTTTGAACAATGAGGTGATTACCAACACTTGGATAGCCGATAACATACAACAGGGTCATGGCCCCCTAGGTACTGAATATCCAGATGTATCTTGGGGTGTTGAAGGTGACACTCCTTCATTCCTATCGTTGATACCTAACGGACTCAACAGCCCGGAACATCCGGAATGGGGGGCTTGGGGAGGACGATACGAATTGTATAAACCCGATTTCTCAAAAACGAAAAAAGGGGGCTCCATTGTCCCAATTGCACCGGAGACAAGGGAGATATATACGAATGCCAACGACCATTACACCCCATATATACCCAGCGCATATGGTAGGGCGGTAAAAAAGGATACCGTTACATTCAACGATTTTAAAATAACCCTTGCCCGCTGGCGTGAGGACTTCCAGAATGATTTTGCCGCACGTATGGATTGGTGCTTAAGTTCTTATAACGAAGCCAACCATGCACCGGTACCTGTACTAAGCCATCCCGATCGTATAACCGTAAAATCTGGCGAAGGTTTTGGTTTGGATGCCAGTCAGTCAACAGATCCCGATGGGGACAATCTCAGTTTCCTGTGGTTCAACTATCCAGAGGCTGGATCTTACAAGAAAGAGATTAAGATCAATGGGGCAGAAAATGCACATGGAGCATATATCACGGCCCCTGAAGTGGACAAGAAAAAGACAGCACATTTTATCCTAAAGTTGACCGATAAGGGAACTCCGGCCCTAACACGGTACAAAAGGATCATTGTGACCATTGTACCCAAATAACAGAGATCATTTAAATATATAGGGGGGTTATTTGCGCTTTGAGGATTCCCGTATGATCAATTCGGTATTCAATACCGTGATCTCCTTCAAATCACTCTTCACCTTAGTTTGTAGCTGATTTAGGATTTTCTCTGCCGCTGTTTCCCCCATTTTAAATGCAGGGTGGTCAATCGTTGATAATGCGGGATCAACGATTTTTGAAATAGGATCGTTGTTAAAGCCGATGACCGCCAGATCTTGAGGTATTTTCACGTTTTTTTTCTTAGCCACTTGAATCGCAGCCACTGCCGTTGTATCATTGGAGGCAAAAATTCCGTCTGGCGGATTTTTGGAATCAAGCAAGTCACTGGTTATCGTTTCGGCTTCCTCGTAACTCAAGGTTTTAAAGGGTATTATCAAATCGGCATCGACCTTCAAACCATGATCCTTTAAGGCATCTATATATCCCCTTTCCCGTTCGCTGTACACCATTCTGAATTTAGATCCCGAAAAATGGGCGATGCGTTTGCACCCTTGTTCAATTAAGTGTTCGGTAGCCTCGTACCCCGCCGCATAATTATCAATGGTGATATGGGTACAAGCAATATCCTTAGGTGTCCTATCAACAAAAATTATCGGAACCCCATTTTCCAAAAATTGTTGAAAATGGTCATTCTCTTGGGTCTCCATGGCTACGGAACAAATAACTCCGCTCACCCTATTGTTATAGAGGACTTTCATCATCTCTACCTCATTTTCATAAGAATCGTTGGATTGGATGATGATCACATTATAACCCTGTTTCTGTAAGGCCCCTTCGATGCCACTAACCAATGATGCCATAAACGGTCTATTGATCCTAGGAATCAGAACGCCGATGGTCCTTGTTTTTTTGTTACGCAAACTAGCGGCCATTATATTGGGACGAAAACCCATTTCCTCCGCAGTTCTTTTTACTTTCTCAGTAGTTTTCTTACCGATACTATGATGGTCTTTCAACGCCCTGGAAATTGTTGATGTGGCTAGACCCAATTTTTCGGCAATATCATATATGGTAACTTCCTTCTTTGGCTTTTTCATCGTATTCAATAATTCAATTTAGGCAATGCAGTATTTTTTTTTGGAAAGTCATTCTTTTTCGAATCAAAACCAAGCCATAAATGATTAAAATAAAATCCAAATATACAGCTTTAAAACAAATTATAATTTAACTTTAAACGTCCTATCCACTACAAAAGTCAGGGCTGCGCTTAGGTTACATTCAATATTATATGACGGGGTTCCATTTCTTAATATAAAAAAATTTAATTCTTTAAGCAACCGATTGTTATAAATGGTCGGGAAACAATATCTTAGTGGAACTTGACTTCTAAATCTTCTTCATAGAAAAGGAAAAAAGAATACATAAGTATACCAGAAAGATGAAAAACCGATATCAACCTAACAGAAAACCCTTAGTCCTATTATTCCTCATAGGTTTTTTGTTCATGAGCTGTAAAGACTCCTCCGAATCGTTCAATCGTGAGCGCATTTCCATCAATGAAGGGTGGAAATTCATGAAGTATGACTCACCGGAAATTGCGGATAGCCTATTTTATGATTTGCGCCCTGAAGTTCTCACTGTGAATGACAGCAAAGCAGCGGATACCCCTGCCACGGAAGCCGAGAAACTTCAAGCCTCTAAAAAAGCCTTAAAACCTTACATCTTACCCACGGCCAACGCTTTTATAAAAGACCCATCAAAACATCATATACGCCCCGAAGGACATCCCGGTACCAATTTCCCCTTGGTGCAATCCAATTTTGATGACAACGGATGGGAAAACGTAACCCTACCCCACGATTGGGCCATTGCAGGTCCGTTTCAAGAGGGCCCTAACACCGAGGTCGGTGGTGGTATGGGGCGTTTGCCCAGTAACGGCATTGCTTGGTATAGACGACAAATAGACATTTACAAGACAGATAAGGACAAAATTATTTACTTAGACATCGACGGAGCCATGTCCTATGCCATGGTTTGGCTAAACGGACATTTAGTGGGCGGTTGGCCCTATGGTTATAATTCCTTTCGATTAGACCTAACACCCCATATCAATTTCGAAGGCATCAACCAATTGGCCATACGATTGGACAATCCCAACCACTCCGCCCGTTGGTATCCTGGCGGTGGCCTATATCGCAATGTATGGCTGACCAAAACGAACAAAGTGCATGTTGCCCACTGGGGAACTACGGTAACCACTTCAAAGGTTTCCAAGGCATCAGCAAGAATAGGGTTAAAGGTCCTAGTAGAGAATCGTTCGGGTTTCGATACCGAAATCGAGACCATAACCAAAATATACACCATTAACCACGGAACCGTTAGGAAGCAAACGGCTGTCATGGAAAAGGTAACGACCAAGATCCAGGCAGGAAACACTGCGACGATAAACGCTTCTACCACCTTGGAAAACCCAAAACTTTGGGGGCCTTTACCTACACAGACACCCCATCTTTACAGGGCCATTACCCATATCTCCCAAAATGGGGTCGACATTGACACCTATATAACCGATTTCGGCATTAGGGACATAAAATTTGACCCCAATCAAGGGATTATGGTCAATAACGAATTAATCAAGCTTCAAGGGGTCAATGAGCATCACGATCTAGGTGCCCTCGGTGCCGCCTTCAATGTCAGTGCCGCAGCACGCAAACTCCGTATTTTAAAGGATATGGGGGTCAATGCCATCAGAATGGCCCACAATCCTCCAGCCCCAGAGCTGTTGGAACTAACCGATAAAATGGGGTTTTTGGTGATTGATGAAGTGTTCGACTCCTGGAAGAGAAAAAAGACACCCCACGATTTCCATTTGATTTTCCCCGATTGGTACGAAGCAGATGCCCGAGCCATGGTACGCAGGGATAAAAACCACCCTTCCATTGTAATTTGGAGTTACGGCAATGAAGTTGGAGAGCAATATACCGATGTTGAAGGTGCTACAATTGGAAAAACCTTGTCAGCTATCATCAAGGACGAGGACCCCACCCGGCCAACGACCAGTGCCATGAATTGGGCAAAATCAGATATGCCGTTCGCCTCGGCGATGGATGTCATCAGTCTTAATTACCAAGGGGAGGGCATTCGGCAAGACCCTATTTTTGACACAGTTACCAATCGGATAAAGACCAAACCCCAATACGGACCTTTTCACGAAAAATTCCCCGACAAAGTGATTCTAAGTAGCGAAACAGCTTCTGCCGCGAGTAGTCGTGGGGTTTACTTGTTTCCCGTGTCCGATATGACCAGTTCCCCGATCCGCGATGGTATGGGAGGTGACTCCAACATCAAACAGGTCAGTGCCTACGAACTTTATGCCGTTGATTTCGGTTCAAGTGCCGACAAAGTCTTTGCCTCCCTGGACAAGCACCCCTACTCTGCCGGTGAATTTGTATGGACCGGTTTTGACTACCTCGGCGAACCTACCCCCTATTATGAATCCAGGAGTTCGTATAATGGGATCATTGATTTGGCAGGCTTTCCCAAAGACCGCTATTACCTTTACCAATCTAGATGGCATCCCGATATGCCCATGGTGCATATATTACCCCATTGGAATTGGCCTGATCGTATCGGTAAGACCACCCCTGTACATGTTTTTACCTCAGGGGATGAAGTTGAGCTGTTCCTGAATGGAATATCGTTGGGACGTAAGAAAAAAGAAGCTTTTACCTATCGCTTACGATGGGACGATGTCATCTACCAGCCGGGGGAATTAAAAGCAGTTGCCTATAAAAAAGGGAGTTTTTGGTCCCAGACAACCGTAAAAACCACAGGGGAACCTGCCCAAATAGCCGCTCTTGCCGATAGGAATGAAATCTATGCCGATGGAAAAGACCTCTCCTTTATCACCATACAACTAACCGATACCGATGGCTTAATCGTACCGACAGCCGATAATACCATAGTATTTGAGGTGGAAGGACCAGGAGAGATCATTGCCACTGATAATGGAGATCCAACCGATATGAACGAATTCCCTTCAACCCAACGCAAAGCCTTTAATGGTTTGGCCTTGGTTGTCGTACGTTCCATTGCAGGGAAAACCGGGAAAATCACAGTGACGATGGAATCCGATGGATTAAAAGCATCCCAAATAGAATTGACTGCTATTCAAAAAAAGCCGTAGACACCAAAAAAATACGCCCCAGGGCTGGCCTCGCCGTTCACAGGACAAAACCTTGTGCCTCATAGCGTTATCCATCTAGTGATGCATCTTACTTTAAAAAAGAATCCTCATGATTCGTATGCATGGGCACATATTTCTGGATAATATAAGGTGTAATCTCATCGAGCGTTTTCCCAGTTACAGGATGAAGTCCGGGAGCCGTAAAATATTCTATTTCGCCTTCTTTGGTTTTATGGTACCAGATTAGGGGCCGTTGGTTTACTTCGGAAAAAAATGGGGTTGACATGGTTACCTCAACCTTCTTCAAATTCACGAATTTTGATTTGTCATAAGGTACTACGGCCATTCCGTTTAGGGTGGAGGGTTCCGCACTGCATGATACTTCCTTATAATGGGTTTGGTCCCATGCCATACACTTCGGTTCTTGGTTCATCCGTACTAAGGATGTTATTGAGAATACCCCGATGGTCATACCGATCAAGTACAGGATCCATTTCATTTGAACGCCCCCCTTATCAGATGCCCCTTTGTCCTCTTCCTTGGTCGGTAAAGCATTCTTGCTCACATATTCGGCATAGTTTTCATAGTCTAGGTACCGGCATAAAAGATCAACACTGTCCGCATTTGGACTACCCTGTTCCAAATCCCCGTTTATATAGCGATCATAGGCCCTTTCCAAGGTTTTGGAACTGAGTCCGGTTGCATCGCTTACATACTTTGACAATGCATATCGGGAATGCGAAACACATCCGAATTTCGCCTTATCGAATACCCTACGAACAATTTCTTCTATCCTTATCTCATCCATCGCCTTAAAAGTACAAATTTCCTGTCGACAAATTACCGGGATAAGAGCTCTGAACCGTTGATTTTATGGGTGTCGAAAAACTGTCTAACACAAGTCGGCCCTTTGTCTATAATCAAAAGCCCCCTTCTATTTACTTTGTTCAACGAATGGTTACAGCGATGCTTTGCTAACATCGGAATTCTAGAAAACCATTCTTATGGAAATCGACAATGTGGTCAGGGTTCGGCCCGACCGGGAAGTAGGTTGAAACCTGCCGCATCTAGATTTCCCCTTCCCGGACAGAAGGGATATCCCCTTTAAAATCAAGAGCGACCGATCATCGCAAAATTCACTGAAACAATAATTCGGACAGCCATTGGTATGCCCGTTTTTAAAACAATAATCATGAAAAAAATCTTAATAGCCGTACTGGTCATCGTAATGAATACCGTCTTGTTTTCCTGTAACCCTGATTCCGTTGCCGAATCGGATGCACTTTACAATCTAGAGGCAGTCGAAGGTGATGATGGTAATGTTCCACCACCTCCACCAGAAGACGAGTAGAAAGATTCAATTTTTATTTGGGCCATACCTTCGGGTATAGCCCATTTTTGAATACTTTTATCGCAAAAGTATTTCTTTTGAATAGGGTATTGATTTTAGCTTGTATCTCACTTTTTATTTCCTGTACTACCGATTACGGAAAAAACACTTCGAATACAGAAGTGGCCAACGATAGTGCCCTTTTTTACTATACCGTAGCAAAGGATAAGAACAATCCTTTGAAGAAGCGATATACGGCCGTAAACAAATCTTTGGGATTCTTAAAAGAGCGCGAAAAGGACACGTTATATACCTTGGCGCTATATCAAAAAAACCTGATTCACCTTTCTTTGAAAGAATTTGATAGCCTCCAGGTATTCAGCGACCTACTTATCGATCATGCCTTAAAAACCAATGACGATGCCATCCTAGGCAGGCAATACTATTTAATGGGCTATTATTATGATTATATCGCCCAAAAGCCACAAAAGGCATTCTACAAATACAATAACGCCAAAAACTATAAGAAACGGATCAACGATAGCAGTTGGGTAGGTAAAAACCTGTATAATATGGCCATCATCCAAAAGACCCACAACGACTTTTTTGGGAGTAAGGAAACCATTACCGAGGCACTTCAATATTTAAATGAAAATAAGGACACCAAATATATTTCTTCATCCTATGATGTGCTTGCCACTGATCACCGGAAATTATTGAACCATGAGGAAGCGATAAAATATCATTTAAAGGCCATTTCCAGCACGCAATCGGACAAGGACAGATTGATCTATCAAAACAATTTGGCCGCTACTTATATCGATTTCAACAAACCCAAGGAGGCCATTGGTTTACTGAACGAAATTTTGAACGACCCCGAATTGCAAAAGAACAAAACCGAATATGCCCGGGTACTCGACAATCTTGCCTATGCCCGTTGGTTGGCCAATGAAGAGGTAATGGCGGAGGCATTCACGCATCCGTTGGGTATACGCAAGAAAAACAAGGACTATAGGGGACAATTGGCCAGTTACACCCATATAGGGGAATATTATCTCCCGATTGACCGTCAAAAAGCAAGCCTGTATTTTGATTCCCTTATTCAATTGTCGAAGACCATGAACATTCCCAAGGCGGAACAGGATGCCTTAAAACATTTAATACAGCTACAACCCGATAACGTAAACTTTCGGGACCGCTATGTTTTTCTACAGGACAGTCTTTATGAACAGGAACTTAAGGTAAAAACCCAATTTGCCAAATACAAGTACGATGATACCTTAAAACAGGAATCCATCTTACGTCTGGAAAAGGAAAATGCGGAACGTGCCTTGGAGGTTGCCGAAGAACGGAACAAAAAGATCATGTCCTATGCGGGGTTGATATTCGTTCTACTATCCTCTACGTTTATAGGTTATTTTTTAATACAACGGGGCAGACGTATACAACAGAAAAACAAAATCGCCGTTTTACAGGCCACTTATGAAACCGAAGCTGCACTCTCCAGAAAATTACATGACGATTTTGGGGGTAAACTCAACCACGCCATGCTTTTGCTCCAAAATGGGTCCGAGCCCGATAAAGTCCTCGATATCGTAGAGGTTTTATACAACCAAAGTCGAAATTTCTCTAGAAAGATCAATGATGTGGATACCGGACCACGTTTTAAGGAATCTTTATTCGGAATGTTGGGCACCTATTGTAAAAATGCCCAATTGATCGTTACGGGCAGCAAGGAAATCAACTGGGACCAAATTCCGGCACTGACCAAGAAAACCCTGTACAAGGTACTTCAGGAGTTAATGACCAATATGCAAAAACATAGTTCGGCCACCATGGTCTCTATAGATTTTGAACAGACCAAGAAGATATTCCGGGTCGAATATATGGATAATGGCGTGGGTGCATCAAAAGAGGCCATACAAAATAAAAATGGACTTTGGAATACAGAAAAGCGTATTGATGCCATAAATGGAAGTATTAATTTTGAATCGGAGAAGGGTGATGGTTTTAAGGCCCTAATCGAAATTCCGAATTAAAAAGTACAGACCATGTTCAAAAAAATACTGCTTGCCGAAGATTTTCAAGATACCAATAAAGGAATCGTAGATGCCCTGGAAAATAGATTCCAAATAGAGAACATTCAAGAAGAATTGTATTGCGACAAGGCTTTTAACCGTTTTAAGGTAGCCCATGCCCAAGGGGAACCGTACGATCTTCTTATTACCGACCTTTCGTTTAAGGAAAGCCATGTAGAGCGAAGGCTTACTTCTGGCAAAGAACTTATCCAGGCCGTCAGGAGTATAGACCCCGATATTAAGATCATCGTAAACTCCATGATAGACAACCCCATAGAAATAAATCCGTTGTTTACTGAATTCAAGATAAATGGTTATGTATGCAAGGGCCGTAATAGCCTTAATGAACTGATAATGGCCATGGAGGAAGTTCGGCAGAACAGAACCTTTGTTTCTCCCCAGATCAACTTGAACAGTGCCAATAATGTTATTGAGATGGACAAGTACGACATTATGATCCTTAAAGACCTTGCCGACGGACTTACCAAGAAAGAGATTTCAAAAAGATTGAAGAAGAACAAAATCTCACCCAATAGCGAAAGTACCATAGATAAAAAAATAAGTCGGTTGTTCGATGAATTCGGGGCCAAGAACACCCACCACCTGATCGCCAAGCTCATTAAACAGGGTAGGATCTAAAACTACACCCCTCACTATCATCCCCAACAACAAAAAATTTTAAATCCCTTACGGAAATCTGTAAGGGATTCTTTTTTAATGGTCATAAGTTTGGCATGGTTAATTTCAATACTAACGGAATGACAAAGTACTTCGTAAACATGACCGCCCAGCCCAATGGGGACCATGAGGTTCATAAAGAAGGCTGCTATTGGCTTTCCCTTGCTTTGGATACTAAAGAATTAGGGGTGTTTACAGATTGCCATGCGGCCGTTGTAAAAGCGATGGACTATTATCCAAGTTCTGCAAATGGTTGTAGATCCTGCTCAAAAAAATGTCATTCGTCTTAAGTGCGGATTGCATATGGATAGCGGGGGCAGAATAAATGTTCATTCAATTTGTAAAACGATAAACAACGAAAGTTATACTGGCCGGCTTACCGAAAAGGTAATAGGGGGTTTCATCAATTTGGTAAGCATGGCCTTTTTTCAAAGTACAAAAGGTATATTTAGTTCACTATCACAACCCAAACCTTAAATAAACGGGTAAATGATCCGAGAGTTTCCTGGCCGTATCCAAATCATCACAAAAACGCACAAAATCCAACACCCCACTATCGACCTTTCGAATATCTTTAGAGTAAAAGATATTGTCAATGGCGTGGTTTAAATAGCCTTCCCCATTACATGCCTTTTTCAAGGTCGTTTTTTGGTCGGTTAGGGCCGCCATGAACCCTTTATGTTTAAAACCATCAAAAACGGGATGGTTCTCATTAACATTAAAATCGCCCGCCAGAATAATGGGCGTAGTGTCATTACCAACAATATAATCGGTCAGGGCGGCAATTTCCGTCTCCGGGTCATGGTCGTGCGGTCTGGAATGGAAGTTGATCAAAGTAACTTTTTTTCCATCTATAAAGACATCCAACAAAAAAGGTTCCCGATCTATAAGGGCATCCAACTCCTGAATCAGGTAACCCCTGTTTTTTATTTTTATATGCTTGGTTTTCCAGATTAGGGCATAACGTTCGGTAACATATTTGGGACTGTTCGTGGGGTTACTGATCACATAATCCCATTTGCTCCCTTTTCGGTTAAGGATATCGCTAAGTTTGGCCACGGCCTGGGCACCACCATAACCCGCAACCACCTCTTGTATCACCAAAATATCGGCATCCCTGACAATTTCGGCAATCTGTTCCAATTCCGCCGAATTTTTGGTTCTCCCAAAATCCTGAATATTCCATGAAATAAGTTCCAGGCCCTCTTTTTGTGAAAAGGTTGCCATTGAAAAAAACAGAAATAATAAGAGAATCGCCTTTCTATACATACCCATGGTTTACCAACATCGCAAATTTAACCAATGTCTGCCATAACGCTTTACGGTTTTCCGTAACGCGGCCCTCTATTTCCTTTCTGGCCATGGGCAAAGAACCAAAAAGACCATAAACCGATCCCCTTTTAAAAGTCCAAAAACAAAAAAAGTTAAATCCCTTACGGAAATCTGTAAGGAATTCATTTTTTATGGCCATAGCTTTATACTGGAATTTACATTGACCCCCTATGAAAGCACATATTTTATCAAGTGCCTTTGCCGCACTGCTATTGTCCTGCACCTCCCCATTAGACCGGAAATTCAATGAAAACACTTCACATAAGGACTTAAAAGCCATAGAAAAACATCTTGATTCCGCAGATTTTCGACTACTCGGCGGTTCTTTGGTACGATTAAAAATCGAGGAAAAGGAATTGGAAACCATGACCTATGCCGAAATATTGGAACTGGGCAAAAGATGGAAGATCGAGCAACAGATTAAGCGAAACAAGGAAATGATAGATTATATAGACCACCGGGACAGTACCGATTAAAACATATTAAAACCAAATACCCAACCCATGAAAAAACCGATTATACTACTTACGATTTTATTTCTATTGCTACCTAAACACAACCATGCCCAGGACAAAGGTGCCGTGGTCGCAGGCGCTGTTGGTGCCTTGGCGGCCATTGGTGCCGGTGTTGCGGCGATAGAACAGATGAAAGAGCGCGCTGAACTTACCGCTACCGAATGGTTATTGGCCAACAATCCTGAAATGAACAGTTTTTCCCTAAAAACCATGGATTTTGATGGCAAAAAATTGAAAGACATGTCCTCAACCTCTGTCATTACTTTTAAAATACAGGAGTTTATACCCGCCGACAATCCGGAATTGGATGGCAAAAAACAGGTGTTATTGGGCTTTACCAGTCATGGTTGGATCAACGAATACGGTATCGACTTCAATAAGATCAAATGGTTCTTGATCGACAAACCCGAATGGACGAGAATGATGGTCGCCTACGTACGGGTGGCCTCCGGGGAATGGGTGAACACACATGTAGAGGAAACATTGACCCAAGGTAAAATAGTAAACAAAGGGGTAAAGGTAAAAAGTAAGATGGCCATCCCCTTTTACAAACTCTCTGGCGATATGTACGTGGTAACCGACTATTCCGATGAAATGAAATTTATCTACAACGAACGCTCCCTTGGTATATTCTTAAAAACCACCAAAGACCTGGTACAGATCAAACGGGGCAGCCTTATTGAACTGCACGAGTTCTTTTTTGAGGAGGATTGATGAAAAAATGATTTAGAAAGGCCATTTGTCAAAGCAAAGCACTTAGAACCTATTTTAAACACATGAATAGTAAGGTCATTTGTAATTTGTTTTTTAACTTAGGAGTATAAACCTATCACAACGAACACTTTAAAAGAATTAAAAAACACATTAAATTAATACTAGTAAAAAAGGAATAAACGTACCTTGGTACGTTTAGCCAATTGTTACCCGCAAGCTAAAAAAACCTAAATTATGTCCGAGCATCCTTTAGAGTGTCCAAAATGTCAGGATTACAGAAGTTTGTTTTTCCATAAAGTATCAGAGAATAAAGACGGAAAATCGGTTGCTATTAATATTCCCTTTTTTAAATGCCCTAACTGTGGAAAAAAAGATTGCCTTAGACCTAAGAAATATTTCACAGACATTATAGAAGAATCATTAAAAAAATTAAATAAAGGTGAATTTAGAACTATTAAATTTAGTTATGAAAACGAAAAATTTAATAGGTTCAAAAGATTAGATTTTAAATATTCCTCAGAAGATTACTATTTAATCCCTGGATTAAACAGACCAGATGACCCTGGTTACCTTTGCCCTGTTTTTTTTGACAAAGATATCTTACTCTATTATAATAACCACCCTGATTACTCTGTACACCTTGATTCGTTCTCATCCGGAAACATATATTATAAAAATGAAAGCTTTTTAAATTATGGTTTTGGAATTAATAGAAATGGTAAGATATTTACTTGGCTGGGAGACCTTTACGAAGATTTTAGAGGTTCTGATATGGTTCCACATTTAAAAAGGTTTCAAGCTAGTAATATAGATTCAGACCACGATATATATTCGAAATTTTATTTAAGTCAAAATGCATTTTCAGAAGAAGATGCCTTTCAAGAATCAGATAACGAAGTTCAAATTTTCACATTAAAAGAAGAGTTAGACAATATTATTTTGAAAAAACACCTCTTTCCTCTAACAAGGATTGAGATTAGTGATTTATTTGACCATTATAAACCTCCCATATTAGTAGAAAAAGACCAAATATTTAACGCCTATGTAAGTCTTAATAAACTAATAGTTGAAAACATTCAACTTCAAAAGCTAAAACAGATTTTAGTGGATGCTGGTTTAAATAAAAAAACTATTAAAGGACTAGGGAGTTTAAAAACTTTGGAAAAGTTTCTAATCGAAATCCTTAAAATAAAAGATGTACCAAATTTAATTTCTCCTTTATATGTTTTAAACGATTTAAGACAGCTTCAAGGGCATTTGACAGACTCTAGTTTTGATGAAAAATATAATTTTTGTAAACAAAGACTTGGATTGAATTTGGACTCAAATCATTTTATAGTTTATCAAGAATTAATAAGAATGCTAATCGAATTTTACGAAGAAACAATTGAACGAATAAAAGCTAGCGGGTAACACAACCAAAACGTAATACGGTCTTAGGGCTTAATCGCTGGGTTTGCGTATTTTTAGAAGGTCGCTAAATCTTATGGATTTAGCTTTGGACAAATAAAAAATAAAACTAAACAATAAGCTTTAGCTTGGTGCGCAGACGGAAATGAAAAGTTTCCTTGCCTCCGCACTACGCTTAGCTAAAACGTTAGCAAACAGTTAAATGACCTACCAAAATATTATTATTGGAATTGGATTATTAGTGGGACTTTTTCTTTTTCCTAAAACTAAACCGAATCTTCTAAGGGCAATCTTCATCGGACTAGCAATAAGTTTTGGACTCTCATTTTTCAAAGAACCTCTTTTACTGAATTTATCATTTTTCAGTTTTGGTGCTTTAACATTAGGATTTTTAATTTATCAGGGGTTAAATGGAAAATGGACAAATTTTGTAATCGGACTTTTTGCGTTTCTTTCTTTTTTATGGAGCTCAATGAATTGGCTATTAATTGGAGAACTTCGGTTTTTGATGCTTGTTCCAGTTGGACTTTACGTATGGACTCTAATAAAAAAACGTGAATCGGAAAACGGACTTTCTATTCTTACGGTTTTCGCTTGCTATGAATTATCCGAATTTGTAATTCTTATGGAACAATGGACGCAATTGGATTAAAAACCGTTTGCTAACAATACCTATAACTCAGTCTTCCCTTTTAGAAAACCGGAAATTTCCTACCTTTAAACGGCTGGATTTCGTAGCCCGAATTTACTGCCGTAAATTCCAGACCGAAATCA
>NZ_JAWMPY010000004.1:0-359816 GCF_033101095.1 Maribacter sp. TH_r10 | reverse complement strand
TGCCGCTAGGGCCTAAATTATTTCCAAGGCTTCAATAATTCTTTACGGCCCTATCGCCTGCACTACAGAAGGAGATCGACCCCGAAATATACCATCTAAAGTTTCGGACAGTTCGTTGTAAATCAATGTTTCTATTTGGTTGGGAAGTTTATCTAAAATTTTCCCGGCCTATTTTCAATTTCGCAGTAAATCAAGGGATTTACACATGGAATGGAGGAAGGTGTCCATAAAGCATTTCACGCTAGTGAAAGCGGCCTGGACGCTGTGGCAGTGGGAATTCCGTAGATTTCAAGAAAAGGAAAATCAGCCTAGATTTTTTTGAATACCCAGCCACTTTATCTCGCTCACAATTTTCAAGAACATATCTTGAAAATTATGCCGTATCAATGGAAAAAAGTATTGAAATAAAAGGTTGGGTAAATTGGTTAATTACTATACAATTTTAGTATTATTCACAACGTTTGGGATTGATCCTAGGCTTTGCTTTCGTAAGTAGTGATCACAAAAATGATCAAGGGGGAATCCCCTATATTTTTAATACCGTGAAACCCACTGCCTCTCATACTGGTAATGTTCCCACGTTCTACAATATAGGTTTTTTCGGGGCTTTCCCAATTGTCCTTTTCCAAGTATTGTCCTTTCCCGGAGATGATCACATACAGCTCTTGTTCCTTTCGGGAACCATGGGTATGGAAACCAACGGAATCCTTGGAAGTAGGTAAGATCATATAGGCCCCGATTCGGTTATGGACCAGCTCTTCTTTTTCCTCGAACATTTGTAGGAGGTAAACGGTGCCATCGCCCCCGTACATCTTGGGTCTTTTATCGTAGCGTATGACCCCTCTGGGCTTTTTGCCAAAGTGGATGGTGTTGAGGTGTATATGTTCTTCGATGAGGGCTTTGAGATACGCTTTTTCACTTTCGGATACGTCTTCTCTTTTTGATGGAGTCATAATTATAAATATGCTATGGGGTTTAAATAAAACATTTTTTTCCAACCTTGTTTGTCCGAATCCATTCTCCAGACATAAGGAACCATGGTTAAAATGGAATAGTGTAAGTGTGGTGATTTTCCGGCAGCATTACCACTGGTTCCAACGGTTCCTAGGGTTGATTTTTTATTCACGAAAGTAAATGATGACGTTTTTAGGGCATTCAAATGGGAGTAATAATGGAGTCTCCATTTGGGTCCTAGGACCAAAACGATTTTTCCGCCCATGGGTATTTCCCCAGCATACAAAACCAGACCGATAGTTGAAGCATTGATGTCGGTTCCTGTTGCGGCAAAGATATCCACTCCTTTGTGGGTAACGGATTTCCCCCAAGGGTAAAACCAAAATGAGTTTGGGTTATAGTCCGAATTAGTTGCCCCTTGAACGGGCATTTTTAATTGCTGTGGAATCAAAAAACCGAAGATCAGGAGGGTCAGTATAACGAGTAGAACCTTTTTTCTTTTTCTCAATTGCGTCTAGGTTTTTGATTAGTTCGAATCGTTTAAATAGATCGTGTATGGCATTGTGGAACATGCTGTGATTAAGCCGTTACATCGTAGTATAAAGGTACTCATTTTTGGTTGTAGGACCATACAACTGGTGAATGGGAATGGTGTGTTCGTACTAAATCGTAGTGGATGGAAAGGGAAGGATATGGAGTGTTTTTTTATTTCCTTAACCTAGAAATCTATTTTCATTATGAAATTTTAAAAATTCTATGTCAGGTAAAAATTTAGAGGGCAAAAAAATATCTCTATTATTATATTGGAAAAAGTATTTTTCGAGAGAATCGGTTTTTTTTTGTTTCAATAAAGTATTTGACACTTTGATTTTGTAATTGGGTGTTATTGTAATTAAACCACGTTCAAATGCCTTATCATGTAGGGCATTGATGGCAATTCCGTTTCTAGGATTTAATCTATTTTTCTTATCGGTACTCCAAGGTTTTATATGGCCAGCGATTAATAGTTCACTTTGGTTTAAACCAGTAATACAGCAAGTGTTATTGTAGGATGCTAAAATGGAGCTACGAAAAAAAGCTTGATTTACTCTCACTTCAATTACTTGTTCTCTTGTTTTTCCTTTGGGAAGATTATCTAAATCAATATTGTTAAGTTCTTCAATTGTTTTATTTTCAAATTTTGATAAAAGTTTTTCACTCTCATAAGGCAATTCCTCCCAGTTATTGTAGAATTCATTCCAAATAACCTTATCCAATTTACTTGAATTGGAAGCGCCTTTAATTCCTCTTGCTTGTAAACTTGGGTCAAGGCTAGCAAAATTCACTAATTTATAAGCTATAGAGCTTGGTGTTCTGCCAATCAACCCTGCTAAATGAACAACTTGTGGATTTGACCTGTGTAATCTGCCAAATGGGAGTTTGCAATAAAGGTTTATTGCTAAAATCAATTCATTTCTTGTCCAAAGTTTTTGACCTTTTTTCATTCAATAGCTTTTGTAATTTCTATTGTTTGTCGTTTGCAGATTTTCTAAAGCTAGTTCATAACGGTTAATATAACAATCATAGCTCCGCAAGTGCGAGCGTCACGCTCGTACCTTTCCAGATCTTATTATGGGTGCTACCTTCAAAATTACATTATGCCGAAACATTCAATCGTTAACTATTCTTAAAACTATATTTTCTTGTACTACTGTACCTTCAATCAATTGGCGCTGATACAAAACCTTTATTCTACCAAGTTATTGAAATTGTATTTTATGCTCATTTCTAATTTTTACTTTATAATTATTTAGGCCTTGTTAAAATCCTTCTTACGCTTACAGGCACAAGCGTGACGCTTGCGCCAGCGGGGATCTTACCTTATAATTTGAAAAGGCATACAACTTATTCTGCAATTTTTACTGTTGATAAAAACTGGTCTAGGTCATCTTCGGTACTAAAATGAAAATCACTTTCAGTTTTATCCTGAAAAAAATGTAATAAATCCATTTTACATTTAAATACTCTAAACGAGTTTCCTTCATAATTATAAACAAAGAAGATTTTGTTCAAATCAACCTTTGATACAAGAACAGTTTCTATTGTTCTAGAGGCTCTTAAATATTTTAGGCTTATTGTTTGGAAATTATTCATTTGATGAAAATATTTTGATAATGATATTCCAAAAAATCTTGTGAGGGAACAAATCTTTCTGGTTTGATAATATTTTGATTGTCATATTTTATAAAAAAATCGTTTACGGATTTTTCTTTTGAATAATCATCAAAATAATCTGAAACTTTGATTTTGAAGTCTGGTGTAACTGTAATGAATCCTTTGTCAAACGCTTTGTCGTGAATTGAATTTAGACATAATCCGTTTTGGGGATTTGTTCTATTTGCTTTGTCTTTTGACCAAGGTTTTATATGACTAGCAACTAAAAAATCAGGAATGGATAATCCTGTAATACAGCACTTTGAATTATAAGTCGATAATATTGTACTTCTGAAAAAATTCTGATTTACTCTTGACTTTATTGTAGTTTCTTTGTCTTTTCCTTCAGGAAATGATTCAAAGCTTCCTGTTTCAATTTCGCTGTTTTGAAATTTAGCGATCAATAGTTCACTTTCGAAAGCTAATTCCTCCCAATTTCCATTAAAATCATTCCAAACTTCTTCTTCAAGTTTACTCCCATTAGACAAACCCTTAATTCCTTGTTTTTTTAACTCTGGGTCAAGTCTTCCAAAATTGCCAATCTTCATATTTAATGCAGAAGGTGATCTGCCAATTATATCGGCATATTTTATAACGGTTGGGTTTGTCTTACTACTACTTTTGAATGGTATTTTACAATACACATTAAAAGCAATGATGGTTTCTTCCCTTGTCCAATTGTTTTTTGTCATGCTCTTATGTCAAGATGCGGATTTAAAAGGAAATCTTTAAAGCCATAAACCGAATTAAAAGTAGAATCATAAATTTCCTACAATTAAATGAGGTAAACAAACCCAAATAGATAAACCCAAAAAATACCCGATAAAAGGTTAAGGTTATCTATATTCGATTCATCGTCAG
The DNA here is from genome assembly GCF_033101095.1 of Maribacter sp. TH_r10. Lineage (NCBI taxonomy): Bacteria > Pseudomonadati > Bacteroidota > Flavobacteriia > Flavobacteriales > Flavobacteriaceae > Maribacter > Maribacter sp. TH_r10. The sequence continues at coordinate 355,808 of NZ_JAWMPY010000004.1, read as the reverse complement.
GGTTTAATCGTTTTATTTTATCTTATAAATATCCAAACAATATTTTACACTGCCTTACAGATATCTGTAATGGCCATACCTTTTTTTAGCAGTGACCGGTGAATCACCAATGGGCTCAAGAAGTAACAAAAAGAAAACCGCCCTAATGGGCGGTTGTCTTAAGTATAATTTCATCAAGTAAGTGGTAGGAAATATTGGGTGCCCTTTCTGTAAAAAGACGGTTTTAATGGGTCTCTGAGCCCGTCCCTATATCACGAACGCATCTGACATAATTGTACACATAGCGTACATCGCCCTGGGGTCCAAAAAATTCGGGATAGTCATTGCTATCCCCACTTTTGGGATCGCTTCTTTGGCATCCTGCCCCGTGAACATCCATCAAAGTTTCGTTCATCATCCCTTGGCCCTCACCAAAGGCAATATAAACGGCACTGGCATACGGGTTTGCCCCATCTAAATGTGTTGTGCCCGTCCAAAAGTATGGGTATTGGCCTGGGTTGCCTTCGGGGTCATTGATTTCCGTCGTGTCAAAAATAGGGTCTATGGCGGGGGAATTCGTTGTTTGTGGTGATCGCGTATAATCAACGATACTCTGAAGTTCCTTGGCATTGGGCAAACGCCAATCGGAATGTGTGGCCAATTCAAGATTTTCGGCATAGGCCAAAGCTTCCTCCCAATCCCTGGCCACCCCATCATCGGCCTTTTGCCACATTAATCCTGTAGCATGGTCACTTACGGTACCATCGCCATTATCCACAAAAGAATTATTGCCATAGTCGGTATTTCCCCTCACCATTCTAAAATACATGGTATTGGCACTTCCGGTAGCCTTTTTGTATTTTGGATAGCCCTTAATACGCCCATCCACAAAATTAACACCGAAAATGGTTTCATCGGAATTCATGGTCAGGCCTACATATTCGGTCGATGACCAAGTCTGTGCATCGATCTCCCGTTCCCCGATATTTACATCCCCTAGGGGTTGATCAAAATAATCGGTATCGATGAACATCTCAACCGCTTGTTCCCCCATGACCTGACCGGTAAATTGGATCAGGGAATACAAATCTTTGATCGTTGGTACGCGCCAATCGGAATAGCCGCCCAAAGTGGATGCCTCTGCTTTGGCCATAGCTTTCTCGAGGGTGAGTTTTTCCCCCATGTCCTGTTCCCAAAGTAATCCGGTAACGTTGTCGGTAATGGTCCCATCCCCATTATCGGTGTATGATGGTGTGTTTCCGGTGTAATTGGCGTCTTGGCCATAAAAGGCATCGCCATCCGATAGGGCGGAGGTTATCGCCAGATCGGTGTAGAAGGTTTCCACGCCGGTATCGATGATCGCATAGCGATAACTTACATTCGTTTGTTCTTCTTCTCTATCCTGTGAAAGGGCTTCGTTCTTATCACATGCCAATACGCTTAAAAAACAAGCAACAAACAATACTTTTTTTACCCTCATTTTTACAACCTGAAACGGATTAACTTCCTTACTCTACTCTGACACTTATTTTTTTGAAAGGTTTAAAAGTTTTATCAAGTTTTGGTATTTATTTTGCTTTTGAAGGCACTACTTGTGGAACGTATCGCATTGATTCTTCAAGGGTATTTTTGTGCAGTCCTCTCTTACGCATCCCATTCAGGTTTGTAAGGGTCTATATTGAGCCCAACGTGACTTAATGCCCAAAATGTTTGGTCGGCCTGGTCCAGCCGGTATATAAAAAGGGTATAGGTGTCGGTAGGGTTTCTCACGAACCATAAACCTAAACCGACCTTGTTCAGAGCGAAATTATAATCTTTTAAGACATGGGTATAGCTTACGGTAACATTTTCCGGATAATCGGATACCTTGGGCAATTCTGCCTTGATGTCATTGAAAGCCAGTCTTTTTTGGATGTGTTGATATAGCTCCTCTATGCCCGCTTTCCAATCCAAATTAAAAAAATGGAAGTATTCCGGTTTTACCTGTTGGTCCATGAGTTTGGTCAAATAATGGAAACCTTGGTCATTTGGTTTTATGTCTTTGGATTTTACTTCCTCTATATTGGAAAACAGTTCATCCAATCGCTCCTTAGGGCACCCATGTATGAGAAAATCGGAAAGTTTTCCATAATCGTTTTTTAGGGTATCCAATTTTAGTTTTGTTGTACGATGTGGCATGAATTTATCTTCTTTTTTGGCCAATTGGATTGCTTTTTGTGGCTGTACGTTCTCTTTCGGTAAACTCTTGCCGGAAGCGAACAACCCTTTCATCTTATAAAAAAAGAAAGCGACAAGGGCTAAAACGACTATACTGAATATAACAATGCTCATACGGGAATATTTATGTGTTTTTGGTTAAGAACCATCTAGATTAAAAAATAGGTTCGTTGTACGGTGAACGTTTTATAGGTGGGCATGGACAATGACAACAGGGCTTTCAAGAATCCCTGCTATTCGGGTCAGGAAATCCTCGGTGAATGTCGGGGGCCAATTATAAAAACTGATTCCGACATTGCTAAAGGCCCATCTAAATTGCGATTCGGAACTGAACCTATATGCTGAAATAGGGGCGATGTTGCCACAATTTTCACACTTGAATTGTCCGCTACCCCCTTTTGCCCACCGATCCATGGTTTCGGCCCAATTGGTACCGATTAGATTTTGTTGGCATTTTGGGCAAAGCACTTCGTCCAAACCATTGCTATACCCGTGAAATACGGTTCGCTCCGAAAAAATGTCGATATGGTTGTTATTTGTTCCTTCCACTTGGTTGAATTCATCCCCACAGCTTAGGATCTCCCTGTAATTTGGGCCAGGGGCAAATCGTTTAAATGGGGCTGTCGGATGGTCCTTCAGTTCGGTACCGATCACTTTGTGGGTACTTAAATACCGGGATAGTTGAGAGGCAACTTCGGCCGGATTTTCATATTCCAGTACTTCGGGAACAAACGAAACGATGGATTCACTCATTGAATATTGATTACATATGACCACTAAATATAGCCACTATATTCGATGATAACCAAACTTTCGTCCATTACGCAGTATAATAGTGATCATAGGCGTATAACCATAAGCTGAAGTGTTCGGTATTTTAGTACTTGTCGATTTTGGATTTTTAGGGTCGGAATTTGATAATGACCTGCAAATGGATCATTTGATTATTTACATACAGCGTATCACCCAAATCCTCAGGGAGTTGGCCTAAATGATTTCCACCGATTTCCAGTACCCTTAATTTAGGTAAAGAAATAATGAATTCCGGGATGGTCGTTAGATTATTGTGATGTAGCCTTAAATACTCCAGATTCACCAATTGGCCTATCTCTTTCGGAAGCTCGTTCAACCCTTGGTCCCTCAACTGTAATCCCTTTACGCTTTCAGGGTTTTTTAAGGCCTCTTCCAAGGAAAAGTAGACGGTTATAGTGCCAATTTCGGTGTCCCATTCATCATGGGTTTTCTTTTGGGAATGCACGGTATGGAAAAAAAGGAGTAGGCAAAACAAAATAGTTGGTTTCATGAAAATCGGGTTTAAAAGTAGGTCAACCTTGTTTAAAGTCAAATCACGGTAATCCTACTTCTTTATTATGTTTTTCAATAATGTTTTGATCTATGGCTTTGGTTTTCTGGCTTTTATTTCCATGGGTAAAATGCAGTGGTAGACAAATTTATTTATAGGGGTATCAACGCCATATTTTTCCCCGAATTTTACGACTGTCCCGTTTTGGTACTCAATTTCGGAGGGTCGGCCTTGCCAAACATCACGGGTTAATGATGTCGTGGATTCATACGGGAAGGAATCTATGAAAGCCATTGTTTGGTCCACAATATCCGATTTAAGATGTACCCCGACTTTTTGAGATAACACATAGATTTCGGTAAGTAAATCGAACATCATTTGTCTTGTCTCTTTAAGCTCCATTATCTCGCCATGTGTTGTTTTTGTGATGGCTAACAGGCCACTGACACAAATTGCCAAGAATTTTCCCCAAAGAGCGGATGTGATGTCATTTGAAATTTCCGAACGTATACCCGCCTTGGTAAAAAGGGCTTTTAATTCTTGCGATCGTTTAGCGTCCGTATCAATAAGCTCTCCAAATACGATAATTGGATCTACTCCGAAATGGTTGATGGTTCCGTGGGATTCTATTTTGGAAATTATTCGGCATAACCCACCAAGGATATGTTTTTCGTCGATCGTTTCTTTTAATTCCTCAGAGGCCAAGATTCCATTTTGTAACGGTAGAACCATACTGTCATCGTGGATAATACTTTTTAAATCCGTACTGATTTCCTTGATCTGCCATGCCTTAACACAAAGGATGATCAAATCGGATTTTCCGATTTTTGGAATACTATCGGTTGCGGTTACATGGTCTACATGGAAATCCCCGAGAATACTTTTTACCTGTAATCCGTTTTTTTGTATTGCTTTTAAATGTTCCCCTCGTGCCAAAAAGGTGACATCGAACCCTGCTTGGGCCAATTTAGCACCAAAGTATCCGCCTACACCGCCTGTTCCGATTATTGCAATTTTCATCTAGTTACTATTTTCGTGGTATTGAGCCCCTTTTTCGTATATAAAGCAAGGGGTATCATTGAAGCTGATATCATTCACATGCTACCAATTGTAAATTTCTGACAATAATCAGAGGCAAGCAAGTTAGGGCTGATATATTTTGGGATGAATATCGTCCTAAAAGGTGACTTGGGTAGGGATTAATTCGCTGTTGGTTTAATGGTTGAGGCTCAGTCGCAGTATTTTTTTCTTAACTCAGCCGCTTCTTTATCGGTTTTGTAGCCATGAAATAAAAGTCCATCTGTGCAATTTATTCTCTTTTCAACAATTTGCTTTATGATGAACCTTTTGTATTCATCCGTCTTATTGAATCTTTTTGGAATTAATTTGATTGTTTTTTTCGGGTCAACAAGTTTTAGTTTCTCACTTTTTACTAATTCAAAAATAGTATTTTCCAGTTCCTTCAGATGAATTTTGTTTTCCAGTTTAAAATGAAACCCATACTCATTGGATTTAGTTTGTAACTTTATATGGTTACGTATTCCAAGGCTATTTTGTTCATTGGGATTTCTGTAAATCAGATTGATTCTTTCTCCATAATAGGCTACAATTCCTATCTCTATATTCGTAATCTCGTCGTATTTGATGCTAAGTGAATAATCGAGGATAATTTCATTTTCCTTAAATTCTATATGCCCGATATTTTTGGATTCTATCCTTTCGAAATCATAATATTGATATACATATGAGCTTATGAACGGAATTATGGCAATCAGGAAAAAAGGAAGGGCTACATCGTGGATGTTGTCAAAAAGAGGCATTTTCTCATTTAGAAAAATCAGAAAAAATATACAAAAGAATAACAACAAGGAAGTCCAAAACAATTGTTTGGTAATGGATGGTTTATCCTTGATTATTTGATATTTATAAGCTGTGAATTTCAATTGGGATTTAAAGTAGGTTGTGAAACATAAGAACCTCTGCCAAAACAGTATTCGTACTCTAAATTTCTGATATTATTCATAGGCAAGCAAGTTAGGGCTGATATATTTCCTGATTTCAAAGTCTTGCAAATAAGAACCATAGTACACTATTGGTTATTCCCCATCATTACACCTACGCAGTTATGGATATCCGGTTAATTATTTCGTTGGAATTACGGGTTGAATGGTACCGTCCTCATTGTAGTACAGTTTGTCAAAACATATAGATCGTCGAAAGGGGTGTGGGCTCCCTTCATGCCCCCAACCGAATTTTTCTTCTACCTCGGGGTGGTTGCGGTAATATAGATCTGAATTGTGGTAGAACATATACCATTGCCCTTTGTATTCCACTATCGAATGGTGGTTGGTGCCGCTGTTCATCTTAGGGAGTATCACACCTTTATATTCAAAGGGTCCCAGAGGGTCGTCACTCATGCAGTATTTTATTTCACCACTTGTCCCAACATAGGAAAGGTAGTATTTACCGTTGTACTTATGCATCCAAATAGCTTCAAAAAAGTCATCGGTTCCCTCGAGCAAATGCACTTCCCCGTCATAAGAGATCATATCCTCGTTGAGTTTTATCGCATTTACGACCAATTGACCCATGTAGAGATAGGCTTGCCCATCGGTATCGATAAAAACGGCGGGATCTATAAAATCGCGGTTACAGACCACTCCTTCCGAGTTAATGTGTATCAATGGGGCATTCAAGGGGTCTTTAAACGGTCCGGTAGGGGAATTACCTACCGCGACCCCGATCTTACTTTGTTCCACAGGATAATAAAAATAATAGTTACCGTTTCTTTGGATGGCATCCGGCGCCCAGGCCATTTTTTCGCCCCAGTTGATATCCTCCAAGGAAAAAGCTACCCCATGGTCCGTCCAGTTTTGCATATCGGTGGTCGAAAACACATGCCAGTCCTTCATAAAAAACCATGTGGCATCATCTTCATCATGTGAAGGGTACACGTATAAGGTATCGTTGAATACCCTCGCCGAAGGGTCGGCGGTATACATATGGGTAATAAAAGGGTTCTGGGCGATAGCGCTATGTATAAGTATCAGGAAAAGAATAGTGGAAATGCCATATTTCATGGTGTCTTCGGTTTTTTTGGTGTACGAGAAAGTGTAAGGGTTGAACGCTTGGTCCTTACCGGTTTACTACCTTAAATTTCTGACAATTAATCGGGTTGACCACATCGATAGGGATTAATTTTTAAAATAACCGATAAAGGGTAGGGGAAGGTTATTGCCCTTACCTTTCCAGTATGTACCGATTCCTTACTTTTGTAAACTGAAATACGTTTCCTTAATCCAACACAAGAATGACCGATAAACTTACGATAGCCTTGGGACAAATGGATGTGGTGCCCGGCCGACCCCGATTGAATGTAGATAAAATGCTAAGCATGATCCAAGAAGCAAAGGAGCGATCCGTTGATCTGATCTGCTTCCCCGAAATGTGTGTGGGCGGTTATCTATTGGGCGATAAATTTCTTGAAGATGCTTATTGCGAGGAGCTCATGAGTTATAATGAGGAACTTTTGGCGGCCAGTGAAAACATTGCCATTGCCTATGGAAATATTTACGTAAATGAGTCGAACGAAGGTTATCACCCCAATAAAGATGGGCGTAGTAGAAAATACAATGCCGTATATGTGATGCAAAATGGCAAATATGCCGAGCGTGTTCAGGAAAACGGAATCTTGCCTGTAGGGGTACAACCCAAGACCTTGCTGCCCAATTATCGGTTTTTCGATGATGAACGCTATTTTTTCTCCTTACTCGATGTCGCCATGGACTATGGAAAGGAACTCGGGGAGTTGTTATCCCCATTCTTGATTTCGGTAGGGGATAAAAAAGTACCTGTGGGAATGGAACTGTGCGAAGACCTTTGGTGCCATGACTATAGGGCCAAAGGAGAACCTATAAACATTACCAAAATACTCATTGAAGCCGGGGCCGAAGGCATTGTAAACCTATCGGCATCGCCTTGGACCTTTATGAAGAACAATGCGAGGGACAGGCGGGTGAAGTATTTAAAAGAACAATCAGGGGCTTTTGTAAAGTACTATTATGTAAACTGTGTAGGTGTACAGAACAACGGAAAGAACGTGATAACCTTTGATGGGGGATCTACGGTCTATAATGAAGAAGGGGATCCCTGTATCTTATCCAAAAAAGGTTGGGAAGAGGATTTAATGATCATTGATGAAAATGCTTCGTTTTTCTCTAAAGAACGGCCAACGGGAAATACGATCAGGGAAAAATACCTTGCCATTTTCAACGGACTGAAAAATTCAAGGAATATGTTGGGCGATGACCCCCATTTTGTCATTGGTCTGAGTGGTGGTATCGACAGCTCTTTGGTCGCGACCCTCTTGGTTCTGGCCTTTGGGAAAGACAAGGTCGTTGGGGTGAACATGCCCTCCCAATACAATAGTGATAAGACCAAAGGGGCCGCAAAGGCCTTGGCGGAGAATTTGGGAATCGAATATCTGGTTCTTCCGATTGAGGACATGGTAAAGTCGAACACCCATATTTTACAGCTGGACGGGAAACCGTTAAGTGAATTCAATTTGGAGAACGTACAGGCGAAAATACGTGGGGCTTCCATACTTTCGAACCTGTCCGCTAAATACCGATACTTCTTTACCAACAATGGGAACAAAGTGGAAATTGCCCTTGGGTATGCCACCTTGTACGGCGATTGGGGAGGTGCGATCACCCCCATTGGTGATCTTACCAAAACCGAAGTGGCCGATATGTGCCATTATATCAACGATGAGGTCTTCGGAAAAGAGATTATCCCCGAACTATTATTACCCGATGCTCTATGGCGATTCGGGGAAGAACAGATACAACCGACCGCCGAGTTGAAAAGCAACCAGGTAGATCCCATGAAATTCGGTTACCATTGTCGGTTGTTGGAAGAAGCGACCAACTTTCAGAAGAAAGGCATTGAGGATATCATGACCTGGTATGTGGAGGGCAACCTTCATGAAAAACTGGGAATAGGGATGGAAATGATGCTGCGATGGAATATTGATGACCCCAAAGAATTCTTAAGGGACTTGGAATGGTTTTACGATACCATACAACGTAACGTTTTCAAGAGGGTACAGAGTCCACCGATCATTCTCACGAGTAAATCCAGTTACGGTTATGACATCAGGGAATCGATCTTACCGGTATTGAAGACCAAAAGGTTTAAAGTATTGAAAGAACAGATACAGGCGATGGATACCTATAAGGCCAAGTAGGGCGATGTTTGGTTTACATCAACCTATTTTGTAATGCACTACCTGTGTTTTAAGTGGTTATATGGTTTTTAGTACTTATTCCTTAGAAATATATCACAAATGTCACCGGTACTTTAACCCCAAAGGATAAATTATTCAAATTGTTGCGTTAATCTTTTGAATAGGAGCAATATCTATGTTACTTTTATAGTACTATTAAACACTATAGAGATGGCATTAACAAAACACACAAAAGGATCTTATACTGAAGTTACGTTCACAATTGCGGAGCATGAGGCCCCAAGTACGGCCCCGATTCTTCTTTTGGGGGATTTTAATGATTGGCAGACCAATGACAGTTCTTGTCAGATGGACAAAGATGGAGGCGCTTATGTAAAGCGTTTGAAACTAAAGAACGGTAAACGATATGAGTATCGTTATTTAAGTGAGGATAAAGGATGGTTCAACGACCATGCGGCGGATGCCTATGTGCCTTCGCCTTATGACGGAATAGATAACGGGGTGGTAGATTTGACCGCTGTGACCGAGAAAAAGAAGGTCGTAAAAAAAGCGGTAAAGAAACCCGTAAAGAAAACAGCCAAAAAACCGGTTAAGAAAACCGTGAAGAAGGCCAAAAAGGACGATCTGAAAAAAATTGAGGGGATAGGTCCGAAAATAGCTTCTATTTTAACCGATAAAGGCATTGGTACTTTTAAAAAACTGAGTGGGGCTTCGGTAAGCAAACTTGAAGGGATTTTAAAAGAAGCCGGACCTCGATATTCCATGCACAAACCAGGTTCATGGCCTAAACAGGCTAAATTGGCCGATCAAGGGAAATGGGACGAGTTGAAAAAATTACAGGATAAATTAGACGGAGGTAAATAATCGTCCTTGTCGTAACAAACAAAAAGCCCCAAGAATTTTCTTGGGGCTTTTTGTTTGATGTTTTGTAAATAACAACATGCATCGATTTATGAAGTGCTTCCTTTGACCGAACTATTGAAATATGCAACCTAATCCCTAAAGGTCAAGTCTTCTAATTTGGCGGATAACACAGCAATAATTTGGAGTTTATGTCAGATTTTAAGGTAATGTTTTCTATCGCCGCGGAGATGAAGATTTCATCACCTTGCGCATAGGAATATTCTTTTCCGTTACAAAGTAGTGTGCCTTCCCCTTGGTACACCACGATCACATAAAAGCTTCCGTTTGCCTTTACCGTATATTCCCCGTCTAGATCCAGTTCACTAAGACCAAAGCAATCGGTATGTGCTTTATTGAAAATCGTGTTGAAGGTAAACCCTTCCGAGGCTTCTACAAGTTCAGGTTTCACCTTCCATTTGTCCATAGCCTCTTCGAGCGTATAATCGTCATAGTGGAAACAATCGAGCATCGTTTTTTCGCCCACTCCCTGATGGATCAGTTCATCGGTTATTTGAAGTCCGGCCGGTGTGGTTTTTTCAACCCGCATGGTATAATCGGTAGGTTCCTGTACTTCCATTAAAAAGCAGCCACTGCCGATAGCATGGGGTACTCCGCCATAGATCATAAAGGCGTCGCCCGGTTTTACCTCTATTTTATGCAGGCTGTTCAACATACCTTCTATATCTTGATCATAGAAATAGCCTTCCCACTGTTTCCGGGTAACCCCTTTCTTGAACCCCATATAAATGACACTTTTTTCACCATCGATTTCGCGGGTGTTCAGAACATACCAGGATTCTGTTTTTCCGAAGGAGGAATTTAAAATATCCTTGGCATAACGTTTATCGGGATGCACTTGAATGGTTAAGCGCTCTTGGGAATCGAGCATTTTTATCAATACCCCTGTTGTACCGAATTTTTCGGCCAATTTTTCACCTAAGTACAATTGCTTGTCCGAATCTATCAAATCTTTTAGAGGCAATAGTCCGGATGGGGTTTCAACTTTGGTAAGTCCTTCGTCCACAGGTCGATTCTTGCCCCTGGCGGTTACGGTGGACATGATCCATTCTTCGGGAAAACTATTATCTACTTCAGGAGAGTCTTTTTTCCAGCGATCGATCAAGGCACCGCCGGAATAGGTGCGCCAAACCCTATTGGTAACTTGTTTTAAAGGTATATGGGCGTATTGTTGTAAGTCTTTTTCCATTTTTTTAATTCATTAATTCTATTACTCCTTTAATTCCGGAGACCGATGTAAAAATCGCGAACAATAGGATAAGTGTCAATATAATATTGGAAACCTTACCCGCTTTATGTTCGCCCATAAGGTCTTTGCGATTTACCAGGTAAAATATACTTATCACGGTAAGGGGCAATATAATCGCATTCAACGCTTGGGAAATGATCATGACGAATACGGGTTGCGCATTGAATATGGGAACGACCAAGCCCAATAACGATATAAGAAAAACGATAAGCCTGTATTTTGGCAAACTCATATCGCGTTTGGTTTCATTATAGTCACAAATGAGCCAAGGTAGCATCAGGATATTGGGGAATTGTGAAGACACACCTGCAGAAACTATACCCACGGCGAAGATCGATGTGGCAAAACTGCCGGCCAAAGGTTGCAAAAGTTCGATCATTTGTGAAGCTTTGGAGAGTTGAATGCCCTCTACGTATAAAGTGCCTGCGGCGGCGGCCATAATGGATCCACTGATAATGAACATCAGGGTCACCGAAAAAATGGCATCGTTCCGTTGTTTTTTTATATCGGCCAATACCCAACCGGCTTCTTTTACCAAGGTCGTCCTAATAATGAAAAGACCTGAAAAAACCGTTGTGCCTATCAAGGAGGCAATAATCAAAAACGGACTCTTGTCACCACTTATCGTGTCGGGTACTTTAGGAATAAGTCCCTTTAAGATTTCTATGGGTGGCGGCATCATAATAAAAAAATTGAGGATAAAGCTGGCGGACATAATGGCTACAATCACAGCTAAGGCCCTTTCGAAAAATTCGGTTTTACCGTTCCAGAAGATGAAATAGACCAGCGTTATAAAGAAAAGGGCGAAGTAGAGCGGTGATATGCCCCCATCCACAATGGTTTTTGACCATTCGTAGCAGATGTCGGCAACAATGCCCATAACCCCCATGACACTACCGCATACCCCAACGGTCAAGGCAATGATAAAGAAAATACCGACGGCAGGATGAATGTGTTTTTTAAAGGCCTGTAGGGCTGTCTCACCGGTTACCAAGGTATATCGGCCGTAAAGGTTGATCATGAAATAAGTGGTAAGACAAGAAGCGAGGATCGTCCAAAGCAAAGACATGCCATAGTCGGCCCCGGCCTTTGCCATCGAGGTAACGCTACCTGTACCAATATTTAATCCGAGTAAGAAAATACCGGGTAAAAAAAGTGCGACGTAGGCGGAGAGTTTAGATCGCCAAGTTTGTTTTTCAGATTGCATTTAGGATTTTTTTATCAAAAAAAATTAAGCATGTGGGTCGGTTTGTCGTGTTACTTACATTATGCCTGTGAATTGTTTAAGCAAACAAGGTATGAAGATAGTCAACTATGCTGAATTAGGGTAATAAGACCATGTTTTAGTAAACGGTTTTTTGTTACGAAAATAACGATTGGGAACCCTGTTATTTAATAAGGACCTGTTTTATGCAGCCTCACTTATTCAGGAAGCGTGGGCATCTTGAAGATAACTGAAAAACCTCTTGTATGTTTCAAGGGTGCAAACTTGGTTAATAGGTCGTATTTCACTTGTTCGTTCTTCGGGGGTTTGGTAAGGTTCAAAGAATTCTACCTGGGGTAAATCTTTCGTAGATAAAACCTTTCTATTTGTCGGGGAAAGGCTCTAATTCGTTGATTGTGTTCTTGTTCTTAAGCTTCGGAAGATTACTTTGCGTAAAAATTTTAAAAACATTCAAATGAAATCGAAATATATTTTAATGGTCATGGCATGTGCATTTTTCGTAGTTGCGTGTAATGGTAAAAAATCACAAAAACGGCAGAATGATCAAGAACCACCTTCCGCCGATGAAATTATAAAACATATGGATAAAAATGAGGATGGAGTTCTTTCAAAAGAAGAAGTACAAGGTCCGTTGAAGGAAATGTTCGCGGAAATAGATAGTAATAAAGACGGTTCCCTTTCATTGGAGGAGATTGAAAAAGCGCCAAAACCAGAAGGAGGAAGGCCACAACGATAAAGGGAATTTTTTTAAAATCCTAACGGGGCCATGCGTACAGTTCCCTCCAAGTACGGCGTTGCCCTGAAGGGATTGTAAATATCAAAGAGGAAAGTGTTGAGGAGGGTTTAATATTTGGAGACAAATATGATGGAAGGAATTTTCAAAGCTGAATGAAGTGAAGAATGATTTAAATGATACTTATGTTCGGTAGAAACAGTAAAATATTGCGATTGCTTGTAGTAGGACTATGGCTATTGGTTCCGATAACGGTATTGGGCTACTCCCATCCAGAATCTAGTACTTCACTGTTTCAGGGAGAAAACGGTCAATGGATTCTCGAGATTCGGGCTGCACGTTCTGCCTTTGAGCAAGTGGTACAAGAAGAATATACGGTAGAAGGTTATTGCCCTCCCGAAGCATTTGAAGAATTGATTACCTCCTTGCTTTCTAAACACCTATCGCTTTATTTTAATGGTAGGAGCGTTACGCTAAACAACCCTATGGTCACTTTGGGAAACGAAGTCACCGTGAATTATAAAATAGATGACCCCGGCCAATTAGAAACCGTGGATATCGAAAACACGTTTTTCCGACATATATACAATAGTAGAAGTGCTATGGTCGTATTGAGAAACGGGATGGAAAGAAATCTACTTATATTAGATAGGAACAACGATTATATTGCCCACTTAACAATGGAAAATGACGGATTTGCGGTGGATGACGAACCCTATGGTATAGTGGGCAATTTTCAAAATATACTTTTTATAGTCGCTTTTGTGGTAACCTTAATGGCATTCGGATTGGTGGTGGGGTTAAAGCCTTTGCGTATAGCGAATGTCAGTTGATAAGAACCTAAATCCCTTACAACCGGAATACCGAAAAATTCAATCAATAAAGGGAAGTTTATTTTATGCATTCCTTTACTAGGGTACTTCCAATTTTGATATTATGATTGGCGAAAAAGGATGGAATATGTGTAGCGTAGACCTTTCAATTAAAACTGGTCCTAAATTTCATCGGTGATAGCTTTACTTTCTTTTTGAATAACTTACTAAATGATTGGGGGTGCCCAAAACCCAAACCGTAGGCTATTTCACTTACCGTTAGTTCGGTGGTGGATAGTTTCTCTTTCGCTAAGGCAATCAATTTTTCGTGAATGTGCTGCTGTGCGCTTAGGCCAGTGAGCGATTTAAGTAAATTACTTAAATAAGAAGGTGATAGGTTCAATTGATCGGCAATGAATTTGACCGATGGTAGCCCATTCTCAACCAAGTTTTCTTCCTTAAAATATGTACTCAATACTTTTTCGACCTGGATCAGTATATTATGGTTGCTTTTCTTGCGTGTGATGAATTGACGTTGGTAGTAGCGGTTCGCATATTGCAATAGTAGTTCAATCTGCGCAATGATGATGTGTTGGCTAAACTGATCCATATTGCCCTCTATTTCTTTTTTGATATTTAGAATGATACCTTCAATAAGGGTTTCTTCCTTTTTGGACATAAAGAGCGCCTCATTAATGTCGTAGTCGAAAAAATCATATTCCTTAATGGAGTTTGCCAAGGTGGTATTCCAAAAAAAATCGGGATGAATCAATAAAAGCCAACCAGAGGGTTTTAGGTTTTTCTTATTATTAGGTTCAATACTTAAACGCTGCCCTGGTGAGATAAAGGATAGGATTCCTTCGTTAAAATCATATTCTTGTTGTCCATAGCGAAGTGTGCCTACTTTTCTTTTTATTCCGATTGAATAAAAATCGAAGGTCCAATGTTCCCCGATATATTCGGGAAGAATTTTCGTTTTCCCATAATCGATAAGACTCAACAAAGGGTGTATTGGATTAGATAGTCCCCTAATTTTATGAAATTCGCTTATTGATTTTATTCTCCTGATTTTCATGGTTTAAAGGTACTGATTATAAGAATATGCCACCTGAAACCTCAATGCGTTGGCCATTGATCCACCCAGCCTCAGGGGCGCAAAGGAAAGCGACCACCCCACCGATATCCGAAGCTTCCCCAATTCGGCCCAAAGCCGTAAGGTTTGCGATCGCATGTCTCTTTTGTTCATTCTTCTTGTTCTCACCACCTCCAAAGTCGGTGCCAATGGCGCCCGGAGCAACAGTGTTCGCTGTGATTTTTCGGGATCCCAGTTCTTTCGCCAGATATCTGGTAAAAACCTCGACGGCCCCTTTAGCAGCCCCATAGGCCGATGAACCGGGAAAAGAAAACCGTGTTAGGCCAGATGAGATATTAATGATCCTTCCACCATTGTTCATCAGCTTTAGGGCTTTTTGGGTCAAGAAAAATACCCCTTTTAAATGAATGTCGATCATTTCATCAAAATCATCTTCTGTTGTTTCCAGAAAGGGTTTATAGATTCCTGTCCCGGCATTGTTCACCAAAAAATCAAAATGCGGCGTTCCGTATTCCTTGTTCAGGTAATCCGAAACGTTGCTAAAGAACGCATCGAATCCATCACTGTTGGCCGTGTTCAATGGAAAAGCCTTTACTTTTCGGTCGAGTGCCCCGATTTCGGCAACAACATCGTTTGCAGCGGAAAGGTTGCTGTTATAGGTGAAAATAATGTCTGTTCCTTTTTTTGCCAGCGTAATGGCCATATCCCTGCCTAGGCCACGACTGCCGCCAGTAATTAATGCAATTTTATTGGTTGTCATTGGTCTTGAATTTTGTTTTAGCTAAAGTCAATAAAAATTACAGTCCATAAGTAGCCAAATCATAGGTTGTTGTAGGCAGAACCATGATTGATTAATTTTTGGGCCACAGGAGGTAGATAAAAAAAAGGGTCAACCAAATTATTGGTTGACCCTTTTTTATTTATTAAACCGGATTTTAGACCGATGCCATGTCCAAGGCTATTTTAACGGATTCAGCGATTGGCGTAGTAGGTCTACCCAAAATCTTTGATAATTGATAGGAATCATCAAATAGATCGTCTTTTGAGGCGCTAACGTCCCAACTTGCCAAACCTAAAGCCAAACCATCGGGTAGACCAATGTTTTTAAGGATATTGGCATATTCCTCTTCAGAAATGTTATTGTAGGGAATGGTTTTTCCACATTGTTCGGAGATTATCCCCGCCAAATCCTGTAAGGTATAATAAGAATCCCCAGCCAGCTCATAGGTTTTTCCTTTATGGCCTTCATCGGCAATTACGATGGCAGCTGCTTCTGCATAGTCCGCACGTGGGGCAGATGCTATTTTTCCCTTCCCTGCACTTCCTAGAAAAGCACCTCCTCCTATTGCTCCGGGAATTGATGCGGTGTAGTTCTCTGAATACCATCCGTTACGAAGAAGGGTATAGTCAATACCCGATTCCTTCAATGCTTTTTCCGTGGCCAAATGTTCTCCAGCCAAGTTAAGACTTGAGGTTTCCAAATGTAAAAGACTTGTATAAACGATCCAATTGACCCCTGCCTCTTTTGCTGCATTTATGATATTGATATGCTGCTCTGTACGTTTGCCCAATTCACTTCCCGAAATGAGTAGTAAGCGGTCGATTCCTTGAAGGGCATTGGTCAGGATTTCAGGTTTACTGTAGTCAAACTTACGGACTTCAACCCCTAGGGCCGATGCTTTTTCAGTATTTCTGGCCAATGCGACGATACTATCCGATGAAACCCTATTTTTCAATTGTTCTACAACAAAGTTCCCTAATTGGCCCGTGGCCCCTGTTATTGCAATTTTCATAACTGTGTTTTTTAATGTTTAAATTTTACAGTTCAAAAGTACAGTGGGAGGTAAGGGTTGAAAAGGTAAAAAACTGCCGTCGTATGGTAAAATTGCTACTGACGTTGTTTTTGGTAATCGGTGGGCAACATGTTTACCCTTGTTTTAAAGTATTTCGTAAAATTCGTAGGATCATCAAAACCTATTTCATAGGCAATTTCTTTTATGGTGAGTGTAGAATGGACCAATAAACGTTTGATTTCCAGTATAACACGGTCCTCGATAAGTTGTTTTGCGGTAGTGTTCGTATATGATTTTAAGGCATTGTTTATTTGTTTTGGGGTTACGTTCAGCTTTTGGCAGATATCAGCAACCCGTATTTTGTAGTTGACGTTTTCATCCAATGTTTTTCGAAACCTCATGTATAGGTTGAGCGAGTCGTTACAGACAATTTCAACCCGTTCCCGTTTGTTGCGTTCTATTTGGATCAGAAAATTTTTAAGCAGATTGCGTTGGTATTCACCCGAGTCAAAAAGTAATCCCTTTTGTTGTTCGGTAATCATTTCCTTTAAGAGTGTCAGTACTTCCTTATTCGCGATATGGCTTTGTGGGTTAATAGCATGGTTGAATATAGTATAGTCGTAGAGGTAATGATAATCCTGTTCTTCCTTGATCAGGAATTCAGGCGTGAAAAGAACAGCATAACCTTCTAGCTGTGGGTTATTGGAAAATCGTTGTACTTGCCCCATGGCAACCGGGATAACCGTGTTTTCGGCATAGGCAATGGTTTCAAAATCAACTTCATGGATCCCACGTCCCTTGATGATAACAATAAGCTGATAGAAATTAAGGCGATGGGGGTCATATCCATTCTGGTCGGAGAAGTCAATGACTTTTTTTAGGGGGATTACCTCCAAACCTAAATTGGACTGATTGCTTTCAAAGTCAAATTCGGAAATTATTTCTTTGTCCATAAATGTAATTCAAACGGATATTTTTTTGAATGGCCTATATCAAATGACTAACTGTTTTACCTTCCCATTTGGCCAAATTTCCTATAAAAAGGAGTAGTAAGCAAATTAGGGTCATGAAAATCTTTATTTACTAAAGTGAAACAATTAATTGATATGGTATAAGGACATTACCCTGTTCAAATCCAATGAGCCATTGATTTCATAGAAATAGTCCAGTTGCCATTCTTGTGTTTTTATGGCCTGTTTATTATTGGCAATGTCCCATTTGGGATACACTCGGAATGCTCTTTTCCCTTCTTTGGTCTCGTTGGAGATAATACCATTTTTCAATAGTACGGATTTAGGAAATACGAATTGCCCTAACCTTTTGTCTGTACGTACATTCACCGTCAACAAATCAAAATTGTCGGTATGGTTAAAAGGTTCTATGGGTCCTATGCCTTGGCGTTTCCAGAAGGTAACGAATTGTCCGGCTTTTTTAGGGGTGATCTTGGCACTCCTGCTTCTGATGTTCCGTTTGTTCAATTTAAAGTTGCAAGCGCCATATGCTTTGCTTTCGGGTTCTAGAATCAAATCGGATAGTACAAACTTAAGCTGGTCGTAAATATGGATTTTTATTTGGGAGAGGTTCTTGTCCATTTAATTTATGCGCTACAAGCGTGAATTTAAAATACAAAGAGTTCGGTTTATCTGCCTAGAAAATCCTTTAACCTTTGTTTTATGAAATAGTTCCACCCCCCAACACAACTTTCCCTTTTGAACTCGGGAACATTTGTGGGGAAATCTTCAACGATTTCCATAGTGACTCTAAGGGTAACCCTATTCTTTTCTTCAATCAATTTAAAAGTAACGAAAGCATCTCCAGGATATTCGGCATATTTCCAGTTAAAGGTAATGCTCTGGTACGGTGTTACTTCCGTTATTTCCCAAAGATGGGTGAAAATTCGGTTCTCGTTTTTTACAACAAACCTGGTCTTAAAACCGACGACAGGGGTAAACCCGTCGATATTATCGAAAAACCAATGCTTCATTTGCCCTACCTCGGTCAGGGCTTTCCATATATCCTCAACGGGACGCTTAAATTCCTGTTCAATGATTATGGGAGAATCAGTGGTTTTCATGGTTTTGTTATTGCTATTTAATTTTATTGATTGTTCAATATTTTTGCCTTTACATCATTTAAATAACTACGTCCTATAGTATAGCGCGTATTGTCGATTTCGAGACTATTGCCCTCAACCACTTGTACTTTGTCAATACAGATAGTAAATGATCGGTGAATACGAATGAATTGATCCGCTGGTAGCTCTTCGGTAAAACTGCTCAAGGTTTTATGAACGATATATTTACCCGTTGTGGTTTTTATTCGTATATAATCCTTTAAACTTTCCACGACCACTATTTCGTCCAAATAGATTTTCTGTAATTTCTTTTTGTCGACCTTGACAAAAATACTGGGGTGGTCATTGTTACTGTTGCGTTCTACCGTTCCGTGTGATTTTTTCAGTTTTAAGATACGGTTGACCGATTTTAAGAACCTGGGAAAAGGAATCGGTTTTACCAAATAATCAATGACTTCCAAATCATAACTTTCCAAAGCGAATTCCTCATGTGCGGTGGTTATGACGATCATAGGGGCTTCATGCAATGTTTTCAGGAACTCCAAACCATCTAAAATAGGCATGTTGATATCCAGAAAAATAATATCTACACTATGGCTCTGTAAATAGGTAGATGCATCCACGGCATTGGAGAATGTATCAACAAGTTCCAGTTCTTTAACCTGTTCTATATAATTCTTTATTACATTGATGGCCAATGGTTCATCATCTACAATAATCACTTTTAATTCCATTATACCTTTATCTTTAATTCAACATGAAATACATTGTCCCTCTCATAAATCTGTAGGTCATAATCGTTTTTGGCATAAGCCAATTCTAACCGTTTTTTTACATTCGATAGCCCTATGCCACCATTTTTGGAGGAAGGTTTTTTCTTCTTTCTTTTTTCAGGAATGGTATTCGAGACCTTGAATAAAAGAACATCGCCTACGATTCTGATATTGACATCGATATACATTTTCCCAATACTTTGGCTGGCCCCGTGTTTAAAACAGTTTTCAATAAACGTTATAAGCAGCATGGGGGATATTTTCTTGTTCTCCAGATTGCCTGAGAGATTCATGTTCACCACCAAGGAATCATTAAAACGTATCCGTTCCAAATCTATGTAATTCTGTATACAATCGATCTCTTTTTTTAGGTCTTGTTTTGGTTTGTTCGACGCATATAAGAGATAGCGCATCAATTCCGACAGTTTTAGTACGACCTCCGGTGCCTTATCTGATTTTTCCAGAGTAAGGGAATAGATATTGTTCAAGGTGTTGAAAAAGAAATGGGGAGAAACCTGTGATCTCAAAAATTTTAATTCAGTGGTCAACTGCCGTTTTTCCAGATCGTGCAATTTATTGGTTTCCCGAAGCCAGTCCGCGGTGATTTTTATTGCTGTCACAAAGGATACCACGTACAATTCCCCGAGCATAGTGGTTATGGCATAGTTCAAGGTTAAGGTGTTTACAACCTCGGTCGCCTCTGGCATTACATTGGTACTGACGAAATAATACGTGAGATTGAATTTGACCAAGAGCATGATCAATAATGAGCCCAATACCAAGAGTGCGTAAGAGACGTATTTTTTATGGTAAACATACTTAGGCATAAGGTAATACACATTAAAATAGGAAAGGGCAATGTGTATGGGGAAACCGATAAGGTTTGTCTTTAAGGAATAGAGTAAATCACTATGAACATGACTCCATCTTAATGTGTTGAAAATAAAATAAATAGACCAAAATGTAATGTGGTGAACATAAGTGATGTCATAATCTTTGGACATCTTTTTCCTGAAAAAACCATTAACCCGTTCGTTTACGGGGGCATGTTTTTGTACAGGATTTAGTTCATTTTTGATGACGTTGGGCATTTGTCTGTCGTTGTTGGTCTAAAAATGTTCGGTTTGTAGTAAAAAGTACAAATATTTATGATGTCATAATTGCGGGGGTAAGTTACTTAAATTTTATAATAATCCTTCCAATTATGATATTCCGAAGTGTTTTATCCGGATTTCTAAACTAACCAATAAAGATGAAAAATTACTTGCTGTCAGCTTTTGTAACAATAGCTATTATTTCCTCTTGTACTGAGAAAAAAGAAACCTTAGGACAATCAAAGAGTATTGTTGATTACGTGGATCCGTTCATTGGAACGGGAGGGCACGGGCATACTTATCCTGGGGCCACTTCGCCTTTTGGTCGGGTACAGCCAAGTCCTGACAACGGTACTACCGGTTGGGATTGGTGTTCGGGTTACCATATTACCGATTCCATTATATCGGGTTTTGCACAATTGCACCTGAGTGGTACGGGTATAGGTGATTTGGCCGATGTGCTTTTGATGCCGACCAATTCGGAGATGGATCTAGGGTTGTTTGGAAAAAAAAGGGATTCTTTACCATATACATCCTATTTCTCACATAAAGATGAAGAAGCTTCCCCAGGGTATTATAAGGTACTTTTGAAAGATCCTGATATTGAGGTTGAGCTTACCGCTAATGATTATGTGGCGTATCATACATATACCTATAAATCGGCAGGTGAACCTTCTTTTGTTATCGATTTGGGATATGCGGTCAATTGGGACAAGCCACTCGAGAGTAGCATAAAGATGGAGGATAGTCGGCATATTGTCGGGTCTCGTTTTAGTACGGGTTGGGCAAAAAACCAAAAAGTGTTTTTTGCCATAGAAACTTCAAGCCCGATCATTCAACAGCGATTCATAGGGGATACACCGATAGGCATTGCGGCGACAGAAGTGAATGGGGTAAAAGCAGGAGGGCAGTTTTTCTTTAAGGATAATACGGAAAGCGTTGAGGTTAAAATTGCCGTATCATCGGTAAGTATCGAGAATGCCAAAGAGAATTTAAGGTTACAGGGCAATTCAAGCTTTGGGGATGTGCGTGAAAAAACACGGGGGGATTGGAGTGGTCTTTTGTCCAACATCAAGGTAGAGACCCCGACAGATAGTTTAAAGACAATTTTTTATACGGCACTTTACCATGCCCAAGTGGCCCCGACCATATTCAATGATCTTAACGGGGAATTCAGAATGCAGAACGATAGTATTGCCAAAACTGATTTTAAGATGTATTCATCTTTATCCTTGTGGGATATCTATCGTGCGGAAACACCTTTGTTAAGTATTATGGATCCCAACCGATTAGACGATATGGTCAAATCCATGTTGGCTTATTATGATGAGAGTGGGGTGTTGCCGGTATGGGTTTTATCCGGTAATGAAACAGGGACAATGCCCGGATACCACTCTGTTTCCATTATTGCCGAAGCCATTATGAAAGGACATTCGGCTTTTGATGTGCAAAAAGCATATGGTGCCATGAAAGCGACCATGATGGGCGATGAAAGGGGATTGAAAGCATATAAGAAATATGGATATATACCTTTTGAGGTAATGGATCAGTCCGTTTCCATAAGTCTTGAATATGCATATAATGATTGGTGTGTAGGGCAAGTGGCTAAGAAATTGGGCTACGAAGAAGATTTCAAATATTTTGATGAACGATCTAAAGCTTACCAGAACTTTTTCGACATCAGCTCAGGTTTCTTAAGGGGTAAATCGAAAGACGGAAAGAATTTTCACGAGCCTTTTGATCCCAAGTCATCAAACCATATTGAGGATACCGATTATACCGAAGGTAATGCTTGGCAACATAGCTGGTATGTATTGCATGATGTTAACGGATTGATAAACCTACATGGAAGAAAAGAGTCTTTTGCCCTAATGGTAGAGCAGCTTTTTACTGAGGATTCTGATTTAAGTGGTCATAATGTTTCCCCGGATATCTCAGGACTCATAGGGCAATATGCCCATGGTAACGAACCGAGCCACCATATCGCCTATATGTTGAACAAGGCAGGTGCCCCATGGCGTACCCAATATTGGGCACGAAAAATAATGGATACCCAATATAGTACTCAGCCAGACGGTTTGAGTGGAAATGAGGATTGTGGGCAAATGTCTGCGTGGTACATTATGAGTGCCATGGGTATTTATCCTATGAACCCAGCTTCGGGCGAATATGAAATAGGAAGTCCCATATTCGAAAAAACCACCATTAAGTTATCCCAGGATAAGACTTTCGTGATATTGGCCCCTAATACATCAAAAGAGAACATCTATGTACAATCCGTAAAACTGAACGGAGAACCTCTTGATAAAACTTTCATTACCCATAACGATATTATTTCAGGTGGTACCCTAGAGTTCGAAATGGGCCCTGAACCTAATAAACATTGGGGAGTACAAACCGCAACTAAATAAGGTCGTATGAACATTATAGATGTATCGATAATTCTTCTTTATGTTGTCCTTACCCTAGCTGTAGGTATTTGGGTATCTAAAAGGGCTTCAAAGGGTCTTAAATCTTATTTTTTAGGGGGCAACGGTATCAAATGGTATTATTTGGGTCTTAGTAACGGTTCGGGAATGTTCGATGTTTCCGGAACTGCCTGGATGGTAGGTATCCTGTTCCTTTATGGCGTAAAAAGTTTTATGTTCATGTGGTTATGGCCCGTATGGAACCAAATATTCATCATGATGTTCTTGGCCGTATGGATTCGGAGATCCAATATCATGACCGGTTCGGAATGGATGCTGACCCGTTTTGGTGATGACCGTGCAGGTAGGGCCGCCCATAGTATCGTGGCCATTTTTGCCGTAGTCGCGGCCGTAGGGTTCATAGCCTATTTCTTTGAAGGGGTAGGTAAGTTCATGACAGTTATTTTACCGTGGGATTTTGCATTGCAGGTCGGTGAATCTGTTTTGCTGAGTTCCGAGCAATCCTACGCTTTGATCATTATAGGTCTTACTACTTTATATACGGTAAAAGGGGGTATGTTTTCCGTTGTCGCTACCGAGGTACTGCAATATGTTATTATGGTAATAGCCGGTATTTTAGTGGCCGGATATGCTTTTTATGAATTTTCGGATGTTCAGATCAATTATATAATATCGGATGAATGGAAAAATGTCAGTTTTGGATGGGAGTTGGGCATACATTGGAGCGATAAGTTCGATTCATTCAACAAACTAATAGATTCAGAAGGGTATAAAATGTTCGGTGCTTTTATCGGCATGTCACTTTTTAAAGGTTTCTTTGCCAGTATTGCAGGCCCTACGCCTGGTTTTGACATGCAACGTATCCTTTCTACCCGCACGGTTAAGGAAGCTGCATACATGAGTGGTTTCACGGCTTTGGTGCTTTATATTCCTAGGTATTTGCTTATTGCGGGTATCGTGGTCATCGCATTAGTGGTTCTTGGTCCCGGGATGGCGGCCGATGCTGGTTTAACAGGGGCCGAATTGGAAGTTATACTTCCCAAGGTCATTAATTTTCATGTTCCAGTAGGGATCAAAGGGCTTCTTTTGGCTGGGTTGTTGGCAGCCTTCATGAGTACCTTTTCCGCATTCGTCAATGCAGGCCCGGCTTATATCGTGAATGATATCTATAAGAAATATTTTAAACCCGTGGCTTCGGATAAACATTATATTAAAGCAAGTCATATTGCTTCGATCTTAGTGGTTGGTCTTGGGGTTTTTATGGGCTTCTTCGCAGAATCGATAAATTCACTCACCCTTTGGATAACCAGCGCTTTGTTCGGTGGTTATGTTGCTGCTAACTTTTTAAAATGGATATGGTGGCGCTTTAATGGTTGGGGGTATTTCTGGGGTATGGCCTCTGGTTTGTTGATCGCGACCCTTCAGTTTATATTAGATCAGAACAAATCAAATTTGGAAGTGGGTACATGGTTGCATGATCTTGCCCAAATACCCGCCATTTACATCTTTCCGATTATTTTTGCGGTGTCCCTGTTAGGGTCGTTCCTTGGTACCTTTTTAACTCCTGCCACCCGTATGGAAACCTTGAAGGGTTTTTATAAGAACGTGCATCCATGGGGTTACTGGAAACCTGTTGTTGAAGCATTGAACAATGAAGGGGACCATATAAAAAAGAACGGCGAATTTTGGAAAGACATGGCAAATTGCGCCATAGGTATTATATGGCAGTCAAGTATGATCGTTTTACCGATATATTTCATGGTTAGGGATTATCCCAAAACATGGGCGGCATTGGGTATTTTTCTGGTTACTTCGATAATCCTGAAGTATACTTGGTTGGACAAAATCAGAAAAATCCCGAATTAAATAGTATAATTTAAATTAAAGAAAGAGATAGAATGAAAATTCCTTGGCAAGATAGACCTGATCATTGTAATGATGTACTTTGGCGGTATAGTGAGAATCCCATTATCAATAGGAACGATATACCTTCATCCAATAGTATTTTCAATAGTGCGGTCGTACCTTTCGAAGATGGCTTTGCCGGTGTGTTCCGATGCGATAACAAAGCCGTTCAAATGAATATTTTTGCGGGTTTCAGTAAGGATGGTATACATTGGGAGATAAATCACGAACCCATTCAGATGCAGGCCGGAAATACCGGAATGATAGAATCTGATTATAAATATGATCCCAGGGTCGTGTTCATCGAAGATAGATATTGGGTTACATGGTGCAATGGGTATCACGGACCAACCATTGGTATAGCCTATACTTTTGATTTTAAGGAATTCTTTCAGTGTGAGAATGCCTTTTTACCTTTTAATAGAAATGGAGTATTGTTTCCTGATAAAATTAATGGGCGTTATGCGATGCTAAGTCGCCCCAGCGATAATGGCCATACACCTTTTGGAGATATTTATGTGAGTTTCAGTCCGGATATGAAGTACTGGGGCGAACATAGATGTGTTATGAAAGTGACCCCTTTTGAAGATAGCGCATGGCAGAGCTGTAAGATCGGTGCGGGTACCGTTCCCATCCATACCAAAGAAGGGTGGCTCATTTTCTATCATGGGGTAATCAATACCTGTAACGGTTTCCGTTATTCGGTTGGTTCGGCAATATTGGACGAGAACGAACCTGATAAGGTCAAATATAGAACACAGCCCTACTTATTGGCTCCTACTGAATTGTATGAGCAAGTGGGGGATGTACCCAATGTGGTATTCCCTTGTGCGGCCTTACATTCTATAGAAGAAGATAAAGTGGCGCTTTATTATGGCGCGGCAGATACCGTTACCGCAATGGCATTCGGGCGTATTTCGGAAATCCTGGAATTTACGAAGAAGAATAGCCTTTAACGCAATACCCTAGTTATGGATCACGAATTGAATGCCAAGAAAATAATCAGCCTAATACTTCTATTGTTATACATGGGGACTGTTTGGCTGGTGGCACAAGAAACACCTAGGCAGTATGTGTCTTTTAAAACTGTGGATAAAATAAAAATTGACGGTTTAGGCAATGAGGATTCTTGGGAAAAAGCCGAATGGAGTGATTCTTTTATTGATATAGAAGGAAAAAAAGAACCTACTTATAAGACCCAAATGAAAATGGTTTGGGATGAAGATTACCTGTATTTCTTTGCAAAAATGGAAGAGCCAAACGTTTGGGGAACATTGAAGCAAAGGGACACGGTTATTTTCTATAACAACGATTTCGAGATTTTTATCGATCCCGATGGGGATACCCATAATTATATGGAGTTTGAAATGAATGCCTTGAATACGGTTTGGGATCTTTTCTTGACGAAACCTTACCGAAATCAAGGTAAAGTACTTGATAATTGGGACATTCAAGGTGTAATGACGGCGGTACATGTAGATGGCACCTTGAACAATCCCAATGATATAGATACGGGTTGGAGCGTGGAGATCGGGATTCCATGGGATGTTCTGAAAGAAGCAAACTCCCATAATGACATCCCTGTCAACGAATTCTGGCGTTTTGGTTTTTCAAGGGTCAATTGGAATTTTGATGTGACCGATGGAAGGTATTCCAGAAAAAAAGATGCAACCGGTAAATATTTACCGGAATACAATTGGGTTTGGTCCCCACAATGGGTTATAAATATGCATGAGCCCGAAAAATGGGGGTATGTTTATTTTTCTGAGAAGCAAGTAGGGTCAAAAGATGTTTTTACCATACCTGAAGATGAGCATGTTAAATGGTACCTCTACGAATTGTACCGTGATTTGATCAATAGTGATAAACAGGAAGTAGCTTGGAAAAAAGCGGACGGACAGGTTTTTGGGGAGTCAAAAAAAATCTTGGGAAAAAAGATAACCCCAATATTGGAAAACCAAAAATCAGGGTTTCTTCTTTGGGCAAAAAGTCCGTTTACGGGAAAAACTTTGATGATCAAGGATGATGGTAAATTTTTAAGTGTAGATTAATTCCATGCGTATATACAGAATTGTATTTTTTGTTTTTACAGGACTTTTGTTCCAAACATCTTGTAAAAAAGAAGGGCAACCCATTGTAGAGGAAAATTTGACCGAATTCGTAAATCCTTTTATAGGTACTGATGGTCCGGGTAATACGTATCCCGGTGCGACAGTGCCTTATGGGATGGTTCAGTTGAGCCCAGATATAGGAATCCCGGGATGGGATAGGATTGCCGGTTATTATTATCAAGATACCATAATCAGTGGTTTCTCGCATACGCATCTTACCGGTACGGGTGCCGGGGATCTTTATGATATTTTGGTCATGCCATCAAACAGCAGGTCGTCTAAAAGAATCAAGGAAAACGGATACCGGCCTTACTCAACCTTTGACCATGAAAAAGAGAGTGCTTCTCCGGGATATTATTCGGTTGATTTGTTGGATTTTGATATAAAAGCGGAAATGACGGCAACCAAAAGGGTAGGTGTACAAAGGTATACTTTCCCTGCCGATGACAGTACCAAGGTAACTGTGGATCTTGGTTATGCACTTAACTGGGATAAACCGACCGATACTTATGTAGAGGTGGTCAATGATTCATTTATAAGGGGGTACCGGATGTCGGCAGGTTGGGCCAAGGACCAACGCCTTTACTTTTCAATGCATTTTTCAAAACCCTTCAGAAGTTATGTGGTTTATAAAGACGGTCAGGAAGTAAATGCGCCCGTCAAAGGTGTCAATACGAAAATTGAGTTGAACTATGCTATGGTCGATCGTGAGCATTTGATTATCAAAACCGGACTTTCAACAGCTGGTTTTGAAGGGGCGGATGCTGCAGTAGCTGAAGAAACAAAGGGTTTTTGTTTTGATTGTTATAAAGAAAGTGCCAAAGAGGTGTGGCAGAAAGAACTATCGAAAATACGGGTTAGTAGCAACGATAGGGACAAAAAAGGTACATTCTATACTATGATGTATCAATCGATGTTGGCACCCACCTTGTTAAGCGATTTGGATGGAAAATATAAAGCGGCCAATGATACTATTGGTGTAGCAGAAGGTTTTGATCGGTACGATACTTTTTCCCTCTGGGATACTTTTCGGGCCGCGCATCCATTATACACGATAATCCAACAAGAAAAAGTACCCGATATGGTAAAATCCATGTTGGCGCATTATAAGGAAACTGGGATTTTACCGGTTTGGTCCATGCAAGGTAATGAAACGAATATGATGATCGGTTACCATGCCGTGCCGGTAATTGTGGATGCTTATTTCAAAGGGTTTCCTTTTGACAAGGAATTGGCATATAAGGCATGTAAGGAAAGTGCAATGGTCAATGATCGCCAAATAGATGTTTATCGGGAAAAGGGTTTCATCCCTGTGGATGACGGGCACGAGAATTGGTCGGTATCCAAGACGATGGAGTATGCCTATGATGATTGGTGTATTGCGATGTTCGCCAAGGATTTAGGTCATGAACAGGATTATAAGGAATTTTTGAAACGTTCCGAAAATTGGAAGAACCTTTATAATGAAAAGACCTCATGGTTACAGCCAAAAAATGAAAATGGCAGTTTTATTACACCATTTGTTCCCAAGGAATACTCACCCTATTTCTGTGAAAGTAACGCCTGGCAATACTATTGGTACGTGCCTCAGGATATTGAAGGGCTTATAGCCAAAACAGGGGGCAAGGAGCGTTTTAACCAAAAGCTCGATTCCATGTTCACCTATTATCCCAAAGCTGGTGACAAACTCCCGATTTTCAGTACGGGAATGATCGGGCAATATGCCCATGGGAACGAACCCAGCCATCATGTGGCATATCTTTATAATTATTTAGATCAACCATCGAAGACTCAGACTTTGGTGCGACAAATTCTGAAAGAACAATATGCCAATGCGCCGAATGGCCATTGTGGTAATGAAGATTGTGGGCAAATGTCGTCATGGTATATTTTTGGGGCACTTGGTTTCTATCCTGTAAATCCGGCACAAGGCATTTATGATTTGGGTATACCTTTGTTCAAAGAGGTTGAAGTTGAAGTGGGAGAAAGTAAAGTACTCAGGATAATCCAGAAGAATTTCTCGGCAGAAAACAAATACGTTGAATCCGTAATTTTAAATGGGGATACATTGGATAGGAATTTCATCACACATAGCGAAGTCATTTCGGGTGGTGAATTGGTTTATGTAATGACCAACGATCCCGAGAATATGGATGGGAAAAAATTGAAATCCCCCGAAAAAAATAAAATATATAGATAATTATGGGAACAGGAAGACATTTGAAAATCGGCATTTCCGTTATTATGGCCATGTTTCTCTTTACGGCCTGCAATGAGGCGGATTCTAAAACGGTTGTTACGGAAAGTAGTGAAGAACAAGATCTATTGGGTTTCGTTAATCCGTTGATGGGGACCGATTCCGATTTTAGTCTTTCGAACGGGAATACCTATCCGGCAATCGCAACACCATGGGGAATGAATTTTTGGACACCCATGACTTCAAAAATGGGTGACGGGTGGACGTACAAGTACCACGACAAAAAAATACGGGGAATCAAGCAAACGCATCAACCTAGTCCGTGGATCAACGATTATGCGGCCTTTTCCTTAATGGCGGTAACAGGCGATTTAAAATATCAGGAAGATGAGCGGGAGTCATTTTTCTCACATAAGGCTGAGACCGTACGACCAGATTATTACAGTGTGTATTTGGCAGATTATGATGTAGTCGCCGAGGTTTCCCCAACAGAACGGGCGGCACATTTTAAATTCACCTTTCCGGAAGACCAATCTTATATTCTTTTAGATGGATTTTTCAAAGGCTCAATGGTCAAGATAATCCCAGAAGAACGAAAGATTATCGGGTATTGTCGAAATAATAGTGGGGGAGTTCCTGAGAATTTCCATAACTATTTTGTGGCTGAATTCGATACGGATTTTGAACTGAACCATACCTGGGGCGACAATTGGAAATTGAGTGAAAATTCAAAAGAAAATGAAGGTGACCATGTTGGGGCGATAGTTGGTTTTAAAACAAAAAGAGGTCAGGAAATTCATGTAAAAGTAGCATCCTCTTTTATAAGCCCCGAGCAAGCACAGTTGAATTTGGATAGGGAAATCGGGGAAGATACTTTTGAAACCACTAAAGAAAAAGCCACAGCTGCTTGGCAAAAAGAACTTAGTAAAATCCAAATAGAAGATGACAATATAGATCATATAAGAACTTTTTATTCTTGTTTGTATCGCGTATTGTTATTTCCAAGAAAAATGTACGAATTGGATAAGTCCAACGAAATTGTACACTATAGCCCCTATAATGGCAAGGTTTTGCCGGGATATATGTTCACTGATAACGGATTTTGGGACACCTTTAGGGCAGTTTTCCCATTTTTCAATCTAATGTATCCGGAGCAGAATGGCCATATCATGGAAGGTCTTGCGAATACCTATAAAGAATCCGGGTGGTTGCCGGAATGGGCCAGTCCGGGTCATAGGGATTGTATGATCGGTTCAAACTCATCACCGATTATTGCCGATGCCTTTTTAAAGGGGATCGATATGGGCGATAGTGAGGTGTTGCTCGAGGCCATGGTCAAAAATGCTACAACATCGGAGAACAGGCCATTGTCTAATGGGAATGTGATTCGTTCCGTAGGTAGGGAAGGGATAGATTATTATAATAAATTAGGTTATGTACCTTACGATGTGGGCATCAACGAAAATGCGGCCCGAACCTTGGAATATGCCTATGCGGATTTCACCATTGGGCAAATGGCGACAAAATTGGGAAAAACCGAATTGGCCGATACGTTCTATAAGCGTTCCATGAATTATAAAAACCTATTCGATCCATCTACAAAATGGATGCGTGGTAAAAATGAGGACGGCACTTTTCAAAGTCCATTCAATCCCTTGAAATGGGGAGATGCCTTTACCGAAGGAAACAGTATTCATTATACCTGGTCAGTATTCCATGATATAAATGGATTGATCGGATTAATGGGAGGGAAAAAAGGCTTTGAAAACCAGTTGGATGCTGTTTTTGACATGCCCCCCGATTTTGATGATTCCTATTATGGGTTTACCATTCATGAGATACGGGAGATGCAGATCATGAACATGGGTAATTATGCGCATGGGAACCAACCCATACAGCACATGATTTATTTGTACAATTACGCCAATGCATCGTATAAAGCACAGGAAAAAATAAGAACCGTATTGACCAAATTGTATTCCGCCACTCCTGACGGATATTGTGGTGATGAGGATAATGGGCAAACGTCTGCTTGGTATGTGTTCAGTTCTCTTGGTTTTTATCCGGTCACACCAGGTGTGGATGAATATGTGATAGGCAGTCCGTTATTTAAAAAAGCCAGTATTTCTTTGGAAAACGGCAATCGTTTTGAAATTACTGCTCCTGGTAACGGCAAGAATGATTTTTATATTAAATCGGCAAGTTTGAACGGTGTCGATTACAATAAGTCCTATATAAAATATGAAGACATTATAAAGGGAGGCACATTGCAGTTCACAATGGATAATCAACCCAATAAAGAATGGGCAAGTGATGAGTCGTCGGTGCCCTATTCTTTAAGTAATCCAAAATAGGTTTTGGTTTTGAAGGACTTTGATTATTAAAAACATATAACTTAAAATGTTATGAAAAATAGGGCATTACTGGTAGTTTTTATATTGGTTTTCGGCTTGCTTTGCGCTTCGGTTTTAGCTCAGAACGCCTCGGTCAAGTATGGGGGCAAAACTACTTCAAAAGACCTTTTTGGCGGTAGAGTGATGGTTGCTGAAAATATCCCAAGTCCCATAGAAAATAATTCACCTTTACAGGAACCTAAAACATTCAGCGTTGAGGTTTTTAAAGATCAGCCAGTAAATTTTGGGGGTGAAACAGGTGATACCGTTACGGTAAAAAGGCTGCAAAATGGACGTGTTGTTTATAAAAAAATAAAAGTCCCTGTCTATAAGAAGGGAACCGATGTTTCGATTGAGGTCAAACTAAGGTCCAATGGGGACAAATGGGATAAATCCGGCTCCTGTTTTGTAGTTACGAACCCGGAACTCATAGGTGTTATCGATGTTTCTTTGGGTAAAGAAAAGTTTCCTGAAAACTCATTTGCGGACAAGGGTTTTGGAGGGGTGTTAAAGACCAATGAATATGTGCCTGCCTTGGAATTAATGCGTTTTATGTCTCCGTTCGGAGTGGGGCATTACAGTGATGAAAAAAAGTATCCCAAAATTGAATATAATAGACCGGTTTATATCCCCAAATGGGAAAACGAAGTAGTTTGGGAGAAGGATATCTCTGAGCTCGAATCTGTGGTAACTGGAGAGTTTTATATTGGAGTATGGATAGATGCTTGGACTCCAGATGGATATTCCGTGGATGTATCTTTGAAATATTCAGGAAGGCCTAGGCCTAAATTAAAAGTTTTGCCCTTACTGAATACGGTGTATTATGTTGAAGGTCAAAAAATACCCGATTTCTTCGCCGCCAAGACCCTTGATTTGAACTTTAGCACAAACCAGGAAATGAGGAATGTGAAGTTGTATTATACGACAACAGGGCATGGAGGTCATAGTGGGGGAGATGAATTCATTAAATTGAAAAACGAAGTGTTTTTTGATTCAAAATTGGTGTTTAGCAAAATTCCATGGAGGGATGATTGTGCATCATTCAGAAGGTTTAATCCATCTTCCGGGGTATGGACGAAAAAAGATTCAGCATATGCTTATAATGAAAATTTTGAACGGGAATTTAAGGAGATTGAAGAGCGTTTAGCTTCTTCGGACCTATCAAGGTCAAATTGGTGCCCTGGTTCCAGTGTAATGCCTTATAGGATTCCCTTGGGGGAACTCAAAAAAGGATTGCACGGTTTACAAGTTAAAATACCCGGGACAGCCAATAAAAAGGATCAATTCAATCATTGGCTTGTTTCAGCATATATAACATACACAGAGTAACTTAGAATATAGATTCATTAAGGGTATAAGAAATCAAAAATCAGGGAGCATGAAGAATAAACTAACAGTGGTATTTTTGTTGATCATTAGTATTTCGTTGGCCCAAAAGTCCCCTGTTGACTACGTGAATCCTTTTATAGGCACCTCCAATTTCGGAACCACCAATCCAGGCCCGATTGCCGTTCGTGGTATGGCGAATGTTTCCCCCTTTAATGTGGCAGGGCCTCAAAATCTACCGTTGGAGAAAGACAGTCGATGGCTTTCTACCCCTTATGTACATGAAAATACCTTTTTAACAGGTTTTAGCCATGTGAACCTGAGTGGGGTGGGTTGCCCTGAACTAGGGGTGATTTTGGCGATGCCGACTACAGGAGCCATTGTGACCGACCATTTGGAGTATGGCAGTACCTATTCCAATGAGATAAGTCAGGTAGGTTATTATTCCAATATTTTGGATAAATATGATATTAAGGCCGAAGCCACGGCTACTACAAGG
Organism: Maribacter sp. TH_r10; assembly: GCF_033101095.1. Classification (NCBI taxonomy): domain Bacteria; kingdom Pseudomonadati; phylum Bacteroidota; class Flavobacteriia; order Flavobacteriales; family Flavobacteriaceae; genus Maribacter; species Maribacter sp. TH_r10. The sequence continues at coordinate 322,434 of NZ_JAWMPY010000004.1, read as the reverse complement.
GTTGGGGTCAGTAAGTATTCGTTTCCTGCTGGGGAGTCGAATATTCTACTCAATTTAGGTTTGGGGCTTACCAATGAGGAAGGCGCAAGTATTAGAGTAGTATCAGCCACTGAAATCGAGGGAGTACGTTCCGTAGGTTCCTTTTGTTACTATAAACCGGAAGAAGCTTACCCTGTATATTTCGTGGCACGTTTTTCCAGACCTGCCGATGAATTTGGGGTATGGAAAAAGCCAGCAACATACAAAGGGGTAGAATCTGAATGGATGGGATATAATGGTAAAACCCGATTGATGAAAGGTTTTACCAAAGAAGTAGTCGGTGATAGCATCGGTGCTTATATGCGATATAATTTTGAAAGTCCGACCGAGGTTGAAATGAAAATCGGTATTTCATATGTAAGCTTGGACAATGCAAGGGAGAATTTGGAGAAGGAAACCTCGGGAAGGACTTTTAATGAAATTTTACTTGATGCCCGTAAAGAATGGAACCAATACCTGTCCAAAATAGAGGTTGAAGGTGGTAGCGAAGAGGATAAGACCATTTTTTACACCGCTCTGTACCACACCTTGATTCACCCCAATACCTTAAACGATTTCAATGGGGACTACCCTAAAATGAAAACACGGGAAACCTTAAATACAAAAGGCACCCGATACACTGTATTTTCCCTTTGGGATACCTATCGAAATCTGCACCAATTAATGGGTTTGGTATATCCCAAGCAGCAATCGGATATGGTAAAGAGTATGCTGCAGATCTATGATGAAAGCGGTTGGCTTCCCAAATGGGAATTGAATGCCACTGAGACCACGACCATGGTCGGTGATCCGGCCGGAATCATTATTGCCGATTCATATTTGAAGGGCATCCGTGATTTTGATGTGGAAAAGGCCTATAAGGCCATGCTTAAAAGCGCTGGGCAGTTAGAGGACAATCCACTACGTCCCGGCCTTCAGGATTATATCGAAAAAGGATACCTCACTACAAAAACCACCAATAGTGGTTCGGTATCCACCACCCAAGAGTATAATATTGCAGATTATGCCATTGCCCAATTGGCAAGGGAATTGGGTAAGAAGGACGATTATAAACGCTTTTCGAAACGGGCAATTTCATATCGGAAACTGTTCGATAAGGAATTCAACCTCCTTAGGCCCCGAAATGATGATGGTAGTTGGTTAACTCCCTATAATCCCGAGTCGGGGGCCAATTTTGAAAAGAACCTTGGTTTTATAGAGGGCAATGCATGGCAGTATACCTTTATGGTGCCTCATGATATCAAAGGGTTGATGAAATTAATGGGAGGACCAAAACCTTTTGCACAACGATTACAGGATGTTTTTGATAAGGGGCAGTTTGATATGGCCAATGAACCGGATATTGCCTATCCGTATCTCTTCAATTATGTGAAAGGCCAAGAATATAGGACCCAGAAAATGGTTTCCGGTTTATTGAGCAAGCATTTTAAAAACAGTCCTGATGGTATTCCCGGGAATGACGATACCGGCACCATGTCGGCCTGGGCGGTTTTTTCCATGATGGGCATATATCCTGTGAATCCCGCAGAACCCATGTATGCTTTAACCAAACCTAAGTTCGATAAAATCACCATTCATTTGGATGGGGAATATTATAGAGATAAGGCTTTGGTAATCAAATCCGGTAAATCTTTCAAAGGAGAGGCTATTCAAAAAATCAGTATCGATGGCAAGCCCTTGAAAGGGTACTTTATTTGTCATCAGGATTTGGTGAGCACTTCAGAAATTATCATTGATTAGATATTGTTGAAGGGGTGATGGTTTTCACTCGATAATTCAGTGGTACTCGGGATGTTGAGTAGTCAAGCTTTATGGCTTTATTCCTCGTAGTGGAACTATGGGATAATTCTATGTTTCTTTTTACCGGGGTTTACTTGATAAAAAGGGTGTCTTGCAAAATTTGTCATCGTTTTACTGTTAAATTATGGTGCTCTAATTTGTGATAAATTAGGTTATTACGACCTAGGAGAAAAGAATAAGAGGCGCCTATCATAGTATTTTAAATCAATACCTTTTTAAAGAACTGTTCTTTAGCTTTTCTACTTAGTTATTGGTCGAAAACATTTCAAAATCAGGGGTGGAATTTCAAATTTAGTGTATTAACATTATTTTAATAATATTTTAAGGTGTTGTTAATATTTAATTGAGGAAATCAGAAATCATTTAACTAACAAAACTATTCTAGTATGAATCAAAAATTTAATTATGTATTGCTGTTTGTTGCGTTGCTCTTTATCCAAGGAGCAATAGCCCAAACCGTATCAGGTACGGTTATCGATAATTATGGTACGCCTGTTCCCAGTGTCAATGTGATTGAAAAAGGCACAACAAATGGTACATCGACGGATTTTGACGGAAACTATTCTCTTGATGTTTCCGATCTCTCAGGTACATTGGTATTTTCTTCCTTGGGTTTTGTGAGCCAGGAAATTAGTATTGGGGGTAAATCTTCAATAAATGTTACATTAACAGAAGATGTGGAGCAGCTAGGTGAAGTGGTGGTTACCGCTTTGGGTATTAAAAGGGAAAAGAAGGCTTTAGGTTATTCGGTTCAGGAAGTTTCAGGTGAAGATATCTCAAGTGCAGGGGATGGTAATGTCACAACTGCTTTACAAGGAAAAGTAGCAGGGGTGAACATCACAACTACTGGAGGTATCGGAGGTAATTCAAGAATTGAATTAAGAGGTAACAGTTCCCTTGCGGACAACAATGATGTATTGTGGGTCGTTGATGGTGTGCCTTTTTCTTCAGGTGATACTAGTGATGGTGGTATTTGGGGAGGTACTTCCAATGGTGGAGGCCTTTTAGATATCAACCCAGAGGATATTCAATCTATGTCAGTGCTAAAAGGAGGTAGTGCAGCAGCTTTATATGGCTCCCGAGGTGCTAACGGTGTTGTTGTCATTACCACAAAACAAGGGAGCAAATCTCAAGGTTTAGGGATTTCGTATACTGGTAGTGTTGTTGCTTCAAATGCAGCATATTTTTTGGATTTGCAAGAAGAATTCGGTCAGGGGTCCGAGGGTGTTTATGATAGATTAGGTACTTCTAGCTGGGGTCCGCAATTCGATGGTGAGGCAAGAGAGGCCTGGACAGGGGAAATGTTGCCTTATGTAGCTGAGAAAGATAGGTTGAAAAACTTTACAAGGACAGGGGTGACCAGTAGGCATTCCGTTTCTCTTTCTAATGGAGGGGAAAAAGGTTCTTATCGAGCCACTATTTCTAAAGATTGGACAGAAGGAATTTATGCCAACAATGAAATAAAGAAAACAAATTTTGATTTAAAGGCTTCTTACGAGATTAACCCATGGCTTAATATTGACTCTAAGATTTCTTATATTAATACTAAGGGGCAGCAACGTCCAGAAATAGGTTATTATAGTGTGGTTTCTTATTTTAATTCAATGCCTATGAACATAAGGCTTCAAGATTTGAGTCCAGGATACGAGATTATTGGAGGCGAACATGTTGAGACCTTATATACAACTGCAAATGCAAACTATCGAAACCCTTATTTTTTACAGGAACAAGTAGTTAATAATGATGAGCGTAATCGTTTCTTTGGTAATTTTACCGCGAACATATCCTTAACGGATGCTTTGAAACTACGATTACGGTATGGTCTCGATAACTATAGGTATGAGACAGAAAGTGGTTATCTCTACGGGGATAATGTTAGTGACCAGAAGCCTAATTATAATACAGGGGAAAAATTCTTCTCCGAAGAAAACATGGAATTATTGTTGACCTACAATAAAGATCTTAGTGAAGATTTTAATTTAGGGGTCAGTGCAGGAGCAAATAAAATGTACAGTGATTCTGATGAGTTGTCTGCGAGCTCTGGAAAATTGATTTCAGAAGAAACCTACTTTTTGTCAGGAGCTGAAGATTCTTCAACAATAAGCGCAACTGAAAATTTTACAGAACGCGAAATACAATCTGTATATGGTTTTGTGGATTTATCGTATAAAGGCTATTTGTTTTTAAATGCGACTGCAAGAAATGACTGGTCCTCAACCTTACCAGATGATAATAACTCATATTTTTATCCCTCGGTGAACCTTAGTGGTTTGGTTTCCGAAATGGTTGAAATGCCCGATTGGGTTCAATATTTCAAGTTGAGGGGTTCATGGGCCCAAGTAGGTAAGGATACCGATCCATACAATACTTCCCAAGTATATACCTTAGGTTCGGGAAGATTTAATTTGACTACATCCAGTGAGCCCAATTTATTGGTCAATAGTGATTTGAAACCTGAAATTTCAACTTCTTCAGAAGTTGGGGCTGAGCTTAGGTTGTTCAAAGGGATTTTAGGAATCGATTTTACATATTATTCAGAAGATACAGAGAACCAAATCGTAATTGTTGATCTTGATCAAAGTACAGGGTATCAAGGTAAATACGATAACCTTGGTTTGGTTGTAAATAGGGGTATAGAGCTTATGACCACGATTACCCCTATTAGAAAGGAAGATTTCAGGTTTGATATCACCTTGAATTATGCGAAGAACAAGGGTGAAGTGAAAGAATTGGTGACTGCTGAAGATGATGATGAGTTTTATACTTTTATTGAAGACAACGGAGGTGTCCAGGTAAGGGGAACAGAAGGAGAGAAAATGGGAGACATTTTCGGTTATGCTTATGAAAGAAGTGATGACGGTCAGATTATCGTCGATGAAGATGGTTTGCCTGTAAGGGCGGCCGAAAGACAGGTTCTTGGTAATATTCAACCTGACTTTACTGGTTCTATAGGACTTAATGTCAATTACAAGAACTTTTTCATAAGTGCGTTGTTAGGAATGCAAGAAGGTGGTGAAATCTATTCTTTGACAGAAGCCAGTGCTGTTGGCTCAGGAAATGCCTTAAGAACTGCAGAAAACGATAGAATGGCATTTTTCGTTGATGGTGTAATGGCAGATGGTTCATCTCCTACACAAATTGTTTCGGCCCAAGAATATTGGGGTAGGGTTTCAGGAATAACAGAGGAATTTATCTACGATGCCTCATATATGAAACTGAGAGAGGTTTCTATAGGTTACAATTTACCATTGTCACTTTTCGGAGGAGAGTCTAATTTCATTAGAGAAGCTAGAATATCATTGATAGGGCGTGATTTGTTTTATATTTATAGGGATACACCGGGAACTGTTCCGGATGCCAGTGCATTTAGCACATCATACGGTGCTAAGGCATTTGATTTTTCTCCTGTACCCGTAACAAGATCGGTTGGTTGTTCTGTAAACCTTAAATTTTAATAGTTAAAAACATGAAAAAAAGAATAATATTTTTAGGAATGGTGCTATTGACTTTTGTGGTTGGTTGTACTGAGGATTTTGAAGAGATGAATACGCCTAGTAATGTAATTACGAAGGTTGATCCTTCTTATGTGATTAATGGGATGTTCCAAAATCCACTTAGTAATTATCAAAGGAACATTAATCTATACCCTGATTTTTATTCCCAGTACTGGTCAAATATCGTGTCAGGTTTTGAATCGCCACGATATGAGTATGTTGATGGGTGGATAGGAAATCAATGGAATGAGTTTTATACGGGTCCTTTAGCGGATTATAATGCACAAATCGGTTTTTACGGAGAGGATCCCGCATATACCAATGTACTGGCCCAAATGGAAATTTGGATGTGTGCCGAATGGCAAAGAATGACTGATACTTATGGTGATATCCCTTATTTTGGGGCAGGTACCGGAGAGACTGTTCCATACAATTCACAGCAAGAAATTTATTATGATCTTATAAGTAGATTGAAAGTGGCTGTTGATGCTATTGATTCTGATGATTCCTCCCAATATGCCTTTCCAGCTAATTATGACCTTATTTATTCTGGAGATTTGGAAAAATGGAAGCGATTTGGTAATTCATTGCGATTAAGATTGGCCATGAGAATGTCCAATGTTGATCCTGATAAAGCACGTACCGAGGCTGCCGCAGCTATAGCTGATGGAGTAATGACAAGTAATGCGGATGGAGCCCATATTCCATTGTGGAGTTCGGGTTGGTATGATTATCATCATCAAATGGCTTGGAACTGGGATAATACAAGGGCATCTAGAACCTTTACAGATTATTTATACGGCCAATCAAGTGTAGGTGAGGATCCTCGGGCATGGAAATGGTTTACCTATAAAGATGATGACGATGTACTTGCAGATGAGAGTGTTATCACAGGTATCGAAAATGGATATAATACTTTACCCGCAAATGCTAAGGCATATGCAACTATTAATTTGGATGGAGGTTATGTAGGCTTTGTAGGTGATGGGGCCGATATCCTAATGTATATGCCTTATATGTTTTATTCAGAAACCGTGTTTTTGAAAGCAGAGGCGGCCCTTAGGGGATGGACAGCTGGAGATGCTAATGGACTATATATTGAAGGTGTACAGGCGTCTATGGATTATGTTGGTGTAGATGCAACATCAGCCAGCGATTATATTAGTGGTTTACCAAGTTTGACAGGGCCTAACGAAGAACAATTAAAACAATTGATTACCCAAAAATATATTGCCAATTTTCCAAATGGATCTGAAGCATGGGCAGATTTCAGAAGAACCGACTATCCAGACATTTCTCTGCCATTGGATGGTGTAAGTGGTAGTTCTAGTGTCGCAGCTGATACATGGGTGAAACGAATTAGGTATCCTGATAATCAGCATAGTTTAAATAGTATCAGTATGCCAAGTACCCAAAATACCGTCGATAGTGATAGGATGGACATACGACTATGGTGGGATACTGCCGATACCAAAACAAAATCTGGTGGTTTAATGAGTAGCAACTTTTAACCTTTAAAAAAGTATTATGAAAATTAAAAATAGAATAAATAAAATTGCGATAGGTCTATTATCGGTGACCATGGCTCTTTTCCTGGTAATTTCTTGTGATGATGATGACGATTCCACAGGAAGTTTCAGTCTTACTGAATTGGAAAGTGTTATTTCCCAAGCAGAAGCATTGATATCGGAAAGTGAAGAAGGTATAAATGCAGGTGATTATCAACCTGGTTCCAAGGCTGAATTGGAAAGTGTTGTTACTTGGGTAAATTGGAGAATAAACAATTCTAAATCTCAAGAAAACATCGATGATGCTGCTTACAAATTGAATGCGGCCATTGAGACCTTCTTAGCTAGTACTGTCTCACCCGCAATGCCATGGATTCAACAAGAAAATGATACCTATATTAGAATTTCCGATAATATCAAAACGGTATTAGACGGGGCTTTCACGATTGAAACGCAAGTGTATGCAGTTGATCTTAACCAAAAAGGGTACTCGAACAACTTGTTTTCTGCAGAACAGTCTGGACCCGATAGTGGCTTTGGAGTCAGGTATTTCGGTACGGGAAATATTCAGATCGTAACAGGTGATGGAAGTACTTGGTTAGATTCTGGCGATCAAGCTGCCGGTAAGATGGTTGGTGGTGAATGGATTGATCTGGCTTATACCAATTCCGGCTCTGAGCAAAAACTATATATTAATGGTGAATTAGTTGCTGAACAAAGTCATACGCACCTTTTGGCTGCAGATGTTTCTTTCGTAATAGGTAACAGTCCAACTTGGACAGATCGTGTCGTTAATGCTTTGGTAAGGGAATTTAAAATATGGGATACTGTATTGGATCAAAGTACTATTCAAGGTAATATTGGATCTTCAGTTGATGGGACCGAAGTTAATTTGGAATGTTACTTCCCGTTTGGGTCTGATCTAGGGTCTAGTTTCAGTGATGCTACAGGCAATTATACGGCCACCTTGGAGGGCTCAATTGATTGGGTTTCTGAACCGCCGGTGATTATATTGGATTATACGAATTTAAATGCTGCAATTGAGGAGATTACGGAGTTCAGGTCAAGTGTCGAAGAGGGTACTGAGGATGGTGATTATCCAGTAGGAACATTGGATTATCTTGATGAATTGATAGCTGAAGCAAATGAAGCTTTGGAAAGTGAAGGTAGGCAAACAGCTTTGGACGATATGGCTACATCACTATCATCAGCCATAACTTTGGTCAATAGTATGTTGGTAGGGGATACTGACGGTATTTATATTGACCGGGATAATGCTGATGCAATTGGTCTACAGATTACACCAAATTATACACCTCAAGGGGATTATACAGTAGAATTCGATGTAAAGGTTGAGTCATTGTTCGGTTATGGTACTGGCGAATTCTTTAATAACGGAACATTTGGAGTTTGGGTCTACGGATATGAGGAGCTTACCGAAGAAAATGTGTTGAATTCTGGAGGATTATGGAACTTTACCGATGCCGGAGCAGGTTGGCAAGGGCCAGATACGGACCCACTTGCTATTTCAGTTGATCAATGGCAACATGTGGCAATTGTACATGATGATGCAGCTCGTACAACAACACTGTATGTAGATGGAGAACAAATGGGGCAAGATTCTGATATAGGAGCACCAAATGTTTCTGGATGGGGTGAGATTTGGCTCGGTAATGGCTGGGGTAAAATGGATGGATTTATTAAAGATTTCCGACTATGGGACGTAGCTAGATCACAAGGTGAATTGGATGCTGAGATTTCTGGCAATGAAACGGGCTTGCACATTTATTTCCCATTGGATAAGGTTAATGGAGTTAAGTTTGTAGATGAGACCGGTAATTATAGTGCGGAAATGAGAGGAATAGAATGGAATAATTAAACTTCCAAATCTATTTTTAGATTGATTCTTATAAAATTAGGGGCGGGTTTTTCCTGCCTCTAATTTTTTTAAGCCTATAAGGTTAAAAACAGGCACCAATCGAAATTTTTCAGGTTTTAACCTATAATCCATTTTTTAACTTAGTTGCTTTTCGATACGTTTTATAGATAGGCAACCGAGTACTAGGATAATTGTAGGTATTATCATGCAATAAATCGAAAAGACTCCCATGTGGTACATGAGCATCTGATTTATTGATATGAACGCTGCATAAGCATATATAGCCCAACTTTGCATATGCCAAAATGCAATCATGCATGCCATGATAATCAATGCGCAAAGAATCAGATAGGGAGGATACCAGCTGTCAATGAGGTAGTCGGGCATTGTATATATAGAGAAAATAACGAGTAAGATTTCAATAAAACCAAGAGTACAGATTATAATAATGGGCAAAGGTCTTTTTGTTTCATCCATCATGGGAACACTAATGTTTTAATATGATACAAAAGGTATTGATCGTAGGTGTTAATTTCTACTTTCAATCGAATTGGTATACTCGTAAATAATCATTTTCCGGTGAAAACCAAGATGTAAGGATTATCCTTGTACAAGTTCTGATATTAATTAATGCAAAGGAAATAAAGAAAGAAAAATACCTGAAAACCAGTAGTAATAACTACCTATAAATAGGTATTGCTTAATAGAGGTGGTAAGTAGTTGTTCGGTAGGTTCAGATCATATGTTTTTCTATAGCGACTTTGATCAATGAAGCAGCATTTGAAACTTCTAGTTTTTGCATTAGGTTACGCCTGTGCGTTTCTACGGTCAGGGGGCTTATAAATAATTCCTCAGCAATTCTATTGGTGGTTTTACCTTCGGCGATTAAGGTGAGAATGTGTTTTTCCCTTCGCGTTAGTTTTGGCAAATCGCCACTGTCCTGGGTAACCGAATCTGCAAGTATTTTTTGAATTTCACTACTAAAATAGAAATCACCTTGGTGCACTTGTGTTATGGCGTCGACCAGCTCCTCTCCGGTCACATTTTTTAAAAGGTACCCTTTGACACCCTTTTTGATCATTTGATTGATTATGCTGGGTTCACTATACGTACTTAAGCCTATAATACCGATATTGGATTTGATATTTAGGATTTTGGGTACCATTTCAACCCCATTTATATCGGGCAAGTTTACATCGAGTAATACTATATCGGCAGAATTTTTCTCTAAATAGGTAAGGGTGTCGGTTCCGTTCATAAATTGGTTTTTTATGAGAACACGTTTATCGTCACTTAGTAAGGTTTTAAGCCCTTCGATCACCATAGGGTGGTCATCAATTATAATGATATGTATAGGTTTATGTTGCATCTAGGTTAATTTGAACATTTGCAGTGGTACCTTCGTTCATTTCGGAATGAAATTCCAACTTTCCATTTAAATAAGCTACCCTTGTTTTTAGGTTTGAAATACCCATGCCTTTAACTTTACTTGAACGGTCTTCATTCTCAAAGCCTATTCCATTGTCCTCAACGGTAATGTCGACTTTATTGTTGTCCCTAATGAATTGAACCAATATTTCCGAGGCTTTGGCGTGTTTTATGGCATTGTTTATCAGTTCTTGCATTATGCGGTACATGGTAACTTGTTGATTTAAGTCAATCCCTTTTTCCGTACCATAAAATTGTAGGGTAACCTTCGTGTCGTTACCCGTTCTACTACTACAGTAATCCTTTAAAGCGGCTTTTAGACCAAACTTGATCAAGGTTTCTGGCATCATATTTCGGGCAATGGTGCGAAGTTCGGTCAAAGAATCGTCAAGGTCTTTCATTACTTTCTTGAGTTTTGCCTTAGGGTATTCCTTTGGCTCATCCTTGTTTAATTTTGAGAGATTCAGGCTGATGCCGGATAATCTTCCACCAAGGCCATCGTGTAGATCTATGGCAAGCCTTTTCCGCTCATTCTCTTGACCTTCTATCATAGCCAAGAAGAGCTGTTTTTGTTGTTCTTGTTTTAAAAGAGAAACTTCAGTTTCTCGTTTTTGCTCCTTTTTTCGTGCCTTTCTGAGCTGGCTGTTATAACCGTAATAGCCAATAAATAGAATAAGGGCAAGAACACTTGCTATTGCCCAAAGCATATAGTTTTGTGATTTTTTCTTTTCAAGGGCAAGGGCCGTTTCATTTTTCTCATTCTTCAATGCTAAGATTTCTTTCTCTTTGGTGGCGGTTTTATACTGTATCTCGAGCTCTTGCATATCATTTTCCAATTCACTGGCTCTAACACTGTCCAAAGCGGTCACGTAACCTTTTAAGTAGCTATACGCCTGCTGATAATCGTTGAGTCCGGCTTCGTATTTTGCCAATTTATAATATGAACCTATTTTGTCATTAACGGAATGTTCGTTATCAGAAAAGTTTATATATTTTAAGGTGTACGCTTTGGCCTCTTTAAAATTGCCCATTTTATCATAGATATCCGCATATCTCTGATAGAGTAACTTGAAATAATAATTTGATTTATGGTCTTTATAATATTCAGAGGATCGGTCAAGGGCTTTTAATGCCTTGTCAAATTCGCCGGATCTTCCGTAGTAAAATCCGAGCTCCCCATAATAAAGGCCAACATAGAAAGAATTCGGAATCTTATCCAAATTTGTTTTGGCGATATCGAGTACTGACTTCATTCGATCCAGCGAATCCATTTGAGCCAATGAAGTAGCAAAGGATAAACTGTGGTAAATGATGTCTTCAGGATTTCCTATTTCTTTAAATTGTTCCTGGCTAATTTTGAACATTTCATAGGCCTTGTCAAAACGGGACATGTTATTGTATTTGATCGCTAAATTCGTATTCCCATTCGCCACGAACATTTTGTCTCCCATTTTCTGTGCTATCGGAATGGTCTTTGACACATATGCGATTTCTTTTTCTACATTTCCTTCATATCCATAGGCCACGCCTAAATTGTACTGACCTCGTAACCATATTTTCATGTTTTGCGCCGACGAATCCTTAGCTATAAGTTTATCAGCAAAATCATTTCCTATTTTAAAATATTTTTTTGCATTTTCAACATCAAAATAATCAAGATAACCACCAGCCAGATTAATATGGGAATCGGCTGCACCTTTCAGGTAATTGATCTTTTTGCTTAAGGCAATGGCCTTAAAGCCATTTTCAAAGCATTTTAGGGAATCTATGCCCCCATAACTTCTGGCCAGTTCACTTAGGATGTTTACCCTGGTGGTGTCATGCGCTGCAGTCCTTAGGGCACTTTCAAGACTGTCGATACGCGTTTCCCGTCCTGTTTGGGACATACCGGTCAATGAAATGAATAGAATTATGGTGAATAGTGTTAAACGCATTAAGTCGATTGAATACTTTATTTGAAAAGTGCCAATATACTATAACTATATGTTACAATGAATTTCCGGTCATCAATTTAAGGGAAAACCAGTAGGGAAAATATGACTATTGACAATTTTAAAGAAAAGTATGTTAGTAATTGATTCTTGACCCGGATAGGATTCACTTCGTTTTTGTCTACAAAGCTTCTGTTATATTAAAAAATCCGCCTTAATAAATTCAAGTAAGCTTGATTTTTAAGTGCGGATCTTTAATTAATCGTGACCTCGACAGGATAGTATATTCTTTGATGGGCAATGCTCTAAAAAAGAAATATCAAAGCTAACGCTTCGGTTTTTCCATTTTCATCCAAATACCTGAGCAAGCTCGGCTTTTCCTGATAATAAAAAACCGCACTTTAAGAGTGCGGTTTCTTGATTGATGTGACCTCGACAGGATTCAAACCTGTAACCTTCTGAGCCGTAATCAGATGCGCTATTCAGTTGCGCCACGAGGCCTTTTATAGGGGTGCAAATATATTTCTTTTTACCTTTACAACAAAATATGCTTAATCTATTTCTATGAATTTAAAAACCTTTATCCGTGATATTCCAGATTTTCCATCAAAAGGTGTTGTGTTTAGGGATATCACCCCACTTTTGAAAGACCCTAAGGCCATTAGGTATACCCAAGAAGCTTTATTAGACCTTGTAGGTGGTCTCAAAGTGGATAAGGTAGTTGGTATGGAGAGTAGGGGGTTCTTTTTTGCCCCAATGTTGGCAGCGCGGTTAGAAGCTGGTTTTGTTCCTGTTCGTAAACCTGGGAAATTGCCTTATAACACCATTCAGCAAAGCTATAATTTGGAGTATGGCAGTGATGTCCTCGAAATGCATTCAGACGCCATACAAAAGGGAGATAGGGTTTTGATTCATGATGATGTTTTGGCTACCGGAGGTACGGCTAAGGCTACCTGTGAATTAATAGAGAAAATGGGGGGCGAAATTGTGCAATGTAATTTTTTATTGGAACTCGATTTTCTAAACGGAAAGGATAAACTCCTTAAATTCGAAGTGAATTCCTTGTTACATTATTGATCCAGTGCCCTAGTGGTAACGAAATAACGCCAGCCGATAAGAGCCAATTGAAATTTAGAAGCTTTTGCCAAGTCTAGCCCTTGTTTTGTGAACGAAGGCAGAAGAAATTTATTGACTTTTGCCAATAGTCTGAATATCATGGTAATTTGGTTTGATAGATGTTTCAAATGTATAAAAAAAACCTTGACGGTCATGTCAAGGTTTTTGTGTTCGAGGGTTTTGGTTTCCGATTACAATTTGCTCTTCTGTTAAATCGTATAGCTGGGCACTTTCTTGCTTTTGGCAATTTGCCGATCGTGCCAACGATGATGAAAAGTAATCCTGTGTTGAAAATCGCAATTTGTAGTATTAAAAACTGAGCAATAAAATGAATAGTATTGCTGAAACCAGAAGTTTAATTAATGTTATCATTTGAAGGGTTTTGATGATTATTAGGTTTTAATTATAATCGATTATTCAAATAAGGTATAAAATTAAAATAGTCACTTCCAAAGAAATTGAAGGGATTTGATACAAGTGAATATAGTATTGTAAGTAAAATGATGGTATATATTTCGATTATTGTGCTTTGTTCTACAATTAAATTTAGAAATGTAATAATAATACAGCTAATACATTTTAATATGTAACAATTGAAGGGGGTTTTTATGTTTGTTTTGTTCGGTGTAGGCTAATTTCATTCATAAAATAACTTTTTTAGGGTGTTTCATTTCTAGGCCAAAAAAAACCGACCCAATTTATGGAGTCGGTTATAATTATGTTTTATGATGATTTTTTGGTTATTCTTCTTTTTTCGTGATTATTTCAATAACCCCGTTTTCACCTTTTTTACCATACTTTTCTTTTGCCGAGCCGTCTTTTAAAACATTTATAGATTCAATGCTCGATGGGTCAATGGAATGCATTTCCTTTTTGTTCGTTTCCCTACCATCTATAACAATCAGGGGTTCTTTATTGTCATCTTTATGAATGTAGGTTATTTCTCTTTCTTTTACAGAGGTTCCATTTGATAGCTTATCTTCATTTTTTTCTGATACCTTCAGGATAAAGTTACTTTCAGGTTCGGGTCTCTCTGTTTTCCTTATCTTAATATGTTTTTCCGTTGTACCATCTTTTTCCTTTAGGGATTCAAATTCTTTTCGACTTACCTTTTTACCGTTGACCTTAATGGTTTCTTTACCGTTTTCATTGGTGATTTCAATGGTTTTATGTTCCTTTTTGTTTCCGTCCGCAGAAATCCATATTACTTCATCGGTATCTTCGTCTAGTTCATTTGATATTTCTTTTTCGGTTTGATAATGAAGATCTTCGTTTTTGCCAATTGAGAATGAATGTGTGTCTTCATTGTAAACGATATGTATAGGCTCTATTCCTTCGTTATCGCTGGAGAAATTTGAAGAACTTTTGGTTTTCTTCCCCTCTTTGTTGGTCGTAGAGAAATTTACGGCTATATCAATGATTTCGTTCTCGGAATTGTGAACAACCGTATAAGAAAAATCGACACCTTTTTTTAAAAGGTCCTTTTTTAATTTCAATAACTCCTTATCCGTTGTGTTCTTTGTTATGATGATTTCGATCAATTTTGAAAGTTCCGTTTTAGATGATTGATCGGATTGTGTTATGGGTACGTAAATGGTTTCTGTATTGAAACTGACCATGAAGATGGCAAGTAACGGAAGTATCAGCATTATTTTAAAACTATTGCTTTTTTTCGATTTTGATTTGTTTAACATGACGATTCGTTTTTTGATTAATGAATTATAAAAATGATTGACGATTGGGGCGCAAAATTGATTGCCCGATACTTTTAACAAGGTATATTGGTAGTTCTTGATAGATGGTATTTCTTTTGTGGCACTTTCATCGGCCAAAAACTCGAGATTTTGTTTTATGTTGGTTTTGTATAACCAGCTGAACGGATTCATCCAGGTGAAAATAGTAATGATATGACATAAAATCACGTCTATGGAATGCCACTGCGAACTATGGGCCTTTTCATGTTTTATAATGGTTGATAACTCCCCCTGTGAATAACGTTCAGGATTATAAAAAATATAATTGAAAAAGGAAAATGGAGCAATATTCCTACTGATTTTTACATGATGGAACCTTCCCTGCTTTATTACGGAATTGTTTTTGATTAACCTTGATAGCGATATTAATTGAATTATGAAGTTAATGCCGAGAATCAGGACACCTATGAGATATATGATAGAGAATATTGTTACCCAATTATTAAGGTTGGTCGATTCCTCGACTGATTCACCCGAAATCTGATTTACGGTTTCTTCAATCGGGATTGTGGTAATTTCAACATAATCGGTCAATGTAACAAAGGGTAGGATAAAGGCCGTGAGGATGCCGGCAATCAGAAAATGTCTGTTGATCTTGAAAAAGGTCTCATTCTTCAAGAGGAACTGATAGGCCAAATAAAACAGCGCTAGAACAATTGACACTTTTAGTAGGTATGTTAATAGAGCTTCCATTACTTTTTCTTTTCGATAAGGTCTATGATTTCCTTGAGTTCCTTGACTGATATCTTTTCTTCTTTGGCAAAAAAGGAAACCATACTTTTATATGAATTGTCAAAATATTCGGCCAGTTTGGAATTGACGAAATTTTTGCGATAGTCTTCAAGACTGACCAAAGGGTAATATCTATGGGTCTTACCAAAAGCTTCATATCCTACGTAATTCTTTTCCTCAAGGTTTCGTACAATAGTGGAAAGGGTATTATAATGGGGTTTCTTGCCTTTGATATCGGCCATTATATCTTTTACGAACGCTTTTTTAAGGCGCCAAAGAATTATCATGACCTCTTCTTCTTTATTGGTTAATTTTTGCATTGGTGATGAATATTTTATCCAAACATAAAACGTTTTAAGTAGTTATGCAACTAAATTAATAGTTAATTAACTATAAAAATAGTTATATGGGTATTTTTCAAATTGCTGGATTCCTATTAGGAAACAAAAATCTTAGGTTATATTTGTTTAAATGACTTCTTAATGCAGAACATTCTTTTCTTAATCCTGGGTTTAACATTTTTGATTGCAGGGGGTAATTGGCTTTTAAGATCGGCGGTAGCACTTTCTTTACGGTTGAACATTCCAAAAATCGTTATCGGAATGACCATTGTGTCTTTTGCTACTTCGGCCCCGGAGCTTATTGTTAGTATTAAGGCCGCTGTTGATGGTTTTCCCGATTTGGCCCTAGGAAATGTGGTTGGGTCCAATATCGCAAATTTAGGCTTGGTTTTGGCCGTAATACTGTTGTTGGGAAGTATTGATGTAAAGAAAAGTTTCTATACAACGGATTGGCCTATTATGATGTTGGCCTCCTTACTCTTTTTTGGCTTTATTTTTTTTGATGGTGTTTTGGTGCGCTACGAGGGTATAATTATGGTTGTTGGCTTATTTCTTTTTCTGGTCTATCTTTTAAAATATCAAAAAACCGCTGTTGTAGATGAGGCAAAAGATGATGATATGCCATTGCCATTGTATAAGGCGGTTTTGTTTTTGGGGCTAGGTGGGCTCGCTTTATGGGGTGGTTCGGAATTATTGGTGAAAGGGTCGGTAGGTCTTGCGAACAATTACGGTGTTAGTGAACGTATAATAGGTATAACCATAGTGTCTATAGGGACTAGTATTCCAGAATTGGCTGCTTCGATAATAGCCATAATTAAAAAGGAAAAGGCGATTTCTTTGGGAAACCTAATAGGTTCCAATATCTTTAATATAATGGCCGTATTGGGTATTACCTCGTTGATTACGCCGATAAAAGTGATGGATCAAGGGTTGTTAAGCAATGATATCTTTTGGATGCTCGGTATTTCATTTTTGATCTTGCCATTGGTGTTCTTTCCGAAAGGACTTCGATTGGGTTGGAGAGACGGATTGGTGCTCCTTGTTGTTTACTGTTCGTTTATTTACTTTACCATACAATGAATAAAAAAACCCTGACGAAGAATCATCAGGGCGTATGGATAAAAAACAATTAATTTATTTCTGTATTTTAATTAAATCTTAGCGGATTTAACGGTTTTAATGATTCTGCCCGCAATTTTGTATGGATCACCATTAGAAGCAGGTCGTCTATCTTCTAACCAGCCTTTGTATCCTTTTTCAACAGCAATCAATGGAATACGAATAGATGCCCCTCTGTCGGAAACGCCCCAAGAGAAATCCGTAATGGCAGCTGTTTCGTGTAAACCTGTTAAACGTTGGTCGTTAAATTCACCGTAAACGGCAATGTGCTCATCAACAACATCACGGAAAGCTTCACAAATTTTAGCGTAAACTTCCTTATCTCCACAAGTTCTTAATGTGGTGTTAGAGAAGTTGGCATGCATACCTGAACCATTCCAGTCCATATCCCTTCCAAGAGGTTTTGGGTGGTATTCAATATAGTAACCATACTTTTCAGTTAGCCTGTCCAGTAAATATCTTGCGACCCATAATTCATCACCGGCCTTTTTGGCTCCTTTGGCAAATAATTGGAATTCCCACTGTCCGCAAGCAACTTCTTGGTTGATACCTTCAAAATTCAAACCAGCTTCTATACAAAGGTCAGCGTGTTCTTCGACCAATTGTCTTCCGTGGGTGTTCAATCCACCAACAGAGCAGTAATATAATCCTTGTGGAGCAGGGTATCCACCTCTAGGGAAACCTAAAGGTAAGTCGGTTTCTCTGTCCATGATAAAATATTCTTGTTCAAAACCAAACCAGAAATCATCATCTTCATCATCAATAGTAGCTCTACCGTTAGATTCGTGTGGTGTGCCGTCTGCATTGTAAACCTCGGTCATAACCAACCATCCGTTGATGCGCTCTGGATCTGGGTAAATCGCTACTGGTACCAACAAACAGTCGGAAGAATCACCTGTGGCCTGTTTTGTTGAAGATCCGTCAAATGACCAATTCCCCAACTCTTCTAAAGTTCCTTTGAAGTCTTCGTGCTCTTCAACTTTAGTTTTACTTCTCATGTTTTGGGTTGGGAAATAACCATCTAACCAAATGTATTCTAATTTAATCTTTGCCATAATATGGGTTGTTTATTAAAAATTTTAAGACAAACAAAAATATGTTTTTCTATGAATTTATCTAATTTTTAGGGGGGTAATTATCAACAAATAATCAATAATTTGATTTACCCCTGTTTTTTTTGGGGTATTTTATAAAAAAGTAATTATAACCTTGTTTTAATTATTAATTCCTTAATCATTATTTTTGTCCAAATTATTTTAAATATGTCCAAAATAAGGTTTACCGCTATCTCTGAAAGTCAATCCCGCACACCATTGACCATAGATGAAAATGGAAGGCGTTCCGAGCATTTTGCAACCAATGTCTTCAATGAGGAAAAAATGTTGCAATTTTTGACCAAAGAGGCTTATGACAGCGTAAAAGGGGCCATTTTTTCAGGTTCCAAGATCGATCGTAAAATCGCCGATCAGGTGGCCGAGGCTATGAAATGTTGGGCTATTAATATGGGTGCAACGCACTATACCCATTGGTTTCAACCGTTAACGGGGACCACAGCGGAAAAACATGATGCTTTTTTCGATTTATTGCCAGATGGTAGGGCTTTGGAAAAATTCGGGGGTGGACAATTGGTGCAGCAAGAACCGGATGCTTCGAGCTTTCCTCATGGGGGTATTAGAAATACTTTCGAGGCTAGGGGCTATACCGCTTGGGATCCTACTTCCCCAGCATTTTTATATGGGACAACACTATGTATACCAACGATTTTCGTTGCGTACACGGGAGAGGCACTTGATAATAAAGCACCATTGCTCAGGGCATTAAGTGCAGTGGATTCAGCAGCTACCGGAGTGGCCAAATATTTTGATAAGAATGTATCCAAAGTAAACGCGACTTTGGGATGGGAACAAGAATATTTTTTGATAGATGAATCCTTGGCCATGTCCAGACCGGATCTTGTAATGACCGGGCGTACTTTGGTAGGGCAAACGGCAGCAAAGGGTCAACAACTCGATGATCACTATTTTGGTGTTATTCCCAGTCGCGTATTGAGTTTTATGCGCCATTTGGAAAAGGAATGTACCAAATTGGGTATCCCCGTAAAAACCAGACATAACGAAGTGGCACCCAATCAATTTGAATTGGCACCTGTTTTTGAGGAAGCCAATCTGGCCGTGGATCACAATCTATTACTAATGGATGTGATGGACAAAGTGGCCGAGTCCCATAAATTGAAAGTACTGTTTCATGAAAAACCTTTTGCAGGAATCAATGGTTCGGGAAAACACAACAATTGGTCCTTGGCCACCGATACTGGTGTAAATTTATTGAGCCCGGGATCAACTCCGATGAAGAACCTTCAGTTCCTTACTTTTTTCGTAAATACGATCAAGGCAGTTGATACCTATGAAGAACTTTTGCGTTCCTCCATTGCTTCGGCGAGTAATGATCATAGGTTAGGGGCAAATGAGGCACCACCTGCCATATTCTCGATTTTCATCGGAAAACAATTGAGCACTGTACTTGATGAACTGGAGGGTGTATCCAAGGGCAAGTTGTCGCCAGAGGAAAAAACCGAACTTAAATTGAACGTAGTAGGTAAGATTCCTGAAATAATGCTCGATAATACCGATCGTAACAGAACGTCACCTTTCGCCTTTACCGGGAATAAGTTCGAAATGCGAGGAGTGGGTTCAAAAACCAATTGTGCCAAACCAATGATGGTTCTTAATACCATTGTGGCTAAACAATTGAACGACTTTAAAAAGGAGGTTGATGTGCTCATCGATAAAAAGAACCTTAAAAAAGACGAGGCCATATTCAACGTTTTAAGGGAGTATATAAAAACCTCCAAAAGAATACGGTTCGATGGTGATGGGTATAGCCAAGAATGGGAGAAAGAAGCGAAGAAAAGAAAACTGAGCAACAATAGGACCACCCCTGATGCCATTCAGGTTTTGACAGCAAAGGATAGTCTTGAGCTTTTCAATGCGATGAACGTAATGAGCGAGGTTGAGGTCAGGGCAAGACAGGAGGTTGAGCTGGAGTCGTACATCATGCACTTACAGATAGAAGGTAGGGTGTTCAATGAGCTGGTTTATGGGTATGTGATACCGGCTGCAATAGAATATCAGAATATTTTGTTGGCCAATGTTGGTGGACTTAAAGAAATTTATGGGGCCGGGTATAAAAAACTGTCCGATAGCCAATTAGATATAATTCAAAGGATTTCAGGTCATCTGGAGATACTGAAGACCAAGACCGATGCGATGGTCAATGAGCGTAAAAAAGCAAATGTCATTGCTGACAGTAAGAGTAAGGCCGATGCTTATTGTAATAAGGTGAAACCATATTTTGATGAAATACGCTATCACTGTGATAAATTGGAACGATTGGTCAGTGATAAGCATTGGCCATTGACCAAGTATAGGGAGTTGCTTTTTGTAAAATAACCATGGCTTAAAGGGTAATTCTGTAATCTTCTAAGTTTAAGAATGAAAAGCTCACGATTCGTGGGCTTTTTTTTAACTAATCCATTATTTTTGCCACAAATAAATTCTCATGGGGTCATCGAATAGCGAAAGGTATAAACAAAGAGGGGTTTCGGCTTCAAAAGAAGATGTGCATAATGCCATCAAGAATATTGATAAAGGACTTTTTCCTAAGGCTTTCTGTAAAATAGTACCGGATTACCTCACCAATGACGAGGATTATTGTTTGGTAATGCATGCCGATGGGGCAGGAACAAAATCGTCCTTGGCCTATATGTATTGGAAAGAGACCGGCGATGTTTCGGTATGGAAAGGTATTGCGCAAGATGCATTGATCATGAATATCGATGATCTGATCTGTGTGGGTGCCACCGATAATATCCTATTGTCCTCTACCATAGGCCGTAATAAGAATTTGATTCCTGGGGAAGTAATTTCAGCAATCATCAATGGCACTGAGGAATTGATCGCTGATTTGGCCGAACATGGCATGGTAATCCACTCTACGGGAGGGGAAACCGCCGATGTAGGTGATTTGGTGCGAACCATAATTGTGGATTCTACCGTAACGGCAAGATTAAAGCGTAAAAACGTAATTGACAATGCCAATATAAAGGCCGGGGATGTTATCGTTGGCTTGGAGTCTTTTGGACAAGCCGTTTATGAGAAAGAGTATAATGGCGGTATGGGCAGTAATGGGTTAACCTCGGCAAGGCACGATGTCTTTGCCAAGTACTTGGCTGAAAAATATCCCGAAAGTTTTGATGCCGCCGTGCCTGATGATTTAGTGTATTCCGGTAAAACTAGATTGACCGATGAAGTGCCGGGAGCTCCTTTGGATGCCGGTAAATTAGTGTTGTCACCGACCCGTACCTATGCGCCGATCGTAAAAAAGATATTGTCCAAGTATAACGCTACGGATATTCATGGTATGGTACATTGTAGTGGAGGCGCACAAACAAAGATCCTTCATTTTGTTGATAATCTGCATATTGTAAAAGATAATCTGTTCCCTATTCCTCCTTTGTTCAAATTGATCCAAGAGCAGTCAGGCACCGATTGGCGCGAAATGTACCAAGTTTTCAATTGTGGACATCGTTTGGAAATCTATGCTAATGAGACTGTGGCACAGGAATTGATTAATATTTCAAAAGAATTCGGTGTTGATGCAAGGATTATTGGTAGGGTAGAAGGTAATCCGTCTAAAAAACTTACCATAAAAAGTGAATTCGGCACTTTTGTTTATTCATGATAGTTGATTAAACCACTTGTGTTTTTGGTTTATGTTCAACGTAGGGTAAATTTTTGTTCTAGGCTTATTTACAGGTGTTTTGAGCTGAATAGGGGTTGCTCGTTGAGTAGTTGGCCGACTTTATGATTTCTCTTATACGATTCATTTAAATAAGACGTTGATAGTAGTAAAACCAATGCTATGGAAAGAAAGGAATTTCTAAGGACTTTAGGCGCCGGTGCCGCTTTTGCGTTGACTTTTCCTTGTTTACAAGGATGTTCTAAGGATGACGAGAACGGAGATAAGGTCGAAACGCCCACAGGAATTGATTTTACAATTGATCTAAACTCTACCGAAGGTCAGGCATTGGCCGAAAATGGAAGTTTTATTTTAAAGGAATTGGTGGTCGTGGTCAAGAATTTGGAAGGTAATTTTATTGCCGCAAGTCAGGTGTGTAGCCACCAACAAACTGAAGAAGTGCGCTTTATCGATAGTGAAGGTGGAATATTTGCATGCTCGGAGCATGGTGCTCGATTTGACCAATCAGGATTACCATTGAATAGTGTTACTGGCAACTCTTTGAAAATCTATAATACCGAACTCAATGGGGATATACTTCGGGTTTATGAATAGTCCTAGTTTAATCTTAATACTTTTTTAGTTTGAAAAAGTTGTTTTTTATTTTGTTTCTAGTGAGTTCAATGGTCGCTTCTGCCCAAGATTGGCAGGCCGACTATGCCCATGCCGTATCCGTTTCCCAAAAAGAGAACAAGCCTATTGTGCTTGTTTTTTCCGGGTCAGATTGGTGTGCCCCTTGTATTAAATTGGAACGTGATATTTGGCAATCACAAGAGTTTGTTCAATATTCCAAAGAGAACTATGTGCTTTATAGAGCCGATTTTCCTAGGAAAAAGAGCAATCAATTGCCTCCGGAAATGGCTCAGCAGAATAGTAAATTGGCGGAAACCTTTAATCGTAATGGATATTTTCCTTTAGTTGTGGTCTTAAACCCGAATGAAGAGGTCCTGGGGACTACCGGATATAAAAAAATATCACCGGATCAATACATTTCAATGCTAAACTCATTTATAAAGTGAGAAAACTGCTCCCCCTGTTTTTTGTTTTCTTCTTCTTCGTTATAGGCTTTGGCCAAGAACGAAAATATGTGACCGTTCATAAGACCCAAAAATTAATGGGAAGTCGTTTTGATATTACGGTGGTGGCTGCAAATGAGGAAATCGGATATATTAATATAGATGAAGCTGTAGCTGAGATAAAACGTATAGAAAAGTTGATTTCTTCATGGGACCCCGAATCGGAAACTGCCCTGATCAATAAAAATGCTGGTATTAAACCCGTAAAAGTTAGTCTGGAATTATTTAAGCTTATAGAACGTACGAAACAGATATCTGAAATTACCGATGGTGCCTTTGATATTTCATATTCCTCAATGGATGATATCTGGAAATTCGATGGTAGCATGACCAATATGCCTACTAAGGATGAAATAAAAAAATCGATGGCCAAGGTCGGTTATGAACAAATAATATTGGATTCGAATGAACAAACGGTATTCTTAAAACAAAAAGGAATGAAAATTTCTTTTGGGGCCATTGGTAAGGGGTATGCCGCTGATAAGACCAAAGAATTATTGGTGTCTAAACAAGTAGTGGCAGGTATAATAAACGCATCTGGCGACCTTACTACCTGGGGTACAAAAGCAAGTGGTGAAAAATGGTTGATAGGAATTGCGAATCCTTTAAGTAAGGATAAGATCTTTTCGTGGTTGCCCATTGTTGAGTCTTCGGTCGCTACTTCCGGTAATTACGAAAAATTCGTCATGTTCGATGGTAAAATATATACCCATATCATAGATCCGCGAACGGGTTACCCCTCACAAGGAGTGAATAGTGTATCTATTTTCTCTAAAAGTGCCGAACTCTGTGATGCCTTGGCTACCGCGGTTTTTATTATGGGAAAAGATGCAGGTCTCTCTTTAATCAATCAATTGGGGGGTACTGAGGTGATCTTGGTAGACAGTGATAATAAAATACATAAAAGTAGTGGTATCCTATTCGATAATAATCCATAATTTTAAATCATGAAAAAAATCGTATTTCTATTGGCATTTGCTGCTTTATCTACCTCTTGTGTGGTGGTTAGGGAATATGATAAAGTGTACCTGAATGATGAGGAAATGGTCTTAAGTGCCAAAAGTTCTGAACGTTTTGAGACCAATTTCCAAGTGTATCGTGAAGCTGCCGCAGGTGCAAACGGAGGTAAATCCGGAGGAGGTTGTGGTTGTAACTAAGTGAGATTGGGATTCAACTTTTTAATAAAAGCGCCATTATATAATTCAATATTTCTTTTGAAAAAGCTAAGTGTACTATTTCTCTTTTTGGTCTTCAACTTGGGTCTTGCCCAGGAAGATCCGTCAAATGCCTATCAAAAACGGGTTCTTGAGGCTGCAGAGGTTGATTTGCTCTTCAGTTATTATAATCAAGATGGAGAAAACGCAGCGGTAACAGGTGGGGAAGGAACCGAGGAATTAACAGATGCCACATCGAGTATTGTGGTTAAAATGCCATTGAACCCTGATGATGTACTTACAGTTGATGTGGGTATTTCGGCCTATTCGTCAGCATCCTCAAGTAATATAGATCCTTTTGATAAAATTAGCAGTACAGCGAGTCCGTTCAGTGCCTCTTCCGGTGCATCACAAAGCGATGCTTTGGTGCATTTTAATCCTACCTATGAACATAGTTCCAAAGACAGGAATTCGGTTTATTCGGCACAAGCATACGTGTCTAGGGAATACGATTACTTTTCCATTGGTTTCGGTGGTGGGTATACACGCTTGTTCAATGAGAAGAATACGCAGTTGGGTGCAAGTTTCCAAGTTTATTTGGATAGCTGGAATCCCCAATACCCAATTGAATTACGGGAAGGGTTCTTTGATTCGCGTATAACGGGTACGGGTACTTATGATCCTGGTTTTGTGGAGTTCGATGATGAGACACGAAATACGTATTCACTTTCTTTAAGTTTGTCTCAGATTTTGGGCAAACGGGTGCAGGGTTCTGTTTTTATGGATTTTGTGAGTCAGAGCGGCCTGTTGAGTACACCCCATCAACGGGTGTATTTCAGTGATGTCAATGATTTTTTCATTGAGGATTTTCAACTGGCCGATGGTGTGGAGCGTTTACCGGATTCCCGTTTTAAAATTCCTATCGGGGCCCGTCTTAATTATTATATGAACGATTTGATCGTACTACGTGGTTATTATCGTTATTATTCCGATGATTGGGGAATTACTGCACATACTGCAAGTTTGGAGGTGCCCATTAAGTTGAATGATAAGTTTACGCTTTACCCGAATTATCGTTTTTATAGCCAGACAGCGGCCGATTATTTTTATGGGAAGGAAATTGCGGTTTCCACCCTTGATTACTACACTTCCGATTACGATCTTTCCGCTTTTGATTCCCATCAATACGGAATGGGTATTCGTTATAAGGATATTTTTGCAGGAACCAAGATTTTTACTTTCGGTTTAAAGACCATTGATTTACGTTTTAATGCATATGATCGTAGTGACGGACTCTCTTCTTATATTTTTAGTCTAGGCACTACTTTTGTTGCCGATTGATTATAATTTTGAGGGTTTTAAGGTCCCTTTTTTATAAAACCATTGTTTATAAACTAATGTGCTTTAAGGAAATGGGTTTTAAGGCACATGTGTAAATTTATCGTAAATTCGCAGCAATACAGGAAAGAACATGATTGATAAATTAAATATAGTAAAGCAGCGTTTTGATGAGGTTTCAGACCTTATTATTCAGCCCGATGTGATCACGGATCAGAAAAGATATGTGCAGCTTACAAAGGAATATAAGGATCTTAAAAACCTAGTGGCCAAACGGGATGCATATATAGAGCTTACGAATAATATCAAAGAAGCCGAGGAAATTATTTCTGATGGTAGTGATGCCGAAATGGTGGAAATGGCCAAAATGCAGATGGAAGAGGCGAAGGCGGCATTTCCCATATTGGAGGAAGAGATAAAATTCATGTTGATTCCCAAAGACCCCGAAGATGCAAAGGATGTAGTGGTAGAGATACGTGCCGGTACCGGTGGAGATGAGGCGAGTATTTTTGCGGGAGACCTTTTTAGGATGTATACCAAATACTGTGAGAGCAAAGGTTGGAAAACCAATGTCATTGATTTAAGTGAGGGCACGAGCGGAGGCTATAAGGAAATTCAGTTCGAGGTCAACGGGGAAGATGTGTACGGAACCTTGAAATTTGAAGCCGGTGTACATAGGGTGCAAAGGGTGCCTCAGACCGAAACACAAGGCCGGGTGCATACCAGCGCCGCTACGGTAATGGTACTGCCAGAGGCTGAGGATTTTGATGTTCAGATCGATCCCAAGGATGTGCGAATAGATTTTTTCTGTTCTTCAGGACCTGGGGGGCAATCGGTGAATACCACTTATTCCGCAGTACGACTTACCCATATTCCTACGGGTTTGGTCGCTCAATGCCAAGACCAAAAATCCCAGCATAAAAACAAGGAAAAAGCTTTTAAGGTACTTCGATCAAGATTGTATGATCTGGAGTTGGCCAAAAAGCAGGAGGAAGACGCAGCTAAAAGAAATTCGCAGGTAAGTAGTGGTGACCGTTCCGCAAAGATCAGGACTTATAATTATCCACAAGGAAGGGTTACCGATCATAGAATCGGATTGACTCTTTATGATCTTCAGAATATCATCGATGGTGATATTCAAAAAATCATTGACGAGTTGAGTTTGGTTGAGAATACAGAGAAACTGAAAGAGGCTTCTGAAATATTTTAAGGGGTCCTCATTTTTTATGTCCGGTCGGGTGCAGTCGGGAATTTTCAGGACTTTACATTAAATATAACCTCTCGACTGCATTCGAGGGTATTTTTGGATCATGACTACCGAGCACTTAATTTCAGAGATTCACAAGAAACAATCCTTTCTATGTATTGGGTTAGATACCGATTTGGAGAAAATACCCCCTCATCTTTTAGAAGAGGAGGATGCCATATTCGCTTTCAATAAGGCAATAATCGATGCAACCCATCATTTATGTGTGGCTTATAAGCCGAACACCGCTTTTTATGAAGCTTATGGCATAAAAGGGTGGAAGGCACTGGGCAAGACGATTGCTTATTTGAATGAAAACCATCCAGAAATTTTTACCATAGCCGATGCCAAGAGGGGTGATATTGGGAATACATCAACACGATATGCGAAGGCTTTCTTCGAGGAGTTCGGTTTTGATTCTATAACCATAGCGCCTTATATGGGTAAAGATTCCGTAGAACCATTTTTGGCTTTTGAAAATAAACATACGATCTTGTTGGCCTTAACATCCAATGAAGGGGCGTTTGATTTTCAAACCCAGAAAGTGGATGGCGTACCTTTGTATGAAAAAGTGCTTCAGACTTCGCTTACCTATAAGAATGCAGATAATTTAATGTACGTGGTCGGGGCCACTAAAGCAAGTTATCTTGCTGAAATTCGTAAAATCGTTCCTAAAAGTTTTTTATTGGTGCCCGGAGTTGGTGCCCAAGGAGGTAGTCTTAAAGAAGTATGCCATTTTGGAATGAACCAAGATATTGGTTTATTGGTAAATTCTTCTAGGGGTATTATTTATGCTTCAAAAAATCGGGATTTTGCATCACAAGCCGCACTGAACGCAGAGGCGTTGCAGCGACAAATGCAGGAAGAGCTAAAATCAATGGATTAGAGATCTATCCTAGTTCTTCCAATCTTCTTTTGGTCTTTTTTGCCTTTAGCTCAAAAAACTCTCCCAATTTGGTATTACTGTATTTGATGTTCGAGGCTCTTTCCATAAAGCATTGATATTGATATTCCAATAAGGTTATGGCTTGTTTGCCGGCTAAAATAGAAGTTACCGATCCAACTTTGCAATATTGATTTTCCATAGTGTGTACGTGTTATATTGAATATACGTGCTAATTATGATTATAGATGTTGTAAAGCCTATTGATTCTTAATTTTTTAGATGATTTATCTATTTATTAACAATTATGTAATGTTGTTCATAAAAACATAACGAAATCGCTGTTAAAAAAATCCTTAATATAGCTTTGCTTTAAAAAGATTTAATACATTGCACAATTCCTTAGAACGGGACGCTCAGAGAACACTATTGTTAAACTACTATACATACTTACACAAAGAATCGACCACTTGGGTGACTTTTGTTCATGGAGCAGGAGGCAGTTCTTCCATTTGGTACAAACAAGTGCGCGAATTTAAAAAGCACTTTAATATATTGTTGTTGGATTTAAGGGGACATGGGGATTCAAAACCTTCCTTAAAGGATGCCTTTAACGATAAATACACTTTTGATTCCATTACACACGATATAGTAGAGGTCATAGATCATTTGAAAATCGAAAAATCACACTTCATAGGTATTTCCTTGGGAACCATTCTTATTAGAAACCTTGCTGAAAAATATCCGCATAGGGTTGAGAGTATGGTAATGGGCGGTGCAATTATGCAGTTGGATATTCGTTCGCAGATATTGATCAAGTTAGGAACCTTGTTCAAATCTATAATACCTTATTTGTGGCTCTATAAGTTCTTCGCATTTATTATTATGCCCAACAAGAACCATAGGGAATCGCGTTCTCTTTTCGTTAGGGAGGCAAAAAAATTATATCAGAAAGAATTTACCAGATGGTTTAAATTAACCTCGGAAATAAACCCACTTTTACGGTTGTTCAGGGCAGTAGATACAAAAATCCCCACATTATACGTAATGGGAGGGGAAGATTATCTGTTTTTGCCCGCAGTAAAGAAAATCGTGCAGAACCATACGGCTTGTAGTTTGTTGACCATTGAATATTGTGGTCATGTGGTCAATGTGGAACAACCTCAGATATTTAATAGAATGGTCATCTCTTATGTGGCCGATACGACTAGGTAGTAGGTAGTATTAAGAACTAAATTATCACTTCTTTTTCCCTAATCAAATTCCATATCCTTTCCATCTAGGGTAAGTTGAAAATATATTGCCCTTAAGATTTGATGTGGATAATAGGGCTGTGGATGCTTATTTTTACTATATGACGATTCCCAAAAGATTTACGCGAAATTGATCTATGGGTCAGGGAATAAAAAAAACCGATGCTCCCACCGGTTTTTTA
This sequence comes from Maribacter sp. TH_r10, assembly GCF_033101095.1. Classification (NCBI taxonomy): domain Bacteria; kingdom Pseudomonadati; phylum Bacteroidota; class Flavobacteriia; order Flavobacteriales; family Flavobacteriaceae; genus Maribacter; species Maribacter sp. TH_r10. Next base: position 293,364 of record NZ_JAWMPY010000004.1, on the reverse strand, counting down.
ACTAACTAACTCAAAAAATTACTAACTCAAATAATTCTGTACAAAGGAACTCAAAATATTACGACCTCTTAGTTAAATAAAGATTAGTAATATGTTAAAACTCTCCTTTCTTTACCAACGGGTTTAATTTACTTTTAGTATAATTAAATGTATATATATTTAAGAATCAATCCTGTAAGGTGAAAACCTTTCGCAGCAAGTCCGTAGTTCGGGATCCTACTTTTGTCCTGATTTCCTTTTCTTCTACGGCAATCATGGTATATACCCCGTCCAATGCCTCGTTGGTAACATAGTCCGTAAGGTCCGGATTTACTTTTTTAACAAGGGGTATACTATTATATTTAGTAATTAGGTTACTCCAAATTTGGTCCGCACCCACTTTTTCGAAAGAATTTTTGATTACAGGGTTGAACTTTGCGTACAAAGCGGTTTGTGTAGCATTGGTCAAATACTGGGTCGCAGCATCATCATTGCCCATTAATATGTTTTTGGCATCATCAAAGGTTATTCCTTTAACGGCATCTACGAATATTGGGGTTGCTTCACTAACAGCGTCTTCCGCAGCGCGGTTCAATACTTTTAGTCCTTCATCGGCCAAGTTGCCCAAACCAATATCCCTTAAGGTTTTGTCAACTTTCTGAAGCTCTTCAGGCAATACTATTTTCACTAATTCATTTTTAAAGAAACCATCGGTTTTGGTTAATTTGGCAACCTGTTTTTCAATGCCCATATTCAAGGCTTCCCTAAGTCCTTCAGCTATTTCAGCATTACCGATGCTTGTACTGCCTTGGGGCAATTGGTCTATAACCTGTTGTAGTTCGCCACAGGCTAAAAAATTTAAGGAAAGGAATAGAACGATTATCTTTTTTTTCATAGTATTTATTTTCAGATTAAGAGAATATTACGGTTTTGTTGTTATAGACCATGGTCTTTCGTTTTACATGTAACTTAACGGCCCTTGATAGTACTATTTTCTCCAAGTCCCTACCTTTTGTAATAAAATCCTTTATGGTATGGGTGTGGGTAACGGTGGTTACATCTTGTTCGATAATGGGCCCCGCATCAAGTTCCTCTGTAACATAATGGCTAGTGGCTCCAATGATCTTAACGCCTCTATCAAAAGCCGCATGATAGGGTTTGGCCCCGGCAAATGCAGGTAGGAATGAGTGATGTATATTGATTATTTTATTAGGGAATTCACTGATCAATCTGCTGCTGACAATCTGCATGTAACGGGCCAAAACAATAAAATCGACATTGTGTTCCTTAAGCAATTCCAATTGCCGTTTTTCGGCTTCTTTTTTGGTGTCCTTAGTGACGGGAATATGATAGAAGGGGATATTGAACTGTTCTGCTATATATCCTAGGTCTTTATGGTTGCTAATGATAAAGGGAATCTCAGCCCGTAATTCCTCGGAATGGTACCTGCTAAGTAGATCATAAAGACAGTGGTTGTATTTGGAAACAAATATGGCCATTTTAGGTAAAATACTATCTAAATGTAAGCTCCATTCCATTTGGTAGGGATTGGCCAGGGAAGATTTGAACTCTTCTTTAAACCTTTCCAGATTTAATGAATTGTCATCAAAATCACTTTCCAAACGCATAAAGAAAACATTGGCCGTTTTGTCAACATGTTGGTCCAGGTAAATGATATTGCCACCTTTTGCATGGATGAAACCTGTAACCGCACTAATGATTCCCGATTGATCGGGACAATGAATAAGTATTGTGGTTTTCAAACTCGATAATTTTTAAAGCCCAAAATTAGAACTAAAAAAGCATCAAATTAGTATGATAATGTTGGTTTTTTATTGTGGGCAATGCTATTATGGCATATACAGACTTAATATGGGAAAGAAGCGGTCCATTTTGTGAATGATTTCCTGAAGCTTTTTATTTCTTTTCTCAGTACGTTCAGGTATTCCTTTTCATGACCATCTCGCTCAAGTCCTATGCAATAAGAATTGATGTTCTTTAGCATAATATTTATAAAGGAAATATTTCTCCTTTTTTCATCTTTGGAAAGTGACCATTCGGTTTGGGCTATTTTTTGGGGAATCAATATGGCATCGGTCAATAACGAGTCAGCAACAATGTCCCGTAAACTATTGGAAGTATATAGTTTTAAAAGGTCTTTATTGAAGGTGACATAAGAGGCAATTGCCCTGCTTGTGGCACAAAGCTCAAGAGCCTTTCTGTATACCGGTACATGTCTCAAATTTTTCTTTGGCATTATTTCCGTAGCAATTAGAATAGAATAAAGTTACGCTCCATTTTACAAGATTCAATTTGGAATAAAAGGTAAAAGTGTATATTTACTTAATAAACGAAATAATTATATGGCTTATACTTTAAATAGTACTATTGATGAGCTAAATTGGCGCATACTGGGCTGCCTACAGGAAAATGCGAGGGAATCTTTTGCAAGTATTGGCCGAAAAGTGGGGCTCACCCCACCCGCTGTGGCCGAAAGAATAAAAAAATTGGAAGACCTTGGTATTATTAAAGGGTACAAGACTTTTCTTTCCCATACCTTAACAGGTCATCAACTAAAGGCGATCATAACCCTTAAGGCATTTATGGGTAAATTAAAACCGTTTTTAGAAATAGTAAAGGGTTACGATGAGGTCATAAATTGTTATAGGGTTACAGGAAATGAGAACATTGTTATGGAGGTTGTGTTGAAGGATCAATTTCATTTAGAACGGTTTATAGATAAGTTGATACAGTTCGGGGAGACCAGAACACATATTATTCTTTCAGAAGTGGTGTCGAACGCGTCAATTGTAAAGTAGGGTTTGTTGATATTCGTTATTTTCAGTGAACCAATTTGGCTACCAATGAATTTATCATTTATTTTAGGATATGGAGATGGATAAAGTCAATGAATACCTTCAGATAGCCATAAAAAGGGCCTTTAACGCCAATGAAATAAAGGTCGCGTATTCCGAGGGAATAGAAATAGGAAATATCGGGGAATAAATCTTATTTCAACATCCTTAATTTTTATCTTTGAGATATCTCTTTGGCGAGATTTTTGATAATTGATTTGGTATGAAAAAATATTTTTTCCTTTTCGTTCTCTGTTCGGTATATGTATCAACGGCCCAGCAATTTACTTTTAGAAAAGGAGTTGTCATAGATTCCGTTAAGGTCAATGATACCATTCCGGAAAGTTTCGCCCTTTATTTACCCACAAATTTTGAGGTGGGTAAACCAACCCCGATTATTTTTGTTTATGATGTAAAGGGCAGGGGAGCTAGTGTCGTGAGGATGTTCTCAATGGCCGCTGAGGAAAATCAATATGTGATAGCAGCTCCCAATAATGTTAGTGATACGCTATCCTTAAGTGAAAACGTTCTTGTTTCGAAGCGCTTGTTCCAAACGGTCTTCAATATCTTCAAAATCCAGAACGGAAGGGTTTATACCGCCGGCTTTGGTGGTGGGGCCCGTATGGCATCACTTATGCCAACTTTTTTCAGCCAAATTAAAGGTGTTGTTTCCTGTGGGGCCGGTGTTGCCAATAGCGAAGTCCTATCAAGTAAGAATCCTTTTCATTTTATTGGGATCGTTGGGGTAAAGGATTTTAATTATCCCAATATGCTCAGGAGTAAAAACCTATTTAAAACATTGAAGTTCAAGAATCAGAATTTGATATTTGACGGTGGCCACCAATGGCCACGGCAGGAATTGCTTTCCGAAGCAATGGAATTACTCACTATCGGGGCAATGGAAGATAAAATCATCCCAAAAGATTCAGTTTTTATAATGAGGACGTACACGGAAAATCTGAATAGGTCCAATCAACTTATTTCAGAGAACAAACCGTTGGATGCTTATCGAAAACTTGAGGAGATCATTGAGGTTTATAAGCCATTGATTGTTGTTGATTCTTTGAAGAACAGTTTAAAGGCTTTGAGGAGAAATACGGTATATCGAAGTCAAAAGCGAAATGAGACCGCTTTGTTTTTCAAGGAAGACTTAATCAAGTCTGACTATGATTATGCTTTGGGAGAAGATGTTTTTACTTATAATTACAATAATCTTGGTTGGTGGAAATACCAAATAGACGAGTTAGGGAAGTATAAAAAAAACCCGAATGTATATGAGCAATATATGGGGGTTAGACTCAAGTCTTATTTAGATGCTTTGATCGATGATAATATTGATTTAATACAATCTGATACCGTTGTTGATGAGGAGGCCTTGAATTTTTTATGGATGTTGAAAACCATAACCACTCCTGAGGAATATGCGAACTACCTTAAGGTGATATCGATTAATGCCAAGGTAGAAGATTTCGGTACGGCCCTTTTTTATCTTGAGGAATTACTTAAGATCGGCTACGACAATGTTGATGAGCTCTATGCTTTGGAAAATACCGCGCTTTTGAGGATTACACCGGAATTCAATGAATTGGTCGATAAATACCTTAAAAAGGCCCGTTACGATATTATTGAGGAATAAGTTTGGGAATCTTTGTAAGGTCCCAGTCTATAACCAATCCTTTGGCAATAGACTCCGCTATTTCCTTGCCGTATAAAATCTCGCATAAATAAAGTGATGCCTCAAAACTTTTGGCCCCACCTGCAGAGGTAATGTACTTATCATCATGAACGAATAAAACACTGTCTTTTACATTTAAATGGGGAAAGGTCTTTTGGTACAATTCAATATCACTGGGGAATGTCGTGGAAATTACATTGTCCAACACTCCGGCTTTGGCCAAAACAAAAGCCCCATCACAATGGGAGGTCATGAACAAGGCTTCCTTATCCACCTTGTGAACAAATTTCAACATAACAGAGTCTTTCAGGTCAGTATCCAAATGATGTTCGGCACTGGGAACCACTAAGATATCTATTTTGGGAAGCTTATCCTTGGTGTAATCAAAATCGGGTAAAATACGCACTCCTTCAAAAGTTGTAATGGGTTCCAGGGTATTGGCAATAGTAAATGTATTCATGGCCTTTATTCCCTTTCTGAATTTAGTGTGTTGAAAAATATCAAAGGGTGCGGTGAATTCCGTATTATACGTGCCGTTCATTATAAGAAAGGCAACATTGTAATTGCTGGGGTCTACTACCGGGAAATGCCTGGAACTTTTTTCGATAGGTCCTTTTTCGGTTTTCCTCGGATGGCAAGCCGTGGAAATAAGGCATAGCAATAATAAAGCGTATATGAATCTCATTCGTTTTCTATTTGTTCTTTAGGAGTACGTTTTTTAAAAGTAAAAGTAGCAATATACCCAATATACATACAACGGTAATACCGTACCATGTAATTTCATATCCAAAATGGGCAATACTCTGCATACCGGAATTATGACCGAAGATATGTGCCAAAGAGAAAGAAATGCTGTAAAGGGCCATATATTCACCTTGGTTTCCCCTTTTTGCACGATCCATGGCGAATGCATTGGAAAAAGGGAATGCTATCATTTCACCTATGGTCATTAAAAGCATACCAATCGCCAATACACCGATCCAAGAAATCATATTAAGGATTAGAAAACTAAGTGCGGTCAATACAAGTCCGAAAATAACATTCGATATTTTGGACCAAGCTCTACTTTCCATGAATTTGATCAAAGGCATTTCAAAGACAAAGATGAAAAAACCATTAAGGGCAAGAAGCATCCCTATCTCAAATTCGCTCAATGCATGTATCTCACTATAGTATACCGGCATGGTAGAAAAATATTGCACAAAGGCAAAACCGAACAATACCATCGCGGCAATGAACACTAGGAACTGGGAATCCCTATATGCCGATTTTGGGGATTGATGGTGCACTACATCCATCACTTTTGATTTTTTTGGATGCAGAATCAAGAAAAGAAGTGAGCCGGCGATCATACATGTAATGCCATCGACCCAAAAAAGTCCCCCATAGCCCAAAGATGTAATTATGATGCCCCCAATTGCGGGACCGGCCGAAAATCCCAAGTTGATGGCCAAACGTATTAAAGTTACTGACCGTGTTTTGTTTTCGGGTAGGCTATAAGCACTCAGGGCAACGAATACAGCTGGTCTAAAAGCATCGGCAATGGCCATAAGTATGAATATGCCAATGCATATAGGCCAGAAACCTTCCAGAAATTGAACACCGATAAATAAAAAACCTGTTGCAACAAGGCTGGCGAGCATAACCTTATAATATCCTATTCTATCGGTCAACCTTCCTCCGATCCAAGTACCGGCCAAAGATCCCAAACCGAAACTGGTCATTATACTACCCACGTTTTCCAAACTGAAACCTAAACTTTCTGTAAGGTAAAGGGATAAGAACGGTATAACCATTGTGCCGGCCCTATTCACCAATGTGATCAATGAGAGCCACCATACTTCTTTGGACAACCCTTTAAAAGAGTTAATGTATTGGGTGTAAAGTCTTTTCATTTTTCTATTAAAAAAAAGCCCTGATGGGTTTGTCATCAGGGCTTTATAATGTTATAAATGTCTATTCGATTTTAAACATAGCAGCGCTGGACCCATTTTTTTGGATACAGATTCACGTATTTATAAATCGATTTTTGTCTCATAAGTTGTTCAAATGAAGAGTAAAGCTAATTAAAAATATGATATGTTGTATTTTTGATCTTAAATTCATGATTATGAAGCATACATTCTTATTGGTATTTTTAATAATGACTTTGGTAAGCTGTAAACAAGGTAAAAAATATCATGATGAAAGTAAGGTTGTATTGGACGAAATAGTAGATACAACCCTTAAAGGTGTATTGGGGTTTCAGGAAAAGTTGAATGAAGAATTCAGGGACCCGGAGACGTCTCCATTACCAGATCGCTATCGAAAGGATTTTACAGGCCTCGAATTTTTTGAGCCGGATACGAATTATATTGTTAAGGCAAAGTTTGTACTTACCCCGGATGCTTTACCGTTTTTTATGCCTACAACGACGGAAAGGGAATCGGAAGAGACCGTGTATGGTATTGCATATTTTCAACTGAATGGGGTAGCGCATCAATTAGAGGTGTACCAGAATAAGCAATTAATGCTTGAGGAAGGATTCGAGGATTATCTTTTTCTTCCTTTTACGGATCAAACGAACGGGCAGGAAACATATGCAGGGGGTAGGTATATTGATTTAAGGATTCCCGAAGGTGATAGCTTGACCATTGATTTTAATAAGGCGTACAATCCTTATTGTGCCTATAATAAAAAGTATTCCTGTCCCCTTGTCCCTAGTGTAAATTCATTGGATACTAAGGTTTTGGCCGGGGTGAAGGATTTTAAGAAAGGTAAGGATAAATCATAAGGAGGTTTCTGTCTTATGGTAGATATTATTATATAAAAAAAAGGAGCGTTTGATAAACGCTCCTTTTTGTTGGGTTTTAATGTTGGTTCATCCTAAAATCAGGATAGGCATCCATTCCGTGTTCGTGAATGTCAAGGCCTTCAATCTCCTCTTCTTTAGAAACTCTTATTCCCATAGTTTTCTTAAGGGTGAAGATTATGATAAAGGCAGTTAGGCAGCAGAATATGCCAGCTGCCGCTACACCTGTAAGTTGATATAGAAATTGGCTTATGCCTGCCTTGGATCCAAATAAGCCCACGGCCAATGTTCCCCAAATACCACAGATAAGGTGAACGGTTACCGCACCCACCGGATCATCCAGTTTTACACGATCGATTAAGGCAACACCTAAAACGATGATGACGCCGGCTATCAATCCGATCATAATGGCTTCAAAAGGGGACATAAGGTCGGCCCCTGCTGTAATACCTACCAGACCACCCAGGATTCCGTTGAGGAACATGGTCAAATCAAAGTTTTTGTATAAAACCGTTGAGGTGAAAAATGCAGAAACCCCACCAGCTGCAGCGGCTAAACTCGTGGTAACTAAAACCAAAGATGTTAGGCCAGGGTCTGCCGAAAGTACCGATCCGCCATTAAAACCGAACCAACCTAGCCATAATATCAGCACTCCTGCCGCGGCCATGGGTATATTATGACCGGGAATCGCAAGTGCTTTTCCGTTTTCGTCAAATTTTCCCAATCTTGGGCCAAGAAGTATAATGGCTATCAATGCGGCCCATCCACCAACTGAATGTACTAGTGTTGATCCTGCAAAATCATAAAAGCCTGTATCTTCGCCCCCGAGGGTAGAAAGGAATCCGCCTCCCCATTGCCAAGAACCTACGATAGGGTAGACCAAGCCAACATAGAAAATTACGAATATCATAAAAGCCCCTAATTTAATTCGCTCGGCCACAGCTCCAGAAACTATTGTTGCTGCCGTTGCTGCAAACATTCCTTGAAAAAGGAAGTCTGTCCAATACGTATATCCCCCATCTGCATAAGCAGGGGTTAGGCCATCTTCCCCAATATTTAATCCAAAGCCTCCAAAGCCTAGAAATCCGTTAAATTCTCCGGGATACATTAAATTGAATCCTCCTATGTAATAAAGTAAAAGGCCTACACATATGATGAAGACGTTTTTAAAAAGTATGTTTATTGTGTTCTTCTCCCTGGTAAGACCGATCTCTAAAAATGCAAATCCTGTATGCATGAAAAAGACTAGAGCGGTACAAACCATCATCCAAACATTGTTTGCTGTAAATAATCCTGCGTCCATTTTATTCTAGTGTTTTTTTTGTTTTTAATTGATTCCGGCATGGCCGGCTTCCTTCGTTCGAATTCTGTAGGCTTCGGTAATTTCCGAAACGAATATTTTTCCGTCGCCTACTTTGCCGGTGTAGGCAGATTCAAGAATGGCTTCTAAGGTTCTTTCTAAAAATTCGTCTGAAATGACAATTGATAAATACCTTCTTTGGATATCGGCGGTACTATAAGAGATGCCCCTATATACGTGACCTTGTTTTTCGTTGCCAACACCGGTTACATCCCAGTAACTGAAGAAGTTGACTTCAACCCCATGCAACGCTTTTTTGACATCGTCAAATCTAGATTTTCTAATAATTGCTTCGATTTTTTTCATAATTGTTCTGTTTTATTCTAGGTTAGAATTATAAATATAACTAGTTCATTGTTAGATACACAAAAACCCTGACATTTCTGCCAGGGTATTGTCTCAACTTAAACTATAATAAAATCAATCAACTATATTTTAGAACGAATATATTGCTGCAATTAAGAATGATGATAAACTTTTGGAAGCCGCACCATCTGCATCAAAATAAGGCTCAACATCGCTACCCCAAGAATCCAATCTGATTTCTGGTTTAATGACTAGGTTTTCAACAGTATAACTACCTGTTATGGTAGCAGCGAAAACGCTTGGGTCATCATCGATAAAATCTGAACGGGTTGAGAAATATTCACCTCTTAGACCAATTGAAAAATCATCGGATGTTGCCAATTGTGGATATAGTGCCACACCGGAGAAACCTTCACCGTCATTATCGGCATAGGCTGCATTGATTCCTAAAAAGAAGTCATCAGATAAATCAAAACCTCCAGTATAATCTACTTCAAATCCTAATACTTCACCTCCGTCATAATAGAAATTCAAATACTGGCCAGAGTAACCCAATTGGGCACCGGCAGAATAAACTCCTGTTAAGTTGTTATTAGTGTCGGTAACATTCATTAAAGCCAACATTAAGCTAAAATCATCGGAAAGGGCGAAATCAGCTTTTAATCCAACATGTGAAAAAGGTCCGCTAGAGAATAGGTAAGAAGTGCTGTAGTTGAAGTTGCCAACCGGTGAAATTACTTCGTAACCCAAGAATGTGTTGAATCTACCCATGGTCAATGTAGTGGCATCGGAAACATTCCAATATGCATATAATTGGTTAAGGTTATATCCTCCCGTGGCGGACTCGCCTCTTGGACCAAAAGTTACATCGGCTACAGCACCGGTTTTTTCCCCTTCATAGGTTGCAATAATATTGGCCATACCTAAAGCAAACCCTAATTCATCGGCAAATGAGGTGCCGAAAGATTGTGCTTCAGTATCAGATGCACTTAAGTTGGTTTGGTAGTAAGCATCTACGCTTCCGCTAATGGAAACTTTTTTAGCTTCTTCCTCTTCTTGGGCAAAAGTTGCTGTTGCTGAAAAAAGAATAGCAAGAAAAGCTAGATTTTTTAAATAATTTTTTGTCGTTGTTTTCATATGTTAAGGATTTTGACAGCCCTTTTATTTGTGGGTTATCAGTTGTTGTTTATTTTTTTAGTTGAATTTTTATGTAACGGAGCATACGTGGTATGCTCCGTTTTTAGGTAATCTTAGTGAGAGTTCAATCTAAAATCAGGATAGGCTTCCGAACCATGTTCGTGAATATCCAATCCGTCCATTTCCACTTCTTTGGAAACTCTTAATCCGATGGTTTTCTTTAAGATGATCAATACGACGAACGTACCAAAGGCGGCCCAAGCGATGTATGCTAACGAACCGTAAGTCTGTACCCATAGAAGGCTGGCACCACCACCGTAAAGCAAGCCGCCATCCAAGGCAAATACACCAACTAAAACAGTACCAAGGAAACCACATACACCGTGTACGGAAATGGCACCTACTGGATCGTCAACATGAAGTTTTTTGTCAATGAATTCAATTGATAATACGACCATTATTCCACAAACCAAGCCAATTGCCAAAGCACCCCAAGCACTTACAGCTCCACAACCAGCGGTAATTCCCACCAATCCGGCCAAGGCACCGTTCAAGGTCATTGATACATCTGGTTTTCCATATTTCAACCATGTAAGAAGTAACGCGGATACCGCCCCTATTGCAGCGGCAAGGTTGGTGTTGATGATGACACTACCTGCAGCGATGGTATCGTCACCACCCCAGGCCAATTGGGAACCACCGTTAAAACCGAACCATCCTAACCAAAGGATCATGACGCCAATGGCGCCAAATGGGATATTGTGTCCTGGTATCGCTACGGCTTTACCATCTACATATTTACCGATTCTAGGTCCTACCATGATAGCGGCTACCAATGCAGCTCCACCACCAACGGCGTGTACTACTGATGAACCTGCGAAATCGATGAAACCTGCGGTGTTCAACCAAGCGTCATCATCGAAAGGCCAGTACCAACTTCCGGATATGGGATATATCAATGTAGTTAATACTGCGGATAAGATCAAGTAGGTAGAAAATTTTGTTCTACCGGCTACGGCTCCTGAAACAATCGTGGCCGCGGTAGCGCAGAATACGGTTTGGAAGAATAAATTGTACCAATCCGAGGCGCTAAAAAAGAAATAACCTTGGTCAGCTGGGCTAGTTCTAAAGAATCCTCCCATTACCAGATCGCTACCATACATGATGCCGTATCCTACAGCCCAAAACATAATTGAACCGATACAAAGGTCCATGATGTTCTTCATTATTATGTTACCTGCATTTTTACTTCTGGTAAAACCTATCTCTACCAATGTAAAACCTGCTTGCATAAAGAAAACCAGCACTGCGGCTATTGTAATCCATAATGCACCCATGTCGCCGTTGATAGTTTCAACAGCTTTATCCAATGCTTCTTGTTGTATTTCTGTCATAATTTTTTGATTTAGTGGTGATGGTTATATTAGTTGATGCCGGCGTGTCCGCTTTCTTTGGTTCTGATTCTGTACGCTTCAACTACTTCTGAAACGAAAACTTTACCATCCCCTACATTACCGGTATAGGCAGCATCCAATAAAGTGGCTACTGTTCTTTCTGCAAACTCATCGGAAACCACGATAGATAAATACCTTCTCTGGATGTCGCTGGTGCTATAGGATATGCCTCTGTACACATGTCCTTGTTTTTCATTGCCAACCCCTGTTACGTCCCAGTAACTAAAAAAATTGACCTCAATTTGATGTAAGGCTTTCTTTACTTCATCAAATTTTGATTTTCTAATAATTGCTTCGATTTGCTTCATAATTTGTCGTTTATGGCGCTAAATGTATATTATTTCATTTTATACCCATAAAAAAATGGGGGTATATTGATAATTATTATGATAATATCAAATTAACCCCTAAAAAAATAGGGATGGGTTAAAATAAAAACAAAAAATTGACGTTTGGTGATCTTTATTGTTGAATATCAGGTAGGGGGAGATCTAAAGAATAGGTTAGAACCTTCTTTATAAATGGAATAAAAAAGAAAGGATGGGTGTTAGTGAATAAGTTTTGCTAACCAGAACCCTAGTAAAACAGCTAAAATGCCCAAAGTAATGCTAGAAAGTGTGTAAAAGGAAAAGTGTAATATTTCTTCTGCTTTGATCAAGGAGTGGTTTTCAAATGCGAAAGTGGAGAAAGTGGTAAAACCACCACAAAACCCAGTAGTCAATAAAAGGGTTTGGTTTTGGGTAAGGAAATTGTTCTTTAAAGAGAGACCGAATACAAGGCCAATGATAAGACAGCCGATAATGTTGACGATAAAGGTGCCTAAGTAAAAGTTTTGAAAAAAATCGTTGAAGGTTCTTGATATAAGGTATCTAAACATACTACCTATTCCACCTCCTAAAAAAACAAGTAATAATTGTTTCATTCGTTTTTTACGTTCAAATTCGAGGCTATTGGAACCTGGAAAAGAAAAGAGGGTTCTTGCGGCTAAGGCTCGAAATTTTTGTTAAAGGTAAAAAACTAAACGGCCTTTTTGTAATCTGAGGTAGAAATATCCAAAGGGTATATCTTCGAAATTTTGGAATCGGCATGCCTGCCATTTGGTGTGCTTTTGCTTTTGTTGGCACTGTAAAGGCTAGTAAGAATCATTGCTATATTGATGAAAATCAATACAAAGACCAGAGTTAAAAATGTCGTCATGAGTTGAGTGCTTTAGTACAACAACGCAAAATTAGGTTGTTTGGTATTATATACGGGATAAAATGCCTCAATTGTTGTCAAAACGATGATTTTTGTGGTATGCGCAATTTTAGTATTAATTTTTGAGCAAAAACTTAATAATGAATAGGATTGTTAAAAAGATTATGAAGATTATTCCTACCCATTTAACACCTTTGTAATTTTTGTTGTGGAGTTTTTTGTCTTTTTTATAGGTTCCGGTGATGATTATGGCAAATACGATTATAAAAAGAATGGCAAAAATCAATTGTCCTGTGCTGAACATAATGGTTAAGGTAATTAGTTATTCATAATTTAAAAAAGAGGATGGTTTTTGTGTTGATGGGAGCCGATTTTTATTGCTTGTGTTGTTCTATTGTGAATAAAATCTTTCACGAACTTATCCTTTCTTTTATATTTTTAAGCAAAGCTAAACTAAATATAAGGATATGAAGCATAAAATAAGCGCGGTGGAAATTTTTCATAATTCTTTCGGTCTTGGAGTGTCATCTGAAATGAAGGCTGATTTGGGAGAACAGAAGAATAGGTTGAGGTTTAATTTGATGGATGAGGAGAACAAGGAATACCTAGAAGCGGCGAACAATAATGATTTGGTTGAGGTTGCGGACGCCTTGGGCGACATGTTGTACATATTATGTGGTACCATATTGGAACATGGTATGCAATATAAGATAGAAGAGGTCTTTGAAGAGATACAAAGAAGTAATATGAGTAAGCTAGGTGCCGATGGTAAGCCCATTTATAGGGAAGATGGAAAAGTACTTAAGGGGCCGAATTATTTTAAGCCCGATATTCAAAGTGTCCTTGATAAATGATCATGGGTATAATAAAAGGATGTTTTTGGTTTACTGACTTGTGGTCATGCCAAAGCCATAGCCAAAGTAGTCGGTTTTATTATAAAAGAGTGCTATACTCCAGATTGGAGTGTAAATGCTGGGTTCAGTAAGCCTTCCTCACCTTAGTTTGAAAATGTTTATTTTTTCAAAGGAGTAAAGAAGTCACTGGGGTCAAGATTGCAGGTATCTATCATTTCAATGGCATAGTCCAAAGTACCAAGGTCTTTATCGGTATTGTTGGTGCCCATACTGAATTTCACACCCGCCGCTTTTGCTTTTTTTATAAAAGTGGCAGAGGGAATTTTATAACGGGCATTTATTTCTATGGCAATGTTGTTTGCGACAGCGGCATCGATTACTTTTTGCATGCGTTCATTCGTCCATAATTCATCATATTCAGGTTGAAGGATGTCGGGCAGGTAGGTTGAGTTTACATAGATATCGATGGGTTCATTTTGCATAACCCCGACAATTTTGTCGACCAACTGATCCATGAAATCATCCTTGTCATCAACAAAAACTTCTTCTGGAATCCATAGGCGCATTCTTCTTCCTTTCTTATCGGTCCATGTCATGGCATCTGTAAATACATAATCGAAAGTGGCGATGTTTTCCTTAGAGAACATGGTAACCCATTCCCTTCCTTCCGCTTGCATTGCCATATATACGGGATACTTCTTATAGCGGTCGTAATTGGCCAAAAGTGTGGAATCGTTTGTAATGGGAAATCCGATACCCGCATTGAAAGCAACACCGTAATCAATTCCTGTTTCTTTGGAATGCTCCAAAAGGTCCTCCATGGTTAGCCCACCTTTTAAATGACCGTGATAATCAACGATATCATACCCTGCCTTTTTTAATTCGGCTATTTTCGTCAGTATAGGGTTTTGGACTTCTTTTTGTTGTTCTGCAGGTTTTTCTTTTTTACTTTTTGAATTACAGGATAAAGAACTAATCCCGATAATCATCAATGTTAAAAGGGCTATCGATTTTTTCATGGTTGGGTCAATTGGAATTTATTTTAAAACGGTAATATGGCTTAACCTTTAAAACGAGATAAAGGTTAAGCCTATTTAAATTAATAAGGAACAAATTCCAATTCTGGGTAGCATTGTAAGGTTTAAACCTTAACCCTCCATCCAAATTTGTCTTCTGCTCGGTTATATTGAATATCCGTAATTCTTTTCTTGAGCAACGATGCGTAATTATCACCTATTTCAGGTAAATCATAATCAACATCACGAAAACCGAATGCAGAAATCGGAGAAATTACGGCAGCGGTTCCCGCTCCGAACATTTCTTTTAAAGAGCCGTTTTTTGCAGCTTCCACAATTTCCGATACGGTAATTTTACGCTCCTCGACGGCAATACCTTCGTCTTTCGCAATTTTTAAAATACTTTTACGTGTTATGCCATCAAGGATCCTGTCACTTGTCGGTGCAGTTACCAAAGTGTCGTTTATTCGAACAAAAATGTTCATTGCGCCTGCCTCCTCAATGAATTCATGCGTGTTGTCATCTGTCCAAATAACTTGGTTGTACCCTTTTTCAAGTGCGAGTTGGGTAGGGTAGAATTGTCCGGCATAGTTTCCTCCGGCTTTGGCATAGCCAACACCGCCATTAGCGGATCTTGAATATTTTTCCTCGATCAAGACTTTTACTTTTCCGGAGAAATAGGCGCCGGAAGGTGCAAAGGCGATAATGAATTTGTATTCATCTGCCGGGGAAGCATGAAACCCTGTTCCTGAGGCAAAGATAAATGGTCGTATATATAAAGAACTTCCGGGCGTTTGCGGTATCCAATCTTTTTCCAACTTCAAAAGAGCGGTAAGTCCCTCCATGAAATAATCTTCAGGTATTTCAGGTATGGCCATTCTTTTTGCAGAGATGTTCAATCGTTTGCAATTGTCTAAAGGACGGAAAAGCCATATGTCATTGTTTTCATCTTTATAGGCTTTCATTCCTTCAAAAATAGATTGTCCATAATGGAATATTTTCGCAGATGGGTCTAGGCTTATCGGTTGGTAAGGAATGATTTTGGGAACGTTCCAAGAACCGTTTTTGTAATCACAGACCAACATATGGTCGGTAAAAACATTTCCGAAAGCTAAGTTGTCAAAATCTACTTTATCTATTTTTGAGGTTTTTGCCTTTTCGATTTTTATATTCATTGTCTTGGTCTCCATTGAAATACTATTTATTGAATAAAATTAGAAAAATATCGATAGAGGCTCTTCTTTTTTCTTTAAAATTGCTCAATTTTACCATGTCAATTGAAAAAATCGTAAATATGAAAAGAATTAACATATTCATTATTGTATCCTTATTGGTTGTTATTGGCCACGCCCAAGAAACCCAAACGGAAAGAGCGGCATTTGGAATCGCTTTTCAAGGGGAAGGGAGTTTAACCCAGGTGGAGATGTCTAAGAAGTACACGACAATGAAAATTTCGGATACGGTACAGACTAAATTTGTGGGTGTGGTCAAAGAAGTTTGCCAGGCCAAAGGTTGTTGGATGAAAGTGGCTTTGGATGATGGGGAAGTGGCGATGGTTCGGTTTAAGGATTACGGATTCTTTATGCCCAAAGACATTGCGGGCAAAGAAGTCGTGGTTAATGGATTGGCCTTTGTAGAGGAAATGAGTGTTGATGATCAACGACATTATGCAGAAGATGCAGGTAAGTCGGTAGATGAAATCGCAAAAATAAATCAGCCTAAAAGAACATTGGGTTTTGAAGCCGATGGGGTGTTGTTAAAGGATTGATGCAAAGGGAAATCATAACAACGGCCGATGGTTCAAAGACAATCCAGATAAAGGATTGGAATGAGCAGTACCATTCTAAACATGGTGCCATTCAGGAGGCATACCATGTTTTCATAAAACATGGCTTGGATCTCTTTCACAATAAAGAGGAGGTGGTTCATATTTTGGAAATCGGTTTCGGTACCGGGTTGAACGCTTTGATCACTCTATTGGAAACTTCCAAATCCGGCATGGTCGTAGAGTATTGTGGGGTTGAGGCCTATCCTGTTTCCGAGGAAGAATTATCCCAATTGAATTATATCGAGGAGTTGAACGCACAGGAGTTTTCAGGGCAGTTCAAAAAAATGCACGCAGCCCCATGGGAAGAGCGTACATTGCTATCCCAAGGTTTTTCAATATTGAAAATGCAGCGTGATTTTAAGGAAATAGCATTGGAAAATTGTATGAACCTTATCTATTTTGATGCTTTTGGTGCAAGGGTGCAGCCAGAATTATGGACAGAGGATGTTTTTGAGATCATGTTCAGGGCGCTTAAAAAGAAAGGTGTCCTAGTTACTTATGCAGCTAAAGGAAGTGTAAGGAGAGCTATGCAAGCTGTTGGTTTTGAGGTCGAAAGGTTGCCTGGGCCACCAGGGAAAAGGGAAATGTTAAGGGCGATAAAATCATAACGAAAGGTGTTGTTTCTTAAATTTTTTTAGAATTTCATCGATAATCCCATTCCTACATCGTTAAGATTGTTAAATCGAAATTAAAATAGGCCACCACCGTTTCTAGATCCCATACCTTTATCTTATGAAATTATTGATTACCGGTGCTACAGGATTAGTTGGGAGGGCTATTGTTGAAATCAGCAATAAGCATGGGATCTCTGTAAATTACTTGACCACAAATAAGGACAAAATAGTTTCTAACGAGAATTTTCAAGGTTATTTTTGGAATCCAGAACAGAATGAAATCGATTTGGATTGTTTTAAAGAAGTAACTGCGATAATCAATCTTGCGGGAGCTAGTATTTCTGAAAGATGGACGGCGGATTACAAGAACGAAATCCTTTACAGTAGGATAAACTCCTTGAAAACACTCAACTATGCACTAGGTAAAATCGATGCTAAAGCCATTAATTCTTTTGTATCCGCTTCGGCAATAGGTATTTATCCCAGTTCCCTTGATCATTTTTATACAGAGGAAGACCAGGCTGTCGATGATAGTTTTTTGGGTGAGGTAGTACAGAAATGGGAAAAGGAAATCGATGCTTTATCCCATTTTGGATTTCCGGTCGCAAAGGTCAGGATCGGTTTGGTTTTGTCAAAAGACGGGGGCGTTTTGCCTAAACTCGAAAAGCCTATTAAATCGTATGTTGGGGCTACGTTCGGTAATGGAAAGCAATGGCAATCCTGGATACATATCAACGACCTGGCAAGACTTTTTCTTTTTATAGTCGAAAACCAATTGGAGGGTGTTTTTAACGGCGTAGCCCCCAATCCTGTTATGCATAAGAAAATGGTTAAGGAATTGGCAAAAATATTCAAGTCACCCCTTTTATTGCCCAATATACCTCGATTTGCCCTGAAATTAATCTTAGGGGAAATGTCTTACCTGCTCTTTGCGAGTCAGCGCGTAAGTAGTAAAAAAATTGCGGAAGAAGGTTTTGTTTTCGATTATCCTAATTTAGGTAATGCCCTAGAGGCTTTTTATATGGAAGGATAAAACCAATTGAAATTACATTTCTTCCATGTAACTGAAATCCATTCCAGATTAAATTTTTTGTCCACTATTTATCTTTTTTGTCAATCTACTAGGGTTAAAATGGTAAAGTTTAGTGACATTTTGACATTTTTAAATAAATGGCAGTACTTTTGCCATCGAAAGAAATAAGATCAAAAATCAGTATCCTAAAATGAGTGATAAAAATAAAGCCGAAGAGGTTAACGAACCTATCTTAGATGGGGAAACGGTAAACGATTCAGGGAACGAGCAAGAAGAAGTGGTGAATGAGCAGGATGTACAGTCCGTAGAAGAACAACTTCAGGGCGAACTGGCCAAAGAAAAAGATAAATTTCTTCGATTGTTCGCCGAATTCGAAAATTATAAAAAACGCACATCAAGAGAACGAATGGATTTGTTCAAAACAGCCGGACAAGAGGTTATCGTATCCTTGCTTCCTGTTTTAGATGATTTTGAACGTGCCTTAAAGGAATTGTCCAAATCCGAGGATAAGGAAATGTTCAAAGGGGTAGAGTTGATCAATGGAAAGTTCAGGGATGTGTTGAAATCCAAGGGCATGGAAGAAGTAGGTGTTAAGCAGGGTGACTCTTTTGATGCCGAGATACATGATGCCATAACCCAAATACCGGCTCCTGATAAAAAGTTAAAGGGCAAGATCATCGATGTTGTGGAAAGAGGTTATAAGTTGGGTGACAAGATAATACGTCATCCTAAAGTAGTTGTTGGTAACTAAAATTCAAGGATGAAGGAAGACTATTACGAAATACTTGGCATAAGTAAAAATGCCACGGCTGCAGAAATTAAGAAGGCATATCGGAAAAAGGCCTTGGAACACCATCCCGATAAAAACCCAGGGGATGCCAAGGCAGAGGAACTTTTTAAAAAATCGGCAGAAGCCTACGAGGTACTTAGTAACCCGGATAAAAAAGCACGGTATGACCAATATGGGCATGCAGCTTTTGATGGTGCTGGCGGTTTTGGCGGCGGCGGAATGAACATGGATGACATCTTCAGTCAATTTGGGGATATCTTCGGTGGGGCATTTGGCGGCGGTTTCGGTGGTGGTTTTGGCGGTTTTGGCGGTGGAGGCCAAAGACGTGTTAAAGGGAGCAACCTCAGGATAAGGGTTAAATTGACCTTGGAAGAAGTGGCTAATGGTGTCGAGAAAAAAGTCAAGGTAAGGCGTAAAATGCAAGCACCTGGTGTTACGTATAAAACCTGTAGTACCTGTGGGGGGCATGGGCAAGTAACCAAAATCACCAATACCATACTTGGAAGAATGCAGACCGCGGTCGCATGTTCTACATGCGGCGGAAGTGGTCAGGTAATAGATAATAGGCCAAGTAATGCCGATGGTCAAGGACTTGTTGTCAAAGAAGAGACCGTATCGATAAAAATTCCGGCAGGGGTAGAAGATGGCATGCAATTAAAGGTTCCTGGAAAAGGGAACGAAGCGCCTGGAAACGGAATTCCAGGAGATCTTTTAGTGGCCATAGAAACCCAAGACCATGAGACACTTAAAAGGGAAGGTGATAACCTTCACTACGATCTTTATGTAAGTTTTCCTGAGGCTGTTTTAGGAACATCCAAAGAAATAGATGCGGTAGGTGGTAAGGTGCGTATAAAATTGGAACCCGGTATACAATCGGGCAAGATATTGCGATTAAGGGGAAAAGGTATTTCCAGTATAAACGGTTATGGTAGTGGGGATCTTTTGGTACATGTCAACGTATGGACCCCTAAAGAACTCAATAAAGAACAAAAGGAATTTTTTGAACGTATGGACGGAGCTGACAATTTTGTTCCGAAACCGGAAAAATCAGATAAATCCTTCTTTGAAAAAGTAAAAGATATGTTCTCTTAAGGATATTGATTCGAGTATAAAATAAAAAACGTATATTTGATTCAATATTGGATTACCAATATTAATTTTCTTTTTCATAGCAATTTTTTTCCCATCCTTGATTTTATCAAGGGTGGGTTTTGTTTTTTGGTCAGGTTTCAAGTTTAAACCAATTCCTGCCCAAAGGTATTTTCGATGCGGTGTCCGGGGCGTTTTTGTGCTACGATGTAGGTAGGGCCGAAGCTATCTGCCCCATCATTTTCGTTTTGAACGGCCCATGGTTTCAATTTGTACTTCAATCTGTTTTGTTTGATTGGGTTACCTTATGTTCAGGTTAAAGAACAATGTAGACTTTAATGCAATTACAAGCGAGTTATTGTTAGTATAATCTTAATTTAAGAAGTGTCTTTTAAACCAATTCTATATCTTTGGCAAAATTGCTTTCATGGATAACATTTTGGTCACTAAGGAGGTTACCAAACAATACGGGAAACATACAGCTTTGAACGGTGTTTCCTTGGAAATACCTAAGAACAGTATCTATGGTCTTTTGGGCCCAAACGGTGCTGGTAAAACTACCTTGATCCGTATAATCAACCAAATTACCTATCCCGATAAAGGAGAGGTGTATTTTGATGGGGAACTTTTAAGACCCAAGCATATTTCACTTATAGGTTACCTTCCGGAAGAAAGGGGTTTGTATAAGGGGATGAAAGTGGGTGAGCAGGCTTTGTATCTTGCACAATTAAAAGGTTTGGGTAAAGCAGAAGCCAAAAAGCGTTTGAAATTTTGGTTCGATAAACTGGATATCGGTGATTGGTGGAACAAGAAGGTACAGGAATTGTCAAAGGGAATGGCCCAAAAGATACAGTTCATAGTTACCATACTGCATGAACCCAAATTACTTATATTTGATGAGCCCTTTAGTGGTTTTGATCCAATTAATGCCAACATTATCAAGGATGAGATCATTCAATTGAAAGAAAATGGCACATCTATAATTTTTTCTACCCACCGAATGGAGTCGGTCGAGGAATTATGTGAGTACATTGCTTTGATACATCAGTCCGAAAAGATACTCGATGGTAAGTTATCCACTATTAAAAAAGCATATAAGAACAATATGTTCAAAGTAGGTCTCCATGCCCAGGACGTAAATGCGTTATTGAACGTAATTTCCAATAAGTTCAATATTTTGGAACCCGTTATAGATCCATTGGAAAACCAGTTGGATTTTACCATCCAAATTCCCATTGAGGATTCTAGGGACTTTTTGGCCTATTTGGCCAGCCAGTCGAATATTTATCAATTTAGTGAGATTATTCCTTCTGCGAACGAAATATTTATTCAATCCATTCAAGATAAAGATGCAAATGAATAAACTGCCCATTATTATCAAGAGGGAATATTTGGCGAAGGTTCGTAATAAATCCTTCGTGATCATGACTTTTCTAAGTCCAATATTAATGGTCGGCATGATCGTGCTTATAGCTTATTTGACCAAAATAAACGATAATGAAAAGCGTATAATCGGCATTTTCAACGAAAGTGATTACTTCTCTAATGATTTTAACACAACAGAGAGTACTTCTTATGTTCATTTTAAAGATGTGACTTTACAGGTAGCTAAAGATTCTACCGCCAAAATGGGGTATTACGGTCTTTTGCATATACCTCATGAAGATGAGTTGGAGAAAGTTGCGGACCATTCTTATTTTTATACGAAAGAAGCGCCGAGTACTTCTGTCCTTGATAAGCTAGAAGATGTTTTTCAAGCAAGACTCAGGGAAAGAAGATTGCAGAATATGGGGGTTTCTTCCAAGGAATTTGCCATGATGGATAAGCGGTATGAGATAAATACCGAAACTTTCGGAGGGGAGCAAAATCTAAAGGGTATAAACGAGATCAAAGCGATAATCGGTGGTGGTTTCGGTTATTTGATCATGATGTTCATCATTATCTATGGTGGTTTCGTAATGCGTAGTGTCATCGAGGAAAAGACCAGTAGAATAATAGAAGTGATCATTTCCTCAGTGAAGCCCTTTCAATTGATGATGGGAAAGATAATCGGTACTTCCTTGGCAGGGATTACCCAATTCGCTATATGGATCGTTTCTGCCTCAATACTTTTGATGATAGCCTTTGCTATTTTTGATATTGATCCGGCTACTTTGGGCGATGGTGCCAACGTTCCGGGTATTGCAGGTAATATGGCTTCGCCCGTACCTACGCCAAATCAGACCATTCAGGCATATGCGCAGGAGCTTTACAAGATTCCATGGGCCATGTTGATTTGTTTTTTTGTTGTTTATTTTATACTTGGTTATTTGATTTACAGTTCAATTTATGCGGCTATAGGTGCGGCTGTGGATAATGAGACCGATACACAACAGTTTATATTTCCTATTATCCTTCCGCTTATGTTGGCTATTTACGTCGGATTCTTTTCTGTTTTCAGTAATCCGCATGGTCCTATTGCGGTAGGTTTTTCCTTGTTTCCGTTAACATCACCAATAGTGATGCTAATGCGTTTACCAGGAGGTATAGGTGAAGGTGGCGTTCCTGTATGGGAATTGGTGACATCCTTAATTTTATTGATATTGACATTTTTGGGTATCGTTTGGTTTGCGGCAAAAATCTATAGGGTGGGCATTCTTATGTACGGTAAAAAACCAACCTATAAGGAATTGTTTAAATGGATAAAGTATTGATGTATGGTACAGGATGATTCCGGTAAATTGGAAGAGATTATAAAAGAAGATGTCTGGGGTTCTATCCAGGATATTCTTAACTGGGGAATCCATATAGGCACAGGTGATAAATCATTGAACATAACCGTTGGGTTGTTGATAATGATAACGGTAGCATTCATTGCAACGACTTTTGTGTTAAAATGGATTCGGCAGATCATTACCCATAAAATGGTCCAGGAAGATAAACTTAAGTTTGTCAGTATTTTCAAGTTTATTAAGTATGCGGCCTATTTAGTAGTGATTTTGATAACGCTGAGTATGGCGGGTATCGATATTACCATTTTGATTACGGCCTCTGCCGCACTCTTTGTTGGTTTAGGCTTGGCCTTGCAAGAACTCTTCCAGGATATCATTGGGGGTGTATTCATAATTATTGATAAATCGTTGAGTGTTGGCGATATTATAGAGGTAGAAGGTAAGGTGGGAAAGGTCTTTGAGATAAAACTACGTACCACTAGGGCCATAACAAGGGATGATAAGGTCATTATTATCCCCAACCATAAGTTCATAAGTGATACGATCTTCAACTATACGCAAAACCACAAAACAACTAGGGAAAAGGTTAATATCGGTGTTGCTTATGGTAGTGATGTAAATTTGGTCACTAAAATCTTAGAGGAAATAGCACAAAAACAAAGAGGCATTCTTAAGAACCCGAAACCGTTTATCATTTTCGAAGACTTTGGTGATTCGGCCCTAATGTTCAGTATTAACTATTATACCAATGACAGTTTTACCGATATGAGGATAAAGAGTGAGATGCGCTATTCAATAGACGCAAAATTTAGACAGCACAATATATCCATACCATTTCCCCAAAGAGATGTACATATCTTTCAACACCCGGATAATAAATGAAAGAGCACGGATTAAGTTTGGTCACTATACTGGTCTTTGCCTTAATTTTAGGGAGATGTGGTTCTACAATACAGGCCCAATCACCCGATATTTTCAGGTTGGAGTATATGATCATGCCCAAGAATAATGCAGATGCCCAACTTTCAAGATATAAATTGGTTGTAAACGTACCGTTCAAGGTGCGGGAATCGGATAATTTCATACTTGGCGCAGAATATAATTATTTGGCCTATAAACTGGGAAGTAACGAGTATTTTGATAGTGCTGGGCTAGAGAGCCTTCATGTGGTCGACTTAAATATGGCCTATGTGTATAAGCGCAATGAAGATTGGAGGTATATCGGGGTTTTGACCCCTAGATTGTCTTCAACCTTGACCAACCCACTTGAAAATGGGGATGTTGCGATCAATGTAACGGTCGGGGCCTTTAAGGAGAGGCAGAATATAGATAAGCCCATGCGCTTAGTCGTAGGAATTGCGTATAATTCAACGGTTTCGTTGCGAATACCTTTGCCTTTTGTGTATTACGAAAAAAGATTCCACCCTAATTGGTCCTATGTAGTCGGTCTGCCTAAAACGGGGTTTAAATATCATATAGATAATAATCATTTAATTCAGACAGAATTTATATTGGATGGCTATTTCGTAAACCTTCAAAATAATATCATTCTTCCGAATACCGGCTTTGCAGCTTCAATATCTTCATCGGCTGCATTGTTAACTATAGGGTATCAATATAACATATCAAAAATTATGTCGTTCTACGGTTATATCGGTCATACGGTTTTTCAGGACGGGGTCTTACGGGATGAGGATAGAAATGATATTTTTACATTGAATGATGAGCCTAGTCTGTATTTCAGGACCGGATTTAGAATAGGAATTTAAAAAGAATTGCAATATGTCAAAGATTTTGGTGGTAGAAGACGAATCGGCTATACGAAGGGTATTGGTTAAAATACTTTCAGAGGAGAACGATTCTTATCAAGTGGAAGAAGCTGAAGATGGGTTAAAAGGTTTAGAGGCCGTTAAGAACAATGATTATGATTTGGTCTTATGTGATATAAAAATGCCGAAAATGGATGGTGTTGAGGTGCTTGAGGCCGCTCGTAAAATCAAACCTGAGATTCCTTTTATCATGATATCAGGGCATGGGGACTTGGACACTGCCGTAAATACAATGCGCATCGGAGCATTTGACTATATTTCAAAACCACCCGATTTGAACAGGCTTTTGACCACCGTAAGGAATGCCTTGGATAGAAAGGAATTGGTGGTAGAAAATAAAAAATTAAAGAAAAAGGTTAGTAAGAACTATGAAATGATCGGTGATAGCAAAGAAATAAACGCTATTAAGGAAATCATAGAAAAGGTGGCGCCTACAGATGCCCGTGTTCTGGTAACGGGTTCAAATGGTACGGGAAAAGAGTTGGTGGCACATTGGATCCACGAGAAAAGCCCAAGAAGTGGGGCACCTTTCATTGAGGTGAACTGTGCGGCCATACCCTCCGAATTGATAGAGAGTGAACTTTTTGGTCATGTTAAGGGAGCGTTTACATCGGCTGTTAAGGATCGTGCCGGTAAGTTCGAAGCCGCAAATAAAGGAACCATATTTTTAGATGAAATAGGAGATATGAGTCTGTCTGCCCAAGCAAAAGTACTCCGTGCTTTGCAAGAGAATAAAATTTCGAGGGTAGGTTCGGATAAGGATATTAAAGTTGATGTTAGGGTAATTGCCGCAACCAATAAAGATCTTGCCGAGGAAATAAAGGAAAATAGATTCAGGGAAGACCTTTATCATCGATTGGCGGTTATCCTGATAAAGGTGCCCGCTCTGAATGATAGAAGGGATGATATTCCCTTGTTGATCAATCATTTCGCTGCTAAGATTGCAGGAGAACAGGGTATTTCCCCCAAAGAATTCTCCTCTGGGGCCATAAAACTATTGAAAGGGTACGATTGGACGGGTAACATTCGCGAATTGCGCAATGTCGTTGAACGTCTTATTATTTTAGGCGGACAACAAGTGACCGAAGAGGATGTAAGACTTTTTGCAAGTAAATAAATCGCTTGTTTATTTGCAAGATTCTAACCGTTCCAAGGCTTCTGCCGTAATTTCCTTGGTTTTATAGTTATAATATTTTTTTCCCTCCGAAAGGTTCGGAAGCAATAACTGTTGCTCACAATGTAAATAAATATTTTCAGCAAAGGCCCGTGCAGACGCACAATCTACCGATTTTACGATCCTATCAAGTGATTTTCGGTATTTTTCCAAAGAGGCATCTATTTGTTGTTCCATTTCTTTTTCACTTGGGATCCGCGTCGAAATTTTTTCCGTTTCTGAAATTGTGTTCATGGCCAATAGATCACTCCCATATTTGCTGGTATGGAACTCGTGTTCCCCTAAGGATTCGATACCGTCGATAATATGTTGTAAGGCCCTCTTTAGTAATATTCGCGTGCTGGTCAAGGAAGTTGCCTTGGTAGCCAAGATCAAGTCAGATTTACCGTCGGCTATATTGCCATCGGCATAAACACAACCACAATCCTTTAGTTGATTTTTCGATTTTTCAATTGAGTTGATGGCTTTATAAGCATAAAACCTGGCTTGGTTGATATCTTTCACATCGATGGATTTCTCTACTTGGGTCTTGGCATAGTTCATATTAGAACTTGCATACTCGCAACCCTTGTCTACCATAAAGGAAGAAAACAAAATCAGTGAAACTACTGCGACAAGTGAATAGTTCTTCATAAGATAAGCCTTTAGTTCGTTGTAAAATTTGGGAATAATACAAGTTAAAATTACATGGGAAAAAGCTATTCACCTATTTTTTTCGATAGAACGCAGGAAGTATCCTTTAAGTGGGTCAAGATGTATCTTTTTTGCAGGTGAATTACCATTTTTTCAGGGATTAAGGTCTTTCAACGATAAAATATTTTTATATTCAGAGCATGAAGAATATTGATATAAATAGATATAGGGCAGATAAGTCAACAGATTTGGCGGCAATGCCCACAATTGAGGATTTTGGGTCTACCGACAAACAATTGAAAAAGGAAATGGTAAAAGTTCGGGAAAAACTTGGGGAGTTCCAAGATACCTTATATGCACATGGTAAGTATAGTGTATTGGTTTGTTTGCAAGGAATGGATACTTCGGGAAAGGACAGCCTTGTGCGTGAAGTGTTCAAGGATTTCAACGTACGTGGCGTGGTAGTTCATAGTTTTAAAGTGCCCACCCCATTGGAACTGAAACATGATTACCTCTGGCGTCACTATATTGCACTGCCTGCCAAGGGTAAATTCGGGATTTTTAACCGAACGCATTATGAGAATGTTTTGGTAACCCGTGTTCATCCTGAATATATTATGGGAGAGCATTTACCGGGAATAGAAAAAGTGTCTGACATTGACCAGCATTTTTGGGATTCACGATTCGACCAGATCAATAATTTTGAAAAACATCTTGTGGATAACGGTACCATAATCTTCAAGTTTTTCCTTCACTTGTCCAAAGAAGAGCAACGGCAAAGGTTACTCCGTAGGTTGCGTTTAAAGCAAAAGAATTGGAAATTCTCCCCCGATGACCTCAAAGAAAGAAAATTATGGGCAAAATATCAGCAGTGTTATGAAGAGGCCATTCAAAGAACCTCGAAACCTAAAGCTCCTTGGTTCGTTATTCCGGCAGATAACAAGAAAGGGGCAAGGTTGATAGTGGCTGAAATTCTTTACCAAGAGTTAAAAAAATACAAAGATATCATTGCACCGGAACTCGATGATAAAATAAAAGCTAATTTAGACAACTACAAAAAACAACTGGAAAGCGAATGAAGTTTTTAAAGTACATCTTAATCGTCGTCGTGGTAACATGGCAAGGATATGCACAATCTGAGGACGAAAAACAAATAAAGGCTATTTATGAAACTGCTTTGACCCAAAGCAAATCTTATGATTGGCTCAATTATTTATCCAATCAGATTGGTGGTAGGTTATCCGGATCAATACAAGCCCAACAGGCGGTGGATTATACCAAGGCACAATTAGACTCAATGGGGCTCGATAAGGTTTGGCTGCAACCTGTAATGGTGCCTAAATGGGTAAGGGGTACTCCGGAATTTGCTTATGTTGAAACCGCTCCGGGAATTACAACCAACTTACCGATATGTGCTCTTGGCGGTTCGGTCGCCACACCTTTGCAAGGCATTAAGGCAAATATCATAGAGGTGAATGGTATCAAGGACCTGGAAGTTTTGGGTGCCGATAAGATAAAAGGTAAGATCGTATTTTTCAATAAACCCATGGATCCAACCCTAATAAGTACGTTCGAATCGTATTCAGGCTGTGTTGGTCAGCGATATGCCGGCGCTATGGAGGCGGTCAAATATGGAGCGGTAGGTGTTATTGTTAGATCAATGAACCTAAGGTTAGATGATTATCCGCATACGGGTTCTATGGGTTATGGCGATTTAGAGGTTTGGGAACGGATTCCTGCCGCGGCGATCAGTACAAAAGGAGCTGAGTTTCTAAGCGCTACGCTTAAACTGAGTCCTAATGCCAATTTCTATTTTAAACAAAGTTGCAAAGTATATAATGATGTTGAGTCTTTTAATGTCATAGGCGAAATCAAGGGAAGTACATACCCTGATGAAATTATAGTGGTCGGTGGTCACTTGGATTCTTGGGATCTAGGAGATGGGTCACATGATGACGGAGCAGGTTG
Source organism: Maribacter sp. TH_r10 (assembly GCF_033101095.1). Classification (NCBI taxonomy): domain Bacteria; kingdom Pseudomonadati; phylum Bacteroidota; class Flavobacteriia; order Flavobacteriales; family Flavobacteriaceae; genus Maribacter; species Maribacter sp. TH_r10. The sequence continues at coordinate 265,071 of NZ_JAWMPY010000004.1, read as the reverse complement.
TGTACAGAGTATGGATGTTCTAAGACTCTTGAAAGAAAGTGGATATACGCCCAAAAGAACAATTAGGGTGGTACTTTTCATGAATGAGGAAAATGGTCTGCGTGGAGGTAAGAAATATGCCGAAGTGGCCAAAAACAAGAAAGAAAAGCATGTCTTTGCCTTAGAGAGTGATGCAGGTGGTTTTTCTCCAAGGGGATTTTCATTTGATTGTTCGGAAGGGGATTTCAAGAAAGTCAAAAGTTGGGGGCCTCTTTTTGAACCTTATCTTGTTCATATGTTGGTTAAGGGATACAGCGGTGCCGATATTGGGCCTTTAAAGGATGATGGAATTGTATTGGCCGGATTACGCCCCGATTCTCAACGTTACTTTGATCACCATCATTCCGAATACGATACTTTTGATCATGTGAACAAAAGGGAATTGGAGCTAGGCGCAGCGGCAATGTCAAGTTTGGTCTATCTTTTTGATAAGTATGGAGTTGAAAAAACAAAATAGATACCATATTTAAATTTTGTCAAGGGAATTGGTTTTCGAAGAACTGTTTTCCGTTGGAACAATATGGATGGAATTCTTTTCCCTAACTAATTTGTATATCTTTGCAGCTCAATAAAAAAAAGCGAAAAATGCAAGACGGAATCTACGCAAAATTCAATACTTCAAAAGGAGAGATACTTGTAAAATTAACTTATGATAAAACTCCCGGTACTGTAGGTAACTTTGTTGCCTTGGCAGAGGGTAAACGTGAGAATAGTGCCAAAGCCATTGGTGAGCCCTATTATGACGGATTAAAATTCCACAGGGTAATTCCTGATTTTATGATTCAAGGAGGTTGTCCTTCCGGTACTGGTACCGGTGATCCAGGATACAAGTTCGATGATGAATTTCATCCAGATTTGGTTCATGATGCCCCAGGGGTACTTTCAATGGCCAATGCTGGGCCAGGAACTAACGGAAGTCAGTTTTTCATTACCCACGTTGCCACACCATGGTTAGATAATAAACATACCGTTTTTGGTCATGTAGAAGCCGGTCAAGAGGTGGTAGATGCCATTGCGCAATCCGATACCATCGATACTTTGGAAATCATTAGGATTGGTGCCGAGGCCGAAAAGTGGGATGCCTTGGAAGCCTTTAAAACTTTTGAAAGTTCAAAAGAGAAAAGATTAGCGGAAGAAAAGGAAAAACAGGCCAAGGAATTGGATAAGGTAGCTGCTGGTTTTGATGAGACCGAGAGCGGACTACGATATAAGATTATTCAAAAAGGAAGTGGGGATAAAGCTGAAAAAGCGAAAACAGTTTCGGTACATTATGAGGGTTCTCTATTGAACGGTCAGGTTTTCGATTCCTCCTATAAAAGAAATCAACCGATTGATTTTCAATTGGGCGTAGGACAAGTTATTCCAGGTTGGGATGAAGGTATTGCTTTGCTACAAGTAGGGGATAAGGCACGTTTCGTGATTCCATCGAATTTGGCTTATGGTAGTGCAGGGGCCGGTGGTGTCATTCCACCAAATGCCACTTTAATTTTCGATGTGGAATTGATGGATGTGAAATAGAAATCACAAGAATCATTTTATATAAGGAGCCTCGGTTTATACAGGGGCTTTTTTTTTGCCTAAGCTATTTATCTTGTGCCCGAACCAAACTGCTTATGAGCATAACGCTATTGATAAAGACCAAAACACAAACTATAGAGATGAAAGTTACCATGGCATAATTATTTTTAATGATCGTTGTTCCATTGTAACAACCACTAAAACTTAAACCCTACTTTTTCTTGGTTCAATACGGTTATTTTTTGGTACTCAGTATGCTCATTAATAAAAGAATGATGTTAATGACGAGAAGCGATAGTAAAATGGTTATAAAGGTGGTCATATAAAAATTGTTGTTTGAATTTCTTATTGAGGGGGAGTTGTTTTGTTTAATGCATGATGCAGAAAAAGGGAGGGGGTTGCGTTAAAACTTAAACAAAAATAAGAAAAAGAAAAAAATTAGTAAGAAAATACCACAAATAAAAACCCCCGATGCAGAACATCGGGGGTATATAAAAAAGTTAAAATCGTTACCTAGTCAACTACTTTCACATTAACGGCGTTTAATCCTTTTTTACCTTGTTGTAGTTCAAATTCCACAACATCACCTTCACGAACTTCGTCGATTAAGCCAGAAATGTGTACAAAATGATCTTCGTTCGAACCATCTTCAGTGATAAAACCATAACCTTTGGAATCATTGAAGAATTTAACTGTTCCTTTACTCATAATAAAAATTATTAAATATTAATTAAAGTGCAAATGTAGGATTTATTAATTTAATTGTATGATATTTTGGAAGTTATCTTTGTATTAACACATCCTTAAATTAATGGTTGAACTTTTGGATCGCTTAAAAAGGCGATTTTTAAGTCCAAGTTTCCTGTTTTCAAGCCGTAGGATCAGGGGTCATTCTCAAATAAGGTTTAACTTCCTCAACGCCTTTTGTGAATATTTTACGCGCTTCATCGGTAGGTATGGCCGGACTAACAACGACATCATTACCATGTTCCCAATTTGCAGGTGTGGCAACTTTATGGTTGGCCGTTAATTGTAAAGAATCGACAACCCTTAACAGTTCATAGAAGTTACGCCCTGTTGAAGCAGGGTAGGTCAATGTAAGTTTAACCGTTTTGTCCGGTGCGATAATGAATACCGAACGTACGGTTAAGGTGCTGTCCGCTTTTGGGTGGATCATATCGTAAAGGTCAGACACTTTTCTGTCCTCATCCGCAATTATCGGAAAGTTTACCGTGGTGTTCTGTACTTCGTTGATGTCTTTGATCCATTCCTTATGGGAGGCTGCCCCATCTACACTTAATGCGATCATTTTTACATTTCGTTTGTCAAATTCCCCCTTAAAATTAGCCGCAGTACCCAATTCGGTTGTACAAACGGGGGTAAAATCTGCAGGATGTGAAAATAAAATCCCCCAGCTATCACCTAGGTAATCGTATAAATTAATTGTGCCCATTGAACTGTCTGCAGTAAAATCCGGGGCTGTATCCCCTAATCTAAGTGTTGCCATTTTTGATTGTTTTTAATTATAAAACTATTTATCCGATAAAATTAGTAGATTTATGGTTTTCGTAGAATTTTCATTAGGTTAAAACTGTATTAAAATTTTTAAAGTAGTATGGATAAGATAGTTATGGAGGCTTTGAAGTACCCAATCGGGCATTTTGAATATTCAGCAAAAGTATCTAAAGCAATTGTAGATGGGTGGATTAAGGACTTGGAAGAACTGCCGTTAATACTTGAGCGTTTGGTGGGTGATTTAACTATGGAGCAATTGGAAACCCCTTATAGACCAGATGGGTGGACGATTAGGCAATTGGTACACCATATAGCGGATAGCCATCATCATAGTTATACCCGTTTCAAATGGGCGCTGACGGAAAATGGCCCCTTGATCAAGGCGTATGATGAAAAGAGTTGGAGCTCCTTGTCCGATGCCAAAACCGCCCCAGTGGAGCTTTCTTTGAACTATTTAAAGGCACTACATGCCAAACTTGTTTTTTTGTTGAAAAGTCTGGACGATCAACACTTGCAGAAATATTATGTGCATCCCGATGATAAAAGTAAGATTACCGTAAAAGAGAATATTGGAAAATATGCCTGGCATGGGCGACATCATTGCGCTCATATACAAGGATTGTTAGAGCGAAAAGGTTGGTAGGCCTAGTCTAGTTTAAAATAAGACCTACTTTATTTGTAACTATCCAGGATCAATCGGCAATCCATTTAATATTGCATCCAATACTAGGTTTCTGATCAGGATCTATTTCTTTTTCCGAGAGCAGGGCGTTTAGGGCATTTCGAAGATCTTTTCCGGTAACAGGGACGGCGTTTCCAGGTCTTGAGCCATCTAATTGTCCACGATAAACGAGGTTTAGGTCTTTATCGAATAAATAAAAATCAGGAGTACAGGCAGCATCATATTTCTTGGCTGTTTCTTGGGTAGCGTCATACAAATAAGGAAAAGGATACCCAACTTTCTTTGCTTGCAGTTTCATTAAGTCCGGTGCATCTTGAGGGTAATTGATAACATCATTACTAGAAATGGCAATAAAGGAAATTCCTTTAGATTGGTATTCCTTGGCCATTTTTACCAATTCCGGGTTCACATGAATAACAAAAGGACAATGGTTACAAATGAACATTATCACTGTCCCAATATCGCCTTTAAGGGTGTTCAGTGACAGTTCTTGGTCACTGATCGTGTCCTTTAGAATAAAATCTGGGGCTTTTGTGCCTAAAGGCATCATATTGCTAGGGGTGTTCGCCATGACTTATCATTTCTGATCAAAAAAATAAAGTTAAAAGTATTTGGTGAATTTTGGTCATCGTAATCACTATTTTTAAATTGAACGGCTATATAATATAAGATACCAAGATGATGAACGAAATAATAAGTTGGAATGATTTCAGTAAGGTCGATATGAGAATAGGTACCATTATCGAAGTTGGTGATTTTCCGAAAGCAAGGAATCCGGCTTATCAAATAAAACTTGATTTCGGAAAAGAAATAGGGGTTAAAAAGACTTCGGCCCAGATCACTACACTATATGACAAGGAGAAGCTTCTGGGCCGACAGGTAATTGCTGTAATTAATTTTCCGAAGAAACAAATTGCCGATTTTATGAGTGAATGTCTTATATTAGGAGCTGTTGAGGGTAAGGATGTGGTTTTAATACAACCAGATGCGGCAGTTCCCAACGGACTTAAAATAGCCTAACCGTTTGTCAGATACCGTACTAGATAATGTTCATATCAATTTTGATAGTCAAACCCTTTGGGTGTTGAATATTGCCTTGGCATTGGTCATGTTCGGCATCGCGTTGGAGATTTCAGTGAACGATTTCAAAAGACTCCTGCAAAATCCAAAATCCATATTCACGGGAATTTTCAGTCAGTTTATACTTTTGCCGGCTATTACCTTCGCATTGGTATGGATTATTGAGCCTATCTCCAGCATAGCCTTGGGTATGTTCATGGTTGCGGCATGTCCTGGTGGAAATATTTCCAATTTCATTACACATTTCGCTAAGGGCAATTCGGTCTTATCCGTTAGTCTAACGGCGGTAGCAACCTTATTGGCTGTTATTATGACACCCTTGAATCTTGAATTTTGGGGTTCGTTATATGGTCCTACATCGATAATATTGACCGAAGTTGCCATTTCACCTGTTGAAATGGTAGAATTGGTTTCTTTGTTGTTGGCCATTCCACTGGCCTTGGGAATGGGGTTCAATTACTTAAGACCCTTACTGGCAAAGAGAACTGCCAAGGTTTTCAAATGGGTTTCTTTGGTATTCTTTATCGCTTTGATCTTCCTGGCCCTTTATAATAACAGGGATATTTTCATAGATTATATTTTTTATGTCTTCTGGATAGTGGTATTGCATAATCTAGTCGCGTTTTTAACGGGATTCTCGTTGGCTAAATTTATGGGGTTGTCCCAAAGGGATACCCGATCGATCACCATAGAAACGGGAATCCAGAATTCCGGATTGGGCCTATTGCTCATTTTTACTTTTTTCGACGGTCTGGGGGGCATGGCCTTATTGGCTGCTTTTTGGGGAATATGGCATTTGGTTTCCGGGTTGTTGTTGTCTATGTTTTGGGGGTATAAACCCCTTGAGAAAGAAGAATTGGCTTCATGAGGATAGGTTATAACATCCTAAAGCTGTATGTGAAGATAGGCCTGTTTTGTTACTTCAAAAAAATAAAGGTGGTTGGTCTAGGGAATATACCTAAAGATAAACCGATACTATTTTTGGCCAATCATCAGAATGCGTTGATAGATGCCTTGATCATTGTTATGAATGTTGGGGTGGCACCTTTTTTTTTGGCACGTTCCGATGTGTTCAAAAAACCATTGATTTCCAAGTTCTTGAGGTATTTGCAAATGATACCCATTTACCGGATCAGGGATGGTCGGGACACCCTAAAGAACAATCCCGCAATTTTCAGTAAATGTGGTAGACTGCTGTCAGAGGGCAAAGCCCTGATGCTTTTTCCCGAAGGGAACCATGGTATTCAACGACGTGTCCGCTGGCCTATGCGAAAGGGTTTTGCAAAAATGATCTTCTCGGCTTTGGAGAACGACCCAAACTTGGATGTTCGAATAGTTCCTATAGGTTTGAATTACCTTAACGCTGAGTGTTTTCCCGATGGCGTGGCCATGTACATTGGGAAAGATATTTCCGTGCAGAAGTATTTTGACCCCAAGGATTTGTCGACTACTGAAGAACTCCTAAAGAAGGAGGTTTATAAAAGTTTAAAACAACTTACCACACATATTGAAGATGAGGGAACTTATGGCAATGTAGTGGTGCAATTGAATAACAGGAACGTTGATTATCTGGATCCAATTTCCGTCAATAATATCATTCAAGAAATAGATGTGACTTTTCAAGAGACTCCGATCCAAAAGAAAACCCCTTGGTATTCCTATGTTTTGAAATTTGTGTTTACGTTGGTCAACTTTCCGATTCTAGTCCTATGGGAAAAGAAATTGAAGTCAAGGGATATGGATATTGAATTCAGGTCAACGATGCGCTTTGCTTTGGGAGTTCTCCTTTTTCCGATTTATTTTGGCATATTGTTCTTGCTATTTGCCTATTTCTTGGGAATCGGAACGGCTTTTATGTTGTTGTTGGTACATTGGCTTATTAATGTAGCCTACGTGAAACTTGGTTAGCTTAAAATATACCAGTGTAGATGGTTGCTATATTTTATGGTGTACATATGAATTGGTGCTTTGTTTCGTGTGGTTAGCAGTCACTGCCTCTAAAATAGGATAAAGGTTTAGAGTAAGGTTTGGTAGGATGGGTCATAATGTAAAACGGCCCTGAACATTCAGGGCCGTTTTACACAATAATAAGTTTGAATTTTTTAAATGTCATCGAAATCAACATCGGTAAAGCTACCGGTTGTTGACATTTCACCATTTTCGTGGTATTCTTCTTTCTTGAAATCTTTTTGATGTCTTTCCGAGATTACCTCGGTGCCTTTTTCTTCAATGATGAAATTCATCATTTCTTCTACATTTTCCTTAAAAGCATTGAAATCTTCCTTGTAAAGATAAATTTTGTGTTTTTTATAATGAAACGAACCATCATCATGGGTGAATTTTTTACTCTCGGTGATAGTTAGATAGTAATCACCTGCTTTGGTGCTTCTTACATCAAAGAAATATGTTCTCCTTCCGGCTCTCAATACTTTGGAATGTATCTCTTCCTGATCTATTAATTCTTTGTCGCTCATTTTTCAAGTTTCTAGTTAGATAAATTAGTGTCCAATCCTCAAAATTGGAAAAAAAAAGCGTAGTTAGCAACAATATTGTCAGTTTTCTTTTTCAGAAAGTTGATGTAAATAAAGTTCTTTGTAGTATCCTTCAACACTGTTCAGTTTTTCGTGTGTTCCGGTCTGTAATAACCTGCCTTGGTCCAGTACCAGAATCTTATCCGCATTCTTCGCTGAAGATACACGATGACTTACGATTATCGTTGTTTTTGCCTTAGAGGCTTTTTGTAGATTATTGAGTATTGTTTCTTCGGTTTCGGTGTCGACAGCGGATAGGCAATCATCGAACAAATATATTTCCGGATCCTTTAAAAGAGCCCTTGCGATAGAGATACGTTGTTTTTGTCCGCCACTTAAAGTAATTCCACGTTCACCTAAAACCGTATCGTATTGTTTGTTGAATTCTATGATGTTGTTATGCACAACGGCGCTCTTCGCAACTTGTATTACATCCTCATCCGAAGCTTTAGCGTTACCGAATTTGATATTGTTCCTTATGGAGTCCGAAAAAAGGAAGGCATCTTGGGGTACCGCCCCTATTGACTTGCGTAAACTTGTGAGGTTTAGTTTTTTGATAGGGGTGTCATCAACTAGGATCTTACCAGAGCCAACATCATATAGCCGTGCTATCAAATCCAGTATAGTGGATTTGCCAGACCCTGTTTTACCCAATATGGCAACGGTTTGCCCTTCTTCAATGGTGAAAGAAATATTCTTGAGCGCTTCAATATTGGTGTCTTCGTACGTATAACTTACATTTTTGAACTCTATTTTTCCTTTTATCGGGGTATCTTCATCAACTTCATTTATGATTTCGGGTCTTTCTTTTAAGAATTCGTTGATTCTCTTTTGGGAGGCCTCCGCACGTTGAATGATCGAGGTCAACCATCCTACAATGGCAACAGGCCATGTGAGCATATTAACATAAAGTACGAATTCGGCAATAACACCAACAGAAGCTATTTCCCCTTTTATATATTGTTGTCCCCCGATATAGATAACAAAAATATTGCTGATACCGATAAGTAATATCATAAGGGGGAAAAACCATGCATTAACCTTTGCAAGATCCATGCTCTTTTGTTTTCCTTCCAAGGCCAAGGCCTTTAACTCCTCGTTGATCTGTGGTTCTATCGCATACGCCTTAATCACCGATACACCGGAAAAAACTTCTTGGGTAAAGGTTGAAAGGGTCGAAAGATACTCCTGTACTACCGTACTTCGTTTGTGTATGACCTTACTTATTTGATAAATAAGCACCGAAAGAATAGGTAGGGGAATTAAAGTGTAGGCCGCTAAGGTAGGGGCCGTAAAGAACATTATTGGTATGATACATGCGAACAACGTAATGGTGTTTATACCATACATAAGTGCAGGGCCTGTATACATACGTACTTGACTCACGTCTTCGCTGATACGGTTCATTAAATCACCGGTCCGGTTTTTTTTGTAAAAACTAAGGCTTAAAAATTGATAGTGATCAAATATTTCGTTTTTAAGGTCATATTCGATATAACGGGAAACATAAATGATCGTTTGTCGCATCAAGAAGGTGAAGAATCCCGATAATAAAGCAGCCCCGATGATTATTAGAATGAACTCCAATAACCTTTCCTTTGCCAATTCTTGTGTAATTTCCCCTTTTATGAAGTTCTCTACTGTGGTTATCGATTTTTGGACATATGAGGGCATGACCAACTGGAAAATCTTGGCAACGACCGTAATGATCATTCCTACCAAGAGTTTTAACCAATATTTTTTAAAGTATTTATTAAGATGTTTGAGTTCCTTCATAAAGCTTGTCGGCTGAGTGGGTTCGTTACGAACAAACCATTCGCCAAAGATAGAAGTTTGACTTAAAAACAGATGTTATAAAATTTATAAATAAGATAATAGTTGTAATAGGGGGCATAGATTAAAAAATGATTTCTATTTTTGCGGCTTAGAATGTAAACCAATCTTAAAAAAAGTTCTTCGAAATGCTTACAAGAAGGCACATACGCGTTAAGGTGATGCAATGTATTTATGCATTGACCCAGTCAAAGGATGATTCCCTTGAAAAACAGGAAAAATTTTTAAAAGTAAGCATAGAGAACATGTACTCGCTCTATTTACTTATGCTCAGTTTGCTGATAGAGATTCGACAATTGGCAGATGAGAAGGTAAAGCTTTCCTCTAAAAAGTACATGGCAAATGATGCCGATGCATTTCCAGATAACCAAAAGTTCGTAAACAACAAATTATTGTTGCAATTGGCCAATAATGAAAGATTGAAAGAAGCACTGGAAAAAAGGAAATTACAAAACTGGTATTTGAATGAAGAGTATGTAAAGTTGATTTATAAAGAGATTACCGAGAGTGAGGCTTATCTCGATTATATGAAAATACCTTCTAGAACCTATAAAGAGGATAAAGAATTGATCGCAGGGTTGTTCAAGGAGATCATTGCCCCAAATGAAAAGATCTATGATTATCTTGAAGATGATAAGTTGACTTGGGTAGATGATATCCCTATTGTAAATACATTTATCTTAAAGCAATTCAAAAAAATAAAGGAGGATCAAAATGAGTCCTATTTTTTACCAAAGCTTTTGAAAGATGATGAGGATATGGTATTCGCCAAAAGATTATTATCCAAAACGTTGTTGAACAACGGTAAATGGGAAAAGGAAATAGAGGGTAAAACTCCGAATTGGGATAAGGACCGTATAGCCGACATTGATTCTATTTTATTGAAAATGGCCATATGTGAATTGCTTAACTTCCCCTCGATACCCGAAAAAGTGACCATAAACGAGTTTTTAGAGATCGCCAAAGAATATTCTACACCAAAAAGCAGTATTTTCATTAATGGTATCCTCGATAAATTGGTAAAGGAATACAAATCCGAAGGGAAACTTAACAAGGTGGGGCGCGGACTATTATAAATTAATTCTTTAATTTTGGATTCAATTAAAAATATTAATCAATGAAAAGAGCTATTTTAGGTTTAGGACTAGTTGCGATGCTGGCTTTTGTTTCTTGCAAGGAAAATGCATCGAGCAAAGTAAAAACAGATAATGTTGCCGTTGCAGCTGAGCGAGATGAAGCAGCTAAACTTGTTCCTGTAATGGAATTTGAAAAGGTTGAGCATGATTTTGGTACGATCGTACAAGGAACGCCACAGGAAACCGTTTTTAAGTTTACCAATACAGGTAATGCACCATTAGTGATTACCAAGGCTACCAGTAGTTGTGGTTGTACGGTTCCGAATCCTCCAAAAGAGCCTATCGCACCAGGAGAAGTAGGGGAGTTGAAAGTTAAATTCAACGGTTCTGGTAGAAACCAGATAACAAAGACCATTACCGTAGTGGCGAATACAGTTAAAGGTTCTGAAATGCTAAAAATAAAAGCTTTTGTGAATCCTAAAGATGCAGCGCCATTAGGCCCTGTAAAATAATTAAACCTATAAACAGATAAAATGGGAAGTGGCAGTTTAATGGATTTTCTACCGATGATCCTAATTTTTGTGGTGGCATATTTTTTTATGATCCGTCCGCAAATGAAAAGACAGAAAGATGAAAAAAGGTTCGCCTCCGAACTGAAAAGGGGTGATCGTATAATAACCAAAAGTGGATTACATGGTAAAGTGGTAGAGTTGAATGATAAAGACTCTTCTTGTGTAATAGAAACCATGGCGGGTAAATTGAAGTTCGATAGATCGGCAATTTCCATGGAGATGAGTAAAAAATTGAATACTCCAGCCACTACTAAGTAAAATATTCAATTTTATCCAAATTGTAAAAAAAGCCGATGGTTTCCATCGGTTTTTTTATGGCCTATTGTTTCTTGGGGCGATATAGGTCATTAAGGCCTTTTTCCGCATTGATCATGGGTAGGATCTTTTCCAATCGTGTGAGCTTGGTTTTCATTTGTTTGGCATCTACAATATATTCAACATATTCCCGCTGTTTGTATGGGGTTAAATTGTTAAATTTCTTCTGTGTAACCGGTTCTTTTTTAAAGGCTTGTGTTAGTAGATCCGGAATTGTAAGTTTTTGTTTTTTCTCTTTGGTGGCCGATAATCGCAACCCCTTTTCTTGGTTATATAAAGCCTCTTCAATGTATGCCAGAACGATATTTGAATCGATTTGTTCCACAGCTTCGAATTTTAGATGTCGCATGGCTTGGGTCTTGCCTTTTTGGGCATTGATCAAGAGGCCTTTGGGATCCTTTAAAAAGACACCGTTGAAAAAACCGATACTGAAATGGTTTTTAAAGCGCGAGATCCAGAAGACATTTTTTCCGTGGAGGGTGTAAACTGGGGATTGCCATTTAAAGGTTTCCTTAGCTTTGGTCTTTAAGGCAATATCCCGCAATAAAAGAATACCTCCTTTAAAAAGGTGCTCTTTTTCATAGTATGCTTCTATTTTTGAAGCCTCGTTCACTGCCCTATACTTTTTTGGTTGTCAATTCACAGATTTTAATGATTACGGCCACGGCCTTTATCATGCTCTCAACGGGCACGTACTCATACTTTCCGTGGAAATTATGACCGCCTGCGAAAATATTGGGGCAGGGAAGACCCATAAAACTTAATTGGGAGCCATCTGTACCGCCCCTAATGGGTTTAATGATCGGGGTAATTCCTATTTCTTCCATAGCGGCCTTGGCAATTTCAACTATATGGAAAACAGGTTCTACCTTTTCCCTCATATTGAAATATTGGTCCTTTATTTCCAATGCTATGCATGGACCATGAACGGCATTTAGTTTTTCGGTTATTTTTCGTAACAACTCCTTTCTTTCCTCGAACCTTTCCCTGTCATGGTCTCTAATGATCATTTCAAACTCCGTGTGTTCTATTTCACCTTTAATTTGGTGGATGTGAAAAAAGCCTTCTCGCCCTGTAGTGTATTGCGGTGTTTCCTCTGGAGGTAATATTCCTATGAATTCATTTGCAATACTGATGGCATTGATCATTTTACCCTTGGCATAACCGGGGTGAACACTTTTTCCGGAGACGATAACCTTGGCCCCTGCAGCATTGAAATTCTCATATTCCAATTCCCCTACTTGACTTCCGTCCATCGTATAGGCCCAATCTGCACCGAATTTTTTAACATCGAATTTGTGGGCACCGCGACCAATTTCTTCATCAGGGGTAAAAGCAACGCGAATTTTACCGTGCTTGATTTCCGGGTGCTGTACCAAATATTCCATAGCGGTAACGATTTCTGCTATTCCTGCTTTGTCGTCAGCACCAAGTAAGGTGGTTCCATCGGTTGTAATCAAAGTTTGTCCTTTGTATTGCAAAAGGTCCTCAAAATAATCAGGGGATAGAACAATGTTCTTTTCCTTGTTCAAGATAATATCCTTGCCATCGTAATCCTTGATGATTTGGGGGTTCACATCAGTACCACTGAAATCGGGAGTGGTATCAAAATGCGATATGAAACCTATTACGGGTACCTCCTTGTCGATATTACTGGGAAGGGTGGCCATGATGTAGGCATTGTCATCAATGGTTACATCTTTCATTCCTATTCGTTCTAACTCATAGGCCAATTCCGTCGCTAAATTCCATTGTTTTTCCGTGCTTGGGGTAGTTTGGGAATTGGGGTCACTCTGTGTGTCGATTTTCACATAACCTAGAAAACGGTCGAGAAGTTGCTGCATAAACCTAATATTTTTCCAAAAGTACAATTTTGTTCATTTGTCACCCTCAAAATTTAAGGCCATTTACTTCCCGGTTCCTTTATGTTATCCATCATTTGTAATTAATTACTTACCTTATAATCAGAATAAACTCAAAACAACTCAATTATGAAAAGAAATTATCTAATTTTAATGGCCCTTTTATTAGGGGGCTTAAGTTTTGCCAGTGCGCAAATTTCGGGTACGGTAGTGGATGAGAATGGAGTGCCCCTTGGTGGTGCTTCAGTGGTTAAAAAAGGAACCTCGGTAGGTACTACAACTGATTTTGACGGCAATTTCAAGATTGTTGCCGATATGGGTGATACCTTGGTGGTTTCTTATATTGGTTTTGAAGTAAAGGAGGTTATTGTTGATTCATCGGCAATGAACATTACCTTGACATCAGGAATCCAGTTGGCCGAGGCAATTGTCATAGGTTCAAGGAATCCCAATCGGACAGCTTTGGAGAGCGCGGTTCCTGTTGATGTGATTGATGTTAAAGAGTTGAATAATGTTGCCCCTCAGGTAAATCTTAACCAAATACTGAATTATGTGGCACCTTCGTTTACATCGAACACCCAGACCATTTCCGATGGTACAGACCACATAGATCCTGCTTCCTTGCGTGGGTTAGGTCCTGATCAGGTTCTGGTTTTGATCAATGGGAAAAGACGCCATAATTCATCCTTGGTCAACGTAAACGGAACATTTGGCCGAGGAAGTGTAGGTACCGATTTAAATGGATACCCTCGGCTTCCATCAAACGGTTAGAGGTCTTACGAGACGGTGCTGCGGCCCAATATGGATCTGATGCCATAGCCGGTGTCATCAATATTGTCCTGAATGATAATATTAACGAATTAAGCGTAAATGTTACGACAGGTGCAAATTTCAGTAAAAATGCGAATGATCAAACCGGAGGAGTAGATGGGGAAACGGTGAACGTTAGCGCGAATTACGGATTAGGCCTTGGGGATAAAGGCGGTTTTATAAATTTTACGGGGGACTTCGACTATAGGGAAGACTATAGTAGAATGAAAGAGTGGGAAGGTGATGTGTTCAATCTTTACAATACCGTTGAACGTTTTGCCTTGAATGACCGGTATAATATTGCCAACCTCTTGGATGATGATGTAGATGATGTGATCAATTATGGGAATGAAGCAGGATTGGGTTTGAGTCCGACTGCTACAAAAGCGGAATTACAGGGAATCTTATCGGCCGATAATACCGAAAGTGAGTTAAGCGCTAGAGGACTTGAAAGGAGTGACTTTAATATGCGCGTTGGTCAATCCGCATTAAGGGGAGGAAGATTCTTTACCAATTTTTCCTTACCTCTGGATGATAATGGAACAGAATTGTATTCATTTGCCGGATTAAGTTCAAGAACAGGGAATTCTGCCGGTTTTTATAGACTGCCCAATCAAAGTAGGACTTATACACCCGCTTACATTAATGGGTTTTTACCAGAGATCAATTCCAAAATAACCGATAAGTCTTTTTCTAAGGGGATAAAGGGTATGATTTCGGATTGGAATGTTGACTTCAGTAATACTTATGGGAAAAATGCTTTTTTGTATACCATAGGGAACACCTTCAATGCCTCTATGCAAAATGCTTCGCCGACTGTTTTTGACGCTGGTGGATTCAATTTTATGCAGAATACCGTTAACCTTGATATTTCAAAATTCCATGATGATATTTTGTCTGGTTTGAATATTGCTTTTGGAGCCGAATATCGTTTGGAGAATTATGAGATCGTTGCTGGGGAAGAAGCATCATATGCACAATATACAGCTAATGGCCAGGCAATAACAATTGCTTCGCAGCAAGCCTCCCAAGACTTTTTTGGGGCCTCAAGGCCAGGGGGTTCCCAGGTTTTCCCCGGTTTTAGTCCAAACAATGAACTATCTAGGGGAAGAAGTAGTGTCGCTGGTTATTTTGACGTGGAAGCTGATATTACCGATTCATTTTTGGCTAGCTTCGCAACTCGTTTTGAAAACTATTCGGATTTTGGGTCGACAATCAATTTTAAATTAGCTACCCTGGTCAAGGCCACGGAAAACATGAACCTGAGGGCAGCATTGAATACAGGGTTCAGGGCACCTTCTTTGCATCAGCTCAATTTTAATTCAACATCAACTATTTTTGATCAAGATGGAAATCCGCAGGAAGTAGGTACGTTTGCGAACGATAGCAGGGCGGCACAGTTACTCGGAATTCCTCAATTAAAAGAAGAGACTTCGAAAAGTATCAGTGTTGGTTTAACCACTAAATTTCCCGAAGCTAACGTAACGGTTTCTTTAGATGGTTATTTTGTCAGTATTGATGATCGAGTGGTTTATACAGGTCAGTTTAGCGGTCCGGGAACCGGAAGTGAATTAGACAACCTTTTGCGACAGGCAAATGCTACGGCGGCGTCCTTTTTTGCCAACGCGATCGATACCGAATCGAAAGGAATTGATGCTGTTGTTACTTGGGATCTTGTAGTGGCCCATAATGCGAAATTGAAAAATACGTTATCCGCTACCTTGTCCAAAACAAAACAGGTAGGGGATATTAAAGCCTCTCAGGTTTTGAGGGATGCAGGATTGGTAGATACCTATTTTCCTGAAGATAGTAGGGTTTATCTTGAGGAAGCCGTTCCAAGGACAAAACTTAATCTTTCCCACATGGTAAATGTCGATAAGATGAATATCTTTTTAAGGAATGTCTATTTCGGTAAGGTTACCGAGGCGACGACTAATGTAGGGCTACAACAGGAATTCAGTTCCAAGGTTGTGACGGATTTATCCATTGGTTATAATTTATCAGAAAGTACGACCATAACAATTGGGGCCAATAACTTATTGGACATATTTCCGGACAGGGCCAAAGAATCCATAAGTTATATAGATTCGAACGGGGATCCCCAAACCGGTACCAATAGAAGTAGTGGGCGTTTTGATTGGTCGCGTAGGGCGCAGCAATTTGGAATAGGAGGAAGATTCTTGTTCGCTAGGTTGAGTTTTGCCTTGAGATAGTCGAAAATGTGTTTTATAGGAATAAAGGCCGCCTTTTTGGTGGCCTTTGTTATTTAATTTAACCAGCAGGGTATGTGCCGATGTGTTTTTTGCATTATCAGGAATGGGGGAAGGTATTAGGGGTTGATTGGGTTTAATGTCTTTATGGGGACCTTTTAATTCGGTCGATAAGTTGTCGTATAAGCCTTATGTATTTTTAATTTTAAGGATAATATTAGTATTTTGCTACGATACTTTTTATGATTGAAATAATATGCTGGTAAGAAAATTGTTGTTTTTGGTCTTTGTGTTTGCTGCACAGTTTATAAAGGCGCAGGATGATTGTATCCTCGGTGTCGGGATTACTCCCGATTCTACGTTGATCGAAATTTTCCAACTCAATGAACAACAAACCGAAAAGATAAGGAATTGGAGTGCTGAATTGAAATACCGGAATGAGCTTTTGACCAATCAGGCGGAGAACTTATTGAAACGACATCCACAAAATTCTGTAGGGGAATTAAGTGTTTTGGCCGAAAAGTATAAGGTAATCAGTGATAGTATAACCATAATCCAGCTCATGGTCGATAAGCGTACCTTGAAAATGCTCAATAAGAAACAATACGAGCTTTATCTAAATCTTTGTCAGCAAGCTTTTCGACAGCCTTACAGGGTGATTCCTACAAACTATCGGGATAGTATTCCATAGAAATGATATTAACTTAAATCTGTTGACAAAATTGGCGTTTATAGTGTATTTACTAGTATTGAGTTTGTACTTTTGTCAAAACTCCGTTGTAATTCATGTATAAAATTCTTGTTCGGCCAATTCTTTTTTTAATGGACCCGGAAATGGTTCATCATTTGACATTTTCGATGATACGGATTTTGGGCAAATTAGGCCTCACCAGTTTGTATAAATCGGCTTTTGTACTCGAGGACAAGGCATTGGAAAAAGAGGTTTTTGGTCTTAGGTTCAAAAACCCGATAGGACTAGCGGCTGGGTTCGACAAAGAAGCCAATTTATTCAATGAACTTTCCGATTTCGGATTCGGTTTTATAGAAATCGGCACATTAACACCGAAGCCCCAAAGTGGTAACCCTAAGAAGCGGATCTTTAGACTAAAAGCCGATGAAGCTTTGATCAATAGAATGGGCTTTAACAACAAAGGGGTCTTTGATGCCGTTGACCGATTAAAAAAGAAACATAAAGTCCTTATTGGTGGTAACATCGGGAAAAACAAAGTGACGCCCAATGACGAGGCTATTAAGGATTATCTCATATGTTTTGATGCGCTTTTTCCACATGTAGATTATTTTGTGGTCAATGTAAGCTCACCGAACACTCCCGGATTAAGGGAATTGCAAGATAAAGAGCCTTTAACGGCCTTGTTGAAGGAACTTAAGAACGAGAATAGGAAAGTTGCCGCATCCCAATCCAATGGGGCTGAAAAACCGATTTTGTTGAAAATCGCTCCTGACTTGACCGATGATCAATTGTTGGATATCATCAAGATAGTTGAAAATACGAAGATCGATGGTATAATCGCGACCAATACTACCATTGTAAGGGAAGGACTTAAATCCAATTTGTTTTTGACTGAAGAAAAAGGAGGTTTAAGTGGAAAACCCTTAAAGGATAGGAGTACTGAGGTTATCCGATTTTTATCAGAAAAAAGTAACAAGGCCTTTCCTATTATTGGGGTAGGAGGTATACATTCTGCGGAGGATGCTATTGAAAAACTTGAGGCCGGAGCCGATTTAATACAGTTGTATACGGGTTTTATATATGAAGGTCCTGCATTGATAAAGAGAATCAACAAAGCTCTTTTGGCCAAATAATTTGTGCTTTCAGCGTCATGGAAAGCGATTTTTCCGTCATTCTTAAAAATCTGGTATATTGTGAAATTTTCACGAATATAATCGATTGAAATGGCTTTGTGGCAACCGTATTTGTGTTTGTTTACCAATAACCTAACTGTAAATTGAATTACGATATTCTTACCGCTTTTATATTCGCTTCGGCAGCTTTGGCCATTGCACCTGGTCCGGATATTATCTATGTCTTGATGCAGAGTGTAATAAATGGAAAAAAATACGGTTTGGCTACCGCAAGTGGTTTGGTGTCGGGTTGTTTGGTGCATACCTCTTTATTGGCATTTGGGGTTTCGGCATTGATCAAGGAAAGTGATGCCCTTTTCTTACTTATAAAACTTTTTGGGGCTTTTTATTTGTTCTATTTGGCATTTAAGGTTTTCAAGAGCGATGAGCATTTGCAATTATCAAATGAAGAGGTGCCCAAAAAGGGACTGTTGAAATTGTTTAAACAGGGTTTTTGGATGAATGTGCTTAATCCGAAGGTCGCCATTTTTTACCTAGCTTTTTTTCCTGGTTTCCTATTCAGTGATTCTTTGGATACCATTGTTCAATTCTATGTATTGGGTCTTATTTTTATGTTGGTAGCTTTTATTGTTTTTGCTTTGATAGCTCAACTTTCGGGAGCTGTTTCAAAATATATAAAAGGGCATTCCAAATTAGGGTTCTTCCTAAAATGGCTTCAGGTCGTTGTATTTATCGGTATAGGGTTGTTTATACTATTATCAAATAAATAATAGTAATTTTGAAAAGCTCTCAAAGCGAATAGCATGACCGAAAAGGTGAAAATAATCGAATGTCCCAGAGATGCCATGCAGGGCATTAAACCTTTGATTCCAACAGAACAAAAGGCAAAGTATATTCAATCCTTATTGGGATGTGGTTTTGATACCATAGATTTTGGGAGTTTCGTTTCTCCCAAGGCCATACCTCAAATGGCCGATACTGCTGAGGTTTTGAAAATGCTTGACCTTTCGAGAACTACCAGTAGATTATTGTCGATTGTTGCGAATGTAAGGGGGGCTAAGGCAGCAGTGGAACATGATCAAATCTATTATTTAGGTTATCCGTTTTCGATATCCGAAAATTTTCAGATGCGTAATACCCATAAGACCATTTCCCAATCTGTTGACATTTTAAAGGAAATATTAGAGATTGCCAAAGCAAACGGTAAAGAGGTGGTCACATATATTTCCATGGGATTCGGTAACCCATATGGTGACCCCTGGAATGTTGAAATAGTAGGGGAATGGACAGAGAGATTAGCTCAAATGGGCGTACGTATTTTGTCTCTTTCAGACACGGTCGGGACCTCGACCCCGGAGAATATCCACTATTTGTTTTCTAATCTAATACCTCAATATCCCGATATTGAGTTTGGAGCCCATTTGCACACTACACCGACCAAATGGCATGAAAAGGTAAAAGCAGCATATGGGGCGGGCTGTAGAAGGTTCGATGGTGCCATTCAAGGTTTTGGGGGCTGCCCCATGGCCAAAGATGAACTGACAGGTAATATGCCCACCGAAAAAATATTGTCTTTTTTTACAGCGGAAAAGGTCGATACGAATGTGCATTGGATGACCTTCGAGGCTGCCTATAATAAAGCTACGGAGCTTTTCTCCCAATACCATTGATTTACTTTGCTTCTCTAATGGGTTAATAATCAAGTCTATAATTTTTGTTTGTTATTTATAAATAAATTTTGCCTAGTTCAATTTGGGATTTATATTTGCACTTTATTTTAAATAAGTCTAAATAACAACAACCAAGCAATGAGAAAGTCAATAGTTTTTCTAACAGTACTTTTTACCGCATTTTTATCTGCCCAGACCAAGACCGATTCAATTACTTTGAATCCGCAAAAACAGTTGAATGCGGCACAGCGTTTATTATCCGGAAATTATGCTTCGGCGGTAACTATGGGGGCTTATGGTGAAATGCTGTACAACCAACCTGAAGGGGACAATGGGGAGTTGGATGTACAACGATTGGTTTTGCTTGTGGGATATCGGTTTAATGATAAAACACAATTTGTGACTGAAATTGAATTGGAGCATGTTGAAGAAGTTTTCGTTGAACAGGCTTTTGTTAATTATAATGTGGCCAATAATGTGAACTTGAGAGGTGGACTTATGTTGGTGCCAATGGGTATTCTCAACGAATTTCATGAGCCAACAACATTCAATGGTACGGAAAGACCTGCAATGGATAATGCAATCGTACCAACTACATGGAGGGAATTGGGGATAGGTGTTAGTGGTCGTTTCAATAACATCTCTTTAGGTTACCAAGCATACCTGTTCAATGGTTTTAAATCTACACTGGCCGATGGTGAAGGAGGTATTTCCGGTGTATTGCAGGGTTCCAACGGTTTGCGTGGGGGTCGTCAAAAAGGGATTAAATCAACTATAGACAGTCCTACACTTTCAACTAAGTTCGATTATTATGGTATACCAGGCTTGCGATTGGGGCTTTCGACCTATTTTGGAAAAACACAGGCAGCGGATGAAATTGAAACCGTTGAAGGAGCGAATATCGGAATTTCGATGATAGGCTTGGATGCCCGTTATGCATATGATCGTTTTACTGCCCGTGGTCAATTCATTCATGCGTCATTGTCCGATACGGATGAATATAATGCCTTGACCGGTGCCGATTTAGGAAGTGCCCTCCAGGGTTGGTATGTTGAAGGTGCCTTTAATTTATTGCCTATTCAAAACGAACAGAAGTTATTTGCATTTGTACGTTATGAGATGTACGATACGCATGCTTCTACGGCTGGTTCCCTCTTGGAAAATGAAGCGTATGACCGCACCGATGTTACAACCGGACTTACCTATCATCTTGCCCCTGGTGTGGTTTTAAAAGGCGATTACCAATTCAGGAGTAATGCCGATGATAATAGTGATGTTCAAGATAGATTGAATTTTGGTATTGGTGTTTGGTTCTAGTAGAATAAACAAAGGGTTATTTTAAAAATAAAAGCCCAAATTTATTGAGATTCATTCTAAATTGATATTTTTACCTTATGCGTTATTCAAATTTTTTAATCGGACTCCCAATGTTAGCTTGTTTTTTGTTGATGGGTTTCGGATTACCAAAAAACATTGAGAAAAAGGTATTTAAAGAGCTGGAAAAGACTTTTGCCCAGGCAGATGTTCAATTGAAGGCTATAAACGTCGAGGCCGAATTGAACTCAAAATTGGCCAAGAAGATCAATGGGGATAATTTTTTTAGGGTAATAAAAGGGGAGGCGAATCTTGGGTATGTTTTCATAGACAAGGCCCCTAGTAAAACTGCAAAATTCGATTATTTGGTCGTATTCGATGAAGATTTGAAAATCGTTCATTCCAAGGTTTTGGTCTATAGAGAGGAATATGGTGGTGAAATAGGTAGCACACGTTGGTTGAAACAGTTTATAGGTAAAACGGTCGGTGATCGCGTAAGTCATGAAACCAATATTGACGGAATAGCTGGGGCAACCATTTCAGTAAGGTCTATGACCTCTGCCGTAGATCAAATTTTACAGACGATAGGCGAATTAAAAGAAAACGAAGTTCTATAATGCAACTGAATTACCGACTTTCCGGATTGCCTAAGGAGGTACGGATTTTTATCGCCTCATTTGTGGTGGTTCTTTCTGTTGGTTTTTATACGGGTTTGTTGTTCGTGAATGAAACAAGTACGGCTTCGCCGAACGGAATCGAGGAAAATTATTTGGGTAATGAACAGGATGAGGATGCCGAAATAATGAAGTTCAAAAAAAGTGATCGTGAAATGTTAACGATCGTCCATACCCATATTCTTTCAATGTCCTTGGTATTTTTCCTTTTAGGTGGTTTGGTTTGGATGACCAATATTTCCGATAAAGCTAAACTATGCCTAACCGTGGAACCTTTTTTGTCGGTCATACTTACATTCGGGGGAATTTATTTTTTGTGGAACGGAGTGGTATGGATGAAGTATGTCGTTATCATTTCTGGTATATTAATGACCTTTAGCTTTATGTTGTCTTCAATTGTGGTGCTTTATACATTGGTTCAAAAACCAAGTCCTTCCCATTAAATACGAACGTACCCCTATATTAGGTATAAAAGTAGTATATTTGCACGCAATTAATCCTTAATTGCATGGAAGCTCACCAAAACAAAATTCTCGGGGAAGGTTTAACGTATGATGACGTATTACTTGTACCTGCATTTTCAGAAGTACTGCCTAGAGAGGTCAGTATAAAAACAAAATTCACTCGAAATATTACGATCAATGTTCCTATTGTCTCAGCGGCAATGGATACGGTTACCGAATCTAGAATGGCGATCGCCATTGCTCAAGAGGGTGGTATCGGTGTTTTGCATAAAAACATGACCATTGAGCAACAAGCAATGAAGGTGCGTAAGGTTAAACGTGCCGAAAGTGGAATGATCTTGGATCCGGTTACCTTGCCTTCTACCGCATTGGTCAAGGATGCCAAGGCCAATATGAAAGAATTCAGTATCGGAGGTATTCCCATTATCGACGATGAAGGTAAATTAATCGGAATTGTCACGAACCGTGACCTTCGGTTTGAGAAGAATAACGAAAGACCGATTGCAGAGGTCATGACTTCGGAAAATTTGGTAACTGTAGGGGAAGGGACTTCTTTGGAGCAGGCTGAAGATATTCTGCAAGAAAGAAAAATAGAAAAACTTCCAGTGGTAGGTCCGGACAATAAATTGATCGGACTGATTACTTTTCGTGATATTACCAAGTTGACCCAAAAACCGAGCGCCAATAAAGATCAATTCGGTCGTCTTCGAGTGGCTGCGGCCTTAGGGGTTACAGCTGATGCTGTTGATCGGGCCGAGGCTTTGGTGAACGCAGGTGTTGATGCCGTTGTCATTGATACGGCACATGGTCATACCAAAGGTGTGGTGAATGTATTGAAGGAAGTTAAAAAGAAATTTCCACAATTGGAAGTTATAGTGGGTAATATAGCAACAGGTGAAGCTGCGAAGTATTTGGTCGAAGCTGGTGCAGATGCCGTTAAAGTAGGTATAGGTCCGGGCTCTATTTGTACTACGAGAGTGGTTGCGGGGGTAGGTTTCCCTCAATTTTCGGCTGTTCTTGAAGTTTCAGCAGCCATAAAAGGTAGTGGTGTTCCCGTTATTGCAGATGGTGGAATTCGTTACACGGGCGATATACCGAAAGCAATTGCTGCTGGTGCCGATACCGTTATGTTGGGGTCCTTGTTGGCCGGTACCAAAGAATCCCCGGGGGAAACGATAATCTATGAAGGTAGAAAATTCAAATCTTACCGTGGTATGGGATCTGTTGAAGCTATGAAAAAAGGTTCCAAAGACCGTTACTTCCAAGATGTTGAAGATGATATTAAAAAATTGGTCCCTGAAGGTATCGTAGGACGGGTACCTTATAAAGGCGAACTGTATGAGAGTATTCATCAATTCGTAGGAGGTCTTCGTGCAGGTATGGGGTACTGCGGTGCAAAAGATATTGAAACCTTAAAGGAAACAGGAAGGTTCGTGAAGATCACCGCTAGTGGAATCAATGAAAGTCACCCTCATGATGTGACCATAACCAAAGAATCACCAAATTATAGTAGATAATTCATTTTCAGGAATTATTGATTATAAAAAAAAGAGCTGTTGAAAAACAGCTCTTTTTTATTTGTCGTACATAAAGATTATTTGCTTTGGCCACTATAGGTCTGCCAATCTTTTTCCAGATAAATATTATCCCCGAAATAACGTGCAATATTTAAGAACGGTTCCGGTTTTTGATAACCTGGAACAGGGGACAACATATTCATTTCCTCATCTAGGAAAATGGTGGTCGGGTAACTCATTCGCCCTTGCATCAGTGCGGCAGCGAATTCATGATACCCTTTTCTCCCTGAGGGGACGAAATTATAGGTCTGGCCTTTGAATTCTATGGGTTCCTTACCTTCGCCATCCATCTTTACCATGTAAAAATTGTCGGCCATATAGGTAGCAACATCCGGATGCTGAAAGGTATCCTTGTCCATTTTCTTGCACCAACCGCACCAATCGGTATATACATCAATGAAGATTTTTTTGGGATTCTCATCGGTTTGTGCACGTTCCACGGCTTGGTCCCAACTCATCCATTCAACATCCTGTGCATTTCCCAAAAGGGAAAAAAGCCCTACACATAAAAAGAGTGCGAATTTATTTAAAACGGTCATACGTACATTCATTACATTAGGTTTTGCTACTTAGACGAACTATATCCACAAAGCTAACGAATATTTTAAACCTTTATTTTGCGGCTAATTCTTCTTTGGCGGGGGAGAAGATATCTTTAGGGTCTACTTGGTTTTTGATCAAATCATCAAACGTTTCCCTTTCCCTTATCAAAATAGCTTTTCTTTTATGCCATAGAACCTCTGGTGGCCTAAACCTTGAGTTGTAATTACTGGCCATGGTAAAGCAATAGGCGCCAGCGTTTTTAAAACAAAGAATATCCCCTTCAGAGATTTCGTTGATTCTACGGTTATTGCCAAAAGTATCGGTTTCACAGATGTACCCAACAACAGAGTAGTAACGTTCCCGGCCTTGAGGATTTGAGATATTCTCAATACTGTGGTTGGCTCCGTAAAGCATTGGCCGTATTAAATGGTTGAATCCGGAATCTACACTGGCAAAAACAGTTGAGGTGGTCTGTTTAACAACATTCACTTTGGCTAAAAAGAAGCCAGCCTCACTTACCAAGAATTTACCGGGTTCAAAGGCCAGGGTAAGTTCCTTACCGTATTCCTTGCAAAAAGAATTGAACCTATTGGTTAATTTATTGCCTAATTCCTCAACATTGGTTTCAATATCACCTTCTTTATAAGGTACCTTAAAGCCGCTTCCAAAATCGATAAAATCTAAATTTTTGAAGTTTTTAGCGGTTTCGAATAGAATTTCCGAGGCGTATAGAAATACATCGATATCCAAAATATCACTACCCGTGTGCATGTGAATACCGTTGATATTCATTTGCGTTAATTCAACGATCCGTAACAAATGCGGAATTTGATGAATACTGATTCCGAACTTTGAATCAATATGTCCTACCGAGATGTTCGAATTACCTCCTGCCATAACATGCGGATTAATTCGGATACATACAGGGATATCCGGATGCTTACTACCGAACTGTTCAAGAACCGATAAGTTGTCGATATTGATCTGGACACCTAGTTTTGCAGCTTCTTCGATTTCTTCCAAAGAAACCCCGTTTGGTGTGTATATGATCGATTCGGGCTTAAAACCGGCCAATAATCCGAGTTGCACCTCTTGGATGGAAACCGTATCCAAACCGCTGCCCAAACTGTTCATCAATCGTAAAATAGATATATTGGATAGCGCCTTTGCGGCATAGTTCAACCGTAGGTGGTTAACCCCTTTAAAGGCATTCGTTAACCTATTGAATTGTGAGATTATTTTTTCCGAATCATAAACATAGACAGGGTCGCCATATGTTTTTGCGATTTTTAATAAATCAGCATTCTTCATTGTTTTCCTTTTAATTTAGACAAAACTAGGGTTCTAATTCGATTTGCACAAAAAAACGAACTTATACTTTAGAAATAAAACAAAATGTTATAAATATAACCATCGGTGATCCACAAAGCATTTGTGACAATCATGGTGGAATTGTATTTTAGCCAAAATAGCAGTATGCAATTACCATTCTTTCCCTTAAGATCCATTTTTTTTCCTGGTGAAACCGTACCTCTTCATATTTTTGAAGAAAGGTATAAACAACTTATAATGGATTGTCGAAGTGAGGCCACAACTTTCGGTATCCCGGTATATATAAACAATGAGTTGGCATTTGGTACAGAGGTGCAGTTGGTAGAGGTAGTGAATACCTATGAAGGAGGGGAAATGGACGTGGTCTGTGTGGGTCGTCAAGTATTCAAGGTCTTATCTTTTCACAATAATTTGCCTAACAAGTTGTATGCAGGTGGTGAAGTTGGGTTTTTAGAGGATATATATGATGCCTCGGATGATATTAAAATCAAGGTGCTGGGTAAGATAAAAGTGCTTTATGATCTTATGGAAGAACCTTTTAAGGCTTTGCCGTTAGAGAAATTCAATTTGTACGGGTTAATCCATAAAATAGGGCTTTCCTATGAGCAGGAGTATCAACTTTTACAAATACAGAATGAAAGTGAACGGTTTAAATTGGTTGATACCCATCTGAACATAACCATTGATATTTTAAGGGAAATTGATAGGACAAAAGGCGCAATTAAGATGAATGGGGATTTCAAAAACTTTGATCCATTGGATTTTAAGGATTTCAAAATAAATTAAAACGGGGAAATTTCATTAGGGTAGATCCTGTGCGTTTCCTATTTTTGTTTCAAACAGATAATAAAAAAATATGAACCTTCACGAATATCAAGGAAAAGAAATTTTAGAAAGTTTTGGTGTACGTATACAGCGTGGTATAGTGGCACATAGTCCAAAAGAGGCTGTTGCTGCGGCAAAACAATTGACTGCAGAGACAGGAACAGGATGGCATGTTATCAAAGCACAAGTTCATGCTGGTGGTCGTGGAAAAGGTGGTGGTGTTAAGCTTGCAAAGAACCTTCAGGAAGTTGAAGAGATTGCGGGTAACATCATCGGGATGAACCTGATCACACCCCAGACATCGGCAGAAGGGAAGAAGGTTCACCAAGTATTGATCGCTGAGGATGTATATTATCCTGGAGATAGCGAGACCAGCGAATTTTATATGTCGGTATTATTGGATCGAGGTAAAGGCCGCAACATGATCATGTATTCTACCGAAGGTGGTATGGATATTGAAGAAGTAGCGGAAAAGACCCCACATTTGATATTTACTGAGGAAGTTGACCCTGCTACGGGTATTCTTCCGTTCCAAGCACGTAAAATCGCATTTAATTTGGGATTGTCAGGAACGGCATTCAAAGAGATGACCAAGTTCGTGACATCTTTATACAAGGCTTATGTGGAAAGTGATTCGAACATGTTCGAAATCAACCCGGTTTTAAAGACTTCGGATAACAAGATAATGGCCGTAGATGCCAAGGTTTCTATTGATGACAATGCCTTATATCGAAGAAAACAGTATGCTGAAATGCGCGACTTAAGGGAAGAGAACCCTATTGAAGTTGAAGCAAGGGCTGTAGGTTTAAGTTATGTTGATTTGGATGGAAATGTAGGTTGTATGGTAAATGGTGCAGGATTGGCCATGGCTACAATGGACTTGATAAAAATGGCAGGAGGAGAGCCAGCTAACTTTTTGGATGTCGGTGGTACTGCTGATGCCAAGAGGGTTGAGGAAGCTTTTCGTATTATCTTGAAAGACCCGGCTGTTAAAGCGATATTGATTAATATTTTCGGCGGAATCGTTCGTTGTGATCGTGTTGCCCAAGGTGTGGTTGATGCTTATAAGAATATGGGAGATTCAATTAAAGTGCCTATAATAGTCCGTTTGCAGGGAACCAATGCTGAATTGGCTAAAGAGATAATCGATAATTCCGGTTTAGCGGTTCATTCGGCTGTTCAGTTCCAAGAAGCTGCCGATAAGGTAAAAGAGGTATTGAGCTAAGTAGAAACAACTTAGTTATATTAAAAAAAGAGCGATATTTTAAAATATCGCTCTTTTTTTTGTGCTGTAAGTTTCCGAATTGTTATTTGTTTTAAGTTTTGGTTAAGCCTGTAATTCATGCTGTGGATATTACAGAAACTTGTTTTCCTTTGTTCTCGGATTTAAGAATAACATAAATTAAAATAATGTTAAATGAGGATATCCTTGTAACAATCCATAATCTTGGGCGTCTTTTTAATAATCATCAATTATTCATCAATCATTAAACAAACAAATCATGAGAAAATTAAGTTTAGTATTTGTAGCTGCGATGCTATTAATGAGTGCAAACATTTTAGCGAACGATGCAGTAGGCGAAAAGCCGATTAAGCAATTATCCACACAAATTGGGCAGCTTTTGGAAAATGCCCCCTTGACTTCTGATTTTATTGACCAAACAGCCCAAGTGCGTTTTACCTTGAACAATCAAGGTGAGATTGTGGTTTTGTCAGTAGATACGGATCTTAGGGTATTAGAGAATTTTGTCAAGACAAGATTGAATTACCAAAAGGTAAGTATTGGTAATTTCAAGGAAGGTGAAATGTATACCATTCCGATTAGGATCGCAGGTGCATAATGCTTTAAAAATTTATTGAATCCTGAATTGGGCCTATGGTCTGGTTCAGGATTTTTTATTGCCTTTAGATTGGGAGGGTTTGTTCTTATATTTTACGGGTGAAATATCCTGTTTAAAATCTTTTCGCTTTGCGGATTTAAAATCTCTTTTTTTTGGGGAAACTGCCGGTTTTGCAACCTTGTTCTTTGATAGTGCTTCTCCCGGTGTTGTGGGATTCTCTTTGGTTCCCCTCAGGTGGATGACAAGGCCGTTTAAGAAATTCCTGAGTATTTGGTCTCCACATTCCATATAGTTAGGGTGGTCTTCTTTTCTGAACAGTGCACCCAATTCACTTTTTGTTATATTGAAATCTACTAATTTAAGTATTTCTACAATCTCATCATCCCTTAGCATTAGGGCTACTCTTAATTTTTTAAAAATATCATTGTTGGTCATGTTCGCGATTTTTATTCAATATGGCCGCAAATTAAGGATAGCTCTTGGTATTTCAACGGAAAATGGCAATTTATTATACGAAAGCAAAGTAATATCAGTTATAGCATTGAATATATGGGAGTTACTAGATAAAATTATGGTGTTGGACCATGTGAAAGTACTAGAGGGTGATCCTACATTTTTTTAAAGGTTTGCAGGTCTCCTTTGTCATAGGTTGAACTAGTAAATTTTGCATCGGTTTATTGGGTAATCTTCGATAAACGTAATTTGGAATAGATTTCATAAGGGGAAAGAATATGGCTTCACGTAAAGAAAAACTTAGTATACTTTCGGAAATGATAGCTTTCGCTAAGGTCGATAATAAGGTGAAACCTGAGGAATATGGTTTTCTTCAAAGTGTGGCGGAGCAATTAGGGGTAGAACATAGTGTTTTCGACGGGCTTTTCCATAGAAAGGTCGAGCATGTTATTCCAAAATCAGAGGCTGACCGTATTTTGCAATTTCACCGATTGGTGTTATTGATGAATGTTGATAACAAGCAAGACCAAATAGAAATAGACCGTATTCATAATGTGGGATTGGAAATGGGGCTACCGCCTTCGGCGATAGAGCAGGTTTTGGCCATAATGCACCAATATCCCAATAAAATAGTGCCACCAAAAGTGTTGATCGATATTTTCAAGGCGCATTATAATTGAATATCCACGCACTGATATCCTCTTACATCAATTGAATAATGGTTGTAATATGTTAAAAAGCGTCATATTGTCACAAAAATACTCTAGAAATAAGACATAATGACATTTTATTGGGGTTGGTATATCTTTTGTCCTTTCACAATTGAAATTAAAATTTAACCCTAAAAAATAAATGTTATGAGTTTAGTTAAGAGAAACGATATTTTGTTCCCATCATTAATGAATGAAATATTCAAACCAGACTGGTTTGGTGGTATGGTAAATGAAAATACCAGTGTTCCTGCAGTGAACATCAAGGAAAACGATACCGATTTTGAATTGGAATTAGCTGTTCCAGGTAGAAAAAAAGAAGATTTTAAAATAGAGGTCAATGAAAATGTACTGACCATTTCTTCAGAAGTAAGTTCAGAGAAAAAAGAAGAAAAGGAGAATTATACAAGGAAGGAATTTTCATTCGCTTCATTCAAACGAGCATTCACTTTGCCTGAAACAATCGACGAGGACAATATCAAGGCTTCGTACGAAGATGGAATCTTAAAATTCAATCTACCAAAAAAAGAAGAGGCCTTACCAAAGCCAAAAAGAATGATCGAATTGTCTTAAGGATTTAAAAATATTATGTGGTGTCCTAATTGGGCATGGCATAATGGTTGGTTTGTTGGTTGATACTGATGGGCTGTTAGCAGACATCAGGGTGTTGGTTGCCTGCCTAATCGGGTAAGGACATCAGCATCGGAGAAGCGTCCTGAGCAATCGGGGCGCTTTTTTCGTTTATGTTTTATGATTATTTCGACCAGTGAGCAGGTTTGGATCAATTACCTCCTCAATCCTGTTTCTGTAACATTTTGATTTCATCTCGGAGTTTGGCAGCTGTCATAAAGTCCAATTCTTTGGCGGCTTTTTCCATGGCTTTACGTTTGTCCCTGATCATTTTTTCTATTTGTTCCTTCGTCAGGTAATCCATATCGGGTTCAGCGGCACGTAATTCTTCTTTTTCAAAATGATAGGTAGAAACGGAATTTTTGGCCAGAACACTGTCAAGACTTTTGTTCAAGGCCTTCGGTTTTAGGTTATTGGCCGTGTTATATGCAATTTGTTTTTCACGGCGGTAATTGGTGCCGTCAATGGTCTTTTGCATACTATCCGTAATTTTATCGGCGTACATGATAGCTTTACCGTTGAGGTGTCTTGCTGCCCTTCCGACGGTTTGGGTCAATGAGCGATTACTTCTTAAAAAACCTTCCTTATCGGCATCCAAAATGGCTACAAGTGAAACTTCAGGTAAATCGAGTCCTTCCCTCAGGAGGTTAACACCTATGAGCACATCGAAAATTCCTTTTCGAAGATCTTGCATGATCTCAACACGTTCCAAGGTATCCACATCACTATGAATATATCTGCAACGTACATTTATCCTGGTCAAATATTTGGTAAGTTCCTCGGCCATTCGTTTGGTAAGGGTCGTAACCAAAGTTCTTTCGTCCTTTTCGACCCTTTGTTGAATTTCTTCGATCAGATCATCTATTTGGTTTAAACTGGGCCGTACCTCGATAATCGGATCCAATAAACCTGTAGGGCGAATTATTTGCTCCACATAAACCCCTTGACAAAGTTGTAATTCGTAATCTGCCGGAGTGGCACTAACATAGATAACTTGGTTTTGTAGCATTTCGAACTCTTCGAATTTCAAAGGCCTATTGTCCATGGCAGCAGGTAATCGGAATCCGTAATCGACCAAGTTTTCCTTGCGGGAACGGTCCCCACCGTACATGGCATGCACTTGTGGTATGGTAACATGGCTTTCATCTATTACCATGAGGTAGTCATCTGGAAAATAATCCAATAGGCAGAAAGGACGTGTTCCGGGTTCGCGACCATCCAAATACCTGGAATAGTTTTCAATTCCCGAACAGTACCCCAATTCCCTTATCATTTCCAAATCAAAATTAGTGCGTTCTTCCAAACGTTTTGCCTCGAGTGGTTTGCCGATTTCTTTAAAAAAATCGATTTGATGAACAAGATCATCTTGAATTGACCGAATTGCATTTTGAAGAATATCGGGTGAGGTTACGAACATGTTCGCAGGATAGATATTCAGGTTTTCATAAACCTCGATTACCGAATTGTTGAAAGGGTCGAAAGCTTCTATCTCTTCTATCTCATCCCCAAAGAAATGGATTCTAAAGGCATGGTCCGCATAACTAGGGAAAATATCGACAACATCACCCTTTACCCTGAAATTGCCATTACGAAAATCTGCAGTGGTTCTGGAATAAAGGCTTTGTACCAGCATATGCAATAATTTGGTACGCGCGATAACTTGGTCTTTATGTATGCTGATGACGTTTTTTTGGAATTCAACGGGATTCCCAATACCATATAGGCAGGAGACGGATGCTACTACGAGTACATCCCTTCTACCGGATAGGAGTGAAGAGGTTGCACTTAATCTTAATTTTTCAATATCCTCATTGATCGAAAGATCCTTTTCTATATAAAGACCGGAGGTAGGTATGTATGCCTCGGGCTGATAGTAATCGTAATAGGAAACAAAATACTCCACTGCATTATCCGGGAAAAATTGTTTGAATTCCGAATATAATTGGGCAGCTAGGGTCTTGTTATGCGCTAAGACCAATGTTGGGCGCTGAACTTCCTCGATTACATTGGCTACGGTGAAAGTTTTACCGGAACCCGTTACACCTAAAAGTGTTTGGTAGGGTTCTTTGGTTTCAATCCCCTTGACCAATTGTTCAATTGCGCCGGGTTGATCCCCTGTCGGTTTAAAATCGGATACGACCTTGAATTTCATTTTTTAAAAATACAAAAGGACCGTGATTAAAAAGGGTAAGGCTATCTTAAAATTACTCCAAAGTAAGAATGTATCACCTAAACAGCGAATATTCATGGTCAAAATCGAGTAATTGAGTTACGGGATCTAACGCATGGCCTTTGGGTAATACATTCAATTAATGTTTTCTCGGTAACGGCTAAAGATCCCTTTTCTTCAGGAGGGCATACGACCCGTATATGAAAATTGTCGTCCAGCCCAATACAATCAGTATCTCATACCAATGCACACCATAATCCACATCGATTTTCTCTCCGATTTGATTGGCCACAGATTGTACGGCACTTAAACGGGAAAAAGGTTCATCGATCAATTTCCACATGGCATTTAAGGGGAAAAAGCCCATGACAAAATCGGTAGTATCGCCATCAAAAAGTTTCCAACGTATCATTCCTCGTGCAAATCCTTCAAATACTTGCCATAAAATCAGGAATCCCAGGGCAAAAGCAGAACGTTTTACCAAAATGCCAAGAAAAAGACAAAAAGAGAAAAACCCTAGAAGCTTCACGAAGAAGGCCAACAGGAATTCAAGGTCCGAAAAAATGATACTTATCTCGTTGTAGTCTGAATAAATTAGGCCCAAGATCAGTGAAACCACAAAGACGAATAGTGTGGATATCAAGGAGAAAGATATCACTGTTAAAAATTTGGAGAGAATGAACTCTTTTTTCGACAGTCCGTCAATCAAGTTTTGCTTAATGGTCTTATTACTGTATTCATTCGCCATCATGGATACGATGACGATTGCCAGGAACAGTTTGAAAAATGCGGTAATGAATGTATTGAAATGCCAGATGTAAGGGAAATTGAAAATACCCTGTTCCGCCAAATGGAATTTTATGGGGCCAATATCGAATTTAATCGCGGCTACCAAGGCTATGGAAGTAAGTAAAACAAAATATGCAATGATCAGAATCTTGCTGACCCTATTGTTCCAAAGCTTTATGAATTCTATATGTAATAATCTTAACATGTTATTTTTGGTTTAATTGGCTTGGGTTTTGGTCAGGGCAAGGAATTGTTCTTCAAGACTTTCCTTTCTTTTTACTAAATGGGATAGGACTATGCCTTTAGCCATAAGGGTTCTGTTTAAAACTTCCGAATTCATTTCTTCCTTAAGAAAAGCTGTGATCAATCCGTTTTCTTGGGTTACCTTCCCGAAACTGTCATTGTTTTCCAAGAATTGTAGCAGGCCGTCGGCATTTCCCGCTTTTAATTCAAAGAAACCGTAGCTCGCCATCATATCATCAACACGACCGGAATATAGTTTTTGTCCCTTTCTAAGAATCACGACATGGGAGCAGACCTTTTCCACTTCGTCCAAGAGGTGTGAAGCCAATAGGATCGTGGTCCCTTGTGAGGCCACTTTTTTTATGATTTCCCTAATTTGGTGAATACCTTGGGGGTCTAGACCATTTGTGGGTTCGTCTAAAATAAGTATCTCGGGATCGTTCAGTAGGGCAGAAGCTATGGCCAAACGTTGTTTCATACCCAAAGAATATGTTCTGAATTTACTGTTTTTACGATCTAGCAACCCTACTAGTTCCAATTTCTCTTCGATCTTCTGTTCGGAAACCTCCTTGATCTTACATACCAATTTTAAATTCTGGATAGCGGTCATGTAGGGATAGAAATTAGGGCGCTCAATAATTGCCCCAACTTTTTTCAACGCCTCATGGGTTGAGGTGCTTCCGTCAAACCAGGCGAATTCGCCTTTGGTACGGTTAACTACATTAAGTACGATGCCCAAGGTGGTGGATTTGCCACTTCCATTAGGTCCGAGAATGCCATAAACATTGCCTTTTTCTATAGTGAAGCTAAGATCTTTGACAGCGGTTAAATAGCCAAATTTTTTGGTCAGGTTGCTAACAGTGAGAATTGTGCTCAAGTCAAGTTTTTTTGAAGGTTATGTTACTACTTGACGACAAACCTGCACGAATGTTACACTTAAAGTTTAATTTCTGTTCACCCTATAGGTGATTCTCCTATTGGTAATGACGGTCGTTGGGGTGATTTTATTCACGGTAACCGTTTCTGAGGGGTCGTCCGTAGTGGTGTTGGAGTCTATTTGGTCCTGACTATTGGTCACCGTATTGGTGTAGTCCACGGTTGAGATATAAATATTGTCCAAACTGGCCTTTGTTACCAAGGTCAATGTTTCCAAGTCCCCGGGATCCATACTGCCAACGTTCCAGTCGGGATATGTAAAAGATCCTTTTGATATGGATGAGGATATCAATTCGAGTCCCGTCGGTAAAACATCGGTCAATACCAAATTGGAAACAGGGTCTATCCCCAATGTTTCAACGGTGATTGTGAAGGTTACCGTATCCCCGTCATTTACCGTATTCAGGTCAGCGTCTTTTTTCAGTACGATATCCGGGTCACAGTAATAGGCGGTCAAGGGTTGGGAATCATACGTACACCCTCCTTTGGTGACACGAACATAATAATCACCTGCATCGGTGGGTGTATAGGTGGCACTATTGGCACCGGCGATCATGCTCCCGTTTTCGAACCATTGGTAATCGTCGAAATTTGGGTCTACGACCTCTACTTGTGCAGTAGGAAGGCATCCACCTCCCGTAACCTGAAGGTCTACTTCGGGAACTGTATCGAAACCTGAGAAATACCCGGCGATACCCCTGGCACCGTTAAACCCAATGAAGCCTACTGCAATAGGACCTGTTGATTGAACACTGACATCCCCGGTCAAATTGGGAATATAAAAGGTTTTCCATAAACTTGTTCCTGCTACGGTCGAAGCAGTTGGCAGTGTTACCGGTCCAGAATCGTCGGTAACTTGAATATTGGCATCAGGGGTAGAGGTAGAAGCAATTATCGTTACCCCTCCAGAAAGGGTGAAGCCTGCTACATCGGTGATATCGGGAATATTGTCCATTACATCGGGTAGAAGACAGTTTACGGGAGCGACAAAATTCAATCCTTGGGTGTAAATAGCACTAGAACCCGCCATACATTGATATGCATAGGCATCTTTTGAAGTAGTAACATACATATTGGCTCCTACAGAATTGGAAGAATAATAGCTGCTAGGTATTTCAAAATAATCCCCATTGTTAATTGTGGCAATAGGTGTTGTGGAGCCGTTTACATATATTTCAGTACCGGTTTGGGTACCAATGATTATTGGGAATTCTGTTTCACCACCAGTTCCGCCATTACCTCTAACAAACACATATTCCTTACCTAATTTGTTTTCGGGCACTGGTTGGTCTATACCCGCATCCCTATTGGATGAGTTAGCTTGTCTACCATAATTCAGGGACCCATTACTTATTACAATGTTCTTGTCTGCTACTATCGAAGCACCGATCCAACCTTGACTTTGAGCGGTACTGAACGTATTGCCCATGTAGGCCTCGAATACAAAGGATTCATTTTCATTTAAAATTATTTGGTAGGAGTCGTCAGTTATCCCCGCTTGATTACTGCCCAACCGAAATACGCAATCTGTATCATAACCTGATAAGGTTACAGTGGTGTTATTTTCCGTGGCCATGATTCCCAAGGTATTGGATTTTGATATATGTGTTCCCAAATTTGGGACACCGCCCCACTTAAATTTGGTACCCATGGCAGCCCTACCCTTTGAGGTTAAAGAAGCGGCTTGTGAACCCGAAATACCTCTATAATTTACATAAAACTCATCACCACTGGGAGCTTCAAACCGTAACCCGCACCCCTTTAATACAACACCTGTGCTGTCATTTACAACCAAAGTTATGTTGTTGTCGCCATTGGCTAAGTTATACGTGACCGGTGTTGTTTTGGATAATGAGAAAGTTGTGAGTGGAGTGTTGGATGTTCCCAAATAAGCATTTACGGTGAAAGCAGTAGTTTCCGGAGTGGATAAATATACGGCTTGCTGTTGGATAGCCTGATTATTCCCACCCTGTTTTAATGGGGGAAGATAATGTAGATCACTCAACTGGGAATATCCCATATGAACAAAAGCCAATAGAAAAAAGGAAACAAAAAACCTGAGTTTCATTTTCATGCACTTCAAAACTTTAATCTTAATAGTTACTCATTGTACTAAATAACGGTGCTTTTACAAGGAGTGCAATTATTAGTTGTGAAACGTTGTATTGCTGTTGTAAATGCATTGTAAGTATTGTTTAGAAAAAAACCTAAGGCAGTTTTTTTGATACTGCCTTAGGGATATTTTTTCTTATAATTTAGCGATACAAGGTAAAGTGACCTACGAATTCCCTTTCGTCCGCTTCACCGTTTAATTTGATAATATACCAATAGTCACCTGTTGGTAATTCAGTATTGTTATAAAGTCCGTCCCAACCATCTTGGTTATCCTGGAACCTGTAAACCTTACGGCCATATCTATCAAAAATATGAATATAGATATCAGGGTATATCTCGATGTTGATCGGTGCCCAAATATCTTTGGTACCATCTCCATTCGGAGTAAAGAAGTTGGGTATCTCAATATCAATGAACTCCATATAAATTTCCTGGGTAACACTACAACCGTTTTCATCGGTAACACGAACTTCATAAGTATCGGTTCTATTGATCATGTATGTGTTGTCATTACCATTGTCCACACCATCAAAATAGTAGGTGTATTCTTCTTTACCTCCTGTAGCAGTGGCCGTGATTTCGTTAATGCCTTCTTGTGTTACTACAAGTGAAAGGGGTGCGTATTCAATAACTTCAAAATCAAATGTACGTATACAGCCATTTGCATGCGCTATTGTAACATAATGGTCACCAGCAGACATATTAGCGAAATCAGGTTCAAGAACAAAGTCGGCCGGATCCGTTGAATCCAATGCATAAAGCACATCATCACCAACGCTTTCATCTTCTAGGGTTATACTAAGGCTATTGTTGGGAGTATCACCGGTACATTCATATATGACCTCTGTCGTAGCATTAAGGTTAGCGCCAACTTCAACAGTAATTATGTCATTGGTTGAACATCCGTTGGCATCTTTTACAAATACAGTATAAAAGCCTGCCGAAAGGTTTTCATATAACAGTTTGTCTTCAACAAAATCACTTGATTCGTTTGAATTTAAACTTGTGAAATATGGTGCCGTTCCTCCGGTAATATCCAAGGTGATCGAACCATCACTACTCTCGAAACAAATTTCGTTCTGTACGGTGTAATCCATTTCTAAGGTAGTTGGCTCCGTTATGGTAAATTCAATCACTTCATAACAACCAAGACTGTCTTGGGCAATTACCGTATAATCCCCGGGACTTAATTCATCAAATGTATTCTCCTCAACAAATTGATTTAGATTTGGGGAAATTGCATACAAGTAATCCCCTGTACCTCCACTTAAATTAATGGTAATACTACCATCGTCCTCACCATTACAGGTGACATCCGTAATATCATAATCCAGTGCTAATGGTATAGGTTCATCAATAATTATGGCATTGGAGACGATTTCACAATCCCTACTTTGGACCCTTACATAATATGTTCCACTAGGGAGGTCCGCAAAGGTTCCATCG
Organism: Maribacter sp. TH_r10; assembly: GCF_033101095.1. Lineage (NCBI taxonomy): Bacteria > Pseudomonadati > Bacteroidota > Flavobacteriia > Flavobacteriales > Flavobacteriaceae > Maribacter > Maribacter sp. TH_r10. The sequence goes on along the minus strand of NZ_JAWMPY010000004.1, from coordinate 227,472 downwards.
GTTTGGTTTGCCCTTATTTCGGTAGTGGATGCAGCATCTCCAAATAAAGCATATTGATAACTGCCAAGACCACCATCCGCGTTTGCTATTATCAATGCGGAACTATCCCCTGAGCAATTAACTTTTGCCGCTGTGGTATCCACGGTCATGGTCAAATCTTCGATAGCGTTTACTGCTATTTCGTTGGAAATAACAGAGACACAATTATAGTTGTCCTTAATGTAATACCTATAAGTGCCAACAGGCATGTTCTGGAACAAATTGGTGTCTGATCCATTGATTTCATTCATGTTGTTATAGGTAATGCCATCCTCACTCCATGTATAAGGAGCCGTTCCGCCAGAAGCAATAAGCAAAAGGTCTGCTCCTACAAGGCAACTATTCGGGTTTTCCGTGATTAATATGGCATCGACATCCGTTGGTTCTACAATTTCAACAATCGTAGTTTCAAATGAACAACCTATATCATCGGTTACACTAATGCTATAGAAGCCTGAGCCAAGTTCAGTAAAGTCTGGGCTCGTTTGTAAAGCAGAATTGCGCAACAATGTGGTACCTGAAATGTCATCATACGTATTAAGGCTGTAGCTGTAATTCGGGCTTATATTTCTTGTAGGGTCAATAATAAAAGAAATCGAAGCGTCTGTATCTCCAGTACATACTAATGTAGTATTCGTAACCGTACCTGTTAAGGCATCTGGTTCTACGAGCTCAAAGGCATCTGGAAATATTTGGGAACAACCAAGCGCATCTGTCACCTGTACATCATAATGACCAGCTTCCAATCCTTGGAAAAGATTCGTATTCACTTGAAGGGCATTGTATGTGGAACCTGTTGTGACGTTGGTTAATACAATATCATATAAAGCTTTACCTCCAAGCGGGTTAATGTTTGCTGTTCCTTCATTATTGGAACAACCTACATTGGACGTATCTATCGTATCCAAGGTTATTGTGGCAGAAGGTGTCGTAATCGTAAATGTACGCTCTTGACTACATTCCGGGAATGCAGCCTGTACCGCCCTAACAATATAATTACCTGCTGCTACTGGTATCGTTGCAGACGTTCCTGTTCCGGAGAAAGTACCTTCATCATCTATTCTGGCAGTAGGCGTGCCATCTGCATTTAAAACTTCCCAGTCAAAATCACCTGTATAGGTGGCATCTGCAAAGGTTATTTGTATGCTACCGTCGTCACCGAAGCAAACAACATTGGACAATACATCAACATTTATATCGAACGTATTGGGTTCTTCCACAACATGTTCTGTTATGATCGAACATCCCGTCGTAGTATTTGTTATTTGAATGGTATGGGTCCCGACCTGCAGATCTGCGAAAATATTTGATGTTTGGGTCGTTCCAGAAGGTAATAGCCTATACTCGTAATTTCCAGGATTCGACGTATATGTGTTATTGTTTGTTACAACATCTACCCTTATTTCTTCACCGGTATTCGTAGTAGCGCAACTGATTTGGGTAATTACATGCGTTGAAGCGGAAATGAAGGGGTCATAAGGATCCACGGTAACTGTTTGCTCGCTACTACATCCATTGTCATCAATAACACGAACGATTACATCACCACCGGCAAAATCAGTATAGTTATATGTAGCGGTTAATCCACTCTGTAAGATCGTACCTGAGGCAAAATCTTCAAATTCATATCGGGAATATGTTAAACTACCGCCTGTCAATGAAGATTCATCCAGGGTGATTATAGCATTATTTGTTGTGTTATCCGATGTACAACCAAACTGGGTTACAGTTGGCGTAGTAAATGCGATTACATTTGGCTGATCTACTACTATTGATGCCCTAGTAGTTACACAACCGTTAGGTCCTGTTCCTATAACATCATAAGATCCTGCAGATAAACCAGAGAACGAATTTGTAGTGGTGTCATATGTAGCTACATTGGGAACCAAAGAATATGATAAAGGATTATTTCCATTATTGACTTCTGCGATTTTAATAACTCCATCTGTTCCACCATTACAAGTTACATCTGTTGGTGTAGCGGTAAAGTCTGGCTGTATTGCCGCAGGCACCACAACTGTAAATACACGCTCACATTCCGGGTTCGATGTATTTGTGTCATATATGGTAACCGTATAGGTTTCAGCATTGGAAATCATCTCAGTAGCATTAGTTGTAAATGGAGTCAAAGAAGCTATAGGATTTCCTAAAGAATCTTCAATCTCATAAGCATAATTACCGGAACCAGATGATGCACTAATCAATATTTCTGCGTCATTGGTACAGCCCAAACTTTCTTCTAAAGTAGCCGTAGCCTGTAATGTAGGATATACTTCAGTTGTGTGTGAGTCTGTACAGCCATTACCATCTTTTACGAAAATGGTATATGTGTTAACAGCTACATTTGTAAAAACACCACCATTGTCTACATAAGTAGAGCCCCCATCAATCGAATACAATAAGGTTGAAGAATCGCCCACTGTGGTATTAACGGTTATTGTTGGCGATGTGCTACAATTATCAACTACGATACTATCAATGGTCGGGTTAGCAGCTAAAGACATGTTAATTGTTCCTAAGGGATACTCACAACCATATTGGTCACTGATACTTACCGCATAATCGCCTCCTACAGAACCTGCAGGAATTTCTAAAGGATTATCTGGTGTGCCAGTAGCAATTACTGTTGCAGAAGGATCTGTAAGCGTAAATGTATAGGTACCTCCGCCACCTGTGATGCCTTCTACTGCAATAAGTCCAGGACTAGCGCATGTAATATCTTCTAATTTGTTTAAAGTAGCTGAAATAGGGTCTAATTCTTCCAATAATAGATTTTCCGATGCAGAAATACATGTATCGGTAACACCATCTATTTCGGTAATCTGAATAAAGTATTCTCCTTCATCCAAAGTGTTGAAAGTTAGGGTGTGAGGGGAAGTGAAAGGGACATTTCCACCACTATCGGTTACTAGAGTTGCAGTTCCACTGGACATGTCATATAATTCCCATCTGAATTCTACTCCAAATGGACTTTGGTTGTCAGTAATTGTATAGGTAATATTTCCGTTGGATGCTCCAGAACATGTTGGTGAGGATGTAAAATCTATTTGTAAGGGTAAGGGATCAATAATATCATTTACATTTTTATCACTTTGTCTTACACATCCATTAAAGTCTTTCACATAAAAGACATACGTTCTTCCTGGAACCAAGCCCGTCCAAGTATGATTACCGTAACCCGCAGCAACGGTGACCGCAGTACCTGATGAATCATCTACTGTACCACCAGCAATCCATGTTGCGGTAGTGGGGTTAAAGTTAGCAGGATTATCAGAGTAAGCATACTCATAACCTGGAGTACCTTCTGAACCTTGGACTTTCACTTGTAATTCATTACAGTCAACCACAATAGCAGTTAACTTAATATCTAAATCGTCTAAAGGATAAGGGATAGTGAACCTTGGGAAATCGGTTTGACAAATAGTATTGCCGAAGCCATCAACTGTCCTCATGGATGGCAATACATTTTCCCCAGACAAGTATCCTGTGATAACATCCGAAGTACCGGGAACTGAATTATCCGCAACCCAAGTATTACCACCATCTGCACTGAACTCTATAGTACCTAGGGTTGTTGGGTAGTTAAAAAACTCAAAACCATATTCGTTAGCATCCGTACTAGCACAAGAAGCAGGTAGCACACCTCTGTACTCACCGATTAATTCATCAGGATTATTAATGGTTACATTAGGGGTTGATGTAACCGTACAGCCACTTGCGTCTGTAATGTTAATCGTATAATCTCCCGGATTTAAGTTGTAAAATGTTCTAGAATTACTTATTACGTTAGTAACTGTTTCATTAGAAGCGCCAGCGTTATCTATATCTATAATTTCATAGGTATATGGTGCAATGCCGGATGTTACTTCTACCTCAATTGTTCCTAATCCGTCATGACACTCTGGGTCTGTCGGCGTTGCTGTAAAAATCAAGGGTGTAGCAGGGTTTACAGTTACCGTTTCCATAAATTCACAATGTGGGTCGGCTGCACCGTTGTCCCACACATAAACATCATATGAGCCAGCATCTGCCGCTGCAACTGTAAATGAACTTGTACTACTGAAATCTACTGCTGTTACAGGGGTCGTTGTCGGAACAAAGGCGTATGCTAAGTTTCCATCACCACCACTGGCAGTAACCGTAATGTTACCATCTCCACAAGAACTAACATCCGTAACGTCTACCGTAGCATTTAAATTTGGCTGAATCACAATTGTTTCTATAGATGAGGTACAACTATAAGCATCGCTTACTTCTACATCATAACTTCCATTCGGTAAGCCTGAAAAAGTATAAGTGGTATCGGTTGTTGGGTTAGGGGTCTGCCATGCACCACCATTTATCCTGAAGGTGTAGTCACCATTACCCGAAGTTACATTAACGGTAATCGTAGCATTGTTCGCTCCATCATAACATGTTGTGAATGATGTGTCAAAACCAATGGTTTCGGGAGCTGAGACCGTTACCGGAGCTGTTGATAATACCTCACAGCCATTCGCATCTTTTATACGTATCAGGTAATCTCCGTCGGTAACGTTGTTAAAGATGGTACTGGTTTGATAGGTAACCACGGCAGTACCTGAAGTATCCTCCAATTGGTATTCGTAACCAGGAGTACCACCAGTTGCCGAAGCTTCCAAGGTTGCACCAGTGTTGAAACATGTATACTCAGCCTTTTGTTGTAAATCGGGAACTATAGTTGCCGGAGCTGTCAAAGTTACAGATGTGGCCGAAGTTGCCGTACAAGTATTATCGCTTACCTTACGAACCATAATGTCATAGGTTCCGTCCGCCAATGTTGAAGGTGTGGTAAAGATGGCCGTTGATTCTGCGGCCCAATTCGTACCGCCATCGGTAGAATATTCATAACCGGTGACCGTATCGAAATTCTTCACTTCAAAACGGATACTACCATCACTAGTACCATTACAAGTTGGGTTTGTGCTACCTAAAATACTTACACTGAATTCTTTGTTATCCTCCACAACGATTGTCAAATCCTGTGTGGTTTCACATACTTCAGGAATTTGGGAAGCCTGAATATCGTCCAAGACCAAGAAATTCCCATTGTCGCTATCCAAGTTGGTACGTAAGACAACACCAACGACGGTGTTTGATCCAGGATTGAAAGTTACTTCTCTTAAATGCCAGTCATCGGCATCATTGTTTTTAGGTATTGCCGTAGTAGCGGTACTGTTGATTACGTTACCTGAAGCATCTATAAGCTCTACAAGTACTTCAGGGTCGTTACCTGATGCACTGTTGATTAAAATATTGTAGGCATAAAAGGAGATGGTAATATCTTGGTTGGCCAAAACATCCAATCCGGTCCTGGACCATAAGACGTTATTGTTGCCAGCCGAGGTACTTACCCCTATGGCCATGAACCTGCCATCCGTTAAACCGGTACGGTCGTTAGGGCTTCTCCATGAGGTATTGGGGTTGGTAACGGTATTGGTCACTGCATATTCACCATTGACCAAAATACCTGCGGGGCCTAAGTTGCAAGCGGTGTTGGAGCCATCTTGCGGTTCAAAACAATATCCAGGGCCTATTTCTCCAATTTGAGTGGTTATACCTGTTCCAAAGTTTTCTAGGAATAAGGTGCTCTGGGTGGGTGTTATGGCGCTTGAATAGCCTATGGTCACTGTATGAGACCCGGCATTTACATTGTTGAACACATTACTGTCCTTAGGGGTATTCGTAGTACTGTCAATTGTGTAGGTGTAATCAAAGTCCGTGGTATTGCTCGGTGTAACGGTTATTGTTCCAGATCCATCACAAGCATAATCGATTGCGCTATCGAAACTTGGGTCGGCAACAGGGGCATCAACCGTTATTTCCATATCATATGTACAACCTAAATTATCTTTTATGGATAAATTATAGGTGCCAGCTGTTAATCTTTGTTCATTTACGCCGGTATATGACGAACCACCATCAAAACTATAGGAGTAAGGAGCTTGTCCACCATTGGCATTCAATATTTTCACTAAAGCTCCCGAAGGGTCGCAGGAGACATCTTCCACAATTGCCGCCGAAGCAGTCAATCTAAATGGTTGGTCAATCTCATACGTTAATGTTTCGGTACATCTTGATGTTGATGTACCACTGGAATCCCTTACTGTAATGGTATAAGATCCCGCATTCAAGTTATAAAATACATTTGTAGTTTGGAAAGTGGTACCACCATCCAAGCTGTATTCATAAGGTGCCGTACCTCCGTTTGCTGTAATTGTTAAACTCGATGTTGAAGAATCTGCACATACAATATCTGTGTGGGATGCGGAAATGGTTACTGGACCCAAATCTTGTAGGGTGACACTATTTGAAAGTGTACTACAACCATTATCATCAAAAACGATAAAAACATATGCTCCGGCATCTGTACTGTCGGGAAACAAAAAGTCATTAGTGGTTTGTAATTCAGTTGTCGGAACGTCATCCGCACTTGCGTATAACTCAACTCCATCTACACTCCATATGGCCATGTCGTAATCAGGATCTGGGTTTCCACCATTTGGTGTTAAGGTTATCAAGCCTGAATTACAAGTAATGTTTTCTGTAACGCTTGCAGATAAAACCAAGTCGGGGTATTCATCAACCGTTATGTTTTGGGTGTCTGTACATCCGTCTTCCGTTGAGGTAATTACAATATAGTCACCAGGAGGAACGCTATTAAAGGTAAAGGTGTTATCGTCAATCGCGACCTCTTCTTGAAAGAATGTTCCCGCGCCACTATTGGTGCCGTCATCTAGACGAAGTTCGTAACTATAATCAGGCAATACATTCAAGGCTTGTATTGAAATTGTTCCAAAACCAGTACAGTCGGCAAGGGTGGATTCAATATTTACTTGGTAATCCATTTCTTGGATACCGATATCCTCGGTTTCAAAAATACATGCATTATCAATCGGGTCTCCAGATATTGGGTCTAGGGTTGTGATCTGTACTTTATAAGTTCCACTGGTCGTAATATCGAAATTAGGTCCATTGTTGTCTGAAAAAGGTATTACGATATTATTGGTAGTGGCATTTACAAGTTGATAACCATAACTAGAACTTGGATTTGTAATTCTTATGTTTCCAGAAGTGTTACATAAGATATCCGAAGAAATATAATCGATATCCAATGTGTTTTTGAAAACATTGAAGTAAAAACGACTGAAGCAACCATTTTCATAATTGATCACTACTCTATATTTACCACTATCGGTTACGGTATAATTATTTTGAATGGCAAGGTTTGTCCATGAACAACCGGAGTTGGTAGTGGCGCAATCATCACCTATATCCGTACAGCTTGTTTCATCCAGTAGTTCCCACACGATACTTTCTGCATCGGTTATCCCTAATTGCAATGTGGCTTCATCATTTTCCCCACATAGGAATATATGAGGCATTTCACTACCGTCAATGGAACAGGATACGATTTCCCCTTGTAAATCATTATCTGTATTTACGTCTGAGTTTACTTGATTGAAGTATGTGATTATAGGGTTGGTCTGAGTGGATCCAAAACGTTCCACTGTAATAAGTTCAACTAAGTCGGCACATCCTGTAGCGCCACTTTTTTCTACAATGTAATTACCGATTTCAGTAATTACCAATGTACTCGGGTCACTATCGCCATCATTAATTGGTGTTTCCGTTGCATCTATTTGACCGTTACCATTGGCATCTAAGGCCCATGTGTACGTTGTAAACCCGGAACCTGCGGTCAAGGTGGCGAAATCACCACATAATTGTACGGTTCTAGCTGTATTACAGTTTTCTAAGTCAGTTAATAAACTATTCGTTGCTACGGCCGGAGTTGAACTACAACTTGGGGTATTCGTTGATCCCGGTTCGTCACTGAAAGTGTTGGTATTGGTAACCCCTTGATAGGTAGAATATGCCAGGTTCTCTATGGTTTCGGAACATGCATTTACAAATGCGGAACAGTTTGATGAAAGTGTTACCGTAATACGGATAGTGTATTTAGGGTCATTGACTTCCACAAGGTTGTCCGGTATTTCAAAAGTAATGATGTTGTTAACCGCATCATGACTGTACGTTGCAAAGTCTAAAGCGCCACTAGTATCAATATTATCAACGGTTACATTGGCTGGCAATACATCTCTAATCGTAAAGGATGTAGCATTGTCATTACCGGTATTTTGGAAACGAATTACATAATCAAAGGTTTCGCCAAGGCTAATATCCTGTCCGTTTATATCATTACCGCTCAAATCTTCGGTGGTGTTTTCCAAGTTGATTTCAGGTGAGGTGACCAGGGTATAAGACGCACCGATTACAGCTCCGGTATTCGAATCGACTACAGGGGTGCCCGTACCATATTCTCCACCATCATCACCATCTGCACTGTTATCTTTATAAAACTCATCGGCATCGGTACAACCATTATCATCACTGTCCAAATCGAGATTGTTTGGGTATCCATCACCATCTGAATCAATACAAGTCTCAGGAACTAGAATGTTTATTTTTACATCGTCGATGAAATTACCGATAGAAATACTTCCATTGGCCGTAGATACGGCTTCAAAAACGAAAACGGTATTCGTTTGACCTACAGGTACGGTATAGGTTCCTGAATATAGCACCCAAGCCGTGTTGTCCGTAGTCATTGTTTCTTGTACGGTGGCACTGGCAAGATCCGCCCCGATTCTCAATTGCATCACATCGGTGCCGGCTCTACCCCTGTGTCTTACCGACCAGCTCATTTCGGTACCTGGTGTTAAGCATAAGTTTTGGTATAGGGCACCATAATTATTGGCGTTAAGTTCTACGTGTTGGTTGCCATCATAGGAATTTACTCCCGAGTACCCTGATTCCCAGATTTCAATTTTCTTATCGGTTGCGGTTGAAAACCATCCAGGAACACTACTTTCATCAAGAATCGCCATATTTGAAATGTCCGGGTCTTCAAAACTTTCGTTCACTATGGATTCAAAACAAAACGCACCTTCGCATTCATCACTATCATAAATACCGTCATTGTCGTCATCGACATCCACAATATCCACTACACCATCATTGTCAAAATCGTTGTGTACAATAATATTGGCCGACATTATATCTTCCGTGATATTTTGATCAACTTGGTCCTGTGTATGGGTAACAGTATTGGTGACGTTGATCAATGGTGCTATGTCAATTTCATCACCCACTACTTCAAGCTCTAAAAATACAGGCTCTCCAGGTTCGAGGGTTCCAATATTCCAAACTGTGCCGTTCCAGGTTCCCGTAGTAGTAGAACCTTTGACAAGTGTTAAACCGGCAGGAATGTTATCTGTTAGTTGTAAGTTGGTAACAGGTTCAAAGTTTTGATTCTCCACCCTAATTGTAAAAGTCGCGGTCTCCCCTTCAACGATTTCGGGCTTGTCCACTGTTTTATTTACAACGATATCCCCTTCACAGTAGAAAATTGTAATGGCTTGTGAATCGTAGGTACAAGGTCCTTTTGTTCCTCGAACATAATAGTCGCCCGCGATTGTTGCGGCATATTCGAATGTATTGGCCCCTTCAATCAATTGGCCGTCAAAAAACCATTGGTATGCATCAAAATTATCATCTGAGGCCTCGAAAATGGTCGACCCAGCGAAACAATCCCCCGCTGTACCCCCATTAATTTCAAGGACTACTTCTGGTACAGTATCAAAACCTGAAAAATAACCCGCCACACCTTGGGCCCCGTTATATCCAAAAAAACCGATAGCCATTGGCCCGGTTGATGTTACGCTGATGTCACCATCTAGATTTGGAATAAAGAATGTTTTCCAATCATCGGAACCTGCCACTGCATCGGATGCTGGTTTGGTGATTTCCACCCCATCTTGGAAAACCTTAATGTTTTCATCCGGGGTATTTACCGATGCGGTAATCGTTAAACCTCCGGTAACCGTGGATCCGGCAATGTTACGAATGTCCGGGATATTGTCCATTACATCTGGCAAAAGACAGTTTACGGGAGCAACAAAATTCAGTCCTTGCGTGTACAAAGCACTTGACCCTGCCATAGATTGATAAGCATATACATCTTTTGATGTTTGTACAAGCATATTTGCACCTACTGTATTAGAAGAATAATAACTGCTCGGTATTTTATAGTACTCACCATCATCTATCGTTGCTATAGGTGTAGTACCACCATTTACGAATATTTGTGTGTTATCAGCGATGGCAATGACAAGTGGAAATTCCGTATACCCGTTCGAATTACCATTACCCCTTACGAAAACATATTCCTTACCAAGTCTGTTTTCAGGAACAGGTTGGTCAATACCGGCATCCCTATGGCTTTGGCCAGATTGACTACCGAAGTTGATCATCCCGTTACTTATAACTATATCTTTATCCGAATCGATCGATGCACCGATCCAACCATCCTCATGTGCTGAGGTCGGAGAAGTACCGATATAAGTTTCAAAAACAAAAGACTCGTTAGCATCAAGTGTTATGGTATAAGAGTCAGCAGTTATACCGGCCCTGTCGCTGCCGACCCTAAATTCACAATCAGAATCATAACCTGATAATGTTACCGTTGTATTATCCTCAGTTGCCATGATGCCCAAGGTGTTTGATTTAGAAACATGACTACCTAGGTTCGGAACACCTCCCCATTTAAACTTGGTGCCCAAGGCTTGTCGGCCCTTGGCAGTTAAAGAAGCTGCTTGTGAACTGGATTTCCCCCTGTAGTTTACATAGAATTCTTTACCACTGGGAGATTCAAATCGTAAACCACTATTGTCAAGAACGATCCCGGTATTACCATTGTCTACCAATGTAATGTTATTGTCCCCATTACCCAATGTCCAAATCACCGGATTGAGATTGTCAATATTAAAAGTGTTTATGGGAGAAGTATTTGTACCTCTGTATACATTTACCGTAAACGCGGTTGTTTCAGGAGTTGACAAATATATGGCTTGGTTCTGTATCCCTTGATTATTTGCCCCTTGCTTCAAAGGTGGTAGATAATGAAGGTCACTTAACTGGGCAGAAACCTTAATGCTTGCTAAAAGGACAAAAAGAAAAAGGAGAATACTCCTTTGATAGTTTGGTTTGGTTATAATGCTTGTATACACGAGGATATGGAATTTATACTTTACTACGAAAAAACCACCTTTTATTGGGATTTGCAGATAATTGTTGCCAATCAAAAAAAACAATAGGTAAACGCTCTTATCGGTGTGGTTATAGATTTGACCATAGCCTGAAATGTTTGGTTTAGCACAGCATATGTTTTTTGTATCTTTAAACCAAACAAAGGCTATGACAGAAGAAAAATTAATGTCGAAGAAGAAACCGGCCTATCCGGTCAGTAAGGCGTTGGATGCTTATTTGGAAAGATATAGTAGAAAAATAGTGATACCCATTTGTTATGACGATTTACTGCGTTTTATAGGTTCAGTTGTAGTTTATGACTCCAATGATGAGGACACCCTTTGGGTAAGGGTGTATTATAATGAATATGACCGTCAAGAAATAGATACGAGTTTAAAACGGGTGTATTCACTTTTGCTTTCAGATGGTAGTGGACATATTGATCAATATTTGAATGTTGATTCGGTTGATTACTGTACTTTCGGTAATTCCAAACCTTTTAGAATTAAGGTAAGGAACGTGCTCAACGATAACTTTACTTATTTCTACGTGAAGAAGGCAGATGCTTCCAGAATCTATGGTTTGGAGTTAGAGCATATGCTTTCCCCATATAACCTCAATTTTTTGGTTTATGAAGATACCTTGATCGAGGAGCATATTGCCGGCATACCCGGTGATGTGTTCATTAAGGAAATGTTGCCCAAATGCACCGAAACGGAAAAAGCCCAATTGGCGAAAGAGTTCGTAAAGTTCAATGAGCGTTGTATGATCAGGTTGTTGGGTGACATGCGTTCTTATAATTATGTTATCGTGGCCACTCATGATTTTGATCATGTGGTCTATAGGATCAGGGCCATAGATTTTGACCAACAGTCTTTTGAAGGCAAATTGAAGGTTTATCGCCCGCAGTTTTTCAAAGAGAATTTTCAAATGGTGGAGTTGGTTCGAAAGAAATTGCTCAAAGATTCCATTGATCAGTATAAGTTAGAGGAAAGATCTATTGTCGCCAAACGTATTTTGAGTTCGGGAAACCGAATTAAATTATTGGATAAAGTATGTAAAAAGGACGTAATATCATTGCCGGAAAATGTAGAAATGCTAAAAGGTCAGATTTACGAGCTTACTAAAGATATACAATTTAAAAAATGTACTACCATGGGTGAAATCCTGGATCTGGCCTTGGATTTTGTCAAGCGAAACTATAAGGGGGTAAGTATGAAGCAGATCCTAGAGCACAAGATCAAAATATAAAATGGTATCATATCCCAAATAACAATATTAAAACACATGTTAATTTGTGTCTTTTTTATTATTTGGGATTTTATAGTTTAAAAGGTCTTAGCTTTTTTCCTCTTTATTGAAGTAGACCAGATAATAATACATTTGTCTTTCCTCATCCCATCCTTTTTCAACGAACTTTTCTGCTGACTCCGGATTTATAAAGTCCATTTTTATTTGGATATTGGTGTCCAGATTAATGACGTTCTTTATCTTTTTTCGTGCATCGGATACCGCTTTATTGGCGATGTCGAATGTTGATACATCCTCTATACTGTATTTAGGTCCTTTCTCGACCTTATAGTGTTTAAATTCAGGTATAAGTTCCGGGTTCTCAAGGACCTCATTTAAAAAGTTGGTTTCTTCAAAAGCATCATTTTTGGCAAAGTGGTTAACCGCCTTGTTCATGAAGAGCACCTCTTGTTGTTTGTCTTCTGCGGGTAAAACGACATCCTTTGCAAAATTCTGACAGAATTTAAGGTAGTTCTTAGTATAGAAATTTTCATCGGCAAGGGCATCAACATCCAAGAAATTCTCTAACCAATATTTGGCATCATAACGGTTACTGTCAACAGAAAGTACCTTATAGCCTTCTTCTTTGTTGACATTGAAAATAAGACAGCCTTTGTCCAATTTATTAATATTGATCCCTTGCTGTACCACAAGGTCCAAATTGCTTTCCCTTTCTTCGAATTGAAGAAAATCTTGCTTTAATTCGCTCTTGAAAATACCTACTGCATCTACTTTTTTGTTATCCAGTACAACATCGGATAAATAGGCAACATATACTTCCCCGCTTTTTATATGTGGATGGTTTGATTGATCAAAAAGATGTGTTGCAATTCTTTTCGATTGATCGTGCACACATGCTGGATCATTAAAGATTTCAGTGACTATTTTATGTATTTCATTAAACTCCACGTCTACTTCGTTGGTAAGTTTAAAGTAGTTTTCTTCTTTTTCCCTAAATGGTTTAAAAAAATATTCTTTTAATAGTCCAGTCGTCTCATCATTTAGACTGAAAGGTTGGGCAGATAAAAATATACCTTCATTTTTATTCTTATTGCCTACTCGGTGCAAAGAAATACTTTCGATATGGGTAGGGTATAGGTTTATCATCGTAATTAAGGATTAATGGTTAAACGTTGTTTTTTGTGGGTAGATCGTTAGATATGAACGGATAGGAATTTAGTTCCAGTTTTCATCAAAATCAAGATCATCGTAGTTTTCAAAAGTGTCATCAAAATCGAAGGCCGTGTTTTCAGCCTCGAATTTTTTTTCTGGTGGTGATTCCGGTAATTCCCCAAAACTGAAAATTACATTCGGGTATGCCCGTCCCGCTTCATTCTCTGTAATATCGGCCAATTCAACAAAGAACGTCCACATATTCAAAAAATCATAAACGTAAATCAACTTGGGGGTTTTTTCGGTAAGAACATCCTCTAAAAAGGTTTCGTTCATCAATCTAACGTCATCCCCCCCTTCACTCATATCAAAAAGAGCGATTTCCTCATCCTGTTTCCAGTCTTCATCACAGGTATAAAAAGAAGCCATTTCAGTACCTAGAAACCCGAATGACTGGGCAATGGTGTTATGGAATTCTTCCATTGAATTATGTGCCTCAATTTCAATATCCCTAAAGATATCCTCATTGGCGTCCAAGATAATCCGGATTTTATATATCATTGACTCTAATTTTTGAAAGAGAGCAAAGTTACAAAGTTTTATGACTTCTATCCGCATTATAAGATTCCAATACCAAATAGAATTGGATACCGAATAAAAGAGAGGCCAAAACCAAATGCATGGTCTGACTCATAAAAGGAAAATCCCAATAGAACATGGCCATACCCGAAATAACCTCAATAAGAAGAATGCTCAATACCCAATTGATTTTGGTAAGGCCCAAATTCAAATTGTAGATTCTGTACGCTAAATAAAGATTGAACAAAACCACCAAAATGGAAAATGAACGGTGAACATAAAATGCAATAAGCGGTTTTTGCAACCATAAGTTTTTGGCCGATTCACCTACAAGCTCAACTTGCTCATCCACAAACTGCCTAACTTGTGTGCCTAAAACTATTTGAATGAGGGTTAATACAAAAACTATGGATAGCAATACCATGGTTTTAGAATCGAACCCATGGTTTTTTGGTTTGTCTTTTGATATGAAGATTAGATAAAGTAGCATGGCAACAATCAGTAATGCCATGACCATATGCACTGTAATCCTGATAGGTTCTAGTACAGAATAAACAACTGTTGCTCCTAACCAAGCCTGGAATCCCATGCCGAAAACCACTAGCCAGGATAAAAGGGTTATCCTTTTTTTACTTTTCCAATATCCGAAAGAAATAAAAGCCAATACCAAGGTGGCCAAACCAGCTAAAGCCCCGAAAAGACGATTAATGAATTCTATCCAAGTGTGCCAAGGGTTAAATTGGGCGTAGTCATGTTTCGTATAGGGTTCCCAATGATCCAAATTAAGCTTATCGCTACTGGCAAAATCCTCTTTTGCAACTTGTAATGATTCGTTCAGGATTATTACCTGTCCTTTTTGGTATACTTGTCCAGGTTTCCATTGTAGTTGGGATTCTTCAGTAGGTGGTATTAGATGACCAAAGCATTTTGGCCAATCCGGACATCCCATTCCACTTCCGGTCATACGAACAACAGCACCTGCAATTATGACCAAATAAACCAATACCAATGTGATTTTAGCTATTGAATGGTATTTTTTGAACATGTGGTAGAGTTAAGGACTACAAAATTAATGTTCTTTTCCAATTTTCATATACATTGAAGGATAATCCTATAAAAAAAGGGGCCAAATGTGCCCCTTTTTATTCTACTTATATCTGTTATTCTATGACAACAAATTCAGACCGCCTATTGGCTTGGTGTTTGACTTTTGAACAAGGTACGTTATTGCTACATTCATTCGTCAATTTGGTTTCACCAAATCCTTTTTGAGCCAATCTATCAGGATTTACCCCTTTTTGGATAAGATACTCTATGGTCGAATTCGCCCTTTTTTGGGATAGGCTTAAATTATAACTATCAATGGCCCGTGAATCTGTATGTGAACTTACTTCTATTCGTACTTCAGGGTATTCATTCAAGAAGGTGATGTTTTTCTGTAAGCTTGTTTCAGCATCCTTTCTTACATTAAATTTGTCAAAGTCAAAATATATCGGTTCAATATTCAGATATGATATAAGTTCGGTATTAATTGGGGTTTTTCTTGTCTTCTCCAAAGCAAGGTCAACACCTGAAGTATCTTGGGCTTCTAAAGTGGTAAATGTTTTATCACCCGTTTCATAATCCGATTTAGAAGCTACGATTTTATAGTCGCTACCTACACAATTGCCCTTAACCTCGAAAGAACCATCCGTTTTCGTTTCGGTAACAATTTGATCGTTACTGTCAAAAATAACTACATCTGCACTATAAAGCGCATCACCGGTTTCTTTGTCATAGGCCAAACCCAACATAAGTTTATCACTTATTTGAAAGCCGAACAAAGCACTTACAGCGGCGTCCCATCTATAGGAAGCACCAAGCGTAAATTTATCGGTCGACATAAAATTCGCGGAAACATCTATTTGTAAGGGTGCTCCTTGTACGGTTTTTACAATGCGGCCGGTTTAAATCGATGGATTGTAGTAATATTTACTTTTGGGAATATTGAAAAAAACTATTCGGATATTGGATTTAAACCTAATTCTTTTGCCTTGGTTAGCATGAATTCTTTTGCGGCCTTATGGTCGTTTGGGATTTCTCCTTCAAGAATCGCTTCCTTGATCGCAGCCTTGATAATGCCTATTTCCTTAGAAGGTCTTAGGTTAAAGGTTTTCATTATTTCTTCCCCTGAGATGGGTGGTTGAAAGTTTCTAACATGGTCGCGTTCTTCAACTTCTATGATTTTCTCTCGAACGATCTTGAAATTGTTTTTGTACTTTTTCTGCTTTTTTGTGTTTTTGGTGGTAATGTCGGCCTCACATAGTGTCATAAGGTCATCTACATAATCACCTGCATCGAAAATAAGTCTGCGAACTGCAGAATCCGTTGCGAATTCTTCGGCCAGGACAATAGGCCTGGAACTCATCAAAACCAATTTCTGGACGTATTTCATTTTGTCGTTTAAAGGAAGACGCAACCTTTTAAATAGTTTAAAGACCATTTTTGAACCCACAAATTCATGGGCATGGAATGTCCAACCGATTTTTTTATGGAATTTTTTAGTAGGCGCTTTCCCAATATCGTGTAATAGAGCGGCCCATCGTAACCAAAGGTTGTCAGTTGTTTTGGATATGTTGTCAACCACTTCAAGGGTATGCCAGAAATTATCTTTGTGGCGCTGGCCGTCAACTTCTTCAATACCTTCCAAGGCGGTTAATTCGGGTAGGATATAATCCAGAAGTCCGGTTTTGTGCAATAGGGATAAGCCAATGGACGGCTTTTTGCTAGCGATTATTTTATGGAGTTCGTCAACGATTCGTTCTTTAGACACAATCTGGATTCGATCTTTATTTTCGGTTATGGCCTGCAACGATTTCAATTCGATAATAAAATCCAATTGCGTGGCAAAACGAATGGCTCGCATCATGCGTAATGGATCATCGGAATAGGTTATTCCAGGTTCTAAGGGGGTTCTGATGATTTTGTTTTCCAGATCGGCTATTCCGTCAAAGGGATCCAAAAGATCTCCGAAATTTTTGCTAGAGAGAGAAAGGGCCATAGCATTTATGGTAAAATCACGACGCTCTTGATCCTCTTGTAATGTGCCATTTTCTACAACGGGTTTTCGACTATTTCGGTCATAGCTCTCTTTACGTGCCCCTACGAACTCCAACTCCATATCACCATACTTTATCATGGCTGTTCCGAAGTTCTTGAAAATTGATATTTTAGGATTTCCTGATAGTTTTTGTGTTACTTTCTTTGCTAATTCGATTCCACTACCAACGGCCACAACATCAATATCTTTGGGGTTGCCTCGTTGAAGAAAATAGTCACGTACAAAACCACCAATAACATAACAATCGACCCCAAGCTCATCTGCTGCCTCTGAAAGGATTCTGAAAATCGGGTTTTGTAGCGCTCGCTTATGGTTTTGTTGTGGCATTTTTGAAGGCATCTGGACTCCGCTTAATATTATAGCGAATACTGTTCGTTACTTACTCCCGGATTATTTTAACCGTTCCATCATTTCCTAATTTGATAATCGATGAAGGTGGTCCGTTTTTTTTATCGTGGTGCAAATTTACGATATAGGCGACACCTTTTAAAATAGGGTCGCCGATTTCATCGAAACTACGTGGGGTGGCTTGGCCCGCTAGATTTGCTGAAGTTGAAATAATTGGTTTTTTGAATTTGTTGATCAAATACTGACAAAATTTGTCTGAAGCTACCCGTATGGCCATGGTATTGTCTTGGGCAATGGCATTTTTTGCCAAGCCTATAGGGTTGTCATAGATGATAGTCGTAGGTTTGGTCGCTAAATCTAAAATGTCGTATGCAACATCAGGTATGTTTTCTACATGTCTTTCGAGCATGGCATCATTGGCTACCAAACAAATCAGAGCTTTGGAATCTTCACGTTGTTTTAATTCATAGACCTTTTTTACTGCGTTTTCATTCGTGGCGTCACAACCAATGCCCCAAACCGTATCGGTAGGGTAAAGGATGAGCCCACCACGTGATAGGGTTTCGATACTATTTTTGATCTCGGCACTAAAATCGGAACCCATTTATTTTTTATATTTTAGTTTCACCCTTTGTACATTTTCGATGTCCAAAATATCCTTTTGTTTATAAGTTAGGGCCTTGAACGTGGCTTGTAGGTCTCGACATAGTTTTCTAAGTCCCATTGGCTCCAATGAAGCTGAATGATCCGTGCCTTTCCACGTGCGGTCCAAGGTAAAATGCCTTTCTATAATGTGGGCACCTAATGTGTATGCGGCGATATCAACGGCGATGCCAAGATGATGCCCCGAAAAACCAATACTTTTTACTTTGGATTCGTATTTTTCTTTTAGTTTTAGAATATCAAGTAAACAGATATCCTCAAAAGGTACCGGGTAACCAGAGGTACAATTGTAGATTACTAAATCTTTATTTCTTTTGCGTTCGGTAAAAAAATCTACTAGGATTTCAATCTCACTTTTAGTAGTCATTCCAGTAGAAATATGAATTTCCCCTTTGTAGTTTTTACAAAGCCAATCCAACATTTCGAAATGGTTGTTACAAGCAGACGGGATTTTTATGAAATCGGGATTGAGACTTGCAATTTCCTCTGCTGAGGTTGTATCCCATACTGAAGTCGAATATGTAATACCGACTTCTTCACAGTAATCCTTTAAAATTCCGTGCTGGTCCAGGTCAAATTCCAAAAACTCTCGATGTTCACCATAAGTGTTGCCATAAGAATTGGCAGGATTAGGATGCGGTGTATTGTATTGTTGGTCTGTTAACAACTCTTTGTTGTTTCTTTTTTGAAATTTAACAGCATCTGCATTTCCGAATATTTTGGCCATGTAAATCATTTCTTTGGCGATTTTCATGTCACCTTTATGGTTACATCCAATTTCAGCAATAATATAAGGTTTCTTATAGTTCATCGAATCTTTGATTATAGTTTATTATAAATTCAGAAGCTTCTCTAATGGCTCCTTCGGCAGATTTATGGTTAAGTGTTATATCTGCATGGTATTTGATTGGCTTGGTGGCGTTTGAAGGGCAAAAAGACCAACCGCATCTTAACATATTGCTCAAGTCGTTAATGTCGTCCCCTATATATGCGATTTCTTTAGGGGATATATTTTTTTCGGTACAGATTTTTTCTAAAAAAGAATACTTGTCCTTTACTCCAAGATAAACATTTTTTATTTTAAGCTTTTTCATTCTTTGCTCCACGACCTTTGAATTTTCGGAAGTCATTACCATAAGTTTTACGTTATGTTGTCTTATGATTTCAAGCCCCATGCCATCTCGCATATCAAAAGTCTTGGAGAACTCACCATCTTTACTTATAACAATTTTTCCATCAGTGAAGACCCCGTCAACATCAAGGATTAAATAGTTTATTCTTTGGGCCGATTTAGAAGTCTTGAAATTTGAGATAAGCAATTGTTCTACTAACTGCCAATCTGTTTCAGAATCAATCTCTACTAATGTATCTTCCGACATTTCTAATATACCTATGTTACCACTAAGTCTGTTCTTCGATTTTAATAGAGACGTTTTTTTAGTGCAATAAACCGCCCCGTTCTCAATGAGTAATCCATCAAAATCTTGTCTTCTAGGTCTTTTGTTATAATCATAGTTAAGACTGTTTCCGTCTTTTGACCAAATGAATCTGTGTGTTTTTACAACACTCAGAACAGCATCCAAGTTATTGTTTGTAAGCTTCGCCAAGGCTTGGTTTATATCGGCCCTTTTCGTAAGGGGGGAAGTTGCCTGCAGCAAGCAAAATATATCAAATTCATTATTGATCATAGAGCTAAACTCCATTATTGCATGCTCGGTTGAGGAGGTGTCAGATGCATTTTCGGCAGAGCGCTTTACACAAGAGACTTTTGGAGACCATTTAAAATGCCGGTCAACGTAATCGATAATTTCATCATCATCCGTAAAGACAAAAACCTTATCTAGATTTGAAAATATTGCTTCTGTAAGTACCCAAGTGAATAAAGGTCGACCTAATAGTTTTTTTTTGTTCTTGTTCGGAATACCCTTAGAATTTTTCCTTAATGGTATAAACCCGATTTTATTGTTTGTTTGACCCATGAATGTTGTTTTGAGTGCTAAAAATCACCTGGACTTTATTGCCTTTGGATTTAACTTAAATGAATGATTTATTTAAATTGATTCACCGTTTGCTTAATTTTATTTTTCCATCTTTTTGTAGTGTAATAATCACTGAATTTATCACCTACGATATACTTTTCACCAATGATATCGATATTATTGATCGAAGTAGAAAAAAGTGTAAACCCCTTGTCGAAATAAACGTCTTTACCAAGGGATAAAATTTCCAAAGGAAAACTTCCGCCAAAGATAGTTATACTTTTAAAATACTTACTGTAATCCGTAGTTTCCCTTGGGTGCATCTTTAAAACAATGTGAAAACCGTCTTCAATTGAAGTAATGATTTCTTGGTAAATAGCGATCTTGTCCGTTTCTGAGGCTACAATATTGTTCTCTGAAATGGGTTGGGTAATAATTATGGCGTTTTTGCCAGGTTTTAAATCGGAAATGGGTTCGAACGCAAAAGTATAGAACACCTTTTTTTTGGCTTCATTGTTTAAGTTCGCTATGACTTTCAATGCATTTAGTTCCTTTGTTTTTTTACGAAGTTTTTTTGGTAATTTATTCGGAAATTGGGCATAAAACGTTTTGATCCTACGGTCATCCCCACCTTCCAGAGGTTTTTTTGTGATGTTGTTTCTTAAGAAAATCTTCCACGATGTATGTATTTTTCTGTAGTCCCGGGCGCCGTCCTCTATACCGTGAAAAGATTTTTTCGGATACTTATATAAAAAGTAACTCTTAGCTGAGCATGGATTGGAAACTATGATTTGGCTTTCAGTTATAAAAGATTCTTCTTTAACCAATTCGGGCATTATCTTTTCCATATAAGGTACTATCGAGTACCTCCTGAAAAAAAGGGAATTGATTTTTCCTATACCCTTTTTCTGAATATCAAAAGTTGGGATTAGATATACTTTTCTAAAAAAATGGGATTCTAGAAATGGTATCATTTTTTTGTCAATACCCTTTCTGTCCAATAAAAATAAAATGTTGTCGCCTACAGCGTTCACATCATAATTTGAATCTTTGAGGATATAGATGATCGATAGATAAATGTGGTATATTGAATTTGAAACAAAAGTCCTTTTTATAGTATTGTCCATATGTATTATTGGGGAGTCTTAAATATGTTTTGTTATCAAAGAAATACATCAATTTAATATATCGATGCCATGGTTTATTGATGTTGATTTAATTTCATCAAGGTCATTTAGCCTATTAAAAAAGGTTTTTGGTGAAATTTGAACGTGAATTGATTAAAACGCACATGAATTTATGATGTTCATGGGCAAAGATATATATTAAACTTTTATATTTTTGCAAGATGATTTCGAAGCAGACATTGACCCCGAAAATATCAATAATAATTAGCACTTATAATTCCGAAGATTGGTTGCAAAAAGTGCTTTGGGGATTTGATTGCCAAAGCTTCAAGGATTTTGAAGTAGTCATAGCCGATGATGGTTCCGGGCCAAAAACCAAGGAACTTTTGGCCAAAATGTCGGAGGAAGTGTTTTATCCTATTGTACATGTTTGGCAAGAAGACGAAGGGTTTCAGAAATCCCGAATTTTGAACAAGGCAGTAGTTGCGTGTGAAGCGGAATATATTATTATGACCGATGGTGACTGTATACCAAGGGAAGATTTTGTCCAGGTACATTATATTAATAAGGAGCCTGGATATTTTATTTCCGGAGGTTATTATATGCTGCCAATGAATATTTCCAAGATAATCGATAAAGATGATATAGAAAAACAGAACTGTTTCAATATTCAATGGTTAAAGGAAAAAGGTATCCCAAAAACTTTCAAGAACAACAAACTTACGGCAAGAGGGTTCTTATCAAAGATTTTTAACACCTTTACTCCGACCAATGCTAGTTGGAATGGTCATAATTCATCCGGTTGGAAAAAGGACATTGTAAACGTCAATGGTTTTGATGAACGAATGCAATACGGTGGTCAGGATAGGGAATTGGGTGAGCGTTTGTTTAATTTCGGTATTAAATCCAAACAATTGAGATATAGTGCCGTTTGCGTGCATCTAGATCATAAAAGAGGATACAAGACCCCGGAATCAATAGCGAAGAACATGGAAATAAGAAAAGAAACTAAAAGTAAGAAATTGGTTTGGGCACATCATGGCATTACTAAGTAGTATGCCAATTCATTCTTTTTTTCCAAACGTTTTAGTTCTTTACAGTATTCTAAAACCCCCAAAGCGTTTAAATGGCTGATTATAAAACCTTTTTTTCCATCTAAAAATCCAAGACGCAAAAAGAAATGGTTAAAAAACTTCCATGTTGGTTTGGCCAAAAGTATAAAGTAATTGAATTTCTTCTCACGATAAAATGCTTCTTTGGCCTTTAAACGACCATAACTTAGCATTTTACCTTTGTAATCTTCGTAATTCTTATAGCAGTAGTGGGTTAACCTTTCTGTGAAAATTCCAGATTTTCCTTCAACCACAAGGGTTTCATGAACTATTTTCTTGTCTGAAAACTTGGCTTTGCTTTTTCTGAATAAGCGATAATTCTTGTCGGTTTGCCAGCCACTATAACCTAGGCGTTCATTCTGAAACATAAAATCCCTGTAAAACCAATAAGCCGCAATATCATTTTCAGTTTCAACCTTTAAGGAGATTTCATTTTTTAATTTTTCGGAAACGACTTCGTCAGCGTCCAAAAATAAAACCCAATCATTACTTGCCTGTTTTAAGGCAAAGGATTTTTGAGCTGTGAAATTCGAAAATGGGTGTTGGATTACCTTCACCTTTGGATGGTTTAAAAGATACTCATACGTACCATCTGTGCTATACGAATCCACTACGATAATCTCATCTACAAAAGAAATGGATTCGATACATCTTTCAATGTAACCCACTTCATTGTAAGTAATTACTAAGGCAGTTACTTTTTTTTTGGCTATTGGCATAGGTTCGATTTTATTGGGTGGTTAGACCAATCGATATTTCTAAGTAACAGAAAAAAAACGAAAATAGTATGTGAAATACCTAAAATTCCTACAAATTTTCCTGTTTGGCCACAAAAGTACATATTATTTGAGTTATTCGTAATTGGATAAGGCCGCTTGAATCAATATATTTATTAACAACTAAAAAAACAAAAACCCTACTCTTAAGTAGGGTTTTGTAATTATAAATTTTTATGTAGGATGTTAGACCGCTACATCGTACTCACGAAGCGCATCGTTCAATGATGTCTTTTTATTGGTACTCTCCTTTCTTTTTCCAATGATCAAAGCACAAGGTACTTGAAAGTCACCTGCAGGGAATTTTTTAGTATAACTTCCTGGGATAACGACAGATCGGGTAGGAACAACACCTTTTGTTTCTACAGGTTCATCACCTGTGACATCTATAATTTTCGTGCTCATGGTCAAAACTACATTTGCGCCTAAGACGGCTTCTTTTTCTACCCGAACACCTTCGACAACAATACAACGTGACCCGATAAATGCACCATCTTCAATAATTACCGGAGCGGCTTGTAAAGGTTCGAGTACACCTCCGATACCAACGCCACCACTTAAGTGTACGTTCTTTCCGATTTGGGCACAACTACCAACAGTGGCCCATGTATCGACCATAGTGCCTTCATCTACATAGGCACCGATATTTACATAACTGGGCATTAAAATGGTCCCGGGTGAAATATATGCGCCATGTCTTGCAACGGCATGGGGAACGACACGAATGCCTTTTTCCTTATATCCTTTTTTTAATGGGATTTTATCGTGGTATTCAAAAATACCCGCTTCCAAGGTTTCCATTTTTTGAATGGGAAAATACAATACAACCCCCTTTTTTACCCATTCATTGATCTGCCAACCGTTTTCACTAGGTTCGGCACAGCGTAGTTCGCCGGCATCCAATAAATCGATTACTTGTCTAATGGCTTTTTGGGTAGCGGCCTCTTTCAGTAATGCCCTGTCTTCCCATGCTTTTTCTATTGTCTGTCTAAGTTCAGTCATTTTGCTTCTTAAAATTTTGACAAATATAAGGGCAGAAACCTTAATTGATCCTGTGTTTTTATAGTTATAACAATTTATGGTTTATTTTTGCCAAAAACTTGGATTTGGGAAGAATCGTTGCTTTGGATTATGGGAAAAAACGGACTGGAATCGCAATTACAGATGAATTACAGATAATTGCTTCTGGGCTTACTACCGTAAAAACCCCTGAACTCATTGCTTTTTTGAAAAAGTATGTTTCCGATGAGAATGTTGAGCGATTTGTGGTTGGGGAACCCAAGCAAATGGATTATACCCCTTCTGAGGCAGAGGAGTTGATTACACCTTTTTTAAAACATTTAGGAAGAACATTTCCCGATATTCCCATCGAGAGGCAAGATGAGCGTTTTACTTCAAAAATGGCTTTTCAGTCCATGATCGATGGAGGAATCAAGAAAAAACAACGCAGAAACAAAGCGTTAATCGATGAAATAAGTGCAACCCTGATTTTACAGGCTTATATAAATAGAAAATAAATGGTATTACCTATTGTCGCTTATGGTGACCCCGTGTTACGTAAAGTAGGAAAGGAAATTGAAAAGGATTTTCCCAAATTGGATGAATTGATCGAAAATATGTGGGAGACCATGTACAATGCAAGTGGAGTAGGATTGGCTGCTCCGCAAATAGGCTTGGCTTTGCGGCTTTTTATTGTCGATGCCACTCCCTTTGCTGAAGATGATGAACTCACCGAGGCCGAGCAAAACAGAATAAAAGGATTTAAGAAAGTGTTCATCAATGCCAAGATAGAAGAGGAGACAGGTAGCGAATGGAATTTTAACGAAGGTTGCCTTAGTATACCTGATATACGTGAAGATGTTTCCCGTAAGGATACGATTACCATTACTTATGTAGATGAGAATTTTAAGAAGAATACAGAAACCTTTGATGGGGTATTGGCAAGGGTCATCCAACATGAATATGATCATATTCAAGGGATCTTGTTCACCGATAAGTTATCCTCTTTGAAAAAGAGATTACTTAAAGGTCGATTGGCCAATGTATCCAAAGGAAAAGTAAATGTGGAGTATCGTATGCGATTTCCGAATATGAAAAAAGGCAGATAATTTAACGTAGTTATTTGTCTAAATGTAGCATCTTTGCAACTGAAATTTTTTTAAGGAATGAGTTTAGAGAAAATATTATCAATAGGAGGAAAACCTGGTCTATATCAATTACTGACCCAGACCCGTTCAGGTTTTGTGGCTGAATCGTTGTTGGATAATAAACGTATTACCATAAGTGCACATAGCAATGTTAGTGTATTGTCAGAAATAGCGATATATACCTTGGAAGAAGAAATACCCTTAGGCGAAGTATTTCAAAAGATACTGGTCAAAGAGAAAGGTGGTAAGACCGCGATTGGACATAAAGAGGATAAGATTAAATTGGAAGAATACTTTTTCGAGGTGTTGCCCAATTATGATGAGGACCGTGTATACCCAAGTGACATAAAAAAAGTGATACAATGGTACAATATTCTTCATGAGAACGGAATTACCGAATTTATAAAGGATACGGATTCTGAGGATTCCACGGAAGAAGAATAAAAAAGATTACATAGAAATATTAAAAAAGCCCTGACCTTATTAAGTCAGGGCTTTTTGATTTAAATAAGTCCTTGGGTACTTAGTCTTTCTTTATTTCTTTATAACTGTATTTGCTCTTTTTCCAATCGATCAATGGAGATGCATAATATTTGACATCCATACGGTCCAGATAGGGGGCTTGGTTGGCCAAGCGTAGCTTGTAGTTTTCCCAATTGCGATTTTCCTTGGATGTCCAGCTGAGTTCGGAATAACCAATAACGCGCGGGAATGCCAGATATTCCAATTCACCCATATTACTGATGGTTTCTGACCATAAAGGAGCCTCAACACCGAGAATGTTCTCCATGGGTATACCCTCGTATTCCTCGGGTGTCCAAACATAAGCGGAATCGACAGGGATATACGCTGCCCAGTGCAGCCCATGTTTTGAAAGGGTGTCATATTGCATGTCCAAATAGGCCCTTTTAGCAGGAGAGAGAATGATCTTCATGCCTCTTTTAACCGCCTTTTGGGCATTGTCTCCACTAGACCAATATTGTGATATGGAACTGGAGTCAACTTCGGCAGAAGCGATTTCATCCCAGCCGATCATTTTTTTTCCGTGCTTCTGTACAATTTTCTCTACTTTTTCAACAAAATGGATATAGTCGTTTTTTTTGGTGACGTGGCTTTCATCACCACCGATATGAAAATAGGGGCCAGGAGTTATTTCGGAAATCTCACGAACAACATCATCGATAAAAGCATACACCGTATCCTTTCTCGTGTCAAAAGTGCTAAAACCTACTCGTGTACCTTCATAAAGTTTAGGGGTTTTACCATTTCCGTTTAAAAATGGATAAGAGACCGATGCGGCATTGGTATGCCCGGGCATATCTACTTCAGGTATAATGGTCATATGATGTTTGGATGCATAGGCAACGATTTCTTTATAATCTTCTTGGGTATAAAAACCACCGGCTTCACCACCGACTTCCGTGCTTCCACCGATTTCGGTCAATTTCGGCCAAGATTTTATTTCGATTCGCCACCCTTGGTCATCGGTCAAATGTAAATGCAGGATATTGATTTTATAGTAAGCCAAAAGGTCTATGTATTTTTTTACGTCGTCAACACTGAAGAAGTGCCTGGCCACATCGAGCATTGCCCCTCTAAACCCAAAAGTTGGGTTGTCAACGATTTTTCCAGAAGGTATTGGCCAAATTCTCTGCTCTGCCAGGGTGTCATTGCTTTGCTCGGGAATAATCTGCCGTAATGTTTGGATTCCCCTAAAAGCACCTTCTGCGGTATTTGAGTTTATGATAACCGAATCCGGATTAATATAAAGCTCGTAAGATTCGGGTGCGTTAAGTTCAAGGCTATCTGATCGGTTTATGTAAATGATGCGCTCAATAGGATTGGTTCCTGCCTCATTCACCGGAACATCCAAATCTATTTTAGCTTTGATCTTGTCGGCCAAAAACTGTCCAATTTCAAAAAAACCTTCATCCTTTTGGTTGGTGTAGATAGCTGTATGGCGATCTAAACCAAAGGCTTTGTTCGTCGCAATTATCTTCAGTGGCTTTGGAATGAGGTTTTCTTTTGACAAATCGGTAGGTGGAAAATCAATTTGTTTTTTTTGTTCTTTCTGGCAAGCCGTAATGATTGCACTGATAAATAATACGGTCAAGACTCTCGTTACAATGGATCTTATCATAATGCTATTTCTAAATCTAATATTAACTTATTGGTCTACAAATGGTTTTAATGTGGAATACCAAATTTCATATCCTTTAGGGTTCATATGTAATCCGTCTTCGATAAATAAGTCAGGGATTAATTTTTTACTGTTTAACATGGGGTTCCAGATATCCGCATAACGTAATTGATCATCTTTTTTGCATAACTTTTTGAATTTTCGATTCAAACGTTTGTAATTGCGTTTTAAGAACCATCTGGATAGGCTGGGCTTGGTTGAAATAATAATAATTTGGGTCTTGGGATTGTTGACCTTGATTTTGTTTATTATCTGGGTCATCGTTTTCATTATCGCCCTTATTTTTGTTCCTGAGGCAATATCATTGTCACCTTCATAAATGAGTATTTTGTAAGGATTGAACCTAGTGATCAATTCGTCGGAATATGCCAATAGATCTTTGGCTTGTGACCCTCCAAATCCTGTGTTGACTATTTGATGTTCAGGAAACCGGTCTTGTAGATCTTTCCAGATTCTAATGCTGGAACTGCCCGTAAATAATACCGTTTCGTTACTGGGATTCCACAGGGTGTCGTATTTTTTTTGAATAAGTGCCACTTCATTTTCAAAAGGAGCGGAATCTTGGGAATTCCCTAAAAAGGCAATGAAAATAAAAATTGAAGATATCAAAAATCTCATTCCGGTAATTTGATTCCTAAAGATAGGTCTATTCTTTTAAAAATTAGATACGGAGCAATCCAATTTATCGAAAATATCCCAAAATCAAGAGGGGAATTAATGTAAATGCCGTTTGTGATTTTAAACTGATTCTAATTGTAATACCTCTTATGAGGGAGTATTTTGAAATTGGCCTTATATTTTCTATGGTTAAGAAAAAAATCCCCGCTTCATTCTATTTTATTGATCTAGAAAGCTTTAACTTTCTAGTACTATTCAAAACACAATTAATTTTAATCTAAAATTCAATTATCATGAGTGATTTAGCGGAAAAACTTGCTAAGCTTAAAGACACTGCAGAGAGTCAGTTGAAAGAATGTGGAGTTACTGATATTGACCAAGAACTATTGGAAACCTTAGTGAATCGTTTGCGAACAATGATCAACAACAAGGACGCTACATTGGTTTCTGGCAAAGATGCTTCTGAATTGGAAACAGTTCGAAGGAATTTCGTGCAAAAGAAACTTGGTATAACCGACAAGGAAAAAGCCATGGCGGCCATTCATAAAGTAGCCGAAAAAATGTCCGGAATCAGGATGAAAAGTAGACCTGCTTTTTATTATCTAGTACAACAGGAATTAAGTTAAAACGTAATTAAAGGGTTTTAATATAGGCAGTCTATATAAGGCTGCCTTTTTTTATAGGGTTGATATCGACCTTGAATGAAAATGTATGTTATTGAGTTGTTTTACACACGTGATTTACTTCTTCTCATTCTTTTGGGCCCATACCAGAGCCAAAATCCGGTAATCGTAAAAAGAAGAAGGGCAATACCCATTATTGAGGTGTAAATAACTTTTATCAATCCGCCCGAGGTATTAAAATACTTATCCAGAATAGAGCCATCGTGAATGTTCTCGATAAAATCGCTATATCTTTTGTCTACATGCAGAACATCTCCGGTAGCACCATCGAGCTGAACACCCCAAAAATGGTCGGTAAAAACGAACTTAACACTCCCTTTTTCCTTTCTTATGTCAATTCTGTCTATTTCTGTAGATATATTGGTTGATACTGAATCTCGAAGTACCAGTACGGCTTTTGTATGTAAACTATCAATAGGTAACCATTCTTTCAAATTGGTAGAAGTGCCCTTATAAGTGTCGGGGATCAACATGCCATTACTGTGTTTTTTCCAACCTAGAAGGAATCCGGTTACCGATATAAAAAAGAAAAAAATGAACAATGTGGCACCCGTGATACGGTGAATTTTTCGAAATATTCTTAAGGTCCGGGCTTGTTTTATTCTTTTATTCGGTTTGGTCATGTTTTCTTTCTCGGTAATCAATTTGGGATTGGGTGTAAACTTAATTCTTTTTTCTAATGGTGACCGCCTTGTGATTTGGTGAAGGCACAAAAATATGGTTTTGGGATGAACCGAAAAAACACGGGCCTAGAAGCCTGTGTTTTTTTAAGTAAGAGCTCTTTTCATTTAAATCTATCCTGTCGCTTTCAGGTAATATTTATTGCGTAACCAGAATGATACCCTAACCAATAGGATTAAGGCAGGAACCTCAACCAAAGGCCCAATGACCCCTGCAAAAGCTTGTCCAGAGTTTAGGCCAAAGACCGCAATGGCCACGGCAATGGCCAATTCAAAATTATTGCCCGCTGCAGTGAAAGCAACAGAGGCTGTTTTGTCATATTCCGCTCCCATTGCCTTAGTAAAGAAAAAGCCAATAATGAACATAAGGCTAAAATAGACAAGAAGCGGTATGGCTATAATAAGTACATCCATAGGGATTTGGACGATTAATTCACCTTTAAGAGAGAACATGACCACAATTGTGAATAATAGGGCGATCAATGTCAAAGGGGAAATAGTTGGAATGAATTTTTTCGTATACCATTCCTCACCTTTGAGCTTAACCAATAGTAATCTACTTAGAATACCCAATAAAAAAGGTATGCCCAAATATATCGCTACGCTTTCTGCAATAGTTCCGATAGAAATATCAACGATGGCCCCTTCGAACCCAAAATAGGGAGGAAGAACGGTAATGAAGATCCAGGCATAAAAACTGTAACCGAATACTTGGAAAATACTGTTCAAGGCTACCAATCCTGCGCCATACTCGCTACTGCCTTCTGCAAGATCGTTCCAAACAAGGACCATGGCAATACATCGGGCCAGACCAATTAAAATAAGTCCTACCATATATTCCGGATAATCCCGTAAAAAGGTAATTGCTAAAATGAACATTAAAACCGGCCCGATAATCCAATTTAATACTAGTGAGATGGACAAGATCTTGGTATTTCTAAAAACTTTTGGCAAAAGAGAATAATTCACCTTCGCCAAAGGAGGGTACATCATTAGTATCAAACCGATGGCAATGGGGATATTCGTGGTTCCACTACTGAAAGAATTTATAATATCGGGAAATGTAGGAACAAAGTAACCAATACCAACTCCTACGGCCATGGCGATAAAAATCCAAAGGGTTAAATAACTGTCGAGAAAGCTCAATTTTTTATTATGTGCCATTTTTAACAATTGATTTGGGAGAAAACATAAAATAATTCGGTGGCGATTTGAAGGCTTCTTTCAGTATATTCTTCGGCCTGCTGTGGGGTATTGTCGAAAGCCTTCGGGTCTTCAAAGGTTATGGGGATTCGCTTTTCCGCACCAGCGATAAAAGGGCAGCCCCCATCAGCTTGTGAGCAGGTCATGATTGCTGCAAACCCAGATTTCGGATTGAATTCACTATCCAATTTTTTTGAAAATCCGATGACGGGGTGTTCGTTAGCGGCATATTTAATACTATAGACCGGATTTGCCTCTTGGGAAAGTTGCTCAATTTCAAAACCTGAATTGCGTAATGTTTCAGCTACCATAGGAAAAAGGGCCGTAGCCTCTGTGCCTCCGGAATAGCATTGTACATTGGATATACCAAAATGATATGCTAGGGTTTGTGCCCAAATTTGCGATAAATGGCTTCTGCGCGAATTGTGTGTGCAGATAAAGTTTATGCGTATTGACTGGTTATCGTTGGCCTTTGATTGAATAAAATCGATCAAGGGTTGTAGGGTTTCTTTTCGTTCGATGGAAATTGTGTCGATGTCGAGCGTTGAAACAATTATCGCTATCTTTTCGAATACGGAATGTGTGGTTGTCATTTTTTATTCTGTTTTACCATTAACAGCAACCGCTATTTGGGTTGCATGATTGTTTTGCTTGAATTTCAGAAAGGTTTATTTTTTCTTTTTCTTGTGGAGTCCCATGTTTTTCAGCATAGACCGTAATACTGAAAATACCGGTTTCACCTTTATTAAAGGTTTTCACCTCTTCTGGGGAAAGATATTTGCCCAAGATATCTTCGGGAATTACTATAGGTTTTTCTTTTTGGATCGTTAAGTTTTGAAAACCTTGATCGATCATTATTTGTAGGTATTCTTTTTTCTGAATCGCACCTGCAACGCAACCGGCATACATTTCGGCATCCTCGCGAAGGGCATCTGGAAGTTCGCCGACCAAAACTATGTCGGAAACACTAAAATGCCCACCGGGTTTTAAAACCCTGTACATTTCGGAAATTACTTTTTTCTTATTGGGAACAAGGTTCAATACACAGTTACTAACAATCACATCGGCAATATTGTCGCTTACGGGCATATCATCAATATCACCCGTTCTGAACTCTACATTGTTATATCCCAATTTTTCAGCATTGATTCTTGCTTTTTCGATCATGATCGGAGTAAAGTCTATTCCGATTACCTTTCCTTCCGCTCCCGTTTCATGTCTAGCTACAAAACAATCATTTCCAGCTCCTGAACCTAAGTCGATAACGGTATCCCCTTTTTTGATTTTTGCGAATTGTGTGGGAAGTCCGCAACCTAGTCCCAAATCGGCTTCTTCGGCATAACCATTGGTTTCTGAATAATCGTCCATCATAATATTGTATACCTTATTTGATGGAGTAGTGGCCCCGCAGCATGAAGATGCATTTTCAGCTTTACCTTGTTCTGCGATTTTTGCATATCGTTCCCTAACGATATTTTTCAATTCTTGTTCTTTTTCCATGTATAATATGTTATTGCGATAAATCGATTGATTAATAAAAAAATATCAGCAACATTTTTTGTTGGCGATATCCTGGTCTAAGAATTGTAACATTACTTTCTTCATATTGGTCCAATTTTCTTCATCGATACAATAGCAGATACTTGTTCCCTCTACATTACCCTTGATTAATCCTAAAAGTTTCAATTCTTTCAAATGTTGTGAAATGGTAGGTTGGGCCAGTCCTATCTCTTCTACCAAATCCCCACAGATACAGCCTTCGATTTTAAACAAATGTTGTAAAATCGCTACTCTTGCAGGGTGTCCAAAAGCTTTGGAAAACAATGCGATTTCATTCTGAAGGTCAGTGAACATTTCAGTTTTCGTTAGTCCCATTTTTTTATTTTATAAGTTCATTGCAATATTACGATTATATATGAAAAGGGCAAAAACTATTGAACTTTTTAACTCATCTTGTTGGTTTAACTCTTCCGTTTGGTAATTAATACTACTTATACCTCTCAACAAAGCGTTTTAAAATAATCTTGGGTATCGGCGTATCGGTCTTTTTAATACGGGTGATCAGATTATTAGCTTCTTTTGCAGGGAAATAACCATGGTTTTTGTAGATATTTATACGTAATATAAATTCGTTGGCATCGGCCTCGGGATGGAATTGGGTTGCGTAGATATGCTGTTTTACCCTGAACATTTGAACAGGACAGGTTGCTGAGGTAGCCAAAAGTATTGCTCCTGGAGGTGTGTCCTCACATGCTTCTTTATGGCCTACCAGGGCGGAAAAAGTCTCAGGAAGGTTTTTGAGGAGGGGGTCTTCCTTCCCTTCTTCCGTAATCCTTACCTCAACGCTGCCTATTGGTTCTGAAAAGGTAGTTGAAATGGCGGCTCCACAATAATTACCCAAAAGGCCATTGCCGGAACATGCCCCAAGAAAAGGAAAATCCCTGTCAACAACATCATCGAATAAGGTGTTGAAGAACGCTTCTATGTTTTTCTGGAGGATGCCCTTTTGGTTGTTGGCAGTGCTAATGTCAAACGGACTGCCCCCTACAATGATTCCTGTATAATCGTTCAAGTCAATTACTGGAATGGCTTTTTCCAAGCGAATACGCTCTACATCATTGGGACTCAATCCACCCACCTGCAAAATGGCATTAAACTCACTATCGGCGGTTTCATCTTCTGGACGAAGCTGTAAAATAAGCAACTTTTTCAATAGGCTCCCTTTACATTCATATCCAGAATATAAACCGAATTCATGGCTGTAATAAAGAGCTTATTATGTTCTTTGCCACCGAAGGTTACGTTCGCTGTCCATTTTTGGTCAATGGGGATATGGAGGATCTTATCGCCTTTTGTATTGAAAACGGTAACGCCATCGCCTGTGAGATATACATTTCCTTTGTCGTCCAATGTCATTCCATCGGAACCCATGGCGGTAATAAGTTTTTTATCGGTTAGACTACTGTTCTCATTAATCGTATAGGAATAGGTCTTATCGTCTCCGATGTCCGCAATATAGAGGGTTTTGCCATCAGGGCTCCCGATAATGCCATTAGGGCGAACAAAACCATCGGCAACGATACTAAGGTCCTTTCTGTCCGGGGTTAGATAATAAACCCTACTGGCTGCTTGTTCCGGTTCCTCATGTGTCCACCATGGTCTTTTATAAAATGGATCCGTGAGGTAGATTCCACCTTTGGGGTCGATCCATAGGTCATTGGGGCCATTCATTTTTTTATTGTCGAAACCATTGACCAAGACGGTTATATTCTTTTGTTCGTCAATGTGCCATAGTTCGTTCTTTTCATCGGCACAGGCGATAAGATTACCCTCATGGTCAAAATAGAGTCCGTTTGAACGTCCTGAGGGTTTTAAGAAAACTTCCAAGGTGTTATCACTTGCAGACCATTTAATGATTTGGTCGTTGGGTTGGTCGGTAAAAAACACATTGCCTTCCTTGTCGGCAGCTGGACCTTCGGTGAATTCATAAGCAGATGCGATTAAAACAGGTTTCGCGTCATTGGCTATAATCGAATTTTCTTGGGAAGTGGCGGAAAAGCACCCAAACAAAAGAAAAAGTAATCCGTACAGCATACGGGAAGAAAAGATTTTAAAGGTTTTCATCGTTTTTTATTTAACAGGATGGTAACTCACAAATGCCAATTTTTGGCTATCGGGTGACCAAGAAGGTACGTTTATGGTTCCCTGACCTCCGAACAACTTCGCCAAGATAATTACTTCCTTGGTTTTTAAGTTCATCAATCGGAGCATAACATCTTTATTGGGAGGGTGTGCACCTGCCGGCACATCGGTATTGAACGTGACATAAGCTATCCATTTACCATCGGGAGAAGGGTGGGCAAACCAATCGTTGTAATCGTCCGTTGTAATTTGCTCCTGATTGGATCCATCGGTTTTCATTCGCCAGATTTGCATGGTACC
Organism: Maribacter sp. TH_r10; assembly: GCF_033101095.1. Lineage (NCBI taxonomy): Bacteria > Pseudomonadati > Bacteroidota > Flavobacteriia > Flavobacteriales > Flavobacteriaceae > Maribacter > Maribacter sp. TH_r10. The sequence continues at coordinate 192,764 of NZ_JAWMPY010000004.1, read as the reverse complement.
CGTTCGTGTGGAATTGAAATAGATATACTGGCCATCAGGGGAATAATCCGGGCCATCATCGAGTCCTTCGGCATCAGTCAGGCGTGTTTCTTTTCCTCCTTTGAAGGGAATGGTATAAATATCATAATTGCCGTTGCGTTCGGCACAATAGGCCAAAATTTTCCCATCGGGAGACCATCCATGCCAGTATGAAGGGGCTAGAGGAGTGATTTTCTTGGGTTTTCCTCCTTCAATAGGAAAGGAATAGATCATTGAGTTTCCGGTTTCCGTTTGGTCACTGATGACCATTTGCGTACCGTCCGGGGATATACCATGGTCATTATTGATCCTTTTGGCAAATCCAGTTGGGATCATTTGCGGTGTACCTCCTTCAATATTGATTTTGTATAGAAGTCCGTCACTATTATAAATCAATCTTTTCCCATCCGGTGTCCAATTGGGGGCTTCGATATGGCTTTTGGTATGGTATATTTCACTTCGGTTCAAGGAAGCAATATCGAGGATTTCCAAGCTGCTTTCAACCTTCGTGACCGTATCGATTGCCTTTAAGTTTTCCTTGATCACAACGTTCTTGAATTTTATGGTTTCAAGAACTTCATTGTTGTGGGAACAAACCCCTAGGCCTACATAAAAAGGGGATGTGATCTGCAGCCGCAATGAACCTCCGGATATTTCCATTTCATTTTCGGAAGAACCAGTGTACATGGTAAAATAGTCCCCGACTTTTTTTAACTGGATCATATCGGGTGCAAGTGCATTGCATTTTATTTCATGGGTCATCCCGTCCTTGGTTTCCCTGAACTGCATTGAGGTAAGTCCGTCACCATGAACGGCAACATCAATGTAAGCGGAGTTAGGGTCAAGGTCTTGACGTATTATTAAACAGGCCTTACGGTGGGGGTCTACCCCTTCATCCATCATTTCAATGAGGGAGGAGAGCGATACGTTTCCAGACATTTTTTTCCAAACAAAGTGAAATTCATCCGTATTGAACCACATATTGGTTCCACTACCCGAAATCGTATAGGTATTATCTGATTCACTATAACTTGCCCATCCGGCATGGTGCACATTGCCGATATCATTGTGGCCATCAAAAATTCCCAACTCATTGGTCGATGGTGATTGCCCAGATGCCACGGTAGTGAAAATAGCTAAGAGTATTGGATGAAAAGGTTGAAGTTTCATTGTTTTGATTTATAATGGATTTACAGCATATAAGTTAGTTAAAAAATGTGTGCTTAAGCCCTAAGTAATAAACTAATTGTATTCGTACTTTTGCCAAAAGCAAATCAATGAATTCTAGAGCACTTCAATTAAAGGCATTCGATCGTTTATTGACCATAATGGATGAACTTCGTGAGCAATGTCCATGGGATAAAAAGCAGACTATGCAAACATTGAGGCATCTTACCATTGAAGAGACCTATGAATTGGGAGATGCTATTCTAGAGGATGATTTGGTAGAGGTTAAAAAAGAATTGGGCGATGTTTTGCTCCATATTGTTTTTTATTCTAAAATAGGATCGGAGACCAATGACTTTGATATCGCTGATGTTTGTAATAGTATCTGTGAAAAATTGATAAACAGACATCCCCATATTTATGGTGATATTACGGTAAAGGATGAGGAGGAAGTAAAACGTAATTGGGAAAACATTAAACTAAAGGAAGGCAAAAAAAGCGTTCTGGAAGGTGTGCCCAAAGGTTTGCCGGCTTTAGTGAAGGCCAATCGTGTTCAGGATAAGGTCGCTGGCGTAGGTTTTGACTGGGAGAAACCCGAACAAGTCTTCGAAAAAGTACAAGAGGAACTTTCTGAATTGCAGGAGGAAGTGAAATCAGGAAATCCCGATAAAATGGAGGCTGAATTTGGCGATGTATTGTTCTCGATGATCAATTATGCCCGTTTTCTCAATATTAACCCAGAGAATGCCTTGGAGCGTACCAATAAGAAATTCATTGGTCGTTTTCAATACTTGGAGTCCAAAGCTAAAGAAGCAGGTAAGTCTTTAAAAGAAATGACCCTTGGTGAAATGGATGTTTATTGGGAAGAGGCAAAAGGCATTGATAGAAAATAGTTGTAGACTCCTTGTCAATGAAAAGAGGGGAACGTTCTCTTCATTTGAATTAAATCATATAGCTACTTCAGCATAGGAAAAAATATCTGAAATGGTCTTTATTGGATCCGGTCTGTCCGGTAATAAAATACCTTCTGGGGTAACTGCGTTATCATCATGATTGTTTAGATAACTGTTGAAATCACCTTTGACCAATCCGTAGAGTGTTTCGGCTACAAGTTTACTGCCAACATATCCTAATCGATTTCCATCTTGCTGTACTTTACTTTCTTGTAATACATAATACCACAAGGGTGTTCTAGCAGTGAATCCTGAATCATAAAGCACACATTCTTGTTCCTCATTGAGTCCCTCTACCAGTTCCTGATGTGTTAAGGGCGTAATCCGCATAGCTTCTGCAACAGCTTGTCCCACCGGGATGCTCAACATATAACCTCTTAACAGGTTTCTTTGTGTAAGGCTCGCAAGTACATTGGGGGGCATTGGTACACCTTCACCAAGTACACTTAGGTCAAAAAGTCCCTTCGCAATAAATGGATCTATCTTTCTTGCAAGATTAGTTGGTGTAGCATTGTTGAAGCTTGAAAAATTAGACCATTTCACTACATTTTCAGGCTTTAATTTTCCAGTTCCATCTACAAGGCCATTCATGCCGGGGCCTAGAATTTCCATGATTTTCTTGGATGTGGTATCGTTGATTTGATAAAAAGGACGAATCATGGAATGTCCGAACCTAAATCCTGCTACAGAAAATTCCAAAGGCATGAAGGGGATATGGGTATTGAAAAAGAAAGGTCCATTGGATGTTACATCGCTAACTACTGCCGAATCACAAACTTGTAAGAGATAGTCATTCACAACTACATATTGATAGGCCCATCGTGTCAATTGTCTTGCTCTACAATAAGCTTCATGGTTACTTAAGCCAGGTTCAATCGCTGTATTGATCTTATTGAATAGTTTAATGAATACACCATGCAATTGACTCACAATGAGGTTTTCGTCATTTCTGGCGTCGGCGATGAGTGCTTTTTTGTTATTCCTTCTTAAATCAAGATATCCCGAAGGGGAGTCCTCTATAAATAAATTGAGGCTGGTATTGTTGAACAGTTTGTCAGCTTGGGCTGAATATTTTGAATTAAAACTTGGACCTTCACCGAAAAGGCTATCCAGATCAAGTTGGGGCCTCCTTCCGTTTTTCAGATTCGCTACTACTTCCCGAGGGTGTAACGGCTTTATTTTTTCCGGTTCATCGAGGTTTTGAAATTCAGAATCGCGGTCTGTTCTTGCGGTAATATCATGATCGATAAATTGACCTAGATAGGTGTATACCGCTGGGATTGTGGAATCAAGATTAACTTGTGGGTCTGATGGACTCCCCATATCGGCCATCATTTCACCAAGTTTTTTCAAATGTTCAATGGTTTTACAACCTTCTGGTAGCAGATGGTCGTTGCAATTGGAAAGGTATTCAAAGATATACCCAAAATTAGTGTCGTATAAAATTTCGGAGCTCTCTTTGGTACCAACGATGTGTGATACATTGTTCAACATAAGTACTTTTTTAGGGTTAATAAATAAATTAGGTATCCTTAAAAGTAGGGTGTAACTGATTTAAAAAAGTAGGAATATGTGTAAATTGTAGGGTAAAGTGTATGATTTTCAGTCATTTATAAGTTAATTGTTCTTTCCCTTTGATTGGAACGGGTAGAAATAAGGTCATCTAATTATTTTGATAATAATTTAATGGAACCAACTATCTTTGAAAGTTCAAATGAATATTTTGTTCAAACAATACACCAAAGAATTTAAATATAATATTAGATTATCGGTGCCGGTTATACTGGGTATGCTGGGGCATACCTTTGTAGCATTCGCTGATAATATTATGGTCGGACAGTTAGGAACGGCTGAACTTGCAGCTGTTTCACTGGGAAACAGTTTTGTTTTCATAGCCATGTCTTTCGGTATTGGTTTTTCCACGGCGATAACGCCTTTGGTCGCAGAAGCCGACGGGGGAGGAAATAAATCAGATGCGAAGAGTGCTTTAAAGCATGGTTTGGTTTTATGTACGGTGTTGGGGTTGTTGCTTTTCGGAATCATACTGTTGCTAAAGCCATTGATGTATTTAATGAAGCAGCCACCAGAGGTGGTTGAATTGGCCATGCCTTATCTTGATCTGGTAGCCTTTTCTTTGGTCCCTTTGATCATTTTCCAAGCTTTTAAACAATTTTCAGAAGGTCTTTCACAAACAAAGTATCCGATGTACGCCACTATAATTGCCAATGTGGTGAATATTACCTTGAATTATTTATTGATTTTCGGCTCTTTCGGGTTTCCTAAAATGGGTATTATCGGGGCGGCGATAGGCACATTGGTTTCCCGGTGTATAATGGTTTTGTATATCTGGTTTTTATTGAAGGGGAAAAAGAAATTCCATGATTATGTAACAGGGTTCAATTTCCGAGAGATTGAAAAAAAGGTGATTCAAAAAATCATAAGTTTAGGATTCCCTTCTGCATTACAAATGTTATTTGAAGTGGCCATTTTCACGGCTGCAGTTTGGTTGAGCGGAGTATTGGGGAAAAATGCGCAGGCCGCAAATCAAATAGCGTTGAACTTAAGTAGTATGACCTTTATGTTCGGTATGGGACTTGGGGTTGCAGCAATGATTCGTGTAGGTAACCAAAAAGGCTTGCGGAGTTTTAAGGAATTACGACGAATTGCCCAATCCATTTTTTTATTGACCCTAATTGTGGAAGTTGTATTCGCCGCTTTGTTCTTATGGGGTAGGCATTGGTTTCCGACCATTTACCTCGATGTCGATGATGCCCAGAATATGGCAGACAATACCGAGGTGATTTTCCTCGCGGCCCAATTGTTATTGGTAGCTGCTTTCTTTCAGATTTCTGACGGAATACAGGTTGTGGTATTAGGAGCCCTCCGTGGTTTGCAAGACGTGAAAGTACCCACATTGATCACATTTATAGCGTATTGGGTCATTGGTTTCCCAATTTCGTTTTATTATGGATTATATACAGACCTCGGGAGTACGGGTATTTGGATTGGGTTGCTAACAGGTTTGAGCGCATCGGCGATTATGTTGTATCTTCGATTTAATTATCTAACCAAAAAATTGATTACAGATTAATACATAAATACATGGAACTACCAAAATTCATTTTAGGTGATAATACCGATCTTCCCAACGCCATATTCGTAATACATACTGAATATCCTAGGTTCATTATCAATCTTGAGGATGATGAAGTGGAATGGTTTGAGGATTTTGTCAAGGAAGATGAGAAAGACCTGGAATACGAGGCAGAAAGCCTTATCGAAGCAGCTACTGCTTTTTATGACCGTGAAGTGTCCCGCTACCAAGAATAATTCCTATGCTCGACGAACTTATACAGCTGGATAAGGAAGTGTTTCTTTTTCTCAATGGCTTGGGAACCCCGACTTGGGACGGGTTTTGGATGTTCATAACCAATAAATTGAGTTCAATTCCTATTTACCTCGTACTGCTCATTTTAGCATACCGCCAATTAGGATTAAGAAAGATGTTCGTTGTATTGGCCACCGTTGCCATTTTGATATTGGTCAGTGATCAATTGGCGAATTTCTTTAAATATGGGGTTCAACGGCTTAGGCCTTGTTATGATCCAGAGGTTAGTAGCCTTATGCGTTTGGTCAAGGATTCCTGTGGTGGCAAGTTCGGGTATTTTTCTGCCCATGCTGCCAACTCATTCGCGGTGGCCTATCTCTTTACTTTTTTATTAAAATCGAAATTCAGGTTCATAGGAATCTTTTTATTCCTTTGGGCATTGATGGTGGCATATAGCCGAATATATATTGGAGTACATTTTCCGTTGGATGTGTTCACGGGCATCGTTATAGGTTTAGGTATGAGTTGGTTATTTACAAAGTTGTATATCTTTGCACTTCATAAATTTCAATTATGATTTCAAATACCAGATATTGGTTTTTGTTGATTCTTATAGTTCTGGTATATGTTGCCGGAATGTTCGTAACCCTTTTTGAAAACGATTCGGCACAGTTCGCTGTTATGGCCATGCGTATGGTCCAGGAGAATGATTTTTTGAGCCTTTTCAAAGGTCCGGAAGAATATTTGGACAAGCCGCATATGCATTATTGGTTGGCGGCTCTATCCTTTAAGATTTTCGGTTTACATGATTGGGCCTATAGAATACCTGGAATATTGGCGACCTTATTAGGGGCATATAGCTGTTTTGGCTTAGGCCGGTTGCTTTACGATAATAGGGTAGGGAAGATAGCAGCCTTGATTTTTATGACCAGTCAGACAATCGTATTGGGAGCTATTGATGTTCGTACCGATGCCGTGTTGACCGGTTTTGCGGTTTTCGCCATTTGGCATTTGGCGGCCTATATTGAAAAAAATTCCCTAAAACATATGGTTTTGGGTGCTTTTGGGGCTGCAATCGCATTTTCAACCAAAGGACAAATCGCACTTTTGGTCATTGGCCTACCTATACTCTGTCATTTGGGTTACACTCGAAAATGGAAAATGTTCCTTAATTGGAGGGTAATTATAGGACTATTGGTTTTTGCCCTTTTCATAACCCCCATGTTGTATGCGTATTATCACCAATTTGATTTGCATCCAGAAAAAATCATAAGGGGTAAAGGCAATAGGAGTGGTCTCTTCTTTATATTCTGGGAACAGAGCTTTGAACGTTTGAGTGGGGAAGGTGTAGGTAAGAACAGTAGTGATTATTTTTTCTTTTTCCATACCTTCCTTTGGGTGTTTCTACCTTGGACCATCATTGGTTTGGTGGCCTATTGGCAAAAGGCCAAATCTATGGTGAAATCGAAATTCAAGTACGTGGCTGGTCAGGAATTTTTGACTTTGGGAGGAATTACATTGATTTTCATCATAATCAGTTTTGCGCAGTTTAAATTACCGCATTACCTGAATATTACCATACCATTGTTCGCTGTGCTTTCCGCTGGGTATTTATTCGGTTTGTATACCGATAAGAAGAAAAAGCTGAAAAAGATATTGTTGGGCTTTCAGTATTTTATTCTCGGAGTAGTATTCATCGCCGCTATTTTGATCTATTTTTATGTGTTCAAGACCGAGTCGTGTTATAGCTATATCTGGCAATCGGCCATAGGTGTTTTCATCATTTATTATTGCCTAAAGCATGAGTTTTATTTTTATAAGATAATTACGATAGGAGCGATAAGTTCCGTTCTGTTAAATGGGGTATTGAATATGCATTTTTATCCTTCGTTGTTGGAATACCAAGCAGGATCAACCATGGCTAAGACCATTGAGAAGAATAATATAGACACGGATAATATTTATAAGATTTCCCAAGCACATACATGGGCGTTGGATTTTTACAACCAAGAACCGGTAAAAATTGCATCGGTAGGTGATTTAAAATATCGCAAGGATATTTGGGTGTATGCCAGCGACAAGGAATTGGATATACTGAAGGATTCCGGTTTCGATTGGGATAGGCAATTGACCGAAAAACAATTTCGAATAACGAGGTTGCAGGGCAAGTTCCTAAATCCCAATACCCGAAAGAAAGTACTCAATAAAATGCATTTGGTGCATATTTATTGATCTGCCGTTTTCAGTTTTATTTTTTTAAAGTGATAGAATATTCCGAAAAGTGAAACCAAAGCGGTGATCAGAAAGAACACCATACTTACACTTATCGATGTGTTTTCATTTAATGCGAGAAGGGTCGCCCCATAAAAGAAGGTCACTTCACGACTTCCGATACCACCTATCGTCAACGGTAATACCGATACGATTGATGAGATTAAAAAGATGAAGAGGTAAGGAATGCTGTTCGTATCGATTTTAAGGGCCAGTAAAATAAAAACTACACAGATCAATTGGGCCAATTGTACTAGTGCGGATAGACCAAAAGATTTCCAAAAAACAGGTAGGACAAAATTGAAAAAACGTTTGTTAAGGAACCAAAAAACTACAATCGATAAGACACTTAGTATCCCTATGGGAATATCGTAAGTGTTGAGCCAAGTGTTCTCCAAAAGTATTCCCAAAATACAAGCGTAGATAAATAACAATAACAAGCCACTAAGTCTGTCAAGCACCAGCACCGAAACGACTTTTTTCGTACCCACTTCGAATTCTTTTTTTATAAGGTATCCCTTGTAGGCGTCACCACCTATTCCGCCAGGAAGAAAAAGGTTGTAGAACATGCCCAAAAGGTATAATTCAAGATTGCTTTTTTGGGTGAGTTTTACGCCAAGCTCGTGAAAATACAGATTAAGACGAACAGATGCCAAAATCTTGGATGTTATAAAAAATAGAATCGCCGCGATTAAATAAACAAAGTCCGATTTCTTTACAATCTGAAGAACTTCTTTAAAGTCGACCTTCGTAAAGATGAAATAGATAAGAATTACACTTATGGCAATTTTAGCTATTGTTATCAGTTTTTTACGCAATCCCGTCTCCAACCGTTACTTTTTTAATTCTGTAAGGTCTTTTCTTTTGTGACTCGTAATAAGTGCGTATTAGGAGTTCCATAACAATACCTATGGTAAAGACCTGGATGCCTGCTAAAATGAACATTAGTCCGAAAATCAAAAGCGGGCGTGTCCCGATATCTTCTCCAAAACCATATTTTACAATAAGTAAGTAAATGTTTATCCCTACTCCCAAAAGAATCATCAAAAAGCCGAAAATTCCGAATAAGTGAATCGGTCTTTGAAAATATTTTCGGATAAATAGCAGTAACATCATGTCTGCCACGACTTTGAAAACACGCTCCAGTCCGTATTTTGAGACCCCGGCATTTCGGGCATGGTGTTTTACGGGTACTTGTTTTATCTGTGCGCCTTCCAAATGGGCTAGTAGGGTTATGAAACGGTGCATTTCCCCGTAAAGGTTCAAATCTTTTGCTATATCCCTTGTGAATACTTTTAGGGCGCAACCATTATCTTTTATGTCCAATTTGGTAACCCTCCGAACCAAGAAATTGGCAATCTTTGATGGAATTTTTTTGACCAAGGAGTCTTTTCTCTTTTGCCTGATTCCGGTGATTACATCATATTCATCATTTACGGCATATGCCAACATTTCAGGAATATCACTAGGGTCATTCTGTAAATCCCCGTCCATGGTTATGATATATTCCCCTTCGGCATAATCTAACCCAGCTGCCAAGGCCAGACTTTGGCCATAGTTTTTCTTTAGTTCAATTAGATGAACCTTGTCATCATTCATGTTTTTGACCACCTTACGGGTATCGTCTGTAGAGAAGTCGTCTATGTAGATGATTTGGTATTGGTAACCAACAAGACTTTCATGGATCTTTTGGGTCAATAAGACCACGTTATCCTCTTCATTATAAAGAGGAACAACAATAGAAAGTAAAGAATCTGTGATAGGTTGCATGCCGTTGATTTATGATGGCGCAAATTTATGCTTTTTATTAGTGAAACCCTATTCTCCCCATTTATCTTTAAAAGGGTGGGTCAAATGAAAGCACTTGATCTTCTTAGGAAATAGATTCATACCCGTAAATTGATGTCTTTTAAGGTCTTGTTGGAATTGCCATGTTTAAATTATTCATTAATGGGCACTTCTATTCTGGTTCTGTCCCATGAAAGAACAAGGTATAATTGTTCGCTGTCCTCGAATGTAATGGAGAGTTGTTCTTGAACAGTGGTCGTTTGCTCTGAAGGTACTTCGACTACAACAACATCGGTTTCAGGGTTTCTTGTCGTTTCCTTACCGCCACTTAGGATGGTAACACCCCAATCGGGGATTTCACTGTTGAAGATAACCTTCCAGCTATCCTTTCCGGGTTGGGTCCAAAAAGAATATGTTCCTGCAGCTAGGGTTTTGTCAATGATCTTAATGTCCTTGGCCGTACTGAACGTAGTTGGTTCATTGGCACCTGTACGCCATACTGCATCGTAGGGAACCAGTTCGCCGAAAATAATACGGTCCTTTTTAAAAGGTCCTGAATAATTGATAGAAAGGTCCATTCCGTTTTTTGTATAGGAATTCGTGATTTCTGGACTATTTTTTTTGGTCTGCTCTTTCATATATGGCATGCCGACAAAAATGACCAAGGCCACCAATGCTATTAGGATCAGTACAATCCATTTAAATTTTTTCATCTTGATGTTTTTTGAAATCCCTTCTAAGTTACTAAATCAAACTTAAAGACAGATGCATTTCGATAGGTTTCATTGGGCCGAAGCACACTACTGGGGAAATTGGGTTGATTGGGGGCGTCTGGAAAATTCTGGGTTTCGAAACAAATGGCAGGGAAATCCTTTGGTGTATAAACGACCAATCCACGTTGGTTGGTGTTTACTTCCATTGAAATTCCTGATTTTTTGGAATATACCATAGCTGCGAAACTGCTCTCGTCATTTGTGGCAAACGGAGTATCAAATCTCGTTTTTCCTATTTGACGCTCGGAACTAAAATCTTTTTCAGTACCCTTTACTGGTATTAATTTCCCCGTTGGTAATAGATTTTTATGGGTCTCTACGATTTTAGGGCAATTCAGTTTAAGAAAATAATGGTCAATGCTGTTTTCACCGTCCAGTTTAAAATAAGAATGGTTGGTCAGGTTAACGACTGTTGAAAGGTCGGTCTTGGCCTCGTGGATAATGTAAAGCTCGTTGTTCTTTATTTTGTAGGTTACGGTGGCTTTTAAATTTCCGGGGTAACCCTCCTCTAAATGTTTGCTGAAGTATGAAAGCCGAACAAAGGGTTCATCTCCATGGTGTACTTCTTCAATTGTCCAATATTTTTTACCGAAACCTTGTCGGCCACCATGTAAATGAATACCATCAATGGTCGGCAAAAGGTAGTTCTTGAAATCAAGGGTGAAACCACCGTTGGCGATACGTCCGGCATATCTTCCTACGCATGCCCCTAAAGAAGCCGTGTCGTAGGGATATTTACTCGGAAAGTCATATCCTACGACCACATTCGTATATCTGCCTTCATCATCTTTCACCAATAATTTTTGGATAATCGCTCCATAATCCAATACGATCAAGGTGATGAAAGGGTTGCTTATCGTAACTTGTTTCAAGAAAATTGAATTTTAAGTAGCAAAATTAACTGTTTTTGCAACATTGACCTATTAATATCGTCCTTAGGGAAACAAACGAACAAAACCAACACCGAGCACATAATGTTTCATATTGATGTGGTAGAAAAATGCAAGGCCAATAACCGGAAGGCCCAAATGCAACTTTACAAACAATATTGTGAGGGCATGTTCTGTGTGGCCATGCGCTATGTTCAAAATGCGGACGATGCCGAGGATGTTATCCAGGAGGCATTTATAAAAGCATTCCAGAAAATACATCAATTTAAAGGAGAGGTAACTTTTGGGGCCTGGTTAAAAAGGATCGTCATAAATAAGAGTATTGATTTTTTAAAAGCCAAACGACAACGTTGGGTGGAGTTGGATGAGAATATGTTAGAGATTTCAAGAGAAGATGATTGGACTGTAGATAATGAAATCGGCATTGATCAAGTGAAATCGGCAATAAGCCAACTGCCCGAGAAATATAAATATGTAGTACTGATGTTCTTGATCGAAGGTTTTGATCATAAAGAAATCTCACAAGTTTTAAAGTTGACCGAGACCACTAGTAGAACACGATTATTACGGGGCAAAAGCTATTTAAAAGAATTATTAAAAGAAAAGACCAATGGCACAAGACCTTAGAAAGTTATTCGAAGAGGAACAACGTAAAGAGCACTTTGTTATGAACAGGGGGCATGAGAAACGGTTTATGGATCGTTTGGATAAGGAGCTCGGGAAAGATAAGAAACCATCCTTCTTTTTTCTCAAGATTGCCGCCACCCTTCTTGTCTTAATAGGTTTGGGTACTATGTTTTTTATCCAAGGAAACAATGCGAACATTCCCACTACGGTTGTAGATAAGAACACGAATGTAGAAAATAGGAGCGGTATTTCTTTAGGAGACCTTTCCCCCGATTTAAAAAAAGTCGAAAGTTACTATGTGGCCCATATTAACCTGGAATTGGCAAAATTGGCGGTTTCCGATGACAATAAGGAGGTCGTGGATGGTTATATGGAACGTTTGGCCGACCTGAATTCGGAATATAAGAACTTAACGACCGAGCTCAACCAAATCGGACCTAATGATCAGACCATTTCCGCACTTATAAAAAACCTACAGTTGCGCTTACAATTATTACAACAATTAAAAATGAAGTTGAACGAATTACAATCATCAAAAAACGAGCAGTATGAAACCAATGCAATTTAAATCGATTGCCATGATTTTTCTCCTAATAACACTGGGGATTTACGGGCAAGAAAAACAGAAGACCATTAATGAAGTATTCAATGTTAATCAGGAAACGGTTCTCGATATCAATACCAGTAATGTAGATATTGAATTCGAGACTTGGAATAAGGACCAGATTGCCATAACGGCGACCATTGAGCTCGATGGGGCAACGGAAGAAGAAGCATCCGAGTACTTTGATCAAGATGCTATCGAAATTGTCGGTAACAGTAAAAGGGTATCTATTACAACCGGAGTTGAAAACACCTGGTTTTTTAAACACTCCGTTGGTGGATTGGAGCATCTTAATATAGAGATTCCCGATTTTGAGTTTGAGATGCCCGAAATTCCAGAAGTGCCGGAGATGCCAGAAATGCATTTGGATTTATCCGATATGCCGATGCCTCCTGTCCCCGAGGTTGAGTTTGATTATGAGGCTTATGAAAAGGAGGGTGAAAAATACCTTGAAAAATGGCAAAAGAAGTTTGAAAAGGGTTTTGATAAGGAATATGAGAAAAAGATGGAAGCATGGGGAGTTAAGATGGAAGCAAGGCAGGCCGCCATGGCAAAACGCCGTGAAGCGATGATGGAGAAAAGGGCCGAAGCTCACGAAAAGCGAATGGAGGTTAGGGAAGAGGCCATGGAAAAACGTGCTGAACAAATGGAAAAGCGGGCAAAAGAGATGGAAGAACGCCGAGAACGGATTATTGAAAAGCGGGAATTGCATGCAAATGAACCCCATATTTTTTATTATTCCACCGATAGGGGCAATAAACGGTTCAAGGTGAAAAAGACCATTAAAATTAAAATGCCGAAGGGAACAAAGATCAATATGAACGTACGCCATGGAGCCGTGAAATTAGCAGAGAATACAAAAAACATCAATGCAAGGTTGTCATATTCCACTTTATGGGCCACGACCATAGATGGGGAAGAGACCACGATAACCACTTCGTATTCCCCAGTGCAGGTAGAACGATGGAACTATGGGTTGTTACAGACTTCCTATTCTGAAAAAGTGGATTTGAACGAGGTGCTTAACTTAAGGTTGAGCACCACATCTTCGGATGTTACGATTCATAGGTTGTTGGAATCTGCGATAATCGACAATAAAATGGGTCCGATTAAGATAGACTGGGTTTCCAATGATTTCAAGGATATTGATATATCCTTACAGAATGGCGAGTTAAGGTGCAATTTGCCAAAAACCGATTTTGTGATTGCGGCAAAAAGTACGCGTTCTAAATTAACGTACCCCCAAAACCTAAAGTTGAACACAAGAAAAGAGAATAATACCGTTTTTTACGAAGGATATCAAAAGAAGGGGAATAGTGCCCGATCAATAAAAATCAATTCAAAATATAGCGATGTGGTTTTAAAGGAATAATCACCATTAGCTACGTTTCAAAATCAACCCAAATCTATCTTATAAATTTCCTATTCCCATACTTCATCCAATAAGAACCTTTCATTAAAGCGCTTGAACACTAGGAAGTTTTTTCCAATGTACGATTTCTTCGTTATACATGGCATCAAGTCCCATTTGAACACAAATTGCGGCATTCGCCCCTGTGGTAATGTTGGAAACCGGATCTGTATTGTTTTGAATACTATCCCTAAAATCATGTAATGCCTGTTTACTAGCATCCTCATGTTCAATATTGAGTGCATAGCCTTTTCCTTCATCCCATTTTACGGTAGCTCCGGAAACACCATCTACTTCGCCCAATTCTTTATTTTTCTTTCCTTCAGGGTAAAACCAAGCTTTGGCATAATCCAGGACAATGGTTCCTTTGTCACCTATGGCCTTAATTTGATAACCGTCCATGGCATTACTGGTTAAGCAAGTAAAGGTGGCTTTTACACCACTGGGGTAGGAGTATAGCAGGTGGATGTTGTCATAGGTTTCGCGCCCATCTTTCCAATAATCAACGCCACCCATTCCCACAACTTTATCTGGTGTGGATTCGGTTACCCAATTTGCAAAATCGATTTGATGTGAGCAAAGCTCAGCGGCCAATCCGCCTGAGAATTCACGGTACATTCGCCAGTTTATCGCGCGTTCCAATTCAGGACTGGGGACTTCCCGTCTCCAATTCCCGTTTCTGTTCCATTGGCATTCAAAGGCGGCGATCTTGCCGATCATTCCTTTTTTTATCATTTTGACCACATGGGTATATAATCTTGAGCTGTGGTATTGATGTCCCGTCTGGAATATCTTGTTAGAGGATTTCACTTTCGCGGCCAGATGTTCAATACCGTCGTATCCTTTCGCCATTGTTTTTTCACAATACACATGTTTGCCGGCATCCAATGCGTCCATTGCGATTTTTGAGTGGGTATTCAAAGGGGTAGAGACCAAAACGGCATCAATATCGGGATTGTCCAAAAGCTTGCGGTAATCCTTATAACCTTGGGCTTTTCCTTCAACTTTGCTAAGCCCGTTCTCTAAACGGAATGGCAGGGTGTCACAACAGGCGATAACATTGAATTTGTCCAATTCATTTATAAGTGGCGTAAGTCCTGTTCCTCGGTCACCAGTACCGATAATCCCAATGTTTACCGTGTCATTGGCACCCCTGAAATTATTGATGTTTCCGAATATCGATGACGATGTGGCCACTGCTGCAGTCGCCAAACTACTTTTAACTACAAATTCCCTGCGTTTCATGTATTACAATTTTGCTTAAATGCTTTTTGAAATTCCTTTTTCCTGTTTTATATACCTTTTGATTACTTAAAGCATCAGGTTTTACTGATTGTTATTTTGTTTTATTTGGTTATGAAGAATTTTTATCCATTTTAGAATGAATGAAAAAGGGCGTTTCCATTTCTGACAGATTTAGGTCGGGTGATTTGGGTTCGTGGTTTTCCATCGGAGAATCAATGATTGATGCCTTAAAGGTAGTGGCTTAAACTCAAAAATAAAAAAAAGCGACCCGTTAAAGTCACTTTTATATTCATTCAGGTAAAACTGGTAATTCAATGTCCTCCTTTTTTCATCAATTCGGGATATTTTGCTTTGAACCTTTTGTATCTTGGAATGGAAATATTGATGATATAAGGGTTGTTCGGATTTAATTTTTCATAATCTTGATGGTAATCTTCAGCGTCATAGAATTTGCGGAATTTTTCAACTTGTGTGACTATTGGTAAATTGTATACCTTATCTTTTTTCAATTGCTCTATATAGTTTTCGATAATCTTTTTTTCTTCCTCATTGGAGTAAAAAGCTATGGAACGGTACTGGGCGCCATGGTCGGGTCCTTGGCGGTTTAGTGTTGTTGGGTCATGGGAACCGAAGAATACTACGACCAAGGTATTAAAATCGACAACTTTTGGGTCGTAATAAACCTTTACGGCCTCTGCATGGGTGGTAAGTCCGCGACCAACTTGTTCATAGGTAGGGTTTTTTTCGCTTCCACCGGAATAACCGGAAATAACTTCTTTTACACCTATAACATCTTCATAAATGGCTTCTACGCACCAAAAACAGCCGCTGGCAAAATAAGCAACTTCATATTTTTGTAGATCATCAGGTGTTGGTTTACTTATTGTTTGGGCGTTGGGAGCGTCATGTGCTTGTTTACTTTTCTTTACGTTGGATTCACAGCTGGTAGAGAATAAAATGGTAAGTGTCAAAAGGATCGATTTAATCATAGTGTATCTTTTTTTTCTTTAGTTGTTGAATTTGATGGTAACTTACAAAGTCAAGATTCATTGCAGCAATGCCATAGTATGTTCAATCAAAAATCTCTTTGAAAAAAGAGGTCATTGCATGCCACGATCGCTTATTGGATTTTGGTTGAAAAAACAACCCTTTTTCGGGGAATTTGGCTTTGGGGTTCGTAAAAGCATGCCCTGTACGACCGTAAACATGAACACTCCAGTCGGCAGCAAGTCCGTTCATCTCTTGGGAGAGTTTAACCATGTCATCGGGTAAGGCCATAGGGTCTTCCCAGCCATGTAATACGAGTATCGCACTTTTTATTTTCTTATTCGGATGTGGGTTTGGGGGATCCAACAGTCCATGAAAACTTATAACCCCTTTTATGTCGGATCCTGAACGGGCAAGATCCAAAACACATTTGCCACCGAAACAGAATCCTATAGCTCCGATTTTTGAAGCATTCACCATCCCGTGTTTTTTCAATGTCTTGACCGCCAATAACATTCGGGATAGTAATAATGGCCTGTTTTGGTCAAGTTCATCCATTAGTTTTTGTGCCTCTTCAGGACCGTTGGCCCTTCGTCCTTTGCCATAATTGTCTATGGCGAACCCAACATAACCTAATTTGGCCAATGCTTCGGCTTTTTGAACTTCAAATTCTGATTGGCCACTCCACATATGGGAAACCAAAATGCCCGGTTTTTGTTCCGTATACGAATCATCCCAGGCAATGACTCCTTCAAATTCATTGTTCAGAGCATCTTTATAGATTAGCTTTTCCTTTATGATCATGAAATTGGTTTTTAAGAGAGTGAAATATAGAATAAAGTTGTTTTTATAGGCGTTGGTTTTTTCTTAAAAAATCGATGTTTATTACGTTTTTTTCAGTCAATTATGTTATAAATTTCTTAAAATCAGGATAAATAGGGGTATTGTTCATGAATACTTAATAACTATTTTGGTAATTGTTATGTTTTGGATATTTTTTGCTGTACGTTCGGCCTTTGTTTTACGACTACTATGCTACGGTGAGAGAAGTATGGAGAAAAGGAAGCACCTAACATTAACTTAGAATTTAATTAAAATTATGGGAAGACCCGCAACGAAACCGACGGAATTAAGAGACGGCTTTTATATAGAAATCAGAAATAGAGGATCAAAGACCGGAGTTAAAATCCGACGAGATACAAAGGAACAAATGCTTATGGCCATTAAAGAGTATGAGGCATCAAAAGATGTGGTTGTTATAGGCGAAGTAAGTAAAGGTAAGATTTTGGACAATGCGGTAAAATAAGACCGGTTTTCATTTCTTTATCGGATTTTCAAAATCCCGATCCATTAAAAAACCCCTTTAAATTACAAAGTATCAAAAATTGATTTTAAGTGCTGTGATGTTCAATGGACATTTTCAGCACTTAATCCTTTTTGTGCTATACCGAAATAAAGTGTATCGGTATTCATTCTAGGATATATGCACTTCCTCTAATAGCTTTAGTTTTGTAAGCCTAATATTTCCTTAAAAGGGAAGCGAACTTTTGTGGTTTATTCTGAATGAACACGATTTTCCGGAGCATTACATTTAGAGTGCCATTCGAGAATTTAAATGGTTTATGTTTATAACACCTTAGAATATCGATGAGATGGATTATTCGCTTAAAAACAGTGATTTTTTGCTTGTATTGTTCGATGAACGGCATGTAAACATCGATAAACGGTAATTGTAGAATTTGTGGTTTAGGGGTAAAGTTAGGTATTTCATCGATATTTGAGCCTTTCATCTATGAAATGCTACATTTAATCGAATAATTGGATGTAAAAATGGGGTATGTGGGTTTTCTAGGTAACCAAACTTACTATAAACTATGCGAACCCTTTTCTTACTTATAATCTTATTATTCACAGGGTCTATATCCTTTGCCCATTGTGTAGGTCCTGTTGATCAAATGAAAACAATAGAAGAGGGTTCTTCACTAACTTATTCAAATTTGACCAACGTGCAAAATCTGGTTTCCAATGTTGAGAGAACTAGACTAAGGCATCCGAAAAAGAACAATGCTATAGGTATATACAGGTTTAAGCATACTAAAGTGAAAAGGGCACTTGCCTTTAGGGCTAAAAAGGATAAGCCATTGTTGGCCTAAACCCAATAGATTTATATTGGGAAATTATAGGTCATACATACTTTCAGAACTTGTAATTTATCCTTTATTCAAACTATTGTTTATTATCCATTGGGCTTATCAAGAAAATGACGATACAGTGATTTTTTTTTAAAGCTTGTTCACTCCATATAAACTGAGAATCGATGGGACTTAATGATCCCTCAATGTAATCCAGTTTAAAGTCCCATTGGATTTTCAAAAAACACAAATCGTTGGAGGTTAGTACCAAGGTATTTCACTTCTTTCCAAGAATTTTGGGATAACTTTTCTTCCATAATACCTGCTAAAGGTATATTTAAACTATGATTGGAAATTAGGGGAAAGCCTAATTGACGGATGTGTTGTTCTTTATTTCCGTTTCCCAAAAGGTGTTTTTACTTTTATCCTTCCATAGGGTTATAAATGTTTTGATTTATAGACCTAATGAAAGTTTAGAGGGTTTTATAAATACAATTTTAGTATTATCCTATTTAATGTATTTACATACATTCTTTTTGGATTTTTTTGTCCACTGATGAATAACAAGTAATAACAGAAAGGCCGTACTATATTTAATGATGAGATCGATTTTTAATAAGTCCTGTAAGAATAAAAACAATAACGCTGGCGGCAAAAATCATTGATGCATTTGCGATAAAGTAAATAAATGGTTCCATGGGTTCTCGGTTTTTGATTAGCAATAGATCTTATAGAGGGGATGTTTTTAAGGTAAATTAATAGCTGTTCGTTGATTAATCGATCGCAATTGTATGAATTGTTGTTCTTATTGTATAAAATGTAAGAAAACGATAACCTTTTTTATACCCCATCTCTAAATTATACTACGCAATTTGATTTTTTAAAGTTTCCCCAGAAGGTATGATGATATCACTTTTCAGGTAATTATGGCAATTGAATTCAAGATTCGTATTATATTATTTTAACGGTTTTTATATCAGCCCTTGTAAAAAACCACTCACGAATACCGATTAAAAGACTATTTGTTCGGTAAGGCGTTTCAGGTGTTGAAAACGTTTGTCGAACATTTTGTGCACTTCACCCATTCTTTTTCCGATAGCCGAAAAATAAGGTGTTTTCACCGTTTTGTGAACCTGCCTCAGTGTCGTTTGGAGTTAAATTTATGTAACCCAAGTCGATATTATGAAAGCTATTTTTACCTTGATTTTCGTTCTTTTTTTCGGTCTTACCGCTTTTGCTCAAAACGCCGATGACAATGTTACAGTGGAACCTATTAAAATGGATATTGTTTTGGATAGTGGGATTATCGTTATTGATTCTGCTAAGGAAAATAAAATCACTTCGGAAAAAAGTGTTGCACGTTTATATAAATTCAAAAATTCCAGAGTAAAGAAGGCTTTGGCTTTTTCAACGAAAAAAGACAGACCTAAGTTGTCTTAATACGTTAGGGTTTTTATTGAATACAAGAAAGTTCCCCTTTTTTAATTTTTAACCTAAAATATAAAGCTTATGTTACTTTTTATTCTTTTGCTTCCGGTTGCTTTGTTAGTGTTGAATATGGTCATATTCCCTAAAACAAAAGGTTTTTTGCAGCCATTGAAAGTACGTGTTAAAAAATAGCTTTAACCGTTTTACAATGCAGCAATTAGTAACAGCTAATCATCTGCCTTTTGTTCGTAATTCCCATTTGGTTCTTGGCTCACATCGTAAATGTTGAACGTTACATTTACTTAAAAATGTGAACCGTGTACAAAAGGGCAACAGATGGTGCTTGTTTCATGGGCTGTCATTAAATGCACTTTTAGGGAGTTACGGTATGGCTCCTTAATAGAAGGGTTAATAAAATTTTGTTTTTACATAAGTATAGGGTGTTTTGGTATAAGAGCCATTGTAATTATTCCCTTGATGGGACTTCTATTTTATCTCCCAAAAACAAGGCATTCAAGAATAACCGGTTCGTCCCATACCAAGAACCCCTGAAATTTGGATTGTCGGCAAAGAGTATTACCCTGCCCGACCCAACTTTACTCACGATAAGTGATGCCGATGGTTTAACATATTGCTCCATATTTTTTGTGGTAAGAAAACCATCCATATGAGGTTCCTTCGCATATTTCCCAACAGTTGCATATTCATTTTTACTTGGCGTCAACCAGACCGTATTGTTTTTGTAAACAGGAATGGCGTTGTCATGATAGCCGAAGGCCAGAGGGTGGGTAGTGTCAATATCCATCTTCAGTATAACCCCACCTACACTTTCTTTACCTAAATTTTCGTCGGAATCTACATAAGGTTTGCGGGTAGCGATCGCTAGCGTGTCTTTTTCAGGTTTCGTCAATTTTTCTTTGACCAATTTTTTGTCAATGGCCCATTTAGAGGCTGTGCCGATGGTTATCAATGTATTGCCTTTACCTACCCAAGTTTTTATTTTATCCTGTTGCTTATCGGTAAATTTATATTTACCCGAAACCATTACTAGGGTTTTGTACGAATCCAACTTCATTTTATCAAAGTTACGCATGGGTATTTTGGATATCGGCATATGTACCCTTTTATCCAATAAATGCCAAACCTCCCCAGCTTCATATGAGCGAACCCCATCGCCAATAAGCATTGCGATCTTTGGTTTTTTTATGGGTGAAATAAAACGGCTTCCTAAGTCGATTCCTTTTAAGTTGAACCCTGAATTTACACCGAACATTGGAACTTGAAACTCTTTTTGCGCCGCTTGTACCAGTTTATATATGGCATCGGCATCCTTTTTTTGCAAGCTTACGGGAATGACCAAAGCGCCATAATTGAACGATTTGGAATCTGGGCCCACTTTTGCGGTAAAGGGTTTAAAAGACGACGATATCGTCAATCCATTTTTTTGAAGGTAATTCAGTGCGGCTGGGGCATTGTAATCATCCCAATCGATAATATAGGCATAATTGGATTTTTGAACGGGAGAAACTTGGATCAGGTCTTTTGTTGTAGTGATTCTGTCTCCTAAATTCAAGCTGGTTGTGGGCTTATACTTCATATTATAGTAATTACCTACAGACCATGCAGAAGCGTCATAATAAACACTGTCTCTATATTTGGAATAGGTCTCGAACATGGTTTGTACCATTCTATACTGTGGTTGTTTAGTAGGTACCACATATGCATCGTTAGATTTATATACTTCTATATTATGTAATAGTAACTTGTCAATGAAAGCCTTGGTTCTATTTTGGTCATGTGCATCGTTAAAAGTATATCCCTTGATTTTACTTTTACTTGCCCTGGAAATGGCACTTTTAAAGAAGTCTTGTTGGTATTTTCGCATATAGGCCTTGTTTTTAACCGCGGTTTTTACCGTGGTTATGCCCGAGGTGTATTGGTTGCGGATCGTGAACGGAAATGTAATTTCCCCAAAGGCAGTTGTTTGCTTATGCCCACGAGAGCTGGCCTGTTCGAACAAAAGACCCAACCCTCCTTGAAGATCGGGATAAGACGACCCATAACCGGGATACGTGCCGTCAAAGGCCTCCTTGGTAAAATAAAAACTACCGATACTGTCCAAAGCCTTGGCAAATTGTTCCCCGAACATATTGTTGAGGTCCTCATAATTTTCTTTGGGCATTATCGGATCTAAGGATCCATTGGCTTTCATGGGCTCAAAGAAATAGGTGCTTTGTGTGCCCATTTCGTGAAAATCGGTAACCACATTAGGATACCATTCATGGTACCATGTTAATTTACCCCTGCTTTCAGGGTTAATGCCCAATAGCCAGTCCCGATTAAGGTCAAACCAATAATGATTGGTACGACCACCAGGCCAATACTCATTATGCTCGGCATCCTGCGGGTCGGCCACAAGTGGATTTCCTTGGTAGGAATTGGCATATTGGGTATGACGATCACGACCGTCGGGATTGATTGTTGGGTCGATGAATATCACGGCATTATTTAAATATCCCAATATTTCCGGATTGTTTGAAGCGGCAAAAGTATATGCCGTTAATAAGGCAGCTTCAGAACTGGACGGTTCATTTCCATGTACATTATAAGCCAGATTGATGAAAATAGGGACATCATCGTAGTTTGAAGCATTGTTGTCAGGGTTTGTGAATGCCAAATGTTGGCGTTTCAATTCATCAAGGTTTGATAGGTTTTCCGGACTTGTAATGGTTAGGATAACCAGTTTTCTACCTTCATGGGTCTTGCCATAATAATGAATGGAGGCCCTGTCGGATACTTCCGCAAGTTTTTCCAAATAGGCCACTATTAAATCGTGCCGGGTGTGATGCTCTCCAATACCATATCCTAAAAATTCTTCGGGTGAAGGTATATCGGCATTGAAAGGATGGAATTTTTTGAAAAAGTAATCTTGACCGTAGAGTGTAGAACCACAAAACAGCACCAAAAGGAGTAATTTTTTAAGCATGGAAGGTTTTTTAATTAGTTCCTTAAATATAAGGAATAATAAGAAAAAAGAACCCTATGGTCTTTAATACCGCGGTATTCACAAAATTAGGGGTAAACCTTAAGCAACTGCATTAAAATGCTTGCCTACTTCGTAGAATTTGATAATGTAGTTTGTTCCTTTTTTCGTAGTATCCTTGATGATGCTCCCTTTAAGTTGGCGGGCAAGGTTGTGGATTAGTTTTAAACCAAGTGATTTGGTGGTTTTGTGATCAATGGTATCCGGGAAACCTACACCGTTGTCACCGATTCTTAGTTCATACCCATTCTCTTCGCCTTGCTCGATCGAGATGCTTATTTCCCCATCTTTTTGATTGCTTATGCCATATTTCAGGGCATTGGTAATTGCTTCGTTTATCAAAAGCCCCAAGGGTATGGCCGTATCAATACCTAATTTAATATCCGGTATATCTATATTTAGTTTTACTTTGTTATCGGCACCTTTTAAAGATCGTATTAGAAATTCGCTCAATTCCTGTACATAGGATTTATATTCTATTTTAGATAGATCATCGCGCATATACAGCATCTCATGCACCATTGCCATTGAGATAACCCTGTTCTGACTGCTTTTGATGATGTTTTTCATTTTCTCATCCTGTATGCTTCTTGATTGCAGGCTTAAAAGACTGGAAACGGTTTGAAGGTTGTTCTTTACCCGATGATGTACCTCGCGGAGCAAAGTTTCCTTTTCTTTGATTCGTTTTTCAATCTCATTTCTAGATTTATAAAGATTGTGGTGGGCCTTTAATAGGTTCTTGCCTAAAACCCCACCCAAAAGATAGACCGAAAAAAGAATACTGAATAGGCTAAAGAGATCTCTTGAGGCTTCCGGTACGGCATTGAAAGTGAAAGTATATGCTGGAAGGGTTTCCAGATACATTAGACATACGATCGTCAGGTTTAAGTAAAGGTATATCTTCCCGTATAGTTTTGTGGTTACATAACCGGTGAATACGATAAGTGCCAAAACGAATATAAAAGGGCTATTGATCCCTCCGCTGTAAAGTGTAATGAAAGTGCCACAAATTAATCCGATAATTGAAGTGATATTATAGGTGACCGTTATGTTGTTATGTAATTTAAAGGCTAAGGTGTTCAAAAGGTTGACAACACCAAATCCAAAAAAAGCATAAGGTAATATTTCGTTGATATTAAGGGTGTAAAGGCAAAGGAATCCAAAAATGATGGCGAATATTGAGGAGAAATAATTTACCCTCAATGTTAATTTGACTTTATCCACTAAGCGATATTCATCTTTGACGGGCATTTTCATAATCGAAACTTTTGGCTCTTTAATAGTGAATTACGATCTGGTAATGAAAGGTAATCCCTATTGGATCAGGGTTATTTATGGTAAATCTAAATATGTTTTGGGTTTAAATCAACATCAAACACGAAAATTAAGCTAGAGTGATCGATTTTAATTTAAATTATTTAACCGAATTACCATTATTGAGGGGGCGTACTTTTTTTGTAACCAAAAAAAAGCGACCGATAATGGTCGCTTGTAATTTTGTCGAATTAGGTATCAATCTTCTGTCAAGACCCATTCCCCTTTATCAAGTAATGGTTCGGCTTGTTTATACTTGACGGTTTTGCTTTGACCCGACATTACATTTTTTATGGTAACGCGTTCGTTACGTCCTATCTTAGGGCGCTCACGAACTATGGTTTCCGTTATTTGTGGTCTTTGTCCTTGGGTTTGGCCTGCGGCCCTGTTTTTAGCTGCCAATTCGTCGCTATTGGGAATTTCTTCCTTGCTGGTCTGTAAGTTTTCTTTTGGTCTTCTTAAGTTACCCGCATTTTGAATTTCATTCGGATTCTCAGTTGGTAGTTCTCCTTTGAACAAGAAAGAAACAACTTCTTTGTTGACTTTATCGATCATTTCCTTGAAAAGTTCAAATGCCTCGAACTTGTAGATCAATAAAGGATCTTTCTGCTCGTGAACGGCCAATTGTACCGATTGCTTCAATTCATCCATTTTACGTAAATGCGTTTTCCAGGAATCATCTATGATCGCTAGCGTAATGTTCTTTTCAAAATCGGTGACCAATTGTTTACCGTCAGATTCATAGGCATCTTTTAGGTTGGTCACTACATTCAAACTTTTTATTCCGTCGGTAAACGGAACTACGATACGTTCGAACTTATTGGAGTTGTCTTCGTAGACTTTCTTTATTACGGGAAATGCTGTTGCGGCATTTCGCTCCATCTTATCTTGATAGAATGCGTAGGCGCCCTTGTAAATGGCATTGGCAATCTCAGGAACGGTCATTTTTCCAAACTCTGCCTCGCTTATAGGGGAGGTGATAGAGAAGAACTTGATCAACTCAAATTCAAAGTGCTTAAAGTCCATCGCACCTTTATTGGTTTCAGCAATAACTTCACAGGTGTCATAGATCATATTGGCGATATCCACTTTTAAACGTTCACCTTGTAGGGCGTGGCGTCTTCTTTTGTATACCACCTCACGCTGAGCGTTCATAACATCATCATATTCCAATAAACGTTTACGAACACCGAAGTTGTTTTCTTCAACTTTTTTCTGGGCACGTTCAATAGATTTTGTCATCATGGAGTGTTGTATGACCTCACCGTCTTCCAAGCCCATCTTATCCATCATCTTTGCAACACGATCAGAACCGAATAGTCGCATAAGGTTATCTTCCAAGGAAACATAGAATTGAGAACTTCCTGGATCACCTTGACGACCGGAACGACCTCTTAACTGTCTGTCTACACGTCGGGAATCATGACGTTCTGTTCCTATAATGGCCAAACCACCGGCTTTTTTAACTTCATCGGTCAGTTTAATATCCGTACCACGACCCGCCATGTTGGTTGCTATGGTAACCACCCCAGGATTTCCGGCTTCAGCAACAACATCGGCTTCTTTCTTATGTAATTTCGCATTCAATACATTATGTGGTACTTTTCGGATGTTAAGCATTCGCGATAATAATTCTGAAATCTCAACTGAAGTCGTACCGATCAATACAGGTCTACCTGATTGTGACAATTTAGTGACCTCCTCGATAATGGCATTATATTTTTCGCGCTTTGTCTTATAGATCAAATCGTTTCGGTCATCTCGTGCAATGGGACGGTTTGTAGGTATCTCCATGACATCCAACTTGTAAATTTCCCAGAATTCCCCAGCTTCGGTAATAGCGGTACCTGTCATACCTGAAAGCTTTTTGTACATCCTGAAATAGTTCTGAAGGGTAACCGTGGCAAAGGTCTGTGTCAAAGCTTCGATCTTTACATTTTCCTTGGCCTCAATGGCTTGGTGTAAACCATCTGAATAACGACGACCGTCCATAATACGACCGGTCTGCTCATCAACGATCATTACTTTGTTGTCCATGACCACATATTCCACATCTTTTTCAAAAAGGGTATATGCCTTTAATAATTGGCTCATGGTATGTATACGCTCACTCTTGATCGTAAAGTCCTTAAATAGTTCTTCTTTGAGTTCGGCCTCTTTTTCAATCTCCAGGTTTTGTTTTTCGATCTTAGCTATTTCGCCGCCAATATCCGGCATTACGAAGAAATCCCTGTTTTGTTCCCCTGAGATATAATCGACCCCTTTATCGGTCAATTCAATTTGATTGTTCTTTTCATCGATAACGAACAATAGGTCTTCATCTACCTTGGGCATTTCCCTATTGTTATCTTGCATATAGAAATTCTCGGTTTTCTGCAATAATTGCTTTATACCTTCTTCACTTAAATATTTTATCAATGCCTTATTTTTAGGCAAACCTCTGTATACACGAAGTAAAAGGAATCCGCCTTCTTTGGTGTCACCTGCAGCAATAGCTTTTTTTGCCTCGGCCAATACACCGGTCAAATGTTGTCTTTGTTTTTGTACAATATCGTTGACCTTTGGCTTAAGCTCGTTAAATTCATGACGGTCACCTTCCGGTACCGGTCCCGAAATGATCAAAGGGGTACGTGCATCATCGACCAAAACTGAATCGACCTCATCCACAATGGCGTAATGATGCGGTCTTTGGACCAGGTCGGCGGGTGTATGCGCCATATTATCCCTTAGGTAATCGAAACCGAATTCGTTATTGGTGCCGTAAGTGATATCCGCGTTGTACGCAGCCCTACGACCTTCAGAATTGGGTTTATGGTGGTCTATACAATCTACTGAAAGACCATGGAATTCGAATATCGGGGCCATCCAGGCACTATCCCTTTTAGCCAGATAATCGTTCACCGTTACCAAGTGTGCACCATGGCCCGATAAGGCGTTTAGGTACATAGGTAGCGTAGCGACCAAAGTTTTACCTTCACCAGTCTGCATTTCAGCGATTTTGCCTTGGTGCAAGGCGATACCACCGATCAACTGTACGTCGTAATGTACCATATCCCATGTGACTGCCTTCCCGGCGGCATCCCAAGAGTTTTTCCAAATGGCCTTATCGCCATCTAAAGTAACATAGTCCTTGGTGCCGGATATTTTTCTATCGAATTCTGAAGCGGTAACTTCCAAATTTTCGTTTGCAACGAACCGCTTTGCCGTTTCCTTCACTACGGCGAATGCTTCTGGCAGGATATCGTTCAATGTTTTTTCGGATATTTTATAGGCCTCGTCCTGTAGTTTGTCTATCTCGGCATAAATGTCCTCGTTTTTGTCAATATCGGTTGAGGCATGCACTTGCTCGGTTAGTTCGGCGATCTTATCATCCAACTCCTTGCGGTCGGCCTTGATCTTTGCTTTGAATTCATCTGTTTTCGCCCTTAGTTCATCTAGGCTTAAACCTTCTAAAGCAGCTTCAAATGACTTTATTTGTTTAAGAATGGGTTGTAGTTCCTTTACGTCTTTTTTTGATTTGTCGCCGACAAATGCCTTAAGTACTGAATTTAATAAACTCATATTTCTTCCTATTATGGTATTGAAAGTGACGGGAAGCGTCTGCTTTCTATATTTTTATCTCCTTTATTTTAAAAAATAACCTTTTAAAGGGTTGTTGCAGGGGTAGGGCAAAAGGTGTTCCAATCTTTTGAACTTATGGGTGAAGACCTATTTTACTGCCAAATTTACCGAGAAAAATCCCAATAGGTTTTATTTTTCTGCGAAGTTAACATTTTGAATGCTAATTTCTTCCTTTTTGTATGGCCAGTGATGATAATATATTCATAAAAAAAAGTCTCCGAAGAGACTTTTTGATACATTTAACTTGTTTAATATTCATCCTCGTTCCAGAGGTAATCTTCTTCTGTAGGGTAATCTGGCCAAATTTCTTCGATGGACTCGTAAATTTCACCACCCTCTTCTTCCATAGACTGCAAATTTTCTACGACCTCTAAAGGGGCACCCGTTCTAATTGAATAATCGATTAGTTCGTCTTTTGTTGCCGGCCAAGGTGCATCACTCAAATATGATGCTAGTTCTAAAGTCCAATACATTTTAATAGATGATTTTAAATTTTTGCAAAAGTAATTTTTATCTTGAAATAGCCAAGATTTTTTACAATTATTTATGCTATAATAGTTTGATAACGAAGAAAATCGGAAATTATTAGTCCTTTTTTTCAGGAATCCATTTGATTTCCTTCGCCTTTAAGTCATTGGTCAACTTTCGTGCCAAGACAAAAAGGTAGTCAGAAAGTCTATTTATGTAAGACATCACATTCTCATCAAAAGGTTCTTTTTCGAAAAGTTCGGTGGCCATACGTTCCGCTCTACGACAAACCGTTCGTGCTATATGACAGTATGACACTGTTGTATGTCCTCCAGGGAGTATAAAATGCGTCATGGGGGGCAAGGATTCGTTCATTACGTCCATCTCGTTTTCCAAAAGTTCAATGTCCGAATCGTTTATTCTAGGAATGTTCAAGCGCTCTTTTCCGTTTTTTAAGAGGGCCTTATCTGGGTCGGTGGCCAAAATTGCCCCCAGTGTAAATAGCTTATGCTGTATAAGGGTGAGAAGGTTTTTGGTGTAAGGGTCTATTTCCTGATCCCGGATAAGGCCTATCCACGCATTCAGTTCGTCGATGGTGCCATAACTATCTATCCTTATGTGGTTTTTAGAAACCCTAGTGCCCCCAAAAAGGGCCGTAGTTCCTTTGTCACCTGTTTTAGTGTATATTTTCATAATGTACAGTATTGTTCTTAGGGTTAATTTTCTTTTTCCTTTCTGTCTTCACGGCGATAATCTTCCATGAATTTTTTTGATTTTCGCTTTTTTGATTTGTTCCTGTTCAACATCAAGAAAAACAAATAAATGATTACAAGAATCCCTAGAACTGTATAAATCGGATATTCCATAATTTTTAACTTAGATAGCCTTTCAAAAGTGGATTGGAGGTTCTTTTCTCCACATTGTTCGGCAATAAGGTAATTTCAATGATAAAGTTACGGGTTTAAATTCTAATCTTAAAATGTTCCTTTGCTTGTTCTTTCCTGAAAAATAGGGCGCCGCAGTTGAACATATCAACCGAAACCGTTACGTTTTCATTTTGTTTGAAAACTTCCCAGTCCTGGGTATTTTTCTTGTTTTTATAGAGGTCCCTAATTAGGACCATCGTGTCGTTATGATATGTTTTTTCCTTAATGATCAGTGTAAATAATTCATTGTTAGGTGAATCCATGAAGATGAGGTCTTCCGGTTGGTTGAATTTGATTTGCGGGAATGACTTAATTATCAAATTTTCAAGGAAAGGATCTTTTGGGACAATTCGAATATTTTCAACCTTAAAATACGCAAGGCTCTTGAGTAATACTTTTATATACTTAGGTCCTCTGATTTTAGATTTTTTATACAGGCATTTCGTAACGAAGTTATAAATGAAAGGTGAATGTACACCATGCTGGTTAGTGGCACTAAAAAGAAATTTGATATAGCTGATAAATCGGTACAAGATATGTTTTTTGGGGTGTTTCAGGATTATTCCATCATGGCGGAAAGTTCAAACCAACGTTCGGTCTTTGTTTCTATGGCTTCCGAAATTTCTTTCAGTTCTATGGATAACGCATCTATGTCTTCGCCCGTAAGACCGCTATCGGTGAACTTGTGTTGTACTTTTTCTTTCTTCTCCTCCAATCGTTGAATTTCTTTCTCAAGCGATTTATATTCTTTTTGTTCCAAATAGGAAAGTTTGCTACCGCTACTTTCCTCTTTCCATGAATTCTTTGGGCTATTGTTTTCAATGATCTTGTCTTTTTCCGATCTGCTTTCGGCCACTTGGCTATCCTCATAGGCTCTGTAATCAGAGTAGTTGCCTGGAAAGTCCTCGATAACCGTATCACCTCTAAAAACAAATAAGTGGTCAACGATCTTGTCCATGAAATAACGGTCATGGGATACTACCATAAGACACCCGGGAAAATCTAAAAGGAAACTTTCTAGAACATTCAGGGTCATGATGTCCAGATCGTTGGTAGGCTCGTCCAAAATCAGGAAGTTAGGGTTCTGGATAAGGACGGTACATAAGTATAAACGCTTACGTTCACCACCACTCAGTTTTTCGACAAAATCATATTGCTTCTTACGGTCGAACAGAAAACGTTCCAACAATTGTTGGGCAGATATTTGTTTTCCTTTTTTTAAGGGAATATAATCGCCGAACTCACGAATTACATCAATGACCTTTTGGCCCTGCTTGATCTCGATACCTTTTTGGGTGTAATATCCGATTTTAATGGTGTCCCCAATAACCACTTTACCACTGTCCGGTTGGTCTGCTCCCGAAAGAATATTAAGAAAAGTAGACTTTCCGGTACCGTTTTTCCCGATAATGCCAACCCGCTCACCTTTGGTGAAAGTATATTCAAATTGGTCTAAAATCGGTTTGCCGGGAAAAGATTTCGATATTTTGTGAAGTTCCAGGATCTTACTCCCGATGCGCTCCATGTTTATTTCCAATTGTACCTCATGTTCAATGCGGCGTTGGTGGGCTTTTTCCTTTATGGCTTGGAAATCATCTATTCTCGACTTTGATTTTGTTGTACGGGCCTTAGGTTGCCTACGCATCCAAGTCAATTCTTTCTTAAACAGCAACTTTGATTTATGCTGCTCAACAGCCTCTTGTTCCAATCGGGCTTCTTTTTTTTCTAGATAATAAGAATAATTACCCTTGTACGGGTATAGTTTTCCCCCATCGAGTTCAATGATCTCATTACAAACACGTTCCAAGAAATATCGGTCATGCGTAACCATGAACAGGGTTATGTTTTCCTTGGAAAAGTATTGTTCCAGCCATTCGATCATTTCCAAGTCTAAATGGTTGGTAGGTTCATCAAGAATCAAAAGGTCGGGTCTGTTGATAAGTGCATTGGCAAGTGCCAAGCGTTTTTTTTGCCCTCCGGAAAGGAGTCCCACTTTGGCATGTATGTCCTCTAGCTTAAGTTTAAAGAGAATCTGCTTGTATTGGGTTTCAAAGTCCCACGCATCATAGCGGTCCATAGCCTCAAAGGCCTTTTGGTAGGCTTCTGCCTCCTCAGGGTTTTCAAGGGCCTTTTCATAGGCCAGAATAACTTTAAGAATGTCATTGTCAGAAGCGAAAATAGTTTCTTCAATGGTTAGGTCAGGATTCATGTCAGGTTCCTGTTCAAGAAAGGAAACGCGGGTTCCCTTACGGTAATTCACCAAACCGGAGTCAGGCACGTCCTTACCGGAAAGTATATTCAGAATCGAGGTTTTCCCGTCCCCGTTCTTAGCGATCAATGCAATTTTCTGATCCTTGTTTACCCCAAAGGATATGTCTTCAAAAAGGACTAGTTCACCATATGATTTTGCTATATTTTCAACAGAGAGGAGGTTCATATTTTAGAAATGGGGTTTTGTTGGTTTTTATATCCGTATAGAAATGAATACCGGGTGCCCAAAGCCAATAAAATCGGAATAAGCACTGGTGAAAAAATCTGGACCTTCAACAGCCATAATATTATAACTGCAAAAATTAGTACTATTAAGAATAGGAAGTATTTGAAAGCCCATAATGGGAGTGGCTTTTTGCGACATACCATAAACGCGAATATCAAATTCAGGGGAAAGGCCCATAGGATGTTCAAATTATTGGCCGTTGCCGAATGGTCTGTTAAAAACCAAAGGAAGAAGATGACGATTCCCGCAATTCCAGTTAAAAGGAATAATACAAAGTCGATACTTTTGGTTCTACGGTTTTTCTTAAAATCCAAAACTGTTAAGGTAACCACGATAATCAGTAATGCCAGGGTCCAAAACAAGGGTGTACTTATAAAACTGCTTTTGTGTTCATGGGGACCGGGTTTGTAAATGCTTGTTTCTTTGGGTGCAATGGGCTTGTTGTCCAATTGGGCACTGTTCAATTGTTGCATTATATATTGTGGCAAGAACATATGTTCTTTAGGTGTGGCAACATCATCGATAACCGCACCGAGGGCTAAGTCAATACCGAAAGAGGACCATGAATTAAGTGGCATATTAAGGCGAATAAGCTCACGATGGGTGTACTGTTTATCTAAAAAACCTTCATTGAACACCAACTTTTCATGGTATACGGAATCTAGAACATCCCAAATTTTGGTAGCGCAGTTGTTATAAAAGAAATCATACGGGTAGGCCCTGTTTTCAGGAAGGTAATTGTTCTCCAAAAATTGGAGCAGTTCATTCCTTTCAAATTGGCTGAGTTGTAAAACCTGTTCGTTTACCCAACGTTTATCATTTTTGTATTCCCGTATGAAATTGGAGAACTGTTGGCGGGCCAGCATGTAATCCAATTTACCTTGTGCGAACTTTACATAAAAATTATCCGAATAAAAATCGAAAACGCCATAGTTGTATACCACATCTATACCAATGGCTGGGTCCTTAACCCTAAAAGCACTATGGCCAAAGGTCGAGTATAATTGGTCGCCCGGCCCACAGGTCAGTACGCTAATTTTAGATAATGGGGTCAGTTCCGGAGTTTGGGAGTGTGCCACCAGTGATGTCAAAAGCAAAAGGAATGTAACGAACCTTTTAAACGGCATAATTTGTTATTAAGGATTTACGGTGGCAAATATCTGAATAAATTGTTTAGAAGTAGGTTTTATGTTAACGGTTCTTAATTGGTTGAATCGTCATTACCGATTTCAAAGGGCAAATGCTTTTTTGTTATTTTTATAAGTGCTACCGATGTCTTATTTATTCCAAGGTGTTTATTATTTGAATGGGCCATCGGACAAGCTTTCATGAAATTTGTATTATTTTTACATAAACAACTTTTCATGAAACGTCATATTCCGAATTTTATCACTTTAATGAATGTTTTTTGTGGAAGTGTGGCCGCTGTATTCGCTGTTTTGAACCAGTTGGAACTCGCCGCATTTTTTGTTTTCATGGGAATTGTACTTGATTTTTTCGATGGATTTGCAGCTCGTATCCTAAATGTAAAGAGTGAATTGGGATTACAGCTAGATTCGCTCGCCGATGTCATCACCAGCGGACTTGTACCCGGAATAGTAATGTTTCAGTTATTGGGAATGTCTATGAGTGGAGGTTGGAATGTGAACCTCTCTTCTGAAGCGGCTCATGATACTTTCTGGGTAGGCCTTAAAGTTGCCCCTTTACCTTTCTTGGGGTTTTTGATCACCCTGGCATCTGCCTATCGTTTGGCCAAATTCAATATAGATGAAAACCAAAAGGAATCTTTTGTAGGATTGCCTACGCCGGCCAATGCTCTATTGATTTTGTCCTTACCCTTGATATTGCTCTACCAGAACAATGATATTTTGAACGGTATCATTCTGAATCAATGGTTTTTAATAGGCATAACCCTGTTAAGTGCATATTTGTTGAATGCCAAGATCGAGTTGTTCGCCCTAAAATTCAAGACTTGGAATTTCAAGGATAATTCACAACGTTATATTTTCCTTATCGTGAGTCTTGTGCTATTAATGACCATGAAGTTTTTGGCCATACCCGCGATTATTGCCTTTTATGTTTTAAGCTCTGCAGTCGGAAATATTTCCAGCAAAATTTAAATGGACTAAAAATCCAACTTCTTTTTACGTAGCTCAAAGTTTTGACCTAGGTATACTTTACGTACCATTTCGTCGGCTGCAAGGTCTTCGGGTACACCGGATTTTAAGATACCACCTTCGAACATCAAATAGGAACGTTCTGTAATGGCCAAGGTTTCCTGTACATTGTGGTCAGTGATCAATATTCCGATGTTCTTGTCTTTCAAATGGGCAACGATACGCTGAATATCCTCAACGGCCACAGGGTCTACCCCGGCAAAAGGTTCATCTAAAAGAATGAATTTTGGGTCGGTAGCCAAGGCCCTTGCGATTTCCGTTCTTCTGCGCTCCCCACCGGAAAGTAAATCGCCCCTGTTTTTTCGAATATGGCCAAGACCGAATTCCTCAATGAGCGATTCCATTTTCATTTGTTGTTCTTTTTTGCTCAAGTCTGTCAATTGCAAGACACTAAGGATGTTCTTTTCAATGCTCAGTTTTCGAAAGACCGAAGCTTCTTGGGCTAAATATCCAATACCGTTTTGTGCTCTTTTGTACATAGGGAAATTTGTGATTTCCATATCATCTAGATAAATATTTCCGCTATTGGGCTTTATAAGACCCACGATCATGTAGAACGATGTTGTTTTTCCTGCACCATTGGGGCCGA
Organism: Maribacter sp. TH_r10; assembly: GCF_033101095.1. NCBI lineage: Bacteria > Pseudomonadati > Bacteroidota > Flavobacteriia > Flavobacteriales > Flavobacteriaceae > Maribacter > Maribacter sp. TH_r10. The sequence continues at coordinate 158,507 of NZ_JAWMPY010000004.1, read as the reverse complement.
GAAGGCCAACGATCTCACCTTGGTTTACTTCTAGGGAAATACCTTTTACAACTTGTCGCCCACGATAGGCTTTCATTATATTATCTGCTCTGAGCTTCATATACGACTATGGATAAAATCAAACATTACTCCCCAAATCTAAATTTAAATACTGGGTGTTGGAATCTTCTTTACGGTTTTTTAACCTTTTTTATTTTTATTTGCGGCCAATTTGGCTTCCTTTTTTGCTTCGGACTTCAATACCATTTTAGATATATAGATGCTTACTTGGTATAGTATAAGTACGGGTACAGCCACTATTATCTGGCTTGCTACGTCTGGTGGTGTGATCACTGCCGATACGATCAACACGATAACCAAAGCGATCTTCCGGTATTTTTTCATGATTTCCGGAGTAACCAATCCTATTTTGGTCAAAAAGTAGATTAAAATGGGTAATTCGAAAAGTATACCACAGGCGATTACCGAAGATCGTACGGTGGCGATATAAGATCCTATATCGAATTCGTTCAGAACCAATTCACTTACTTGGTAGGTTCCCAGGAAGTTGATTGAAAGTGGTGCAACAACATAGTAACCGAAAAGTACACCCAAGAAGAACAAAAACGAGGCGATAAGGATAAAACCTCTGGAGTTCTTACGTTCCTTTTCGTACAATCCCGGACTGATGAATTTCCACATTTCATACAGTACATAAGGAAACCCAACTATGAAACCGGCCCAAATAGAGGTCCAAATATGTGCTGAAAATTGCCCCGCCATTAAACGGCTTTGAATGGTGAATGGCAGTTTTTCGGCACAAAAAGCCGAGTCTATGCCAAAGAAGGTTGCAATGTCGCAAAACAGGCGATAGGTTGGGAAATCCATTTTTGAAGGTCCAAAGATAACCGTATCAAAAATGAAACTTCTCATTACGAAAGCTACGATTCCTATTAGCACAATCGCAAAAGTACTTCGGATCAAATGCCATCTCAATTCTTCAAGATGGTCAAGAAAAGACATTTCGTTTGGACTCTTTGCAGCGGTTTTTGCCATTATAGTATGCCCTCGTTAATTAAATTATGTAAATGAACAACGCCTTCGTAATTGCCATTGTCAACAGCCAATAATTGGGAAATTTCATTCTCCTGCATTAGCTCAAGAGCTGTAATGGCCAGCTTTTTGGTTTCTATGGTTTTAGGACCATGTGTCATGATATCCTTAGCTTTTAAACCGTTTATGTTCTCGTATTTGTTCAACATTCTACGAATATCCCCATCTGTGACAACACCTACAAGTTTTCCGTTATCGATTACGGCCGAAACGCCCAACATTTTTTCTGAAATCTCCACAATGACCGTGCGAACGTCTGTTTCGATGTCTACTTGAGGTTTCATATTGGTCTGTACAATATCGCCGACAGTAAGGTAAAGTCGCTTTCCTAATGACCCGCCTGGGTGGTATTTGGCAAAATCTTTACTGCTGAATCCCTTTAGCTCTAACAAGGAAATGGCAAGGGCATCTCCCATGACCAATTGGGCCGTGGTACTTGTTGTCGGTGCCAAGTTGTTGGGGCAGGCCTCTTTCTCTACATAGGTATTCAATATGTATTTGGCTTGTTGTGCCAGAAATGATTCGGTATTGCCGGTCATCCCGATCAATATGTTTTTACCTCTTTTTATCAAGGGAACAAGCATTTTGATCTCTGGTGTATTCCCGCTTTTGGAGATACAAATAACCACATCTTCATCTTGTATGGTGCCTAAATCCCCATGTATCGCATCACCTGCATGCATAAAAACCGCCGGTGTACCCGTGGAGTTCAGGGTGGCGACTATTTTTGTGGCGATTATGGCACTTTTGCCAATGCCCGTAATAATAACCCGGCCTTTCGATTTCAAAATATGGTTTACCGCTAGTGCGAAATCCTCATTAAGCAAATGGGCCAAATTTCCAATGGCCTTACTTTCCGTCTCAACGGTCTTTCTTGCTATACTAAGTATGGTGTCAGAATTGTTCAAGGTATATTTTAGGTTAAGGATTGTAATCCTAAAAGAATGTCATATATTTAAGTTTACAAAATTACATAAACTATATTTTATAGAATAGTTATGTTTTAAAGGATGTTAGGTCATAATTTGTTTCATAGGCCAAAACACCTTATCTTGATTAAATATTGTATGATGACCTTAGGTCATTGAATTAAAAAAATAGATGGCAAAACAGGCAATGGGGCTTAATGATATGGATATACACGCCTCGTTAAAAAAGTATTTTGGTTTTTCCCAATTCAAGGGGCTCCAAGAAGATGTGATCAGTAATATCGTTCAAGGAAATAACACTTTTGTTATAATGCCGACAGGTGGAGGTAAATCGCTATGTTACCAATTACCGGCTTTAATGCAAGAAGGTACCGCTATTATCGTCTCCCCTTTGATCGCTTTGATGAAAAACCAAGTCGATGCCATTCGTGGCATTTCCGATCACCATGGCGTAGCCCATGTACTTAACTCTTCCCTGAATAAAACAGAGGTTAAGCAAGTTAAGAGCGATATAGAGGAAGGTATAACCAAGCTACTGTATGTGGCTCCGGAATCACTTACTAAAGAGGAATATGTAGATTTCTTAAAGTCGCAAAAAATTTCCTTTGTAGCGGTAGATGAGGCCCATTGTATTTCTGAATGGGGGCACGATTTTAGACCTGAATATAGGAACTTGAGGACCATTGTTAGTCGATTGGGGGAAAATATCCCCATTATTGGTCTTACGGCCACGGCTACCCCTAAGGTCCAAGAAGATATTATCAAGAATTTGGGAATCAACGATGCCAAAGTTTTCAAAGCTTCGTTCAATAGGCCCAATCTTTTCTATGAAATACGACCTAAAACGGCCAATGTGGATGCCGACATCATTAGGTTCGTAAAACAGAACGAAGGTAAATCCGGTATTATTTATTGTTTAAGTAGAAAACGGGTAGAAGAACTTGCCCAGGTGTTACAGGTTAACGGTATCAGTGCGGTTCCCTACCATGCAGGTTTTGATGCCAAGACAAGATCAAAATACCAGGATATGTTCCTTATGGAAGATGTTGATGTGGTCGTTGCGACCATCGCGTTCGGGATGGGTATAGACAAACCCGATGTACGTTTTGTTATACATCATGATATTCCTAAAAGTATAGAGAGTTATTATCAGGAAACCGGCCGAGCCGGTAGGGATGACGGCGAGGGGCATTGTTTGGCATTCTATTCTTATAAGGATATTGAGAAGTTGGAAAAATTCATGTCAGGTAAGCCAGTCGCGGAACAGGAAATCGGGAATGCACTTTTGCAAGAAGTCGTTGCCTATGCCGAAACTTCCATGTCCCGAAGAAAATTCATGCTCCATTATTTTGGGGAAGAGTTCGATGAGGTGAACGGGGATGGTGCCGATATGGATGATAATGCACGAAATCCGAAAGAGAAGCAAGAGGCCCAGGACGATGTGTTGAAGGTCTTGCGTACTGTTGAGGAAACAAGTGAAAAATTTAAATCCAAAGAGATTGTAAAAACCATAATTGGGCAGGTCAATGCCTTGATCTCTTCACACAAGGCCAATGAAAAATCGGTTTTCGGTATTGGGGCAGACCAAAGCGAAAACCACTGGATGGCACTAATACGTCAAATGTTGGTCGCAGGACTTATAAAGAAGGAAATAGAGTTATACGGTATTCTTCATTTAACCGATAAAGGGAAAGAATTTCTGGCCAAGCCCGTTTCTTTCATGATGACCAAGGACCACGAATATAGTAAGGAAAGGGATGAAGCCATTGTAAGTGCCTCTAAAGGTGGGGGAGTGGCCGATGAAAAGTTGTTGAAACTCCTAAAATCCTTACGCAAAAAACAAGCCGATTCATTAAGTGTACCTCCGTTTGTGGTGTTCCAAGATCCATCATTGCAAGATATGGCCTTGAAGTACCCTATTTCAATGGAGGAAATGTTGAATATTTATGGGGTTGGGGAAGGTAAGGCTAAAAAATACGGAAAGCCATTTATTAAGGCCATCGCGACCTATGTTGAAGAAAATGATATTATTCGACCAGATGATCTTGTGGTAAAAAGTACCGGGGCAAACTCCGGTCTAAAACTTTATATTATCCAGAATGTGGACCGTAAATTGGATTTGGAGGATATTGCCTCTGCGAAAGGACTTGAGATTCCTGATCTTATAAAGGAAATGGAACAAATCGTTTATAGTGGAACTAAGTTGAATATAGGTTATTATATTGATGAGGTTTTGGATGAGGACCAACAGGAAGAGATCCATGATTATTTTCTTGAAGCGGAAACTGATAATCTTGAAGATGCCATGCAAGAGTTCGATGGCGAATACGAAGAAGAGGATTTGCGGTTATATAGACTCAAATTCATTAGTGAGGTTGCCAATTAAATAGTCCCTCACATTATAAAATAAAAAACGCCCTGATATCTTCAGGGCGTTTTTTTATCCGTTCATATTTTATTCAAGGAGCAGGGCTTCCAGCGGCTTTGTTCTTTGATTTTTTAAGCTGGCGTTGGATTTTCTTGATGGCAGATTCTATAGATTTTTCTGGTTCAATAATGTTGTATTCGCCCCAGAAATCAGGGTCTGCAAAACCTACGGCCTCATCGCCCAAGATAATCGAGGTTTTAATTCTGTCCCTAGCCTTCGGCATTTCGTTGGTTAGGTTCTTTTCCCAATCGGTTACGGCCATTTCACAAGATAGGCTGTAAACTGAATTGAAGAGTTTTTTGTCCCAATCTATTTTGAATTCCAATAGTACATTGCTGTAACCATAATACCATTTGCCGTTTTTTTCCCGATAATCGACCCTATAGGCTATTTTATTGGGCCATACCTTGGCGTTTGCGGGTTTTTTTCTAACGAATAGTTTGGCAGCCTCGTATTTGTCGGTGATATTCAAAGAGTAAATAGCGCTGGTAAGTATCTTACGTTCGGCATCGATAAATAATTGGCCTTTATATAACTGTTCCGCAATACCCGGTTTTTGGGTAAAATTGATTACAAATATCCGGCGATCATCCACACGGGTTGAACGGTCAAAACTGAAATTGTACATACCAAGTGATTTTTCCTGGAAAATATATTCCGGATACTTCATTATATCCACATAAAGAGCGTTGAACGGTCCTCCTTGCAATTTAAGGGCTACGGTATCAAGTTTGTTGTAATCAGTGCTTTTACGGGCTTTGTATAGCTTAACCCCATCTTTTTTATTGGAGTTGTAAGGAGATTTGTAAATGTTTACTACAGCCTCGGAAAGGGAAACGTTTTTCTTTCTTTTTTTTATGGTCTCCCTATAAAAAGCGGTCATTAAAGTAGGGTCACTGAAGTAATTCTGTCCTCTACCTTTTAAGGTTTCCCGAACTAATTCCTCGGCATCCTTAGGTACGCTTAAGCTTACTTCCCCAAGCATTTCAACGAATACATCCAAATAAATCTTGTTGTTCTCTTCTTTGAATTGGGAAAGGGGGATAGATTTGTTTTTGTAGCCTAAGAAAGCCACTATGACATTGCCTTCCTTCATTGATTCGGGGACCTTTAGGGCAAATTCACCTTCGGTATTAGAAATTGTGCTAATATTGGTGTTTTCTACCGTTAATGTGGCAAAGACCAAAGGTTTTTTAGAGTCCGAATCCATTATTTTGCCTTTGTATTGGTCAAAACCGATTTCTTGCTCTTGATCCTCTTGTTGAAAAAATGCCGATGCCTTAGGAGTGCCTAACGAACCTATAAAAAACAGGGCGAAAAGGATATGTTTGAGTGTCTTCCTCGATATTTGATGTGTATGATTCCTCATGATTGACAATTTTATGTTGAGTCGTTTAATGAACTTATACAAGTTAATGATATTTAGGTAAATAAGTTGTTAAAAATTGATTATAATCAATGGGTTAAATGCGTGTTCGTTACTATTTTAAGACATTTGCCTAAAGATTCATAATTAAATATGGCCAGACAATGACTTTCGTCAGTATGTCTTAGCACTCGATATAAAATGAATAGCATTAATCATGGGGTTTTCTGAGAAGCCCTAATGGATTGTCTATTCTATGTTCAAGAAATGTCGTCATGCGTTTTAGAGGAAGAAGAAACAAGCCTGTTTATTTCCTTCAATTCTGCCTGGGTAAGATCTCTCCATTTTCCTACGGGAATATCCAACTTAACATTCATGATTCGAATGCGTTTGAGCTTTTTTACGTCGTATCCCAAATATTCGCACATGCGGCGAATTTGTCTGTTTAGACCTTGTGTAAGTATGATTTTGAATTGGTATTTGCCAAGACTTTCAACTTCACATTTACGCGTAACGGTATCCAGGATCGGTACGCCATTGCGCATTTTATTCAGAAAATCTTGTGTTATCGGTTTGTTGACGGTAACCAAATATTCTTTTTCATGATGGTTTCTCGCACGAAGTATCTTATTTACGATATCACCGTCATTGGTTAAGAAAATAAGTCCTTCACTAGGTTTGTCCAGTCTGCCAATCGGGAAAATGCGTTTTGGGTAGTTGATAAAATCTATGATATTGTCTTTTTCGACCCTAGTATCGGTGGTGCAAACAATTCCGATAGGTTTGTTAAAGACGAGGTATACGGGTTGCTCTTTCGGTTCCGATATAAGTTCCCCGTCGACGCGCACTTCATCCCCAGGTACGATTTTAGTTCCCATTTCGGGGACCGAACCGTTAATGGTGACCCTCCCCTGGTCTATTAGTTTATCCGCCGCCCTTCGGGAACAATAGCCTACTTCACTTAAATATTTATTGATTCGTGTTTGTTTGGGTGCTGACATTTGTGCCGTTATTATTTAACAATACAAATTTAGGCTTTTCAATCCCAAAAATCAGGATTCCTTTTTCGACATCATTTTTAGGGTGAAGCCCCCTATTACCAATATAACGATTGCCATAACAGACCAAAGCCAGATTTTGTTTTCGAATAAGGGGGCTATTTGTTCTATTCCGTTTTTTGGGATATGTATTTCGGGACCAAGGTCAACCCTGATCAATGAAGTAGGAATGCTTTTTGAAGTGTGCACAATATCATAGTTTGGTTTTTGGGCGTTTATATTGCCATAGACCAAAAAATAATCCCTTTTATCTGTAAACCTTACCGTTAAATAATGCTTATAGCCTTTTATTGACATGTTGGTTATGTTCAAGGACTGATTGTCATGGTCGTCAATAATGATCCGTAGATTTTTGGCCATTACCGAATTAATGTTGAATTCATTTTTTTCGATGGAGTTCAGGGTTCCTCGGAAAAGTGTACGGTAGGTGAATTTTATTCCTTTGTCAGTGGGGACACTGTCTTGGGCATATTGAACCTGAAAAGAACGATAATAGTCATAATCATTGGGGATGTCCAAGTTCAAAAAGCTGATAGGCTGTCGTTGTTTGAGGGCAATCTGAACTATGGTCTGCTTTTTTTCCTTGTTTCGGGAAATTTCATAATCCCCGATTTCGGCCATGTTGTATTGGGCTTCAATTGTTTCGTGTAAATATATTTTGGCATCAAGTAACTTGGGAGCCACATCGCTTTTGAATGAAATTCGGTAGTAACGGTATTTTGAATTAGGGAACTTTAAATGCGAAAAACGAAAATCGGTCTGCTCATTTTTTATGGATAGTATGCGGGAGTCCTCAAGAATCGTGAACCACTTAGATTGTTCTTGACTGCCTTCAAGCTTTACTTTCCAATCAAAATTTTCATTTTTGAAATTCAATGAGATTTCATTCAAGGTTTTTGTGGTAGGTACTTCGAAAGTGAAATAATGGGTATTGGCCCTAATGGCTGTATTGATCAAAGAAAAAACTACTTCTTTTTGAACGTGCTTTTCCTTTTTTACATTTAATAGGTATGGGGCTTCTATAGTGTCTTTTGTTGAGACACCATAAATTCGAAGATCCGATAAATTGTCAGATAACCCATTAAAAACAGAAGTTGGCAACTCTAGGGTGTGCCATTTTTCCGTAATACCTGAAATCTCCCTCTTTTCACTATAATCCCCAATTTGGGCAAAGGTTGTGCCGCTGATAGTGAGTAATATTGTAAGAAGAAGTTTAGTTCGTTTCTTCATCGGATATTCTGTTTTTGTACTTGTTGTATAAAAATGATATGATCAACAACAAGATACCCAAAGAAACAAAAACTATGGTTTTGGAAATGGTGTTGAGTGATGCGATATCGTAGAAAAATAATTTGATCAGGGTAAAACCGAAAAGAATCATGGCCACAAGGCGTAAGAATTTTTTGTTTTGCCAAATACCCAATATGACCATTAGTAAAGCGTATGATCCCCAGAGGATACTAAGACCTAGTTTATAACTCTGGTGTGATCCGGCCATATGCATCCAATGTAATAATTCACTACTGGCCACCCATAAGATGGTCATATGGAGTAAGATCTCGAATGGAATCTTAAAGTTTATTTTAAGGAAGGGCTCTCGAATCAATTTATAGAGGCTCACCAATAACAGGGTCAAAAAAGCAAAGGCAATATACCGTATCGTAATGTTGAAGAAACCTATTTCGTAGTATTCCGATAAGTTCTGATCAATATAACTTTCCCTCAATTCACTTAAAGTATACAAGCCCATGGTCAAGAACACAAAAATTGCGAATAGACCAGCAGTGAGCGAAACTATACCCAAAACTCGATTGTGGAGTTTCTTAATATTCGCAAAAATCAAAATTGAAATGAATAATAGGGAGTAATTAATTAGCCAAATGTTGCCGGTATCCCTCAAGTCGGTATTGTGCTTAAGATAGTCGTACCCATTTTCCTCAACTATAGGTATTTCGGAGCCTATGTACAATGTTTCCCAATAATATTGTATTTCTAAGTAGAAACCCATGAACAACACAAAAAGCAATATACTGGGTATGGCAAATGACATGATTTTTTGTATCGTATTATTTGGGGCTACTGTATTTTCTTTCTTGGTGTTTGTGTTCAACCAATTAATAAAGCTAAAAGCCCCAACGAACAACAATGAGCTTAGAAAAGTCATATTTAGGACAGGTGACATCCCTTGGTCAAGGCCTATATTATCAAAATAGCCCAGTGTCCAATCATGGAATAAACTGAATAAGGCCAATATCATGAGCGGATAAGACAGGTTCTCATAAACGATAACATTCTTCTTACGGCCTATCCAAAATAGTAAAGCGGCTTCAAAGGCCCATAAAAGGGTTACCCAGTTGCCGTCTAGTTGTATGGGGATGGCGATGGTCAAGAAAACCAACACTAATCCCGAAACCAAATAATACAGGTTATTATCGGCCAATTTTTTCTTGTGGATAATCAAACTGACCATAAAATGTAATATGGCGTTGCCGAGTGCAAATACACCTAAAAGTTGTTCCCCTGTCTCGCTTTCTGAAAGCAGTCCGTAACCCAATCCAAAAAATATGAACGAGTTGGACAAGAGTAAGACAATATCCGATTTTTTGAATTTTTCGGACGCTTTCAGTTTATATGATAAAAATGTAGCATAGAAAATAAGAAAGAAAAGGAGGGAGAACATCATTGCTATCGTACGTTGTTCGTTATAGGCATAGGAGAACGCCAGCCAGCTGCCAAAAATCAACCAAGTAATGATAAACGATGAATAATATAGGGGCTTCCAATATTTTTTATAGGCTATGAAGAGGATTCCTATATTGATTATGGCCATATAGCTAAAAAGAATCTCTGGACTGCCAGAGTCGTTGCTTAAAAGAAAAGGTACCGCATAAGCACCAACGAGCCCTATATGCGCTATGATCTGTTTGTTGTAATTCAGGGAGGCAACAACGCCGAAAACCGTAAAAATGAGCATGAGGATAAAAGTCATGATCTGCGGGAACAGCCCATAAAAACTATAGGCGGCAAAAGTTATGAAATATAGGATGGCAAGGGCTCCACTGACCAGAACGGCACTGTAATTTTCATATTTTACCTTTAGTTTAATGCCAAAACCGAGTAAGCATAAACCGGCCAAATAACCTAAAATGATTCGCGTCAACGGACTTATCAAATTATTGTCTATTGAATATTTGGCGCCAATGGCCACCCCTAAAACAGTGATGATTATGCCTACTTTGTTTATCAGGTTCTCACCAATGAATTTTTCCCAATTCGATTTTGTCTTTGGCTGCTTGAAAATACTGATGGGTTCTTCTTGCTTTGGTCGTGGTGCATCAATAGGTTCTTGTAGGTATTCCTTAATAGGTTCTTTTGTAGGGGAGTTAGCCATTTGGGGCTGTTCTTCCTTGGTCGGCGATGGGTTGATCGTCCCAACCTCTTTTATGCCGCCTCCGGCTTTTTTCAATGCCTCTATTTCCCGATAAAGGGACATGAGTTCTTTGGCAAAACCTTCTTGCTTGCCCAGAAGTATTTCTAATTTATTATTGAGCTCTTCAATGCGATTATTTTGGTCTGGCATATAGTGGATTTACTTACCCTAAAATACGTAAAATACTGGTTTCGGTTTAAGGCTAACAATCTAACGGTAATATCCTGAATTTATTGATAAAGTCTTAAGTAATGCGACTAGGTTTTGTTTGGTGTAGCCTATTTATTTTTTGCAGATACTTCAAATGAATGGATTTCCTGGCCCAATGCCGCTAAGAAAGGAATGCCGATATGGTCATATTCATACGTGTTGTCATTGAAAATTTGATTGCTGTTAACCAGTAGGGTAGCAGTGAGTAAAAATTCAACATTGTTTTTTCGGTCATTGATGTATGCACAATCCGTCAATGTGCCATATGCATAACCAACCTTGTTGAGAATATCTATGTTTTCGGGCATTTTCGACTTCTTGTCACCGAACATGAAGAACTTTACATAACTGTCATAGAATTCCTCGGAATCATATCCGGCCTCTTTAGGCAACAATTGCATGGTTTTGAGTAAAAATTCCCGTTGATCGGAACTTAAATCGAATCGTTCGTTTTCTTTGAAACAGTTAGGAAAAATAAGTCTTTTCAAAACGTTGTGTTGGGCATTGATCGGGTAATGGTTTTTTAAGCCAAAATCAAAGGGTTCATGAATCAATTCGTTTTCTTCGTAATAACCGATTCCTTTTTTAATACCATTTAGTTTTAGAGGAATGGCAGACGTATTCACGGTTTTTTCCAACATGGTCGTAGTACTGTCATTCAAATATACGATCAATGGTTTAGTGGTGATTTCATAGGGTTCGTCAGTTGACAAACGGTGTGAAATACGAATGGAGTCCAATCCTTTTTCCTTCAAGGATTTGTTGATGAAATCCTGACCTAAAAATTCGAATAAGCGATTATTGGCGGCATTGTCACTTACTACGAATATTTTTGTGATATCAGCTGCGAATGTGGTTTCGATCGTATCCCCTTCTACATAATAGTGGGTGTCCTTGTTAAGTAAATCCATTTGGTTCAATTTCTCCAATGCTAAAACTGCTATGGGTAATTTAACCGTACTGGCAGGATAGAAGTAGTTGTTGCTGTTCACTTGAAAACCATTGTCTTCAAAAATCACACTGTCCTTGGTCCTTTTTATTTTGGTGAATTTAATTTGGACCTCATATCGTTGTACGCTATCAATGATATTTTTTATTCTTGGGTCATTGGAATTCAATGCATAATCAAGGGCATTCTGGAATTGAGGTTTTTTTTCACAGGCACTTATAAGGCTAAAAAGGCATAAAAGGGATAGTAATTTTTTTGTCATTGTCGCCAGTGTTGTCTATTCTTGGAATACTTCTGCACGATGTGGTTTTAGGGAGTCCCGAACCTTGAGCATATCTGTTTCCTCTACAACCATATAGGCTAGGCTATGCATGTCATTGATTGTCTGGTGCCCAGTAATGTTAGGTTCAAATTTTTCCAGAATAATATATTCTTTTAAATGTATTTCATGGTGTTCTGCCGTTTTTGCGCCGGTTGGACCCCGAAAATCCCAGATAAGTTTAATTTTTCTGTTCATAAAGCTTTGTGCTGGTAAAAGATTTATATGTTCATTGCTCTAAATTACTTCTTTTTGGATAGTTGGTCTAGCTTTTTGGTTTTTCTACATAGAAATTGGGTTTAAGGTCTTTTTCCTTGAAAACGATTGTTGGGGAGTAGAAGTTTTAGGAATTGATATTGGTTTTTTCGATTTGACTGGTATTTATGGTTTTAGGTTTATAAAATGTGTTAATGAAAGCCTATATACCTTGTTTAACATATAGTATTTATTATTTTTGCAGGATGCATTTTAATTTCAAAATTACTCGATTGGTCAAATTTTCATGGGTGCTTTTGGCCATTTTTATTGTGTCATGTAACTCTTTGTTCAAAGAAGGTCACGATGAAGAGCCAATTGCCAGAGTAGGGGAATTGTATTTGTACAAAGATGATATAGCTCCGCTTTTGACCGCCAATATGAGTAAGGCCGATAGCACTTCTTTTGTAACTGATTATATCAATAATTGGGCATCTAAGCAATTGTTGCTTTCAAAGGCAAAGATCAACCTGTCCGAAGAGAAACTTGCCGAATTCGATGCTTTGGTGAATACTTATAGAACGGATTTGTATACCAGGGCGTATAAAGAGGCCTTGGTTCAACAAAGCAGTGATTCAGTTGTTAGCCAGGCGCAATTAGAGGCATTCTATGAGAAAGAAAAAGAGAATTTTAAACTAAAGGAAAAATTGATCAGCCTAAGGTTTGTGCACTTGCCCCTTCAATTTATGGATAAGGAAACGGTTGTTGGTAAATTGAAGAATTTCAAGAAAGATGATATTAAGTATCTTGATTCCATAGGTGTGCAATTCAAAAAATTGAATTTCAACGATTCCATTTGGGTCAGTGCCTCCAGGGTTCGAGAAGAAATACCCCCATTGACCCTTGAAAACCAAGATAGATACTTAAAAAAATCACAATTTTTTGAATTGCAGGATTCATTAGGGGTATATTTGGCAAAGATTACGGGAGTGTTGGAAATCAATGATGTTGCTCCCTTATCCTATGTGGAACCGTCCATTCGACAAGTACTTCTCAATCGCAGGAAATTGGACTATATTCGAAAATTGGAAACAGAAATAATAGATGAAGCTATTAAAGAAAAAGAATTTGAAGTCTATGTACAAGACAACTAAGATCACCCTTTTATTATTCGTATTGTTCATATCGGGAAATACCATAGCACAGGTTACCGATGAAATCCCCGATACGCAAATAGAGCCGCCACTTCCAGAATTACAGGCAGATAAGGGCGTTGTAAAAGATTCAATCTCCAAATTCAAAAAGGTTAAATTAGATGGTATTGCAGCTGTTGTGGGGGATTATGTGATTTTGGAATCGGATATCGAAAAAACCTTGATCGATCTTAAGAATCAAGGAGCCATGTCAGAGGATATCACCCGTTGCGGTTTGTTGGGTAAATTAATGGAAGATCGTTTATATGCCCACCAAGCGGTCCAGGATAGTTTGTTGGTTTCAGACGATGAAGTAAGTTTAACCACTGAAAGACAGATCCAATCCTTTGTGGCACAAATGGGTTCTATGGAGAAGTTGTTGAAATTCTATAAAAAGGAAAATGAGGCAAGTTTAAGGGAAGATATCAATAAGATCAATAAACTTCGTATGCTTTCGGAAAAAATGCAGAACAGTATCATTTCCGAAATAGAGATCACCCCTGAAGAAGTACGTCAGTTCTTCAATAAGATACCAGAAGATGAACGGCCGGTTTTCGGTGCGGAAATGGAAATCTCCCAAATAATTAAACAGCCAAAGGCAACTGAGGTAGACAAGCAAAAGGTTATTGATAAACTGAACGCCATTAAGGCAGATGTAGAGGAGAATGATGCTAAGTTCAGCGTAAAGGCCATTTTGTACTCCCAAGATCCTGGGTCTAAATCAAAAGGTGGTTTTTATAGTATTACCAAGGATACTGGTTTTGATAAAACCTTCAAAGATGTTGCATTTAGTCTTCAGGAAGGTGAAGTTTCCGAACCTTTTGAGACCATGTTCGGTTTTCACTTGATCTATATTGAAAAAATAAGGGGGCAAGAGTTGGATTTACGCCATATCTTGATTACTCCGGAAATATCCCAAGAAGCCTTGGACAGTGCTAAGAAAGAATTGGATACCATTAGAAAGCAGATAATGGATGGTAAGTACTCTTTCGCGGATGCCGCTAGAAATTTCTCCGATGAAAAAGAGACGAAATTCGATGGTGGGTTGTTACGTAATCCGATTACTTATGATTCCAGGTTTGAATTAACCAAAATGGACCCAACCCTTTATAATCAAGTCAGGAACTTAAAGGACAATGAAATTTCATATCCTATATTGGAACAGGATCCAAGAGGTGGTGGGCCCAAGTACAAAATCTTGAAGGTCACCAACAGATATGATGAACATGTCGCGGATTTTGCCAAGGATTATACAAGGATACAGCAGCTGGCATTGACGGAAAAGCAATATAATGCCATTAAAAAATGGATGGCCGAACATATAGAAGAAACCTACATTAGCGTAAATGAAGCCAATAAAGGTTGTGAATTCGCAAATAATTGGGTTAAGGAATAATTTGGATGTCAGACGTAGCCGCAATTAATAATCTTGTACAAAAACATGCAGCCCTTAAAAAGGAAATAGCAAAGATTATTATAGGTCAACAGGAAGTGATCGATTTAATACTATTGTCCGTTTATACTGGTGGGCATTCTTTATTGATCGGTGTGCCCGGGTTGGCAAAGACCTTAATGGTAAATACGATTGCCCAGACTTTGGGACTCGATTTTAAAAGAATACAGTTTACGCCCGATTTAATGCCCAGCGATATCTTGGGGAGCGAAATCCTGGATCAGAACAGGAATTTCAAATTTATAAAAGGACCTGTTTTTTCCAATATCATACTTGCAGATGAAATTAATAGGACCCCTCCGAAAACACAGGCTGCATTGTTAGAGGCCATGCAAGAAAGAGCGGTTACCATTGCAGGTCATCAACATAAATTGGAATTACCCTATTTTGTATTGGCTACCCAGAATCCTATTGAGCAGGAAGGGACTTATCCTTTGCCAGAAGCCCAATTAGATCGTTTTATGTTCGCCATTGAACTAAAATATCCATCCATAGAAGAAGAGGTAGCTGTAGTTAAGGCGACCACTTCCGATGATACGGTGGCGATAAATGCGTTATTTAACGCGGAAGAGATTCTAGAGGTCCAACATCTTATACGCCGAATACCCGTGCCTGACAATGTGGTTAATTATGCAGTTACCCTAGTGAACAAAACAAGGCCCAATCTGGATACGGCACCTGACTTCATAAAACAATACCTTGATTGGGGAGCGGGTCCAAGGGCTTCGCAGAATTTGATTTTAGGGGCAAAGGCCCATGCGGCAGTTAATGGAAAATTTTCGCCCGATATAGAGGACGTACAAGCCGTTGCCATGGGAATTCTTCGTCATAGGATCATAAAGAACTATAAGGCAGAAGCTGAAGGTATATCCGAAGAGGATATCATTAGGAAGCTTTTTTGATTTTGTTTTCTACATCGCTTATATCAATTGAATACTTTTCAATGTTTTTTTATTTAAGTTGCCATTGTTATTGGCAAATGATAAAAATCATATTAATCCTTAAATAAAAATTTTATTTGCGAGGCGGATTTTATTAATTTCGCTGAATTACTTTAATTCTAAATATTCAATATAATGGCGTTTGACATCGAGATGATCAAAAGTGTTTACTCCAAAATGGCTGAGCGGGTTGATAAGGCCCGTGAAATAGTCGGTAAACCACTTACCCTTTCTGAGAAAATTTTATACTCCCACCTTTGGGATGGTGAGCCTTCCACGGCTTTTGTTCGCGGTAAGGATTATGTAGACTTTGCCCCTGACCGTATTGCTTGCCAAGATGCGACCGCGCAGATGGCTTTATTACAGTTTATGCAAGCAGGGAAAGCCAAAGTTGCTGTGCCTACTACGGTACATTGTGATCACTTGATCCAAGCGAAGAGTGGTGCTACTGCAGATTTAAAGATTGCAAATTCAACCAGTGCAGAGGTATTTGATTTTTTAGAATCCGTTTCAAATAAATATGGAATCGGTTTTTGGAAACCGGGAGCAGGGATTATACACCAAGTAGTCTTGGAAAATTATGCCTTCCCTGGAGGAATGATGATCGGTACCGATTCACATACCGTTAATGCAGGTGGATTAGGAATGGTGGCCATTGGTGTCGGTGGTGCGGATGCTGTTGATGTAATGGCCGGTATGGCATGGGAATTGAAATTCCCAAAATTGATCGGGGTTAAATTGACAGGAAATATTTCCGGTTGGACGTCTGCCAAGGATGTCATTTTAAAAGTTGCCGGAATCCTAACGGTTAAAGGAGGAACGGGAGCAATTATCGAGTATTTTGGTGAAGGGGCGAAAAACCTATCTTGTACCGGTAAAGGTACCATCTGTAATATGGGTGCTGAAGTAGGGGCTACCACCTCAACTTTTGGTTATGATGATTCTATGGAGCGTTACCTAAGGGCAACCGATAGAAACGATGTGGCCGATGCAGCTAATGCAGTTAGGGGTTATTTGACCGCTGATGATGAGGTTTATGCAAATCCCGAACAGTATTTTGACGAGATCATAGAAATTAATCTTGATGAGTTAAGACCACATTTGAACGGACCTTTTACTCCCGATTTAGCTACGCCAGTAGGTGAATTAGGTAAAAAAGCCAGAGAGAACGATTGGCCACTTCAAGTAGATTGGGGATTGATCGGATCTTGTACCAACTCTTCTTATGAAGATTTGTCCCGTGCCGCATCAATAGCAAAACAAGCTGTTGATAAAAAAATAAAGCCTAAATCAGATTTTGGTATAAACCCAGGGTCTGAACAAATTAGATATACAGCTGAGCGTGACGGACTTCTTGAAACTTTCGAGAATCTAGGAGCGACAGTTTTCACCAATGCCTGTGGACCATGTATCGGTCAATGGGATCGTAGTGATCTTAAGGGGGAAGAGAAAAATACGATCGTCCACTCGTTTAACCGTAACTTCTCAAAAAGGGCAGATGGTAATCCAAATACCCACGCATTCGTTGGTTCACCTGAAATGGTCGCTGCCATCGCAATTTCCGGAAGATTGGATTTTGATCCCATGCACGATACTTTGATCAACGAAGATGGTGAAGAAGTTAAACTAGATGAACCAATGGGTATAGAATTGCCACCTCAAGGTTTTGCTGTTGAGGATGCAGGTTATTTAGAGCCCGATGAGGATGGTTCAGGTGTTGAGGTAAAGGTAAGTCCTACTTCAGAAAGGTTGCAATTGTTGGATCCTTTCGTGCCAATTACTCCAGAACAGTTACAAGGGATTAAATTATTGATAAAGGCATTCGGTAAATGTACTACAGACCATATTTCCATGGCCGGACCATGGTTACGTTTCCGTGGGCATTTAGACAATATCGCAAACAACACCTTGATTGGGGCCGTCAATGCCTTCAATAAGAAAACCAATTTTGTCAAAAATCAATTGACCGGGGAATACGGTGGGGTACCCGATACCCAAAGAGCTTATAAAGCCGCAGGTATTAAATCAATTGTTGTGGGTGACCATAACTATGGGGAAGGTTCCTCAAGGGAGCATGCAGCCATGCAGCCTAGACATTTGGGAGTTGCTGCTGTTTTGGTAAAATCATTTGCAAGGATCCATGAGACCAACCTTAAGAAACAAGGTATGTTGGGATTGACATTTGCCAATGAAAGTGATTATGATTTGATCCAAGAAGATGATACTTTCAACTTTGTGGATATTGCTGACTTTGCACCAGGAAAACCGTTGACCATTGAGGTGGTTCACGCAGATGGTTCAAAAGACACGATTATGGCAAACCATACGTATAATGATTCCCAGATAGGATGGTTTAAAGAAGGTTCTGCCTTGAACGTTATAAAAAGGGAGAATGCTGCCTAATCAATATACCATCAAAGGTAAATTGGTTTTATTTCGAAAAATAACTTTTTAATTGATAAAAACTCCCGATTTTAATCGGGAGTTTTTTAGTTTTGGATAAATCCCCATATAATGAAAATCAAGAGAAAAACCGTTCTTAACATCTTACTGTTTGCCATTGTCCTATCTTTCTTCGTTACTCCTTTAGGGCACTTTGGAAAGGTTTTTTTGAATCGTCTTTTTGCCTCTACACCGGACATAATCAACGAAGATAGCAGAGAGAAGATCACATCGTACAACTGGAAACTTAAAGATGCCGATTGGGATTTCTTTGATTTTGGACAATCTAAGGGAAATGTGGTTTTCATCAATTTTTGGGCATCTTGGAAACTACCCTCTGAGGCAGAATTCAATGGTATTCAGAAATTATATGATGAATATGGGGATCGTGTTGATTTTTATATCATCACCAATGAAGAAAGACAGCCCGTTGAAGAATTTATGCGGCTTAAAAATTTTACATTTCCCATTACCTACCAGATAATCGGTGAACCGGCCCCATTGGATATTTTGGAGCCGCCTGGTTCTTATATCATTGATAAAAACGGTTATATAGTTGTTAAGGAAAGTGATATAGCGGATTGGGATTCGAAAAAGGTAAGGGAATTGTTGAATGGCTTAATAAAGTAAGACTCCAATGAAGTTCAAAAAAATAAAATGGTTGAATATAATAATCATTTTAGGGATAGTCGTATTACTATTTACTCCCATTGGGCGTTATGCCCGTGGTTTTGCAGGTAGATTATTGTCTTCCGGTTCGGCAGTTGTGAAACGCGAATTGAATTTGGTTGTTGATGATTATAACTGGGAACTGACAGGTTTGGATGGTCATAGTTTTAATTTAGAAGAAGCAAAAGGTAAGGTGGTTTTTATAAATTTTTGGGCAACTTGGTGTCCGCCTTGTATTGCTGAGATGCCAAGCCTTCAAAAATTGAATGATCGTTATGGGAACAAGGTCTTTTTTTTGTTCATTGCCCAAGATGATCGTGATAAGGTTTCCGAATTTATAAAGAAAAGAGGTTACGACTTGCCTGTTTTTTATTCCAATTCCGATGCTCCCAGTTTACTTTCTTCCAAGACATTGCCCACAACATATGTTTTGGATAAAAACGGTAAAATAATTGTAGCGCAATCCGGAGCTGCCGATTGGGACAGCGAAGAAGTGCATAAAGTCCTTAATGGGTTGTTAGGGCAATAATTTATTTCTTTTTAAAATATTTAAAGGGTACGAATAACATCCCGAAACATTCCCCATGTTCTTTTCCTAAATGTTTGTGGTGCATTTTGTGCGCCCTTCGAACACCTCTTGAATACCAATTGTTCGCATTTCGGAACATTTTAAAGCGCTGGTGTATAAAAATATCATGGACCATAAAATAAGCAGCGCCATAGGCCATTATCCCAAAGCCAATAGGCCAACCATACCAGAAATCGGTATTCGCCCCTGCGTAGAAAAACGACATGCTCACTACGGCATAGAAAATGAAAAAGGCATCATTACGTTCAAACCAGGAATCATGGTCTTTTTTATGGTGGTCTTTGTGGAGACTCCACAGAAAGCCATGCATAATGTATTTATGGGTGAACCATGCCATGAACTCCATAAAACAGAAAACAGCTAAAAAAACACCTATGCCTATAATTATATTCATCTTAAACCAAATTTAGTTTAAAATTGACATAAGACTTCGCTAAAAGTCCGAATTTTTGGTAATCAGGAACCCTAATGCGCACTTGACGAATTAAGGAAGACGGAGTATTTTCCAACTTGCCCAATAATCTATTATAATATTTGTAAGCCGTATATACCCCTAATTTAGCTTCCCTAGGTAGCTGTTGGATGCCTGCATAGCTTTTTTGGAAATCTTGCTTTATTTCGTTTATGATTCTAGTTTTCGATTCTTCATCCAACTCATTTAAATTGGTGTTTGGAAAGTAAGAGCGGTGCAAGACTTCGAAATCCGCCTTTAAATCTCTTAGAAAATTCACTTTTTGAAATGCCGAGCCCAAAGACATTGCCGCATCTTTGAGTTGTTCGTACTTCTCAGTGTCCCCCTTTACAAAAACCATTAAGCACATAAGTCCGACCACGTCGGCAGAACCATAAATATAATCTTTGTATTCCCTTTCACTGTAATAGGTGTTCTTGGTTAGGTCCATTCTCATACTTTTCATGAATGATGCCACCAAATGATGTGGAATGTCATATTTATGATAAGTATGTTGAAATGAATTTAAAATTGGGTTTAAACTGATTTTGTTCGTTAGGGCAGCTTCAAGACTTTTTTCAAAATCATTTAAAAGTTCTTCACTGTTATATTCATGAAAGCTATCGACGATTTCATCTGCAAACCGTACAAAACCATAAATATTGTAGATGTCGGGGCGTATCGATGCTCCCAACATTTTTGTGGCAAGTGCAAATGAAGTACTGTAAGTCTGGGTAACGATCTTACTGCAATCATAGGATACCTTATCGAATAATGCCTTCATAATTTGCGTTATTTTTTATTTGTGATTAATTCAGAGACCAATTTACCAGAGATCAAGGATGGTGGTACACCGGGTCCTGGAACGGTCAACTGACCTGTGAAATATAAATTTTCAACCTTTTTACTTTTTAATTTTGGGCGTAAAAAAGCAGTTTGGGTCAAAGTATTTGCCATGCCATAGGCATTGCCTTTATAAGAATTGTACTTTTCAATGAAATCATTGACGCAGAACGACTCATAAAACAAGATGCCGTCATTTACCTTTTGCCCTGTCCTTGTTTCCAATCTGTCCATGATAAGGTCAAAATATTGTTTTCTCAGTTCCGGTGTATCTTCCAAACCAGGAGCAATGGGAATCAGGAAGAAACCGGTCTCAGAGTTTGGTGGAGCCATGGTCGAATCGGTTATTGAAGGAAAATTTGCATAGAACAAAGGCTCCTTTGGCCATTTTGGTTTGTCGTAAATATCGTATGTATGTTGCTCAAAATCAGTGTCGAAAAATAAATTATGATGTTCTACGTTTTTCAATTTCTTATTAAAACCCACGTAAAACAATAGAGATGAGGGGGCAAATGTTCTTTTGTCCCAATAATTTTCACTGTATTGTCTGTATTTTTTATCTAGTAATGTTTCTGAATGATGGTAATCGGCTCCGCTAAGAACAAAATCAGCATCAATATCAACTCCGTTGACCGTAATACCTATGGCTTTACCATTGTCGACGCGAATTTTTTCAACAGGATGGTTTAGATTGAAATCCACTCCTAATTCTTCTGCCAAGGAATGCATGGCTCTAATGATTTCGTACATTCCGCCTTCTGGGTGCCATGTGCCCAAACCAAAATCGGCGAAATTCATAAAACTATAGAAAGATGGGGTGTTGCTCGGTTTTGCCCCCAAGAAAAGCACCGGAAATTCTAAAGTGGATATCAACTTAGGGTTCTTGAACTTTTTTCGGACTTCCCCACTTATCGTTTTAAAAAATTGGTCTACTTTGGTAATGGTGTCCTTTGTAACTAATTCAAAGGGAGATAACCCAGGTTTCAATACGACCTTATTGATTGCGATATCATAGTTTTCTTGGGCATTGGATATGAATTTCCTTAAATGAACGGAACTCCCTTTTTCTATTCTTTCAAATTCAGTACATATTTTATCCATCGTATCCCCAATGGTTATCGTTTCGTCTTCGAAAAATATTTTATAGGCCGGACTTAATTTATGTAAGGTATAGTAGTCACTTGTTTTTTTTCCGAAATCGGAAAAGAACTTATCGAATATATCGGGCATCCAATACCAACTTGGTCCAAGATCGAAGGTGAATCCTTCCTTTGTCATTTGACTTGCCCTACCTCCTACGGATTTGTTTTTCTCGTAGATAGAAACATTATATCCCCATTTTGCCAAATAGCAAGATGCAGATAAAGAGGAGAAGCCTGAACCGATAATGACAACTTTTTTGCTCATTTATATATTAGTTTGTACTGTGGTTATTGCACCTTTTTTATCAATTCTTCTATAGAATCGAATATTTTTATGTTCGGCGCCAAGCTCTCTGTATTCAAAAGCTGTGTTTGTCTACCCATTAACCAAACTTCACAAGAGGTATCTTTTAAAATGGTATTGGACAGTTCATCAATATATTTGTATATTTTCTCCTTTGGGGGGGAAACTGTGAAGTAAGATATAAAATAAATGTTCTCAACGAAACCGAAAAGTTCTTCCAAATTGTCCAAAGGTATAGATTGTCCTAAGTATATGGTTTTGTAACCATGTAAGATCAATTCGTAATTCAGGTATAGTAACCCTATTTCATGTATTTCTCCTTCAGGAAGGTATAATACGAAAGTTTTGTTGGTTTTTACAGGTAGATTCAGTTGTAATTTTTCGATATTGACCTGTATTTTTTGTTTGATCAAACCCGTAATAAAATGCTCATGGGCAGGGTTTATGGTATCGGTTTGCCAGAGGAGGCCTAATTCGGTCAGCAAGGGGATAAAATAATTCTTGAAAATATCCCGGAATGAATGGTCTGCCAATAAATTGTTGAATGTGAGTGCGAATTGGGTTTGATCAAAATTGATCATGGCCATTTTAAATGTATTCAGCACATGGTTCTTACTGTTTTGAACGGCTACTATTTCTTGAACCTTAACAGGTATTTCGGATTCTTTCAGGTCTGCTATCTTAGAAATTTTATACCCGTTATTATACAAAAGTGTAATGTTCAATAACTTCTGTAGACTGGCAAGACTATAGGTTCTTATGTTCGTAGATGTTCTTTCAGGCGAAAGTAATTCATGTCTTTTTTCCCAGATTCGTATGGTATGGGCCTTTATTCCCGATAGGTTTTCTAAATCCCTAATGCTAAAATGTTTTTTTATATTGTTCATCTTTATAGAAAAAAGTTTAAACAAATATAAAATTTATTTAATACGAATGTTAAAAAGGAAAGTTAAATTGTTTAAATAGTGTTTTTTATAACCTTTAATATCAAGAGTAAAATGGATTGTAAAAGTTATTGGTATTATTAAAAAAGAAACTGGCAAAGTCACTTTTTATAAAAGATATAGAGTAGTTCGAACTTTTTCTTTTTCGGCTATATGGCGGTTTGGTCCTTCTTTGACATTTTTTGATTGTCCTTTGTAAAAAGTATCGAGATCCTCTGAATAAAGTATGAAAGTGAAGTATGTCAGACATAAAAAAAGCTTCCCGTAGCTTGGGAAGCTTTGTGCCCACGACTGGAGTCGAACCAGCACGTCCTTGCGAACACTACCCCCTCAAGGTAGCGTGTCTACCAATTCCACCACGTGGGCATAAAATTGGTCTGCAAATATAGGAAGGTGCAATAGAAGATAAAATTTATTGACGTTTTTATTTTATCCATCTGATGATGTAGCATTCGCCTGCGTCGACCAAAATCCCTTCATCTCGTACCTCGATTCCCGGTCTTTCGGAAATGCTACATCATCGCAGCGCTATGACAGATTGCCATCGGGATAGGATGAGAGGTCACTGGCCAATAACGCCGCTTCGGCTTTTCAACGCAACATATCAATACGCTATATGCAATCTGGTACACATGATTTTATTCCCAATATAGCCGAAAACAAAAAATGTTTTCCCTATATTTCCATAAAATAACGTGGACTTCACATAGCGCTGCGAAGAATTCAAGAATCAAGATGGTAAATGTCCTTGATCAGTAGTAGGTTAGAATCTTTACTGTCCTTTGATTTTAGGTCGTAGCGGATATGCAAAGGCGTTCCTATTGGACAATGATAGTAGATAATCCAAGCATCCCCTTCCTTAACACCGATGCAGCCGTTTGAATAGGCCTTTTCCAAGGTTTTCGGGTTTGTGGTTGGGTGTATTAATTGCCCGTTTCTTACGCCGTTTATCTCAGTTTCTATCCATGGAATTTGTGGCATTAATGTGGTCTTCCCATCATCCCTTCTGGTATATTCGAATTTTTTCCCATCCACGGGATTGTAGAAGTCCGGGTTCCTTCTAAATCCTACAATATGTCCGTAACCGGTTTTTGTCCTAAGGTCTGTAATCCGATCACCCATTTTTAAATATCTACTTCTGTTTTGGCCTATTCTGACCGGTAAAGAATGTAGCATAACCGAATCTTGATAGATCCGTAATTTAAACTCCGGTAGGTTAATGTCGATACTTGTACGGGCAAATGATGATAGAATAAGTTCAGCTTTATGGGCATCAGGGACAATTATTGTGTCGTAAGGCCGTAAAACTACCATCTTTTGTTGATCATAAACAAAAGAATCTTTTTTCTTCATGTAATAATAATCGGTATGGGAAAGAGTGTCGATAATCCATGGATTGGCCTTTACAAGCAGGTGTTCTGAAAGTGGGTAATCGGTAAGGCTGTCATAAGCCGTAACAAGGGAGTCCATAAAATTAAAATATCCGGCAATTTGAATCGTATCAGTAATCAGAATGCGTGCTACGTATTTTGGTTTTTCGAATAAGGCTATGGCCTTAAAGGTAGATTCGACCTTTTTAACGGTTCTGATTTCCAGTATTTTCGCTATTGTTATGCTAATGAGGAGTAATAACAATAAGGAAAGGGTATATGTAAGTTTTTTGGTCATTTGGTCAATGTTGTTGGGGTTCTTTTTATGGTTTCATGTTTTTATTCAAGTGTTGCGTATCATTAATCACATAAAATCCCATGTTCATGAGCTCTTTTCTTACCCTGTCAAGAACAGTATGTTGGGTGTAATCAAATGATATCAGTCCATCATTTATATCAACCTCTACATTATAAATGTTTTTAAGGGTAAGAAGTCTTTCTACGATTTCTTTGGCATTTAGTTCATGGGCCGTATGTTGAATTTCGAAAGTTGTTCTCATGGTTTCTGTATTCTGTAACGAAGTTATTTTAAGTTAAAATTTCTTGAAATGAGCTATATCATTAGTAGGCCGAAATTAATTCGACCTAAATAAAGGTATGACCGTGGTCATTTAAGAAATGTATCATTACAAGTAAATTTGATAAGTACCTTTTAAGAACATCAACTGAAATGGCCTATGTACATCATACATCCGAAAAGCTAAAACAGTTCTTTATAGAAATAGGGGAGTTGTCCTATTTTGCCATTCGGTACTTTAAGGAATTTCTGAAACCGCCGTGGGAATTCAAAGAACTGCTGCGACAATGTTATCACATGGGAAACAGGTCGCTTGTTCTGGTTGGTGTAACCGGTTTTATCATCGGTTTGGTGTTAACCTTGCAATCGAGGCCAACTTTAATGGAATTCGGTGCTGTTTCCTGGATGCCCAATATGGTGGGCATATCTATTGTTAGGGAAATAGGCCCGGTTATTACGGCCCTGATATGTGCCGGTCGAATTGCCTCTGGGATTGGGGCCGAATTAGGGTCAATGCGCGTAACAGAACAGATTGATGCCATGGAAGTCTCAGGAACCAATCCCTTTAAATATTTGGTGGTAACACGAATAACGGCGACCACCTTGATGCTACCGTTATTGGTAATTTTTGGTGATATGGTTGCCCTATATGGTTCGGCTTTGGTAGAAAACCTTAAAGGTGACGTTTCTTTTCAGCTGTATTTCAATACGGTTTTCGATGCCTTGGAATTCGGGGATTTGATACCGGCAACCGTTAAGTCTTTTTTCTTTGGATTTACGATCGGTCTAGTGGGGTGTTACAAAGGGTATTATAGTAAAAAAGGAACGGCAGGGGTCGGTGTCGCCGCAAATACGGCTGTGGTGACCGCATCATTGTTGCTTTTCGTAGTGGATTTTATAGCAGTTTTCGTATCGGATATTTTTTATGATTTATGACATGGATGAACAACATAACATTGCTAAGCAAAAAATGTCAAAGGATAAGCCCGAAGCAGTAATAGAGATTCGTGATCTATGCAAGAGCTTTGGCGATAACCATGTCCTGAACGGGTTTTCAATGACGCTTTTTAAGGGAGAAAACCTAGTGGTCATGGGAAAATCGGGGTCGGGAAAATCAGTGATGATCAAATGTTTGGTGGGGTTAATGTTGGCCGATAGCGGATTTCTTGCGGTTATGGGCAAGGAAATAAAAACTTTGGACCGAAAAACATTGGATGCCCTACGCTCGGATATCGGTTTTTTATTTCAAGGTAGTGCATTGTATGATTCCATGACCGTTCGGGAAAATTTGGAATTTCCGCTACGTAGGCATAAAGAAAAGTTGGGCAACATAAAAGATACCCTGCCATTGGTGCATGAGGCTCTGGAAAATGTGGGGTTGGCGCATACTATGGATCTTATGCCATCTGAACTATCAGGAGGAATGAAAAGGCGAGTGGCTTTGGCAAGGACATTGATCTTAAAACCAAAGATCATTTTGTATGATGAGCCAACCAGTGGGTTGGATCCCATAACCTCAAAAGAGATCATTCAACTGATGCGAAATATTCAGAAAATGTACGGCACTTCCTCATTGATCATTACACACGATGTGGATTGTGCTAGGGTAATATCGGAACGTATGGTGCTTTTGGTCGACGGGGTTAATTATGCGGAAGGTACTTTTGATGAATTATCAAAATCGACCGACCCAAAAGTAGAAGCGTTCTTTAAAAAGTAAAGTCATGGCAAAAACAACGTTGGAAAATTTAAGATTGGGAATTTTTGTGGTAATAGGCACGGCCTTACTGGTTGTTGCTGCCTACTTGATCGGAAACCGACAAAATATGTTCGGTAAAACCTTTACGATCAGTGCTGTTTTCAATAATGCAAACGGACTCCAAATAGGGAATAATGTTCGTTTTTCAGGTATCCAAGTTGGTACGGTAAAGGATATTGAAATGTTGAACGATACGACCATACAGGTTTATATGGTCATTGATAAAAAGGTGCAGCGACATATTAAAAAAGATGCCGTGGCCACTATCGGTTCCGATGGGTTAGTGGGTAGTATGATCCTTAATATCCTACCGGGAGATGGCATAGATTCAATGGTTGTAGAAGGGGATGAGCTGGAATCTTACAGTCGAATCGCCACCCAAGACATGTTGAGCACACTGAATACCACTAATGAAAATGCAGCTATTTTAACATCCAATTTGGTACATGTGACCCAAGCGTTGACCAAAGGGAAAGGCACCATGGGGCTATTATTGAACGATACACTTTTGGCGACCGATTTAACACGAACTATTGCCCACTTAAAAAATGCCAGTCTAAATGCCGATCAAACCATACGAAAACTGAACGTTCTAATGGATCAGATCGATATGGAACATAGTGTGGCCGGTTTACTTTTGACCGATTCGATCAATGGGGACAAAGTTCAAAACTCACTTACCAATTTGGAACAGTCCAGTGAAGAGATGGCCAAAATGATCAAGAATTTGAACCTGGTCGTTGATGATGTAAAAGATGGGCAAGGTACGGTGCATTATCTGGCCAATGATACAGTTCTGGTGAATACTTTGGATAATACTATCAAGAATATAGAAGAAGGGTCCATAAAATTCAATGAGAATATGGAAGCTTTGAAACATAATTTCCTTACCAGAAGGTATTTTAAGAAGTTAGAGAGAAAAGAACAAGAAATTAAAAAAGACTAAATATCATGGGACAAAACCCATGAGTATATAAAAACAAGGACAAATGGACTATTACTTTAGTAAAATGCTATCTGGTACTACTTTTGAGAGTGCAATAGAAAAAATAACGAATGCTTTGAAAGAAGAAGGATTTGGTGTACTTACCGAAATTGATCTTAAAGCAACCTTTAAGAAGAAACTGAATGTTGATTTTCCAAATTATAGGATTTTGGGAGCTTGTAATCCCGAATTTGCCCATAAGGCCCTATTGGCTGAAAATAAAATAGGGACCATGCTCCCTTGCAATGTTATTGTACGGGAAACAGAGAAGGGGGACATAGAAGTTGCCGCGGTAGATCCCATTGCTTCAATGACAGGGGTCGGAAATTTTGATTTGGCGACTATCGCAGAAGAAGTAAGGGGTAAGCTTAAAAAAGCAGTAGAAGGTTTATAGTGCGCGTATTTCGGCAATTGCCTTTTAGCTGGTTTTGTTCTGCCCTGATTAAGATCATTACAGGGTTATGGTGTTGGTCGTATTTTTAGAGAATCGCAAGTTGATTGCGTACCTATCTTAACTTAAATCTAAAATCATGAATCCACTGTATCTGTTTTCGATTATCATCGTACTATTTCTATTGGCCGGTATCCGAATAGTCTATGAATACAAAAGGGCGTTGAAATTCCGATTCGGAAAGTATGTAAGAACGCTTCAACCTGGTTTTCGATGGATCATTCCACTTGTCGAGACCATTCAGGTGGTCGATGTCAGGGTCATAACCATTAATATCGTTTCTCAAGAAGTTATGACAGAGGACAATGTGCCATGTAGTATCGACGGAGTAGTGTTTTTTAAAATAAGCGATCCCGAGAAAGCCGTTTTGGAAGTAGAGGAGTATAATTTTGCCATAACCCAACTTGCCCAAGCGGCATTGCGTGATGTATGTGGTAAGGTAGAACTGGATACGATTCTCTCCAAAAGGGAAGAAATGGGCAAGAACATCAAATCTATCGTTGAGACCGAAACCCATCATTGGGGCATTGAAATCATAGATGTAAAGATCAAGGATATTCAATTACCCGAGAATATGAGAAGAATGATGGCCAACCAGGCTGAGGCTGAACGATCCAGAAGGGCAAGGGTCATTTTGGCGGAAGCAGAAAACCAAGCGGCAGCAAAACTTTTGGAAGCCGGACTTCAAATCGATAAATCACCATCAGCCATAAAATTGAGGTTATACCAAACTTTATCGAATATTGCTGCGGAAAAAAATTCTACCATACTATTTCCATTTCCTGAAGAAGTCTTACCTAGGCCAAAGAAAAATGAAAATTAAGGTTTGGCCTTTTATTCCATTGGTTCATCCGATGGAAAGATTATAGGTCGTGGGTAAATTTTGGTCAATTGGCAACAAGAGCTATTCTTTTATACTAACGGTGATCGATGCTCCTTTTTCATCCCCAAGGACCATAACTGAAACGTTTTCTTTTTCAGCGGCAAAATGAATTCCGGAGCCAGCTATTGTTGTGAACTTGATAGTGAAGTCTTTTTCTTCCAAGTTGTCCTTGTACGCTTTGATATTGTCTTGGTTTACATCTTCAAATAGGATTGTCCAGCTTTTACCGCCAATCATTTCCTGGGTGTTTACCACTTCAATTTTGCCCGAGGTGAATTCGGGTACATGGCTAGGGATGTCATTTGGCCAATTTTGGGCAGTGGCATCGGTAGTGAAGGTTCCTTCATCGGTTTTAATTACGATTTTTTCATCATCCAAATCTACATCTGCGTCTTTGCCAATAGATTTTTCGATAAGCTTTTCCTGAGTTTTTTCCGCAGCTTGCTTGCAGGAAAGGAATAGGGCCATTGTTGATAAAAGAAAGGCCATGGATACCAATACCTTTGTTGAATGTGATAACGGATTTTTCATGAATATGGTTTTATATGAATGTGTGTTTTTTAAAGGAGATAATAGCTAAAGCGACTTTGTAGTTGGATTTTGATTGTGTTCTTAAGTAGTGTTTAAAGGTATTCCTGGAAAAGCGGGTTAGTGAATTTTATAGCTGGGTATATTCTGGTGTAAGCAAATCACCCAAAACTTTATTAGCTAAAATTAATTGGGTGCTTTGCTGTTTTTTGTATAAGTAAAAGCATGGTTTCAAAAGAATTAATGCTCTTGTTAAAGAGCTTGACTACAAGTAGGAATTTAATTTTTTGGTTTCCCATTTGTTGTCTTTCGTTTTGAATATCAGAAGGTCATCACCGAACAATTTGGCCCTTAATTCGGGAGTTTCATATCTTCTTTTGGCGGTCAAAATGTGTTCCCTTTCACATATGGGCCATATTATTTCACCGTTTGTATTTACGACTACTTCTGTAAAGATATAATCGATTACACCTAGTTTAATTTCATTTTGTCCTTGGAACGCCTCCCGAACATAGATACCGACCGCATTTTTATGATCGAATTCCGTGATATTCAGGTACTCGGGTTCTATTACGGTTTTACCCGTTTTATCAATGAATCCATAGAAAGGGATATCGTTCACTTTTAGTTTTTGGATCATACATAGCCCGTTTTTGAATTTCGGATATCTAATACCCAAAACACCCTCTTTGCCTGGGTCGGCATTTGTATTCCAGACCAAGTCATCCCTGAAATCAATGACAAGTTTGGCACTTTCGTCGATAAAGCCCCATTGGTCGCCTATACGTACTGCTGCCATACCCTCACTAAATGGGGCTATTTCATCGTATGAGGTGTTTTCTGTCTGCGCGTGTACTGCTATGGGAAAGACCAATAGCAATATAAGAAGTGAGTTAATTATTTTCATGTTGTTATATTTTAAAATTCGAATTCTTAGAACATGATATTGGAATAGATCATGGTTTTCAAATCTTTGGGCAATCCGTCCCTAATATCTTCCATTTCACCTAGTGATATATATTTTCTCAGTAAGATAAAAGTGGTGTCTATATACTGTTCTGCAACATCATCGCTATATTCAAAATCGTTGATGGCCGAAACACCATCATGTTTTCTGACCAAATCAATGAAATCGGCCATTTTTTTTATTTTGGGACGTTCCTTTCTAATCGTCCACCCATTTACGTAGACGGCTTTTAGGAACATAGGGAATTGCGCTATAAGCTGTAAAGATTCCTCGACAGGGATAATATCCCGTAGGGCATGTAAAATAGAAGATAATATTCTACCTGCTTTATCGGTGTCTTGGCCAAGGTTCATTTCCTTGGTATAGTTTTTAAGGAAGGTGTTGCCTTCTACTGCGAATTGATTGAAGTTTAGTGCCATGATCATGCTTTTTAGGATTGCATAAAGTTGGCAACTAATAGATTAATCGGAAATGACCTAGGTCATTCCAGATGGGTTATTTTAAATCGGAATTATTTGGTTTTGTGGTGTTTAAGTAATGTTCAGGGCTATCTCTATCATTTCGTTGAATGAGGATTCCCTTTCTGCCGCCGTTGACTGCTCCCCGGTAACCAAGGAATCTGAAATGGTTAGTATCGCCAGGGCCTTTACATTGTGTTTTGCCGCAAGGGTATAAAGACCGGCCGCCTCCATTTCAACACAAAGAACACCATATTTGGCCCATAGTTTATAGGCTTCCTTGTCATCTTCATAAAACTCATCTGCAGATAGGACATTACCTGCTTTGATCTGGATATTCTTTTTTCGGGCATATAAGCAGGCGTTCATGAATAGTTCAAAATCGGCAGTGGGTGAGTAATCGGCATTTACGAAACGGGAATTGTTTATTCCCGATGTGGTAGAAGCCGCCATGGCCAAAACGATGTCACGGATCTTGATGTCTTTTTGGTAAGAACCTGCAGAGCCTACCCTGATCAAGTTTTTGGCTCCATATTCACTGATCAGTTCATTGTAATAGATCATGGCCGATGGTATGCCCATACCACTACCTTGAACAGAGATTTTCTTGCCTTTATATAAGCCGGTGTAACCTAACATTCCGCGCACTTGGTTATAGCATATCGCATCATCCAAGAACGTTTCCGCAATCCATTTGGCACGTAAGGGATCGCCTGGCATTAATACTGTTTCTGCGATGTCTCCCTTTAATGCTTCGATGTGTACGCTCATATTCGATATTATTAATTTGTTGCTGCGATTGCAATTCCGGATGAGGTGCCTATTCTGGAAACCCCCAAAGAAATATATTTCAGGGCAGTAGCCCTATCTTTTACTCCACCTGAGGCCTTTATTTTTGCCTTGTCACCAACTACTTCCTTCATCAACTTTACGTCTTCGAAAGTAGCTCCACCAGTACCGAAACCAGTAGAGGTCTTAACGTAATCCGCTTTTGCCTCAACGGCCAATTTACAAGCCTTTCTCTTTTCCTCTTGGGTCAAATAACAGGTCTCGATGATCACCTTTAGGACTTTGTTCCCAATGGCTTGTTTTATTTTGGATATTTCCTGTTTTACCCATTCCGACTTACCTGATTTTAACCAGCCGACATTAATGACCATGTCAATTTCATCGGCCCCGTTCTTTATGCCTTCTGAGGCCTCAAAGACTTTTGCTTCAGTACTCATGGATCCAAGAGGAAAGCCGATGACTATGGCAAGTTGCACCTTGCTGTTCTTCAATTGTTCTTTAGCCAATTTGGTATAGCAGCCGTTTACGCAAACTGCTTTGAAACCATTTTCTTTGGCCTCTTCGCATAATTTTTCAATATCGGATGGTTGTGCGGTCGCCTTTAATACGGTATGGTCTATATAATCTTTGATTTGCATGGGAATGAAATGTTTTTTTAATCTGATGGCTCAAATGGAATCCAACCCCAAAGATACAAATACAACCATGATGTTTTCTATGATATTGGTCATTAAAATTCTTTATGTGATTGGCTGATTCATATCATGGACAAACTTTGATTTAGGCTTTACTTTTGGTTATAATAAAGGTGTTTTTTATGAAAACAATACTCATACCTACCGATTTTTCAAAAAATGCATGGAACACTATTGCCTACGCAATGGAATTTTTGAAAGAGGAACGTTGTACCTTTTACTTTCTACATACCTATACACCAGCATTCTATCGAATGGATTATATAATCGGGGGACCTGAATTCAGTGCAATACCGGATAAGGGGGTAGATGATTCGGTACAAGGGTTGGAAAGGACCTTAGAGGCCGTAAAAGCAAAATTCAATAACCCCAAACATATATATAAAACCATTTCGGCATTTAACGAACTGACCGATGAGATCAGTGACCTGAACATAAAAAAAGATATAGACCTAATCATTATGGGTACCCAAGGGGCCTCGGGGGTTAAAGAGATTTTTTTGGGTACCAATACGGTTCATGTGATAAGAAAAAGCAAGGTGCCGGTTCTTGTGATTCCTTCAGGATATTCGTATCAAGGAATTAAACATGTATTGTTCACAGCGGACTATATTTCGGATTATGATAGGAACCAATTGTATGTAGCTATAGAAATCGCTAAGATGTACGATGCGGAAATCACTGTCTTGCATATAAAAGAGGAATATGATCTAACAAAGGCCCAGGAAGAGAACAAAGCACTTCTAGGTCTTTATTTGGCCCAGATTCCCCATGTTTTCAAAGAAGAAAGGGGAACTTACATGCCAGAGGCCATTATCGATTATTTAGACCGGAACGATTATGAACTGCTTGTCATGATGAACAGAAAACATTCCTTTTTTGAACGAATGATGAAAAGACAACATGTTGACCAAGTAGGTTTTCATGTTCAGATACCGTTCTTGGTTATACCAGATGTTACGAAAAACACCAAAAAGTCCTTACAATGAAAACCGTTCTTTTACCCACCGATTTTTCAGACAATGCATGGAATGCCATTTTCACAGCCCTTAAAATTTTCGAGACTGCGGATTGTAATTTTGTGCTATTGAATTCATATGAGCCTAAAATCACGAACCTCTTGGGGAATAAGAGCAAAGAACGGTTGGGTGTTATTTATGATTCCCTATCAAAAAATTCTAAGGCACAGCTTAAGAAGACCATGGAATATTTGAACACGCACCACGCAAGAAACAACCATAGTTTTGAGTTCGAGTCCATCTCGAACAATTTGGAAAGTGCCATCAATGAAGTGGTAGGTGAAAAAGACGTAGACCTTATTGTCATGGGTACAAAGGGTGCTACCGGTGCCAAGGAAGTTTTTTTGGGCAGTAATACGGTTCGGGTCATAAAAAAAGTACGTAAGTGCCCCATAATTGCCGTTCCTGAGGATTATGACTTCAAAAAACTTAAAAAGGTGGTCTTTCCTACAGATTTTACACACACTTACCTTAAGCGGGAACTTAGGCCTTTGGTTGATTTGGTCAGTTTATGGAAGGCCGAAATATACATTCTTCAAATCGCCCAGGAAAATAAATTGGGCGAAGACCAAAGGGAACATATGAAAATGCTGTCCAAATATTTAAAAGGTGTGGATCATAGCTTCCATACCTTTGAGATGTGGAACAATGTCTCGGAAGCCACAGCGGAATTCGCTAAAAAAAACAATGCTGATTTTATCGCCCTAATACACTACCCACATACATTTATGGAAAAATTGACAAGGGAACCTGTTGTTCGAAAAATAGGTTTTCACACTAAAATACCTTTGCTCATATTACCGGATATTTAGAATTGTTGGTTTCATGTAGGTTTAATTTACTTCTTGTTAAAAAAGGTAATATTATTCTATTGATTTATGGGATAAAGTAATGAAATTCGTTAGTTTACATAATAAATAAGGTAAATTTCTTTAAAGGTTAGAGAAATCTTAAATTTGCCATAAATTTTATCATTGCTAATGAGCAAAGCGATTTATATTGCCACTACGGAGCCAAATAGTGGTAAATCAGTAGTTTCCTTAGGTTTAATGCAAATGCTTCTAGGGAAAGCGGCAAAAGTAGGTTATTTCAGACCTATTATAGATGACTATCCCAACGGGGCCAAAGACAATCATATTACAACGGTGATTTCCTATTTTAATATTCCCATGGAATATGAGGATGCCTATGCCCTTACCCGGAGTCAGGTAAACGAAAAGAATAATAAGAACAAAGAAGACGAAGTTCTCGATGCGATCATTGAGAAGTACAAGGCGATTGAAAAACGCTTTGATTTCGTTCTCGTTGAAGGTACCGATTTTTCCAGTGAAGGTTCGATCACCGAATGGGACATAAACGTTCTTATGGCCAAAAACCTTGGTATACCCACCATCATTTTAGCGAGCGGCGTTGGTAAGACCTTAGGTAAGTTGGTGAACAACCTTTATATGGCCTATGATTCTTTTAAGGATAAAGGTGTCGAGGTACTTATGGTGGTTGCCAATAAGGTGCAACCAGAAAATATTGAAATCGTTAGAAAAGGCCTTAAAGCCCAATTGCCGGATAATGTTCTGATTGGAGTGGTTCCTATGAACCCTGTTTTAAGAAACCCGACCATAAAGGAAATTGTTGAGGTGTTGGATGGGGAAGTGCTCTTCGGCGAAGAATATTTAAATAACCAAGCCGGTCATTTTGGGGTCGGGGCCATGCAGCTTCGAAACTATTTGACCCATTTGAAAAAAGATGGACTGGTAATTACACCAGGGGATAGGGCAGATATAATCCTTGGGGCGCTACAGGCAAACCTATCGGCGAATTATCCGAATGTTTCTGGTGTTATATTAACCGGAAACTTGGTGCCAGAGGATTCAATAATAAAATTGATCGAAGGTTTATCGGATATCGTTCCTATAGTTTCGGTAAACCAAGGTACATTTTCGATTACCAACAAGATAGGTGCCATTAAACCACGTATCTATGCGGAGAATTTACAGAAAATAACCGCTTCTATCAATGATTTTTCCAAACACGTTCCCGAAGAAGAGCTTGCTGAAAGGTTGATAACCTTTAAGGCAAAGGGTATTTCTCCCCGAATGTTCCAATACAACTTGTTGAGCAGGGCAAAATCGGATATTAAACATATTGTACTGGCAGAAGGTCTTGATGAACGTATATTGAATGCCACAAAACTTTTGGTAGATTCAAATGCCGTTAAGATTACCTTGATTGGGGATCCAGAAAAGATAAAAGAGAAGGTTTCCCAAATGGACCTGGATTTGGATTTAAAAAAGGTCAATATAGAAGATCCGACTTCATCCGAACATTTTAATGAATATGCAGAAGAGCTTTATAGGCTTAGAAAGCATAAAGGGGTTAATTTGGCCATGGCCGAGGATTTAATGGAAGATGTTTCCCACTTTGGTACCATGATGGTGCATAAAGGCCATGCCGATGGTATGGTTTCAGGAGCCGTGCATACCACAAAACAAACCATTCTTCCTGCATTGCAGTTGATCAAGACCCGCCCGGATGTATCCGTCGTTTCTTCGGTCTTTTTCATGTGTTTGGAGAATCGGGTAACAGTATATGGGGATTGCGCCATTAACCCTAACCCTACCGCGGAACAATTGGCAGAGATAGCAATTTCCTCCGCAGAGACCAGTACTGCTTTCGGAATAGAACCGAAGGTAGCCATGCTTTCATATTCATCTGGGGATTCAGGTGTAGGGGAAGATGTGGATCGTGTGCGTAGGGCTACCAAAATAGCGAAAGAAAGACATCCTGAACTAATACTTGAAGGTCCTATTCAGTATGATGCGGCAGTTGATGCCAAGGTAGGTAAGGTTAAATTGCCGGACTCCAAGGTAGCAGGTGAGGCCACCGTATTTATTTTTCCGGATCTGAATACAGGTAACAATACGTATAAAGCCGTTCAAAGGGAAACAGGGGCATTGGCCATTGGTCCGGTTTTACAAGGACTCAATAAACCTGTAAACGATTTGAGTAGGGGATGCACCGTAGACGATATTTTCAATACGGTAATCATAACGGCCATACAAGCACAAGATTAATCCAGTAAAAAATAATAATGAAAGTTTTAATATTGAATTCGGGAAGTTCATCGATTAAATTTCAATTGATTGAAATGCCCGAAGAAAGAGTGATCTGTTCTGGACTTGTGGAAAGAATCGGGTTGAACGATGCCGTAATTACCTATAAAACGGATGTGGATAAATATACGCAGACCCTAGCCATTGAAAACCACCATGTTGGTTTGGAAATGGTCGCTGCATTTATCATGGATCCAGAAAAAGGGGTTGTAAAGGATGCGAGTGAAATTGAAGCCGTAGGCCATAGGGTGGTTCACGGTGGCGATGCGTTCTCGGATACCACACTCATAACCTCAGAAGTAAAAGATAAAATAAAGCAATTCGAGAATTTGGCACCGTTGCACAATCCCCATAACCTAAAGGGTATTGAAATTGCAGAGGATATTTTTCCAAAAGCGAAACAGATTGCGGTTTTTGATACGGCCTTTTTCCAGACCATTCCCGTAATGGCCCGTAAATATGCCATACCAAATAAATTCTATTCGGAGCATGATATAAAAATGTACGGCTTTCATGGTACCAGCCATAAGTATGTGAGTGAAAAAGCCAAAGAATATTTAAAATCTTCTACACGTAATATCATTTCCGTTCACCTAGGTAATGGCTGTAGTATTACTGCCTTGAAAGATGGCAAAAGTATTGATCATAGCCTCGGGTTCGCACCGAGTAACGGTCTGATCATGGGGTCACGAAGTGGTGATATAGACCATTCCTTGATTTTTTACTTGGTAAATGACCTAGGGTACGATTTAGATACGGTAAATAAAATGCTTATCAATGAAAGTGGTATGTTGGGCCTTACCGGTTATAGTGACCTAAGGGATATTGAAGCTGAGGCAGAGAAAGGAAATAAAGAATGTCAACTGGCACTTGATATGAATGTTTACCGAATCAAAAAATATATGGGTTCATATGTAGCGGCTCTTAACGGTTTGGATGCCATTATATTCACAGCTGGTATAGGTGAGAATTCTGACTATATCAGAGGCCATGTGTGTAAGGATATGGATTATTTCGGCATTGCCTTGGATGAAACCAAAAATGGGGTAAGATCAAAGGAAATTCGTGAAATAAACTTGCCAACTTCAAAGGTTAAGGTTTTGGTTATACCTACCAATGAAGAACTTGAGATTGCCAAACAGAGTTATGAACTACTCCATTCTTAAGTAGCTTTATTTTTTATTCCGTAAAATACCTAAATACCCCCATGAAGGTTCAATTACTTCGTTTGGGGGTATTTTTATTGCTTCTTCCACGGTTGGCATTGTGCTCTTCGTGATATTTACGAATATTCTCCTCTTGATAATTTTTTACGCGTTCGTACCTGTGACGTGTCAAGTCTATGTTCCTATATCTGGGAGGTAGTTCCCTACGCCTCACCCAGACTCCACCATCCAAGTACAGGTATGTTTGGGCCGATAGGTCATAATAAACGCTGAATTCAGGAAAATAAACATAACGTACGACCTCTAAACGATTGGGGTAAAACCAATTGGGGGGACGATAATTTGGCCTTGATGAAATTACTACAGGGCCACAACTGAACATAAACAACAGTCCTAACAAAATGCTAAACTTTTTCATGATATTTACTTTTCTACCTTAAAATAAATCCATGTAGGGTTAAGAAGTAATGATCTACATCATTTAGATGTAAAATCCCATGAGCAGTGGGCCAAAGAAGCCTGTCAGAATGATTTAAATCATTCCGATTTGATAAATGGAGCCCTACATTCGTTATCGTAATTCAATATTCACCTTAAATATTTTAATCATGACAAACGATAGTGGAAACATCATGTTGGCCTTATTGACAGGAGCTGCGATAGGAGCAGGGTTTGGAATACTTTATGCACCTGATAAGGGTACTAAAACCCGTGAGAAAATAAGAGAAAAAGCTTTGGATACCACACACGAGATCACTGAACGTGTTACCCATGCCAAAGACGAACTGACTAAAACCGCCAACGAGAAAAAGGTTGAGTTCGAACAAAAGTTAGAGGACACTTTATCCAATATGAGTTATAAGGCCGATGATATCATCGCGACCTTGGAACGTAAGTTAGAAGAATTGAAAAAGAAAAATGCACAACTTCAGAAATAACAACATATGGGTTTTGATGATTTAAAGAAGGATCTAATAGAGGCCGATGTCGATATTAGGTCCTATCTAGAGAACAGCGAGGAATATTTTAAACTGAAAATATTCAAGGCCCTAATGCGGGCGGTAACTTCATTTACCCATTTTTTTCTTTTAGGGGCCCTTTTGGTAATGGGTCTGTTTTTTATTTCCCTAGCCCTTTCTTATGTCATCGGTGATGCAATGGGAAATACACTTTACGGCTTTTTCATTGTTGGTGCTTTTTATCTGGTGGTAGCTGTCTTATGCTATATTTTCAGGGGAAGGTTGGATCGCCCCTTACTCCGAAAATTCTCTAGATATTATTTTGAATAAAGTCAAAAGTACCCTATTTGGTATTCGAGACCCAAAAAGGTTTCAATAGCAATGGAATGGGTAAATCGATACGTTGTGGTAAATCATGAATTAAGAGTTTGAACAGATGAAGGAATACAGGTCTTTTACAGAAATAGATAGGCAATTGAAAATATTGAACCTTCAAAGGGAGATAGATTTGGAACACTTTAAATTAAGCCTGAATCGATTTAGAACCGATTTATATCCTACACAATTATTGGGAGGGTTCAAAGGGATAATACAAAAAACCGTGATTACATTTATTTTACAGAAGTTGCGAAAAATAAGGCGGTAGAAATTCGTCGGTTATCCATATACTCCCGCACCTTTCACAATTTAGATTCAAATACAATTGTAAAACTATTGACTTTCAATTTTTACAGCCGTATATTTAGTCTCTTGGCTAAATAAATGGTTATGATATGAATATTGGATTGGCGCTATCCGGAGGCGGTGTTCGAGGGATTGCCCACATCGGCGTAATAAAAGCACTGGAAGAACACGGTATTTCTCCCAATTATATTGCCGGGACAAGTGCTGGGGCCATAGTGGGAGCTCTATATGCCAATGGTAATTCCTGTAAAGAGATACTCGATTTCTTTAAATTGACCGATGTTTTCAGCATCAACAAATTTGCCCTTGGTAAACCCGGGATCATAGATACCGAGAAGTTGTATGATAGTTTTAAGGTGATTTTAGGGACCGATGATTTCCATGTCCTGAAAAAACATTTATATATAACCGCAACCAATATTATCGACGGTACGTTACATATTTTCAATGAAGGTGAGCTTATTAGACCAATTTTGGCCTCAGCCGCATTTCCTGCAGTATTTACTCCAATTCAAATAGGGGAAGACCATTTTATAGATGGCGGAACTTTGAATAATTTTCCCGTTGATCTGATTACGGAACAATGTGACAAGATCATTGGGGTTTACGTGAATCCGTTCGAGAAGAAAAACATTAAAGACCTAAAACATTCTTTCAGCGTTCTGGACAGGGCCTACAAGATACGATCGGCCCATGATTCCATATCAAAGTTCAAAGATTGCAGTGTGGTGATCAGTCCTAGGGAATTGAAGAAAGTAGGTACTTTTACCGTAAGGGATATGGATGCCGTATTCAATTTGGGTTATGAGGCGGCCATGGCCAAATTAACCAAGGAAAAGGTAGCTGAGATTCTTGGGGAATGGAAAGATCCCCGTGATGGTAAAAAATAAAACCCCTAATCCCATTTACTATAATACATGGACGCTTTTAGATTGGGAAAAGGGGCGTGATAGAAACAATCGTTGAAACTATCCTATTTCAACAACTTTAGGTTTGTGTTTTTTGGCAACCTCCTTTTTGTCGAGTTTAAAGCTTAAAATACCATCATTGTATTTCGCTTTAATTTCTTCATCCTTCACATTCTCTGGTAATTGTAGTGATCTTTCGAAGGCATTGTAACTAAATTCCCGACGGGTATAATTATCTTTTTCTTCTTCGTCTTCGGAAGTTTTTTCCGCAGAAATGTTCAAACAGCCATCATCAATGGTAATATTGAAATCTTTTTTGTCAAAACCGGGCGCTGCCAGTTCTATTTCATAATGGCCTTTATTTTCCTTTATGTTAAGGGCTGGTTCCCCTTTTCTTCCATTCCAAAAATCATCATTTATTAATCCTTGGTTCCAAAATCCCTTGTCGAAAAAATCCTCCATATCAAAGAAATCAGAGGTAACTAGATTTCGAAAAGGTCTCTTTTTGTTGAATTTTACTAGTGACATAATACTTTTTTAGGTTAAACATTCATTTGAACACAAAATTAATGGTGATAGGGAAGGTAAGGAATGATGTGGGTCAGTCGCACAAGGTTTTTCAATACTGATCTTTATCATTTTATTCGGTGATAAATGATGGTAGATTTAAGAAAGTGAAAAATGATTGTTAATTTCTAAAACAGCACATCATGATAGTAAAACAATTGGCCCAGCATAAAGAAGAGAACGATTTTGAGCAGTTCTATACTAAAATATCGACCTTGGAACCCGATTTAAAAAAATTTATGTCAAGAAGTTTAAAGGCTGCAGAGAACCAGGCAGCTGTTGACAGGGGGTTCTATAACGCAGATGAACTCTTAGATGAGATTTACCTTGAGGTTTTTAAGGAGTTCGCGGATTATATGGATGCAGATAAATTAAAAACCATTCTTTTCTCAAAAGCCATCCAGAAAATCGAGGAAAAAAAGATCATAGAACAGGAAACCCCAGAGTATGTAAGTACGGAGAAAATGCTTAAGGACGAGATGAATGCCTTGGATGAAAAATTTACCACACAGGCAGATGGAGATTTGATATTGAACACCGAACTTGATGACATCTCGTATAAGCAAACCATGGAGCGTCCGAATAAATTGATTTTGGATACTACCTTGGAAGAACAATTGATCAAGAAGTTGGATATTGACGATTCCCTTTTACCTTCAATGGAAAGACGTACCACTTTTGGTGCCCTATTCAATAATATTCCTCCAAGAAGTAAGTCCGTTTTAGAGCTGTTCGCCTTTGGTAACCGTAGTGAGCGTGAAATTTCTGAAATTTTGGAAGTGCCCGAAACCATTGTGATCAGTACGGTTAGGAAGCTTAAAGAACGATTTAGGCTTATAGAATAGATTTGTTGGGCCTTGTGCCAGGGTTTATAGATTTGACGTTCCGAAAATAAAAAAGGGAGGCCCCACGCCTCCCTTTTTAACTTTATAGATCCTCTTCCCCAAGAGGATCCTTATCACATACTCATAAGACAAATGTATAGGTCTTCCCAAGTTGGGGGTAACGTTATAACATTGAAAATTGCCACAATCGA
This sequence comes from Maribacter sp. TH_r10, assembly GCF_033101095.1. Classification (NCBI taxonomy): domain Bacteria; kingdom Pseudomonadati; phylum Bacteroidota; class Flavobacteriia; order Flavobacteriales; family Flavobacteriaceae; genus Maribacter; species Maribacter sp. TH_r10. Next base: position 116,649 of record NZ_JAWMPY010000004.1, on the reverse strand, counting down.
TTAAAACGGTTTTTAAAATTATTCACAAGTGATAGCTATTCTTCTTTCCCTTCAATAATGAAAATTCAGGGTCGGTAAAATTTGGTGAATCCCATGGATTTTATTTAGGTCAATTATAAAATCCATAACGTCAATGGCTAAGGGAGTTTACTTCTAAATTTGGGTATAACCTTAAAAATAAATATTATGCAAAGTACAGAAACCGCCATTGGCATTAAAAAAGACAATAGAAAAGAAGTAGTGAAAATGTTGAAGCAGCTACTTTCAGATGAGTATATCATGTATACCAAGTATAGAAACGCTCATTGGAACGTTGAGGGTCATGATTTTCATAGTAAGCATGTCTTTTTTGAACAAGAATATGGCAAGTTAGAGAATACGATAGATAAAGTCGCTGAACGTATACGAATGCTGGGTTTTTATGCCCCAGGAAGTATGCAACAGTTTTTGGAGCTATCCGAACTAAAGGAAAACGGACCCACATCAAACGATAGTATAAGTTTTATGGAGGTGTTATTGGAAGATCATAATACTATTATCAAATTCATTAGGGAAAGTATAGGGGAGAATGCCGAAGCGCACAATGATGAAGGTACGGCAGATTTCATAACCGCTATAATGCAAATGCACGAGCAAATGGCCTGGATGCTGCGCTCTTCATTAAAAACCTTTTCATAGTCTAAAGCTTATCATTACAAAAAAAAACAGCATCAAGGAATTTTCCTTGCTGCTGTTTTTTTACCCATACTCTTTTTAATTTATTATAGCCGTTAAGTTGATAATGGTATAGCGGTATATCCTAATTTCAATGGGCACTGGGCCTTTTAATCATGATGAACGCCTACTCAACCAGTATTCTTTTTCTGACCTTTGTGTTTAGATGTAGAACATGTATGTAAAAAAAAAATCCGTCGGTGAGACGGATTTTTTTTGATTTTGCTTGAATGATTTATTATGCCGATAAAGCGATTTCGTTTTGATTGTCTTGATAGTATTTTGGACTACAATTATACTTTTCCTTGAATATTTTGGAAAAATAGCTTCTACTGGTCAATCCTATGGTGTAAACGATTTCCGAAATATTTAGGTCCGTAGTACGGATTAGGTTTTCGGCTGTTTCTATACGTACGTTTCTTATATAATCAGAAACGGTTCTATTGTGTAATAATTTAAAACCTTCCTGCAACTTGGCGGGTGACATCCCTGCTTTTTTGCTCAATCCCTTCATACTGTATTTTCGCTCGGGATAGTTTTGGATAAAATCTGACAACTCTTTAACCATTTCCATTTCATTCTTACTTAATGACCCGGTCTCATTCGATAAACTTCTTACATCTTCTTTATGTTGTTGCACTTCCAGGGCCAGCATTAAGTGTACTATCCCTTTTACCAGAAGCCTCCTGACTATACCTCGTTGCTTTATGGCTTGTAACTCTTCCATTTTTTCGGTTATTTTTAAATTATAAGAACCGACGTAGGCAAAAATTTCTTTTCCATCTTTGGGCATAAAGGTTTCCAAAAGTTGTTTCTGCAAAAGGTTTATATTATGGTCCAGTCTTCCATTTTCATGGGTGTCAACGGAAATATATGAAAACCGGATGCGTTGCTCTTTCTTGAAGAACAATGCCGTATCCCTACTAGGGTCACAAGCAAAAATGCCGGTTTGAAATTGGTTAAGATTCCTTTTAGTCCCTTTTAGGTCAAAGCTATGTTGCATTTGCCCTTGGGCACAATACAGAAAATAAATAGGATTGGTATTTGGGGTATGGTTAAGAATAGTGGTATCCTGATTAAAAGTAATATCGTATTCCAAGAAAGAAATGGTCTCGTTGACTTCGATCCCGGTAATCTCGCCCTGTACCAAGTCATTGTCAAGGCTCAAATTATATTCTTTAGGAAGACTTTTCAATTCTCCCCCAAAATCCGATTGTAACTGCTTAAAGGTTTCTTCAATGCTGTTTGTTTTGAGTTCTGTGATTTTCATGGCGTTGTTTTTTAAGGGTTCCTGATTCTTTAATCAATTTGTTGATACAAAGTTCGTCATCGACCCCGCTTTTGCCGTTATACAATTATTGCATTCTGTTATATAATTATCGGAAATACCTAAACAAAAAGTTAAATTCTTTTCTTTTAGGCCTGTTTAAGGGGCAATATAAGGAGGCTTATAAAAGTCAATAGAGGTAGGTGGAGTGTTGTTTTATATGAATTGCACCGGTTTCATGCAGGCAGATACACGCGAAAAGTAGTTCCTTTGCCCAATTCACTAGTAGCACCGATATAACCATCGTGGTTTTCTGCGATTTTTTTGCAAATGGCCAGCCCTATTCCCGTACCCGAGTATTCATCACGTTGATGTAAGCGCTCAAAAAGCCCGAATATTTTTTCGGCATGTGCATTGTCAAAACCAATCCCGTTGTCGGTCACTGAAAGTTTGTAGTAGTTTTTGCTTTTCTTATCAAAGTCTTCCCGAATTTTATTTCGTGGTATTTTTTTACAGTCGATCAATATCTTCGCAGGTTCTGATGTGCTTCGGTATTTTATGGCATTTGATATAAGGTTGTTCAATAGTTGATCCATTTGAAAAGGTATGGCATTTATCCTTGGAAGCTGGTTCACATTTATTTGCACCCCGGTTTCGTTAATGCGTTCTTCAAGATCGGCGAGTACTTCATTGGCTATATCATTTAAGGATACTTTTTTAAATTCGTCCTTGGTTTTGTTAAGACGGGAATAGGCCAATAAGTACTTAATCAGTGTTTGCATGCGGTTTGCGGCCTTGCTCACTTTTTCAAAATAGATCTTTCCTTTTTCCGAGAGGCGGTCTTGTTCAGCTTCTGAAATGCGTGAAACGAACAATTGTATTTTACGCATGGGTTCTTGAAGGTCATGGCTGGCCACTCGGTTGAACGATTGTAATTCTGCATTGGACCGTTCCAATGCCTCGTTTTTGTTCCTTAATTCCTGTTCGGCCAAAATATTCTGGGTAACATCCTGGACTACACCGAGCGATACCGGTCTTCCCATTCGCTGGGTACTTCTTCCGTTCAATGACAAATGCTTAACCTTGCCATCTTTGGCGATGATCCTGTACGAATGCACATTGGAAGATCCTTTTTCGGTGGTTTCCGAACCTAACCGATCATAAGCTTCCAGGTCATCGGGATGAACAAAATCTCGATACCCTTTAAAAGTAACTTTGAACGAATCGGGTTCGTGGCCAAGAATACGATAAAAATTATCGGAAATTAACGCTTCTCCCGTGTCTAGATACCAGACATAACTACCGATGTCCGCAACACCTTCCGCATCTTTGAATATGGAGTTCTGAACGGATAGTTGATCGTTCAAAAACTGTAGTCGTTCCGATTTGGATTTTTCTTCTGTAATGTCCCGGGTAGTTACGGTAACCCCATCATTCAACTTCCTTGCTGTTGCCTGGAACCACTTGGTCGTTCCGTCTTTTTCAAAATGGGTCTCATAATCTACCTGTTCCCCTTTCTCGATACAGGTGACCAGATTTTCAAAGACCTTGTTCTTGAAGATAGTGGGGAATATTTCCGAAGCCTTCTTATGTTTTATTTCAACAGGAATGTCCCCTGTAACATTGTTAATGGCATCATTTACGAACAAAAGCTCAAAATCTATGATGGCCCCTTTGTCATCACGTACAGATTTTAAGTGCATCACCACATTGGATATACTTTTTAAGATGTTACCCAAAAAGGCACGATTCTCCATTAACTCAAGGTTTCGTTTTTCTAGAAGTTTTTTTGAAATGGATAGGTTGTCCAGAGCGATCTTTTCCGCTGTGGTATCGCGTGAGGTGATCAATATACCCTTGTTCAGTTTTGTTGTAGTGGTATCGTACCAAAACCTTTTATCCCCAAAATCGTACTGTTTTTCAAAATTTTGGTTCTCGTCTTTTTCTATACATGTAACAAAATGCTCAAAAACACCATTTTCAAAATGTTGGGGGAAAGCTTTTGATAACAATTCGGTATCTCTTGGGCGTGTTGATTTCTCTAACACATCTTTTATGTTCTTATGGTGATAGGCCATATTAAAATCAATGATCTTGCCCGATTGATCACGAACAGGCTCAAAATAACTGATGACATTTTTTGAAGTCTCCAAAATACTCTCCAAAAAATTCTGTGTTCTTTGGGTTTCTTTACGTTCATTGTTTAGTCGCCAAAACGCGATTAAAAAGATGCATAGGGCGAAAATCCCTAATAAAAGAGACATTAAAGGGGTAAGGAAGGCATTTGATTCGTATGTTTCCTTATGTTTTTTCAATAAGAGTTCTTCTTCATTCAACATCATCATTTTAACCTTTCTCAGTTCATTCATCCTTTTACTAAAATCGTTCACGAGTGAACTTTTTATGCTGAGGTTGTCCGGGGAGTATGTTATTTTAGGAAGAAGGTCGTACAGTTCTGTTTGGATCACTTTTACCTTTTGAAGGTTTTGTTGGTTGATCGGGCTTGCGGAAGTTAATTCGGTCAATCGCTCAAAAGTGTTCGCAATACTGTCTTTTTGATTGTCAAGATAACCTTCGGCAAGAGGGGTTTTACGAAGGTTGGTCTCGTATGCCATGGACTGCATTGCCGTGTATTGGGAGAACAAGGTGTTTATCTCATTCTCAAGATCAAGGGTGCGGGCTACCATTTCGGAAGATTCCCCCAATTGAATTATTTGGCGATACGTAGTGCTCCCGATGAACGTAAGAATGGCCACGGAAAAAATTAAGAGTGCAATGAAAACTTTGGATGACTTGCCCAAACCTTGATGTATTTTTAATGATTCGATACCTTAACTGCTAAGTTACGTAATGTTAGGGGCTTCTGGTAAACATTGTCTTTCATCAAAAGCAATCGGGGTAAGGATTTAATCTTTAGCGTTAAAAATTAATGTGATTCTATAATTAAGGATAAGGTTTATAGGCGAAGTAGAAAATTATCCCTGTTCAAGGCAGAAGTATGGTATTGCCAATTTAATCGTAGTACTTTGTCCACGGCTTTTTTCAATGCCCCGAAACTATTCGGCTTATTGATATAAATATTGGCACCATTTATAAAAGTTTCCTCAATATCCTGTTCTGAGGATGAGGTTGAGTAAATAGCAACGCAAAGGTGTGAAAGTGCTTTGTGCTGGCGAATTTCCTGTAAACACTGCATACCGTTTTTAACCGGCATGTTCAAATCTAAAAAAATGATCTCAGGAAGTTTGGTACTTGGATGGCCAAGATAATCCATCAATTGTTTTCCATCGGGAAAAAGGGAAAGTTCGGTCTTTATTTCTATTTCGTTAATAGCCTCTTCAAAAAGCATTCTGTCATCGGCATCGTCATCGGCCAACACTATGTTCATTTTATTCAACGCCATTTTAGCAATGCATGATTATGGTGTAATTCCCTTTTCTTTCCGTTTTTTTATTATTCTCTGAAAAGATGAAGGGGTTAGACCAGTTGTTTTTTTGAATTGTGCGGACAGATGGGCTACACTGCTGTAATTTAACCTATGCGCAATTTCGGTCAAGGTAAGGTTTTTATCCATAATCAAATGCTTTACCACATCGATTTTTTTAAGGATGATGAAATTCTCAATCGAGGAATGGGTTACCTCCGAAAAAACGGAGGATAAGTGTGCGTAAGAATAGTTCAAGGTCTCTGATAAATAGGTAGATATGTTATATTTTCCAGCCTTGTCACTATCGTTTACCAACGTGGTGATGGCGTCTTTGATTCGTTGTACTAGGACATTTTGGGGGTTGTCCAATATTTCAATACCGTATTTTTCCAAAGCCTTCCGAAGTTCGTTTTTATGGTCGGCGCTAAGGTTGTCGCTGAACTTTATCTCACCTAAGGAATGTATGGTATATGCTACGCCCAATTTATCCAATTGCTCTTTTAGAATGGTCTTACAGATCGTATGGTAGTCGAATTTTATATTCAGTGTCATAGCTCAACGATATTTCATTTCAATTTCCATAATGCTCCGAGCTTTATTTGTTGCAATTTCCGGTTTCTGATCAATAGGGGGCTTTTGACCTCGAATACCCGTAAAGAAATAAAAAATATAATATTTTCCGCAATTATAAGGTAATAAACGTAATATCAAAACACCAGATACAGTTCAAAAAGGTGAAAAGGATGGCTTGGGTGGATGTTTTGCATAAAAAAAGGATGCCAACAGGCATCCTTTTTCTTTATTCGCGGGGGAATCTTAACTTAAATCCTCCAAGGTTTTAATATTGTTCAGGTCAAAGATGATCTGACTCAATTGTTTTCTAAGCAATATGGCCGTGGTAGGCGGTAAGCTGGTGTCTTCCAAAACTTCCTTGTAATCGGATACAGCCGCTTTTTCGCCACGTATCGATTCTTCTAGCATGGCTTCGGCATCGTCTGTAGAAAAGAAGGCCTTAGTGTCCATCCACGCCCGGTGTATGGCTCCGGTGATACTTCCGCTATTTTCGGCATCTTCCCCGAATTGCTCTATTTCTGATTTTAAGGTAAGGCCAAAATCATGGCGCTCTTTACTCCTTTTTTGAAAATAAGGTTTAAGCAATGGATGGTTCGTGTTTTCTGCCGCTTTTTTATATCCTTTTTCGGCATCGTTTAATTTTTCTAAAAGATCGTTCAGTTTTTCTGAAATAGTTTCTGTGTAAGTACTCATATTTTGTTTTTTTAGATTATCAAGGTATTTTTTGAGATGGGTCCTATGTAACATCTTTGGTTTGCCATTGTTATAGTCTTGTTCTGGTAATGTGACTATAGTATTAAGATTCTTTTTCAATTAACTTCTTCTTGTTCCGTTATCCAGGAAGAAAGAAGAAATGAAGGATTTTAACCCTTTATTCGGCCGTGATTTCAATAGGTTTAGGGAAATCCAAAGTGCGAATGGGGAAAGGTATGTTTATATCGTTGGCATCAAAAGCCTTCTTAATTGCGATAATGGCATTAGTCTTCGCCTTAAGGACTTCAAGTCCGGAGGTGGAATTGATCCAAAACCGTGTTTGAAAGTTGATGGAACTGTCACCAAATCCGGTATACAGGAAAATAACCTCATTCGTGGTCTCAACCGCCTCAAAATTTTCAACTATTGTTTTGATAACAAGTTCCCGAACAAATTCAAGGTCTGAGGAATAGCCCACACCACACTCTAGTATAACCCTGGATTGTGCGGTGGAGGAAAAGTTCTTAATGGGGTTTTCCAATACCAATTTATTGGGAATATAGACCAGATTGTTATCGATTTCCTTAATGGTCACCGAGCGAAGGTCAATATCCACGATTTCACCAGAGTAGTTGTTGGTTTGTATCCAATCCCCGAATTTCAAGTGTTTTATATAGGATAAGACGATTCCGGAATAGGTGTTTGCCAAAGCACCTTGTAAAGCTAGTCCCACTGCTAACCCGGCCACTCCGGCACCGGTAAGGATGGTGTTCAAGGTTTTGCTCAGATCCAGGATTCCCAAAATCAAAAACAGCCCCAATAAAATTACGAATACCGAAACCAACCTCGATATAACCTGCCTCATAGAAGGTTGTAATTTGCTTTTGCCCAATAATTTGAGCGTTAGTTTGCTAATATATTTAGATAGGATTATGGCCATAATGAACACCATGATCGCGATGATGATATTCGGTAGATTAATTATCAATTGGTCTACCCATCCTTCAATACGGTCGATCATTTTTTTCCAGGCTTCACCTATTTTTAAATTCATGGGTTGTATTTGTTTGTTTTATTATGATGTATTTTTTTTAATAATCGGATGACAATATCCCATATTCATGGGCATTCCGGCAATTGGTAATCTATATTCAGCGCAACATCTTTTTCAGGAGTATTAGGGCTCCGTATTTTTTCACCCCCTTGAAGAGGGTCGCGATCCAATTGATCGGTTGCAGGTCTTCTTTGATCTGATGTTTGGTCAGTTTCAACTCTTCCATTTGTATTTTTCGCTCTAGATTCAAAGTATGGAGTTTCAATTTAATTTCCTTTAAGGAGTTGTAGGGTCTTTTGTCCATTAGTCAAAAAAGTTTTCTGAGAGTTTAACGATTATCAATTTTTCAATTCGTTTCCTTACCAAGTAAATTATACCGATTAGGGCAAAGAACAATACGGAGACTACGAGGTATCCTAAGGCTGCGTTATCAAAATAATCACCGATCGCCGATGCGCCTGCAACCGCCAAGAAGATGAGGCCCAAGATGCAAAGGCCAAAATAGACGGCCAATTTGCACCCTGTAACCGAAAGAAGCGCCAGTTGCTGAAATACTTTAAGTTCGTAGTATTTCTTAGTGGTCTTTATATAGGCCTCTCCTTTATCCACGGCGGCAGTACTGGTGTTGTCCAATGCTTCGATAATACCCATTACGATGTTTTCTGTAATTTTTTGTTCTTTGTTTTAAGGTCTGCCAATTTTTTTTCCAAGGTGGTAATGACATCCTCGGTCTTATGGCTTACGTCTGAGACGATGTTTTCCAATTGGTGATCTAGGGTCTCGCGTTTAGAGGCCACCGTGATGGCTGCCTTATCCCTAAGATCCATGGTAGATTCCGCGATAGAATCTCTTGTGGCTTCCGCTTGTTCCGCTATTCTTTTTCGTGTTACCGAGCCTTTGTCGGGAGCAAAAAGAATTCCTAATGCGGCTCCTATTGCTGTTCCGGCCAAGACGCCCAATAATGTATTTCCATTGTCTTTCATATGATAATTTTTAAAGGTTAATACTCGATTTTCTTACTACAAATATCCCCTGATATACTGGTTTCGATTGACGCAATACAACAAATTGTTGCCGTGGAAAATTGGGGCCTGCTAAGAAAAGAAAGGAAGCGGGTTGTTTTTTATGGGTTTTCGGAGTCGAAAATTTTAAGAACGGATTCCTTCTAAAAGGGAATTGTAGTAACTTGTTGTTATGTTTAATAATTTGACTGCATATTGTAAAACCATATAAAATATGTCACTTTCTAGAATAAAATATCACAAGCTAAGGGAATACTGGAAAAATGAAGCGACGGATTTTTCAGAATGGTTGGCTAAAAAACAAAACTTAGAGCTTTTGTCCAAAACTATTGGGATTCCGCTTGAATTTCTAAAAAGAGAAGCCAGTAATAATTCAAGATTAAGAGTTGATATTTTGGCAAGAAATAAAGAAACAGGGGAGGTCGTAATAATAGAAAATCAATTAGAGAAAACAGACCATTCTCATCTTGGGAAACTTGTAACTTATGCCTCAATTTTTGAATCACGAACAATAATTTGGATAGTAAGAAGTATCAGACCTGAACATGAACTAGCTATAAGCTGGCTTAACAACAATTCAAAAGAACCAGTAAATATTTTTTTAATACGGATTGATTTGATTTCAATTATGGACTCTAAATGGGCTCCGTTATTCACAGTTATTTCAAAACCAGTGAACCATAATTTACCCCAATTAAAAATGGAATTTTTGGATAGTACTATTAAGGCTATCGAGAAAAAAGAAAAAATTGAGAAAGAAGTAATGGATTATAGAATACTTGATTTCTTTGATAAATATATTAAACTAGATACTTCATATACTAAGCATAAAACCTCAAGTAAATGTAAAGGAATACTGGAAATGCTTCTTGATTTTAATAGTGAGGTATATCAGAAATATAATATACGAATGGGGCGAGAACTTAAGCGGGACTTATTGCTTTGGTCTGAATTACGCGATTTGGAATTGAATCAAAAACATTTTGAAAGAACTGGGAACAGAGACCTGAAAACCGGCGGCAAAGAATATTTCATAATATCACGCAAAAAAAGATAGTACAACAAACCTTCCTATAAAAACCTTAGTCCAGTTCATTATGGTAAATCCATATTTTTTTGTTTACTTGAATCAATTTTTAGGTTAACCGGTTTCAAAATATATCCTCATGAAAAGAAGACCCTTTATCAAAAGCATGGCAATAGGCACAACGGCCATTTTTGCCACTTCCAATCTTAAAGCCAATACAACAAATACAGATAGAAAAGAGAAAAGGATCAAACCTGAAAGACTTACTAAAGGCGATACCGTAACCTTAATCGCCCCAGGAGGTCCGGTGAATGACGAAAAGATAGAATTATCAGTAAAGAATCTTGAGGCTTTAGGGCTTCAAGTAAAACTTGCGAAAAATGTAAGGGCCAAAAGAGGCTATATGGCCGGGACCGATGCACAAAGGCTTGCAGACCTGCACAATGCCTTTCGGGATACAGACACAAAGGCCATTTGGTGTGTTCGGGGAGGTGATGGTTGCAATAGGTTGTTACCTCTTATCGATTATGGCTTGGTTAAGGAAAACCCGAAAATCTTGATCGGTTTCAGTGATATTACGGCCTTATTGAACGCCATATACCGTAAAACTGGACTGGTTGGTCTTCATGGCCCTATCGGCGCCTGGGATTTTACCGATTTTAATAAAGAACATGTCAATGCGATCGTATTCGATGGAGGGGCGGGCCATAGTATTGATGGTACCGAAAAAACGGTAACCCTTGCCGAAGGGAAGTCAACCGGAAAATTGATCGGCGGTAACCTTAGTTTGTTGGCTGCCTTGGCCGGAACGGGTTATGATAACGACTTTAAGGATAAAATAGTTTTTATTGAGGATGTTGGTGAAAAACCACGCAAGGTCGATAGAATGTTGACCCAACTTCGGCAAGCGAATAACCTTAAAAAGGCGAGTGGTATCATTTTGGGTGAATTTGCCGATTGTAATCCAGGGGAGGGCGATGTTTCTCTGAGCTTGATAGAGACATTGAAAGATCGGTTGTTAGACTTGAACATTCCTATTTTATATGATTTTCCATTTGGTCACGACAATAATTTATGCACATTGCCCGTGGGTATCGAAATAGAACTCGATGCTTCCAATAAAAGGGTAACGCTGAAAGAAAACGCTACCCTATAATTTTCCCATACGATTTCGGGCCTAGTTACCCATCCTTTGAAAGCCTTTCGCTCTTTTGTTAAACTGTATGGTTTGTGAAGGGGTATAGGGAATAATTGGTTATATTTAAGTACATGTTCTTTTTTGTGGCATTCAAAAGTAAAGCACATTCTTCCCCCATATGTTTGATAGGTTGGCATTGTACGTAATACGTCATACCCTAAATTTAAATTGCACATTATGAAAAATCTGATTTTTGTCATTATGTTGGTTTTAAGTAGTCATACATATGCACAAAGTGCTTCGGAAACCACAAATATTTATCTGCGGGTATTTGATATGCAAGGCAAAAAGATAGGAAAAGGGAAAATGCTTTCTATGTTGAAAACATCCCTAATATTGAGCCGGAACGGGGAACCTGTGGAAATTCCGGTCAGTAATATCGGGTCTATTAAGACGAAACGTTCAGGAGGGAACAATATGCTTATTGGGGCATCGGTCGGTGCAGGGGCAATGGCAATCGTAGGTGCGGCTACCGCAGATCCAGATGCCGCATTATTTGCATATAACGCCGGAGAAGGTGCAGCGATTGGGACTCTTTTTGGAGGAACTGTAGGGGCAATGGTCGGTGGGGTCACTACCCTATTTAAAAAATCCAAATCTTATGAAATAAACGGGAATCAGGAAAAATGGAAAGCCTTTTCAGAAATAATTATAAATGATTGATTTTTGTAAATCATCCCTTATATACCACCTCCTGTATCGTTCGCCACTCATGATTTTCCTCGGGAAAAACCCTTGTTCCGGAACACTATTTTCAACTTTATGTGTTAACTTGGTCTTTGCGTAAAAACCAACCATGAATACGTTCAGATTCCTATTGAACCTAAGGTTATTAGTGAAAATAACGCAATCAAAAATCGATAAATTGAAAAAGCCTTTATTAATTTTTACTGCTATTCTTTTGTTGTTTTCCTGCAAGGAGCAAAACGGCACAGAACAGGAGATCGGGTTGGCAAGTAATAAGGATAAGTCCTTAATGGTCATATTTGCCCATCCGGATGACGAGATCGTTATTTCTCCCATTCTGTCAAAATATGCCAACGAAGATGTAACTATCCACTCGGTCATTGTAACAGACGGTTCTAAAGGAGTAACCCCACATGCCAATATCCCTGCCGGGGATGCACTGGCTAAGGTGCGATCAAAAGAGGCATTGTGCGTCACAAAAACCTTGGGCATTGATCCCCCGATTTTTTTGAATTATATGGATGGCGATTTAGCACTAAAGGAAAACATCTATACGTTGGATGACAAAATCGATAGCTTGTTCACGAAATACCAGCCCGATGTTGTAATTACCTTTGGACCCGGAGGGCAATATGGACATCCAGACCATCGTATTGTCAGTAATATCGTTACCGAAGTTTTTCAGCGGGAAGCATCCGAGTCCTTGCAACAACTCCTTTATTATGGCTTTCCCAATGAGGCTGTGAACAAGGGGCTATATTTGAAAACGGATTTGGTCAAGTGGATGAATGATAATCTGAAAACTACACAAAAGAGATTTCTTACTTATAGAATACCTTTTGATGCACAAAATTTGAAATTGGGAAAGGAAGCATCAAGTTGTCATAAATCCCAATACACCCCAGATGATATCGACGATCTATTCGCTATCATGGGGCAAACAGGCGGATTGATCTATTTTAGGCCTTGGAATGGATCCAGTGCTATCAAAGACAATATTTTTGATTGATAAAAAGGGCATCTGGAGAATCGTTCTAAATTAGGTTTTGGTTGGTTATGTGCTAATTGTTTCATTGTTCGGTATATTGTATTTTCGGTGGAAGAAAATAGAGGTTATGTCCAAGTCCCATCTTTTTAAATTTCTATAATTTGTTAATTTAATTACCAAAAGGGGAGTCGTAACCTTATACCTTTGTGGGTGTTAATCGAACAAAAAATGAGAACCGACCCTATTAAAAACATTGCTGGCCTTATAATCTTGGCCTTTACTTTAATGGCTTGTAATTCCCCATCGTATATATCAGGGAAATTGGAAGGCGTTCCAGAAGGGGACGCGAATATTTATCTTATTCGACCAGATAACCTACGGGAGGTCGCTGCTTCCTATTTTGGTAAGGTCATAGATTCGGCAGTGGTAAATCCTGATGGTACATTTGAATTTGAGAACTTGCCAGAAGATGAAGAGCCCGTATTGTTGGAAATGGCCATACAACAACCCGGGAAGTTTCCTAATTATTTAAATACCGATGACCCTACCAGGTCAAACTTCATGCCTGTATTATGGCAATCGGGAGAACCTCTTAAAATCACGGCCAGCTTTGATGAATTCCAGAAGAGTTTTGCAATTGAAAACCCTTCAGAAATCAATAGGGCTCTGATAAGACTTAGGGATGTAAACCTAAAGGCTTATAAGACCTATCTGGAAGGAAAGCAATGGCATGTAGAGGATGGGAAACAATTGATGGATAAAGAACATGCTGTTTTACAATATAGGAAAGAACTGATGAAGTACGCCGATAGTGCAAGGGATCTTATTCCCGCATTGGTAGCGTTACGTTTGGTGAGCCCCGAAGATGATTATGAACGTGTACCTGAATTCTTGGTGGGCCAATGCGAAAAATGGAAAAAAGAACAACCCGGACACCCGTGGGTAGAACAACTTTGTAAACAAAGTGAACCCTCCAATTTACCCGTACTGGTTGGGGATGAATTTCCAGATTTACAGTTACCCATGATAACAAAGGATACACTTTTACTCAAAGACCAATTGGGCCACAAACTTACGATTGTAGACTTATGGGCATCTTGGTGTGCTCCCTGTAGATTGGAAAATCGCGAGGTTTTGGTCCCTATTTGGAACCAATACCATGACAAGGGATTGCAGATTATCGCCTACGGATTGGAGAGTAACGAGTCAGGATGGAAACGTGCCGTAGAACGTGACGGTGCAGAACTTTGGTTACAGGCATCGGATTTAAAAGGTGATGAAACCCCTTTCTTAAAAAGAATACGTATTAATACCATACCGGCCAATTTTATCCTGGATGAAAAGGGGGTTGTCCTTGCTAAGAACGTTCATGGAAAGGCTCTACAGGATTGGGTGAAAATTTATATGGATAAACCATAATCCCCTTTATTCAAATAAATCCTAAAATTGAACATTGGGGTTTGGTCAAAATCCTCGAAAGTGCTGTTGGGTCAAATTTTTCGGTTTTTCGAATTTATTGCCCCCAAAATGAGACTTTTACGTTTATTTCGTGCAAAAACACCTTTAGTACGATTTTTCTTGATTACTTTACAAAATGGACAATTTCGAAGATTATAAAATCAAAAAACAATTAAAAAAGGCCTTGGCCGATTTAGGGTTTGAGGAGCCAACACCCATTCAGGAGGCGTCCTATAGCACTATTTTGGGTGGCTCCGATTTTGTGGGAATCGCACAGACCGGAACCGGGAAAACAATGGCCTACTTACTACCGATTTTAAAGGATTTGAATTTTTCCGATCAAACTCACCCTAGGGTATTGATTTTAGCGCCTACAAGGGAGCTGGTCATTCAAATAGTTGAACAAATAGAGGAATTGTCGGTTTACATGAGTGTTAGGGTAGTAGGGGTTTATGGTGGCAGTAATAATATTAACCGCCAAAAAAGAGCTGTTGCCGAAGGACAGGATATCGTTGTCGGTACTCCCAGAAGGTTGTACGATCTTGCCCTTTCCAATGTCTTAAGATTAAAATCAATAAAAAAACTTGTTATTGATGAGGTAGATATTATGTTGGATTTTGGTTATAAAACCCAGTTAAAGAACATTTTTGAATACTTACCGAAAAAACGTCAGAACATATTATTCTCTGCTACGATGACGACCTATGTTGATGAATTGATGAACGATTTTTTGGTTAACCCAAATAAGAAAACCATAGCTGTCAGTGGTACCCCTTTGAAGACTATTAGTCAGGAGGCCTATGCCGTGCCTAATTTTTATACCAAGGCGAATTTACTAAACCATCTATTACAAGATAAAGATGAATACAGTAAAGTATTGATTTTCGTTGCGACCAAGATAATTGCCGATAGACTATTTGAAGTACTGGATTTTGAATCGGAAGTTTCGGTTATCCATGCAAGCAAGGAACAAAACCATCGTTCCAAATCAATAGAAAAATTCGAAAAAGGAACGAGCAGGATCCTGATAGCGACCGATGTAATCGCCCGTGGAATCGATATAGAAAAGATAAGTACCGTAATCAGTTTTGATACGCCATTTTATCCTGAAAATTATATCCACAGAATAGGGAGAACAGGAAGGGCCGGGGAACAAGGGAGGTCCATTCTTCTCTATAATGAAAAGGAAGAACCCCTAAAGGATGCGATTGAGAGTTTGATGAAATACAAAATACCGTTCATTGAATTACCAAAGGAAGTGGAGGTAAGTACCCAACTTACCCCTGAGGAAGAAATAAAACCGATAAGTCCAGAAGACGGGACCGATAAGGATCCCGGTATTGAAAGTGGGGCTGCCTTTCATAAGAAATCGGCCAAGAACAGTAAAGAAAAAGGAGGGGTAAAAAGCTATGAACGAAAATTAAAAAAGAAGTACAAAAAACCACAAAAACGGGGTGATAAGATCCAAAATAAAAAAAGGAGGAATAAGCGGTAATGTGATAAGCAATAAAGCCATCCCGGCCGGGAAACAAGGAATCTTCAGGTTAAATAGACAATCGTGTTAAATTCACGAATACCTTAAAACCCAATTTGAGTTAATTTAAACAGTATTTTATCCGATCCCATAGGAATGAAACCTATGGATCTCTGAGCCTTTTTAGATACCCAAACTAGAAAAGAACTGCGCTTTATGGCTATCACCGATAGGTATGCGTATATCGTCGATTACGATGCGATTACGTTGAACTGTACGTATGAAATTCACATTGACCACAAATGATTTATGAACGCGGATAAATTGGTTCGGGGGTAGTTTATCCATCAGTTCTTTAAAACTTAACAGGGTCAAAATAGTCTTGTTGGAGTCTACGATATGTATTTTGAGATAATCCTTTAGACCTTGGATGTATTGAATGTCATCAAGGTTGATCTTTACACTTTCATGTTCTGATTTCACGAAAATGAATTTTTGGTTTTCGGTAGTTTCCCCGTTAGAAGGAAAAACATTGGCCATGATCGGTTGTTCTTTTAGGGACATAAGCTCCTTTACCCTGGATACGGCTTTTATGAACCGGTGGTACGGAATGGGTTTTACCAGATAATCCGTGGCATTCAACTCAAAACCTTCAACAGCATATTGAGAATAGGCTGTCGTAAAAATGAAATAAGGGCGATTTTCCAAAGCGCTAATGAATTCGAGTCCGCTTATCTGTGGCATTTCTATATCACAGAAAATAAGATCCACCTGTTTTTCTTTAATAACCGAAATGGCATCCAAAGGATTGGTATAACTACCAACCTCCTCAAGGAAGCCTAATTTTTTGCAATAGCCGGACAATACTTCAATTGCCAAAGGCTCGTCATCGATAATTATACAGTTCATGGTTTCAGAGATTTATTATTAGATCAACTTCATAGATTTCCCCATCATCGGCTATTCGTAATTCATGTGAATTGGGGTAGAGGTATTTAAGTCTGTTCTTTACATTTTCGAGACCCAGACCACTACTTTTCGTTTTTGGCTTTTGGTTGCCTATACTGTTCACAATATTAAAGTGTATAGACTTATCTTGAATCAAAAAGTTTATTTTGATCATTGTTTTTCCATTATAATCCGTGCCATATTTAAAGGCGTTTTCGATAAAGGAAATAAAGAGGAGGGGCGGTATTTTTATGTTGCTGTCGTCACCTGAAACTTTCAGGTGTACATTTTCACTATTGGCAAGTCGTAGGCGCTGTAAGGCTACATAGCTTCTGATGTATTCAATTTCCTTGCTGATCGGTACGTTGCCCTTATCGGCCTCATACAGCATATAACGCATTAATTCCGATAGGTTGATTATAGCCTCAGAAGTGTCGTTCGATTTTTTTACCGACAAGGAATAGATCGTATTGAGGGAATTGAACAGAAAATGTGGATTCAATTGCGCCTTGAAAAATTGCAGTTCTGACTCTACCTTTTCTTTTTCTATTGATTTTCTTAGGCTTTCATTTTTTTGCCAGCCAACATAAACCCTTAACATTGTTGAGAATAAAAAAGGAACACCGAAATTTACAACGGGTATCAAGGGAAAACGAAAAGCCAGAAGGTCATTTTGATGAGGTTCCATACGATGAAGGGGATTGGCGAATTGGTTCATTTCCGGAGGACGGAAGAACTTATGCATTACATAGGAAATTATGCCAATAAGCGCTATGGAAACTACAAGATATATTATTTTTCTTCCGTTTAACAGAAGTTGGGGCACTAGAATGAAATAATTTAAATAGAACAGTAATGTTGCTGTAATCATTTTTAACCACATACCTCCGGGTACGGGTTGTGAGAGTGAAAAGAAGGGATATAAAAGCAGACCATAAAGGGCGCACCATAAAAATAGGTGAACCAATATTTGTGGTATGTTCTTTTTATAAAGGATCATTCATTTTTTATTTTGTCAGAAGGGATATCAATATGTAATCCCTTAATATCTGAAACCGATAATCTAGGATCTTCGCCGTTCAATAATTTATCGATAACCAAATCGGCCGTTTTTTTGGCGTCTTCTGCCGAGGTGAAGACTTGACTTCCTTGTATTGCCGGAATACTTCCTTGTTGGATCAAGATCCTTTTGTGGTCTAATATACGATAACCAAATCCGTTTCCAACTTTGAAAACCTCTGAATGCAAGGGTTTATTCTGGTTACCATTGTAGAAGTAGTAAAGGCCGCCTAGAATTAAGACACCAAGACCAACTAGAATCAATATTTTTTTCAGTGATATTTTCATCTATGTACATTTATTAAATGGGGCGGTACTTATGAAAAATACCGCCCCATTACTCAACTAATTCAACAATCAATTATTAACTTAATCTTCATCGTCATATTCATCAAACGGAAATAACTCATATATGTCGTCTAAATAAAGGCTACTGGTACGACCAAGGCCTACAACTGCCCGTGATCCATTGGAAAAGGCTATTGGGTCTTGTCTAGAGGTGCCCTCCAAACTTGTCCTATCATCCCAAGTATCATCACTTGGGTCGTATTGCCAAACAGAGGTCAAAGTACCTCCTGAAGTACCACAGGCGATATAGCCATATCCATTGATCGTGAACCCTACGGCATTACTTCTTGCAATACTATAATCATCTTCTTCATCCAATGGCAATTTCTCGGTCCATGTTTCAGTACTAGGGTCAAATACCCAAAAATCATCAGGGTATGAACCATTGGAAACCCCTGTTCCAAGATAAACAAGGTCATTTAAGATAAAAGTTGTGGCAGACCTTCTCTTGTCCCCGCCAAAACCTACCATTTCGGACCATGTGTCGGTGCTAGGGTCATATTTCCAAAAATCCTTACGGTCGTTGTCGCCATCGTAACCGGTTCCGAAATATCCATAACCGTTAATTCCAAAGGCTATCGCACTTCGTCTTGGGCTTGCAGGGGTAGAGGCGATCTGTGTCCATGTGTTCGAACTTGGGTCGTAAGCATAAAAATCATCAAGTTCATCCAATCCGTCATAGCCCGAACCAATATATCCAGTTCCGTTTATTTGAAAACCTACACCGGCATTTCTGGCGCTTCCGGGGAAATCGGCTTTTTGAGACCAATAATCACCATCCATATCATAGGCCCAAAAAGAGGTAAGGTAATCATCACCGTCATATCCGGTTCCCATATAGCCTATATTACCGATAGTAAAACCGGATACACCACTTCGGGCGCTGCCATCAAAAACCGATCTTTCTATCCAGTTACCTTCATATTCATCGTCATCACTAGAACAACTCGATAATGTAAAAAGTACAACGCCCATTATGGCTATATGTTTAAAGTGGTATTGTAGTAATTCTTTCATAATGTCTTTTTGTTTTGCCTTTGGCTTCATTTTAAATTTTATTCAAAACTAACCTACGACTGTTAGGCTTGAAACTGAAATAGATGAAGTTGGCTATTTAACATATGAAACCTGTAATTTCATCTACCAATTTGGTCCCATGGTTAATAGGTAAAATCGCCTAGTTCGTCTTGTAACTATCGGGTTTCGTCTATTGTGGTTTCCGACTATATACATAGCATATACTTTTATGGTCAAATCAAATTTTTATGAAGAATATACTTGGTATAGTTTGTTGTCTCGTGTTATGCGTTTCGTGTAGCGATGATATGTTGAACGATTCCGATTTTGTTGTAAGTGAAACCTTTACCGAAAGCAATATACGTGTACTACAATTAGATACCCTAACCACCAGATTGTCTACCATGAAGTTCGACAGTATAATTACCTCTCAAGGTTCTCGAATGTTGGTAGGTAAATACAATGACCCGATTTTCGGAAACATGAAAAGTTCAAGTTTCATTGAAATGGTGCCGTCTTCCTATAGTATTGATGAGGATGCGGTATACGATAGTATCGTTTTTATACTTAGGTACGACAATTACTATTACAACGATACCTTGGTACAGAATACCGTACATATAAAACCCTTGATAGAGGAACTTCAACCTGCTGACGATTCGGATTTCTATAATTCGAGCATCATTGGTTTCGATGAGGAAGATCTTGGTTCATTGACCTTTGTTCCCAGGCCTTTGGAAAAAGATTCCTTAGCGGTAAGGTTAAGTGATGCTTTTGGTTCGGAATTATTCGATAAGCTCCAGGATCAAACCTTGACCGATTACGATGAGTTCGTTAACTATTTTCATGGGTTGACCATACGACCCGATGATAGTATTAACGGTACGATTCTCGGTTTTTCACTATCCTCCGATATGCGTCTTTACTACAGTATTTCGGGTGAAACCGATGTAGAAGAGTATTATACCGATTTTACGATTAACACCAGTAGTTCCCCCATTCCTTTTTTTAATCAGATATCTGCCGATGGACCCAATGAATATCTATCGGTATTAACAGATAATGAGGTGAATCTCTATAGTGAGGATTCGGAGGACCAAAGTTTTGTGCAGTCAGGTATGGGTGTTACCACACGTATAGAGTTTCCCTATTTAAAATCTGTAGGTGATATCGAGGGCCAGGGGACTTTACTTGGTGCTACTTTAAGAATAAAGCCTAAAGAAAGTTCTTATAATGATAATTTGATTTTGAGGGATACCCTTTCGGTTTACGTTGTTGACCAAAACAATGACCTGTTGGGAGACCTTGGGTTATATGCTATTTTAAATAGGAACAATGAAGAATTCAACGATATCTATTACGAAGTGTCATTAAGTAGTTATTTGGAAGATTTATTGGAAACCGATGAGGAATCGTCCGATGCTTTGATCTTACTGCCTTCGAATTACAATTCTACCTTAGACCGGTTTGTACTGGATGCGGATTATGAGAATGAAGGTACACAACTAGAACTAATATATGCCATTTATGATGAAAATGAATAAAACCAAACTTATTACAATCGTTGTCATCCTTTTGGCATTAAATTCCATCTCGGCCCAATCCGAAGGGTTAACCAGCTCTCCTTATTCTTTATATGGGTTAGGGGTCATTAATCAAACAAGTATTGGTTTTACCAATGGTTTAGGGTTTACCGGGATAGGTATAAAGACAGATTCACAGATCAATAACCTGAATGCCGCCAATTACGCATTGATACCACAAAACTCCTTTTACTATGATATAGGTTTAAAAGGGGAGTATAATAGTTACAGTAATTCAACTGAAGACGAATCGAAAACCACCTTCAACTTTTCCAATTTGGCAGTTGCATTCCGTGTAGCCAAAGGATTGGGGGTAGGTATTTCCATGGTGCCCTATAGCGATGTTGGTTACTATTTGGTTGGACTCGAAACGAACATCGAAGGTTCTAACGAAACTTTTGAAAGTAATGTTTCCGGAGTTGGTGGACTAAGTGACCTTAGGGTAAATATTGGTTACGCGGTATTGGATAACTTAAGGTTTGGATTAAGTACTTCCTTTTTATTCGGGAGTATAGAGGAAGAAGAATCATTTGTAATTAGTCAAAGTGCTTTAAGTACAGTAGAGGAAACAAATTATTCCGGTATTCGAATGGGATTAGGAATGCAGTTCGACATAACCGATAATATCACCATTGGTAGTACAATACAATTACCAACAAGCCTTGAAGGTAATGTTAAGCGTTCAGTGGTCAAGTATTTGGATGGTTCTGAAATTACCGTTGAGGATGACGATAGTAGTTCAACCGATGATTTTGATATGCCTTTGGAAGTCGGTATAGGTTTCAGTGCAAAATTCATGGAATCATTGACCGTAAGCGGGGATTACAAAAAGAACTATTGGAGTGAAACCGGACAAGAAGAAAACCTGGGCACCTATGAAGACCAGGATATCTATTCCATTGGTCTAGAATACATTAAAGATCCAAAGAGCTATAAATATGGCCAACGAATTAGATATAGGGCCGGTTTTAATTATGATAATGGATACCTTGCAATTAATGGAACGAAAGTAGACGGGTATAACATTACAGCGGGAATCGGTTTGCCTATTGGTGCAGGACTAAGGTCTATGTTGAACCTTTCTTACAGCTATGGCTCAAAAGGACAGATCCAAAATGTATTGGTAAAGGAAAACTACCATATGCTTACCTTGAATTTAAGCCTGGCAGATTTATGGTTTCAAAAAAGAAAGATCAATTAGAGCTGTTTCTTAGGTGATCCATATCCTTTAAAATTGTGTTAATTCGGAGTAGGGTACTAAACCATTTGTTTTAAAAAACATCAAAAGACAAAATATAGATAACAATTAAAAAATCCATTATTATGAAAAAAGTAGTTATAATGATGTTAGGTTTGTTACTGACAATGACTTTTACGAATGAAGTGAATGCGCAGAAAAGAACCGCAACAAAAAGAACCACAGTAAAAAGAACGACTACCACCAAAGTAGTAAGAGTACCAAGATCTAAGGTAACTTATAAGAAACCAAGGGCAAAAGTAGTCGCAACAAGGTCTATTCCCAATAAGAGGGTGGTCGTTTCCCCAAGGGGCGTTAATTATTATTATGCCAACAACAGGTTTTATAGATCCTACAATGGGCGATATATAGCTGTTGCCCCCAAGGTAGGTCTACGAATAGGGTTTTTACCCAATGGTTATAGAACAATCGTGTTTGCGGGAAGAAACTATTTCTATTTCGACGGTATTTATTACGACCAGATCGGTGATGAATATGAAGTGGTGTATCCTGAGCTAGGAACCATTATTTATGAGTTGCCCGATGAGTATGAGAAAGTTGAGTACGATGGGCAATTGCTATATGAAGCCAATGGCGTTTTGTACGAAAGGGTACAAGTAGATGGTACCAGGGCCTATGAGGTTGTGGGTATCGTTGAGGATTAAAAGTGTAAAAGACTTTTTACCAGTAATATTAAAAAGTAGGGATAGGTGTAGAACGACCACATTCCTACTTTTTGATTTTGTATTTTTAATCATTGGATGAATTTTTTCATCCGGTTGTCCGTAAATTATTTCGGACTAATGTAGCAGGACATTTTATGTGGTACGGTGATTTTAAAAAGGTTGGGTGTAAGAGGTGGTTGGTCTATATATTTTTCTTTATAGGTTTAGCTTTATCTGCACAAGAGCAAAAGTTTCAAAAGATCACTTCCGGGAATTTTGAAAACCTTTATCGTTTGAACGATTCATTGTATAGATCGGAACAGCCAAGTAAAAAGGGGTTTAAAAATCTTGAGGCCTTGGATGTTAAAACCGTAATTAATCTTAGAAGGTGGGATAAAAACTGGAGAAAGGCCGATGGCACCGAACTACAGCTGGTGAATTTACCTTTGAAAGCGGGTAAACTTACCGAGGATCAAATTATCATGGCTTTAAAGGCCATTCAGGTAGCAGAAAGTCCCGTATTGATTCATTGTTGGCATGGTTCGGATAGAACAGGGGCGGTAATTGCCGCATATAGAATAATATTTGAAGATTGGACCAAGGAAAAGGCCATTGAGGAACTTAGATATGGTTATTTCGGATATCATGAAAAAATGTACCCTAACATTGTAACATTACTGCAAAATCTGAATGTTGGGCATATTAAAGAAGATTTGGGATTATAGGGGTCTACTCTATTGAAAAGTCTTGAGGGTTGAAAATTAATCCAAGCTGTTTTTAGAGATATAGGCCAAGAAATCCGGTTTGTAATTTTCCGAAACGGTTATTCGTTGTTCCCGGATAATAATCTGACTTCGTTCAATAACATCCACAGCTTCTAACGCAACGATAAATGAGCGGTGAATACGCATGAATTTATCGGGCGGAAGTACTTCTTGTAGACTTTTTAGGCTCATTAAGGTCAATACGGGCCTAGTTTGGTTTTTAAGCCATATTTTAATATAGTCCTTAAGGCCCTCAAAATACAGGACATCATCTAGATTTATCTTCAATTGTTTATAATCGGACTTTACGAAAAGGAACTTTTTTTCGCTGATGGTGGGCATTTGCTTTTTTGCTTTTATCAAGGAAAACCATTCTTTGGCTTTTGTAGCTGCCGATAAAAATTCGGCATAATCAAAAGGTTTCAATAAATAATCCAAAGCTTCTACCTTATAACCTTCCAAGGCATATTCTGAAAAAGCGGTTGTGAAAATGACCCGGGTACTTTTAGGAATCAATTTAGAAAGTCCAATACCAGTAAGATCAGGCATCTGTATGTCAAGAAAAACGAGGTCAACTGGTTCATTTTCCATAAAGCTTAAAGCTTCTATGGCACTGTCACATTTTTTTTTAAGGACCAAAAAGGGGGTTTTCAGAACATACCCTTCTATCAGTTGTAAAGCCATGGGTTCATCATCTACAACAATACAGCTAATTTGTATAGGTTTCATCTATTTCAGATTTCTAAGGTTAGGATGGCCGTAAAGATACCATCTATAACCTTATAATCGAAATGATGTTTATTGGGATATAGTAGTTGTAATCGTTTTTCCAAATTTTCCAGACCAATTCCGGAACCACTTTTGTCACTTGTGCTCTTAGGGGTATTGGGGTTCGATGCCGTAAAGGTCAATTTGGTTCCGTCAACTTTCAGCCCAAATGATAAATCTGACGATTTGCTTGCGGATACGCCATGTTTAAATGCATTCTCTACCAAAGTGATGAAAAGCAATGGTACAACCTCAATATTTGGCAAATCATTCGGAAAGTCGTGCGATATTTTGATCTTATCGCTATATCTGAGCTTCATAAGCTCAATGTATTGGGTCATGAAATCTATTTCTTTCCGTAGGGGGACCTTTTCGGTCTCGGTATCATACAAGAGGTAACGCATTAATTTACCCAAACTATGAATGGTCTTTTTTGCCGTTTCGGGCTGGTAATCTACCAAGGAATAAATATTATTGAGTGCATTGAAAAAGAAATGCGGTTGTAATTGGTACTTTAAATGTTGGATCTCGGACTGTAGTTTAACATTCTTTGCTTCTTTTTGTTCAGCCTCGGTCTTCAACCATCTTTCGGTTGTTTTTAAAGCGATTGAAAATGCCAAGGGTACAAGGGAAGCGAAAAAATCAAGATACCAGAAAATCTTTCTTGGAGGTTTGTTTTCAGGATTGTCGGTTATTACGAATGATTGGGTAAGATATCCTTTGAGTTCATGGTTTGCCCAAACAAAAGTGCCGATCAGGATCAAATTGATAAGAAAGAAAAGTATGGTCTTTTTCTCAAATAAGAACTTATTAATTAGAAGGAGGTAATTAACGTAGAAAATGAACGCATAGAAAAATAAAGGTACCCAAGTATGTATGAGTGTCCTGGTCACGACCTGTGAAATCTGATTTTGACCTTGGGACAGCAAGTAGGGCATGCTGAACAAAATCAACCATGCCAGAACATGAAGTACGGGGAATAAGTATTTTTTACGGTTCAATTCCATCTTTTCTTATTTACTCATATCGTAATGCCGTGATCGGATCCAAAGCAGCTGCTTTTCTTGCAGGGTACCAGCCAAAGAATATTCCTGTGATGGCACAAACTGCAAATGATATGATAATCGAGTACAAGGCAACACTTGTTGGCCAATGTAAGAATTTCTCAATAAATATTGTAGAACCAAGGCCTAAGGTTACACCGATAATTCCACCAGTGATACTAATTAATATTGCTTCTATCAAAAATTGCATCAATATATCGGAACCTTTGCCACCTACAGCCATTCTTAAACCGATCTCCTTGGTACGTTCTTTTACCGAAACATACATGATATTCATGATGCCTATACCACCGATCAATAAAGAAATTCCTGCAACGGCAACCAAAAGTACGGTCAACATTTCACTGGTAGAACTGAATGTTGAAATCAATTCTTCCATAGAACGTACCGTAAAATCATCATCTTCGTTATCCAGAAGTTTGTGTTGTGCGCGTAAAATTTCGGTAACTTGCGTCACGGCTTGAGGAGCGTCGTTTTCACTTGTTGCCGATGCCATGATCTGGTTTAAATAATCGATGGCCAAAATACGTTTTTGGACCGTGGAAAAAGGTGCTATGACCACATCATCCTGGTCTTGGCCAAAGGTATTTTCCCCTTTTTCTTCCAACACCCCGATAACTTTGAACGGTATACTATTGAAACGGACCAGTTTACCAATAGGGTCTTCACCATCAGGGAATATATTATCTACAACCGTCTGGCCTAATAAAACAACCTTCGAAGCTGATTGAACTTCGGCATCGGTAAACATGCTTCCACTTTGAAGGCCTACTACTTTAATGTCCAGGTATTCGGGATATACACCATAAATGGTAGATGGCCAGTTGTTGGCCCCGTTGATTACTTGTCCGCCACCATTTACAACAGGGGTAATGTAATTTAACATAGTGGTTTTCTTTTTAATCACCTCATAGTCATTAAGGGTCAGTGTCTGCACATCGCCACCACTTCCTCTTGCGGGCCCTCTGTCATCTTCCCCGGGTCTAACGGTAATCATATTCGATCCCATGCTCGAAATGGTACTTCGAATACTTTCTTTTGAACCCTCTCCAATGGCCAACATGGCAATTACGGCCGCTACCCCTATGATAATGCCCAACATGGTCAGTAGGGTTCTGATCTTGTTGAGAACAATGGCCTTAAAGGCGATTTTAAATAAATTCAATAGTCTCATATTAATGGGGTTCTAATGGTAATGAGGCTAATTCAGTAGCCGCTGATTGAATATCTTTATTGAGGTAATCCTTAATGATGTTGCCATCTTTCAGGACAATGGTTCTACTACTAAAAGTAGCTATGTCTGGCTCGTGGGTCACGAAGGTGATCGTGATACCCTTTTCATTCAACTCTTGAAACAAGGACATTATTTCGTATGAGGTACGAGTGTCCAGGTTTCCCGTAGCTTCATCGGCCAAGATCATTACAGGGTTGTTTACCAAAGATCGCGCAATGGCCACCCTTTGTTGTTGCCCACCTGAGAGCTGTGAAGGTGTATGGTCCATACGATCTCCCAAACCTACCATCTCCAACGCCTTAAAGGCCCTTTCTTTGCGTTCCTCGGTAGAGACCTTACTATTGTATAATAGGGGTAATTCTACATTTTCCAGGGCAGATGTCCGTGCTAAGAGATTATAGGATTGAAAAATGAACCCTATCTTTTCATTTCTAATTGTCGCTAATTGGTTTCTGTTCAAATCTTTTACGCTAACACCGTCTATCTCGTATAATCCCGATGTTGGTTGATCTAAACATCCTAAGATATTTAGCATGGTACTTTTTCCAGACCCACTAGAACCCATAATGGTAACGAATTCACCTTCAGTTATGGAGAACGAAATACCTCTTAGGGCATGCACGATTTCATTGCCCATGGTAAACTCGCGTTTTAAATCCTTTATTTTAATGATTTCCTTGTTCATGGCTGTTTACTTTTTCTTGTTAGCTCCTGGTGGTTTAGGCATGAACGGACTTTCATCCGATCCTCCGGGACCAGATTGCTGTTCAATGGGACTTTCGGATTTTAAACTGTATACCAGTTTGTCTCCCTCGTCAACACCACTTAAAATCTGTACGTTGACGCCATCACTCGCCCCTAGGGTTACTTCTTTCGGGGATATAGCGCCATCGGATTCAAGGATCCAAACTTTGATTGCGCCTTCTTCCATTGGTTCAGGGCCACCTTTTGGTGGGGCAACTGCAATATTGTGTTGCTCGTTGTAGGCCATTAATAAAGATGGGGTAGGTTTAAAATTGATGGCTTTCGCTTCAGTACTCAGTACATCCTTTAACTCCAAAGTATATATGGATATGGTGGCAGTAAGACCTGGTTTAAGTTTTAGGTCAGGATTGTCTGCTTTTATAACTACTGTATAGGTAATAACATTGGATGTTTCCGTATAATCCAAACGAACTTGTGTTACGGTACCTTCAAAAGTTTCCCCTAAATAGGCATCAACGGTGAAAGTAACCCTTTGACCTTCTTTGACACCACCTATATCTGCTTCGTCCACATCGGCTTCAACTTGCATTTCCTTCAGATCTTGTGCAATGGTAAAGAGGGTAGGTGTGCTATAACTTGCGGCTACGGTTTGTCCTTCGTCTATGTCTCTTGAAAGTACGACACCGTTTATAGGTGAATAAATATTTGCATAGCCCAAATTAGTCCTCGCCTGTTGTAAATCGGACAACCGTTGGGTCACCGTACCCTTTGCTGTTTCATAATTATATAGCGCATCATCATAATCGGCTTTACTGATGACTTTGTTTTCAAATAAGGTTTTTTGTCGTTCGAAAATAGTTTGTGTGTAGTTCCTTTGGCTCAAGGCATTGTCATAGGAAGCTTGTGCTTGTGTAAGTGCGGCCCTTAGATTGGTTTTATCCAATTCTGCGATCAATTGTCCTTCTGTGACTATACTGTTGTAATCTACATATATTTTCTCGACCACACCGGACACCTGTGTACCTACATCTACTTGATTTATGGGCTCTATGGTTCCGGTAGCCGTTACCATAGTGGTAACGTCTCCTTTTTTGACGGTAAGGGTTTCTGCTTCGATAACCACATCATCATTATCCTTTAAAAAGCTATAAGCCGTGAAAGCAAGGATAAGGATAACAATACTGCCTATTACTATGTTTCTTTTATTTTTCATTTGATTAAAGTTTAATGTCGTTTCCTTGATAAAATTGAAGTAATTGGGTATATAAAAGACTTAGATATTTTGCCTGAATGTAGTTTTGCTGGGCATTGGTGTATGTGTTTTGGCTTACTACAAGATCGGTGGTACTCAAAGCACCCAGTTCATATTGTTTCTGAGCCAATCGGTACGACTCACTTGCGGCATTTTGTGCAACATCGGCAGCTACCATTTGGCTTTGTGCCGCAGTGGCATTATGCCAGGCGGTTTCAATTTTTTGATATAGATCTTTTTCTTCTTGTGCCAATTGCAGTTGGGCTATGTCAATATTTATCTTGGCGTTTTCAACTTCGGTTTTCGTTTTGTTCCGGTTGAAAATAGGAACGTTCAAAGAGAGTCCGACCCTTTGGTTGAAGTTCAAATCCAGTTGGTCGGAAAAATTAAAGTCCTGGGTTGAGGTATAACCGGATCCAAGGCTTCCTGTTAATGAAAGTGTAGGTAGATACCCTCCTTTGGCAATATCCAATTCCTTTTCTGAGACGGATATATTTATTTTACTTGCATTTATTTCGGGAAGTTTTTCCAAAGCCTGGCCATAGACTTGGTTCAAATCAGGTATTAGATCCTCACCGGTACCGGCCGGATCGGCAATTTGAAACGAGGCGCCGTTAGGAAGTTCTAATAGTTGTTTTAGGGTCAATAACTGCTGGGCGTAATCATTTTTAGCGGTAATTAGGTTATAGGTATTCGTGGCCGTATTTGATTGCGCATCTGTATAATCCTTTAAGGCAATGGATCCCGCTTCAAAACGGGCCTTGGCCTGATCTTCTTCTTTTTGTGATGCAACCAGGTTGTTTTCGGCTATCGCTATGTTTTCTTTGCTATAGAGCAGTTGAATATAGCTATCTGTTATACTCAGGACGATATTGTTTTTGGCCTGTTCCTCATAAAAGGAATATTGGTCTACCAGAAGTTTGTTTTGCTTTATTTCATTATTGATTTGATTCCCTTGGAAAAGGGTAACCTGGGTGTTCAGTCCTAAACTAGTGGCATTGATCTTCTGGGAAACAAAATCACTTGTTATAGGGTCAATCGAATTACCATTCGTAAAGTTCTGTGAGGCAGAACCGGTTAAATTGGGCAATCTTGACGATTTTGCTGCTTTATAGTCCTGAAGCGTGCTGTTTTTTTCCAAAACTGCCTGTTTTACGGTAATGTTGTGCTCCAAGGCATAGGAGATGCAATCCTCTAAGGACCAAATTTTTTTCGTATCGCTTGAGGTTTGTTGACTCTGCACAAACTGACCGAGTAATACCAGAAATATGATGATTGTTTTTTTCATGTCGTTGTAAACAATTTTAGTTGAAATACGAATCAAATATCCAAAGGAACCCAAGAGATACATATTGAAATAGATGAAGAAGGGAATTGACTAGATTAAAGCCTTGATTTTATCGACGGTATTTTTTGGAAATATGGAAGGGGACCAAGATTATGGGATTTTTTAAAAAGGAAAGTCCGATCAGAAGGACAAAATTCTTAAGGTTATATCAACATTGAACAATAATTGATTGTTTGATTATTGAATTAGGAGATTTGATGATTAAAATTAAATATTACTTAAAAAAATCTTAAAAAAATTAGCATTATATGATTTTTGTCATCTTTCCTACCCATGTAGAAATGTATTTTTGACTTTGGAGCACGATGGGGATGATTCTTTATTATAAACCATTTAGGGTTTGTAAAAAATAGATTGTCAAAGCATTGTGTTTTTTTAAGTTAATGTATTTTGATTTTCTTTTTGATTCTAGATGAATCATACAAGATATTCAGATTCAATCTTATAGCAAAAAGTAATATGATTGACCATCAAAAACGATTTTTCCTTGGTTCTTTGAGTACGGCCAAATGGGGTAGCTTTATCAATATAGCTGCGATTAAGAAATATTTTAAATCAACTATTGTATTGTTCTTGGTTTTTGGCTGCAATTCTGAACCGAAATCATCTAAATCAAACCAAGATGCCATAAAAGAGCCTCCAGCGGCCAATTCAGAGTTCTTTCAATCCATAGCTCAAGAAATCGGGCTGGATTTTAAACATTCCATCGGGGCCGATCATATGGAGAATATTATAGAATCCGTTGGCGGGGGTGCTGCTTTTTTTGATTATGACCAGGATGGGTATATGGATATCTATGTGTGTAGTGGAACGTGGGTCAAAGGATTCAGTAAAAGTGAGAAGCCGAAGGTAATGCCGACCAACCATCTATACAGGAATAAACAGAACGGTACTTTTGAGGATGTTACCAAAAAAGCAAAGGTCGGTGGCCCTTGGTATAGTATGGGTGTTACCATTGGGGATTATAATAATGACGGATTTCCTGATATCTACCTAAGTAATAACGGGCCTAATACTTTATATAAGAATAATGGTGATGGAACATTTACCAATGTAACCGAAAAAGCCGCTATAGGTGGTGGCAAATACTGCAGTGTTGGTGCCGTTTGGATGGATTATGATAATGATAGCCATTTAGACCTCTATGTTGGTAATTATCTCAATTTTGATCCAGACTATAAATATTATTATGCCCCGGATGGCTTTCCTGGTCCTTTGGCTTATGATAGTCAGCCTGATATTTTATACCATAACAACGGAGATGGTACTTTCAAGGATGTTACCCAAGAAATGGGAATAGTCGATATTGATGGAAGGGCCATGGGAGTTGGTGCCGCTGACTATGATGATGATGGGTATGTTGATATTTATGTGGCCAACGATCACACCGTAAATTATCTTTGGCATAATGATCAAGGTAAGGGTTTTACCGACAAGGGAACCATGTCTGGCACAGGTTTTAGTCAATCAGGTGAGGCCACGGTAAGTATGTCTGTAGATTTTGCCGATTTTAATGGGGATGAGTTATTGGACCTTTTCATTTCGGATGATAATTATTGCTCGCTATATGAAAATATGGGGAATGGGGTCTTTAGTGATCAATCCTATGCTTCGGGTATATCGGTGGCCTCAGGACAATTCGTGGGTTGGTCATCGTCCTTTTTTGATTATGACAATGACGGCGATGTAGACATTTTTAAATCCAATGGGGAGTTAAAACACCTATACGGGCAGGAAGATCAGTTGTTCGAAAACATTCAAGAGGGAAAATTCAAGGATGTTTCCATAGACCTTAGTTCATATTTTAAGGAAGAGCATGTGGGAAGAGGCGCCTGTTTGGGCGACTACGATAATGATGGGGATACCGATATTTTTATCGTTAACCTGGATAGTATAGGGGTTTTTCTAAGAAACAATAAAGGAAATAATAATAATTGGCTTTCCTTGAACTTGGTCGGGGAATCCAGTAATCGCGATGGTGTTGGGAGCAGGGTTAGGATCACGGCCGAGGGTAAGGTTCAAACGGCCCAGAAAAAAAGTACGACAGGTTACCTTTCACAAAACGACCCCAGAATTTACTTTGGTCTTGCCAAAAGTACTATAGTCGATAGTATAGAAATCAAATGGCCTTCGGGCAAACATCAGGTTTTGGAGAAAATCGATGCCAACCAAATTTTAACCGTACGTGAACCCCAATAAATGAATTATGTTCCCAAAAAACACTTTTAATTCATATCTGATCGTATTGGCCCTGTGCTTTGGAGTCATAGGATTGCATTCTTGCAAGCAAAAGCCTCTTACGAACATGATCGTAATGACCCAGAACAAGGGAGATGTAGAGTCAAGGGATTATTCAAAAGGTGATAAGTTGCAATATATGTCCGGATCAAGGATAGTTGCACTGAATACTACAACTCCAAATGAACCCTTGGATGAATTGACCACTGATTTTTATTCAGCCTGTTCCCCTAAGATATCCTATAACGGTAATTTTATGCTGTTCGCTGCCCAAAAGAACCAAGATGATGTGTGGCAAATATGGGAAATGAATCTGCACAATAAGAAAAAGAAGCAAATTACATCTTCCGACCATAATTGTATAGATCCGGACTACTTGCCTGGCGAAAGGTTGGTCTTTAGTAAGGAGGTAAAAAGTAAAGACCCCAAAGTTGATACAGAATTCACCCTTTTTTCTTGCAATTTAGATGGTTCCAACCTAGCTCAGGTAACTTATGATCCCAGTACGTATTTCGCATCAACGGTTCTAAGTGAGGGGCGGGTAATTGCAATTGGTAAAGAAATGCGGCCAGAAGAAAAGCCCGCTAATTTTATGATTATGCGACCAGATGGAACAAAAAAGGAATTGTTCTATCAAATGGAACAGGACCATTATATAACCAGTGGTGCAACCGAAATGAATAATGGAAGAATTCTGTTTGTTGAAGCAAATTCGAACAACCAAAAAGACTTGATATCCCTATCCTATAATCGCCCTTTGCATTCCGAAGAAAACCTCACTTCGGAAATAAAAGGGGATTTCCACGCCATTAGTCCATATCACGATAACAAGGTGTTGTCCAGTTATCGTCCTGAAAATGCGTTGCACTTCGCTCTTTATGAATTTGATGTTGAAAGCCGTGAGTTGGGTCGGCCTATTTATGAAGATAGGGAGAATAATATTTTAGAAGCGGTATTTGTCCAAAAAAAGCAACGCCCCCGTAAATTACCTAGCGAAGTTGATTTGAACGTAAAGACCGCATTATTGGTCTGTCAAGATATAAATTTCCAATATTCCCAACCAACGGATTCCACCATACCGGCATTTAAAGCGAGTAAAATGGAGGTCTTGGGAATAGACTCTACGATGGCCGTTTTCAAAACGGAAAAAGATGGTTCCTTTTATATAAAGATACAGGCCGATACACCGTTCAGGTTACAAACGCTAGATGACAATAATAATGTGGTGAAAGGCCCCAGTAGTTGGATGTATTTACGTCCCAATGAAAGGCGTGGGTGTATTGGGTGTCATGAAAACAGGGAATTGGTACCAGGAAACGTTCAACCTTTGGCGGTTACAAAAGAACCCATTCCGGTACCAACGCCAAAGCAGATGGATGCTCCTAAACGAGAATTAAAAATGTAGGCCATGAAGAGTAAAAAAGTCAAGATTTTTTTCTTTGTAATAGCATTTCTAGGACTGATTATCTTCATTCCTGGGCGCATGTTCGTAAGACATCATGTGAACCAAAAAACGGCGGTAACGGATCACCCGTTAAAATGTACATCGTGCCACTTGTACACTTCCAAGAACAAGATTGTCTCGAATTTAATAAATGAGGATTATTATTCCCCTTTCAATATTGCGGTTAGCAATGATGGCAAGCGTTTATTCGTGGTTGCCCAGGATACAGGTGAACTTCTTATTGTCGATGCAGAAAGTAAAACGGTCGTTCAAAAGGTAAAAGTAGGAGTTCATCCGCATAGTGTAATCTTGGATAAAACCAATGCATTGGCTTATGTAAGTAATCAATGGTCAGACAATATCTCTGTAGTAGATCTTGCCACCTCCAAAGTGCTGGATACACTGATAACGGGCAATGGACCTTCAGGTTTGGCCCTAAGTGCAGATGGGGCTAAATTACTGGTAGTGGATACATATGGTTCGGATCTTTCGGTAATAGATTTGGATACCAAAGAAGAAATGAAAAGGTTGAGAACGGGCAGTGATCCAACCGGAACAGCATTGTCACCCGATGGTAAAAAACTTTACGTGACCAGCAGACGCTCTAAAATAGTTCCTTATGGAGAACCTCTGGTTAGTGACCTTACCCAAATAGATGCAACTACCTTACGGGTCGATGAGCATAAAGATGTTGAGGAAGCTTATATGATGGAGAATATGACCTTTACTCCTTCTGGGGATCTTGCATTAATGACATTGATAAGACCTAAAAACCTGATACCTTCCATACAAGTTGAAGGAGGTTGGATGATGACCCATGGTATCGGGGTAATTGACCAGAATAACGAGGGGCGAATAATACAATTATTGACCGATCAACCCAATGCCTACTATTCCGATTCTTTTGATATCGTTGTTTCCCCCGATGGAAAAAGAGCGTACGTATCGAATGCGGGTGCAGATAAGATTACGGTTATGTCCGTCGATTCGATTAGGGCCATTATCAAAGAAACCCCAAAGGAACAACTTAAGAACATCGCGAACAACCTAGGTGTCAGTAGCAGGTTTGTGATCGACAGGATTAGTACGGGTGCCAACCCTAAAGGTTTGGCCCTTTCCCCTGATGGTAAAAAACTCTATATAGCGGAACAGCTAGAGGATAAAATCGGAGTACTTAACACCGAAACCCTAAAAATGGAAACGGCCATTGACCTTGGTGGCCCAACTAGGATTACCGTAGCTAGGCAAGGGAGAAGGCTTTTCAACAATGCCGGGCATACCTTTCAAAACCAATATGCATGTTATACTTGTCATCCTGATAACCATGAAGACGGACTAGTATATAATATGGCAGGGAAAGATATGGGCCGAAATGTAACCAATACACAATCTTTAAGGGAAATCGGTGATACCCCACCTTTCAAGTGGAACGGAAAGAACCAAACCATATATAAGCAAGATGGCATGCGGTTTTCAACCGTTCTTACCCGTACCGAACAATTCAGTTATGACGACTTGGATGCCATTACGGCTTACATAAAAAGGGGTATAAAATATCCTCCTAATTTAATGTACAATCCACATGGTGAATTAACCGAATCACAATTACGGGGAAAAGAAATTTATAATAGGACAAAAGATAATTCGGGAAATGTGATTCCTGAGAATAATCGGTGCTATACATGTCACCCAGCACCATTGTATTCGAATTTACAACCGGCCGATGTCAGTACCTTGGCCGTAAGTGATGATTCTATTTTGTTCGATACGCCACATTTGGGCAATATATATGCGTCCCCACCTTATTTACACGACGGTAGGGCGGCAACTTTGGAGGAGATATGGACGATTTATGGGGAAGATAATAAACACGGTTATGTTAATGACCTGACCAAAATGCAATTGAACGACCTTATTGATTACTTGAAATCGCTCGGAGGTCCGGAACAGGAAGATGAAGGTTATCAAGAACAACAAACCGCAAGTTTTTAAGTGTGTAAAAAACTAACAACGATGAATATACAAACCAAACATTTCAAAATAATCGTCCCCATGGCGATTCTTGTGATAGCTTCTTTAGGTTTTGTTCGGCCCGAAGAACGCTCACCCGTGTTACATGATAGTTCTGATATTAGCACGACAAATAATAGTAAGGAAACCGAAAAACCAATGCCTATTTATGGGAATTGGAAAAATTACGACTCCAAGAACGGATTGCCCGGAGATAAGGCATATTGTGTAAAGATAGATGGTGAAAGGATTTTGGTTGGTACACATGAAGGACTTGCTGTTTTGGAAAACGGGAAATGGAAGACCTATACTACGGATGACGGACTTGCTCATAACGGGGTTTTGGCAATCGATGTTGATTACGCGACTGGTGATGTTTGGTTGGGTACCATGGGCGGATTGTCAAGGTGGTCTACCGGTAAGTTCGAGAATTTCAATCAAATGAACAGCGGTATGCCCAATGATCTGATCTATGCGGTAACCTGTGACGAAAAATTTGTTTGGGTCGCCACTGGTGGTGGGGCCGGGAGCTATAATACGTATACCAGAAAGTGGGAGATCTTCACAGAAGAAAACGCTCCAATGCACGAACCTTGGACCTATGGGGTGTGTGCCAGTAAGGACAAGATTTTTATTGCCGCTTGGGGCGGTGGAGTCATTGAATATACCAAGAAGACAAAAAAATTCAGGGATTATGTAGATCCAGATGGTAATATGGAGATTGACCTTTTTCCAGATGACGGAGTTGTTCATGATATTACCACAGGAACTTCTTGGTCTAACGATATACTTTGGGTGGCTACCTATTTTGGTTTAAGCCGATATGACGGTGTGCATTGGAAAGGTTATTTTGATCACGACAGTGGTTTGGTGAGTAATTTCATCAATTTCATTAAGGCCAAGGATGATTATGCATTTATCTGTACAGACCAAGGATTAAGTTGTACAGATGGCAATAATTGGGTTACCTATACCACAAATGAAAAAACAAATAAGGGCAAGACCATCATATTGAACGGCACCGACAAAAAGGAATTGGGGGAATCCACATCACTGGCCCATAATTTTATTTTGGGGGTTGATATTGTAGGAAATGATATCTGGGTAGCAACCGCAGAAGGCGTAAGTCATGGTCAGTTAAAGCATTGAAAATTTAAAACTAGAATACTTATTACTAACAACTTTAATAATACATAAAATGGAAATAAAAGAAAGGGAAAGGATTTTGATAGATTTATCAAAACTTACAGAAGGAGAGATTATAGAAATGAAGAAATTGGGAATCTTAACAGATGATCATAAAATAAGTGATACCGTATTTCCTCCAATACATGTAGAAAGACCTCCAATAGAAAAGCATGTGGTTCATGCCCCGCATACCATAAACGAAGCTTATGATTATCAAAAACCTTCCTCTTTTTCCCGGGCTTTGCGATTGGATTTAGGGGATTATAAAGTCTTGGTCATTTCAGGTACTGCAAGTGTTAACGAAAAGGGTAAGCCCGAACACATTGGGGATTTCAAGGCCCAATTGTGGAGAACCTATTATAACATTACCAATTTGCTTGAAGCAGAGGGGATGACATGGCACGATGTGGTTCGTACAACCAATTATCTTAGGGATATAGAACGTGATTATGGCGAATTCAATAAGATCAGAACTTCTTTTTACAACTGGTTGGGGCTAGACCCATTACCAGCGGCTACAGGTATACAGGCTAGACTGTGCTGGGAAACCTTACTCGTAGAGATCGAGGCATATGCAGTATGTAAAGTACGTTAAAAAGTAGGTTATGATAAAACGTAGCGATTGCGTCATTAAAACTATTTGTCTTGCTTTGTTCTTAGTGGGCAATTTCATGAACGGGCAAGAAGACAAGACCATGTACGGTAATACAACCGAGGAGTTGTTCCCGTATCATAAATTCCAAAAGGCCTATAAGTATCATTTTATAGAACCTGTTCAGTTTTATGGCGCAGGTCGTGATAAACAAGCCCCCAAAGACCTGACCGAAGTTCGTATCGGGTTTTTGGGTCCACTTGAAGGCTCGCCGATTGTTTCATTAGGAAAACAAATGTTGAATGGCTCCATATTGGCCATAGAACAGGCTAATGAAAATGGTGGCTATAACAACCTCCCTTTTAAATTAATGGTTCATAATGACGTTGGACTATGGGGTGCGGCAGCCAACGAAGTGGTAGAAATGGATGAGGAGAAGGTTTGGGCCTGGCTCGGTTCTATAGACGATATAGTTTCCCATGTTGCCTTGAGGGCAACCTTGAAAATGGAAATAATGATGGTCAATACAGGAGATCCAGATCCTACTTTTACAGAAACCAATATACCATGGGTGATCAGGGTTATCGGTGATGACAGACAAAGTGGTTATGCACTCGCCTCGTACATTTTTGACGTAATGAATCACGAGCGGGTTGCGGTAATACGTTCCAATGATAGATATGGTCGTGTGGGTGTTATGGAATATTCAGGGTTTGCCGTACGTAAAGGGCATCCTATGATGATCGAAGAACGGTTCAATTTGGATGAAACCGATTTCACCATGCAATTGGAGAATATAAAAAGGGTCTCTCCCGATGCCATACTTATTTGGGGTAACGCTAAGGAATCCGCATTGATATTAAAACAGATTCGTTCTATGGGTATGACACAGCCCGTCTATGCTTCCGATAGGTCGGTTTCAGAAGAATTCCTGAAAATCGCGGGTGATGCTGCTGAAGGATTGGTGAGTACTTGCCCCTATAACCCTGAAGCGAACAATCCTAAATTGAAAAAGTTTCAAAAAGCGTATGCCGATCGATTCGGGATAAAACCTGATGTTTTCGCGGCGCATGCTTTTGACGGAATGAACTTGATTATCGAAGCGATTAAAAAAGAAGGACTAAATAGGGTGCTTATCCGGGATGTATTATCCGATCTGGAAACCTTTCAAGGTTATGAGGGTGTTACCGGAAAAATTATCTTTGATGGTAGTTGGAATGATATCGGGAAAATTTGGATGGCCAAGGTCAACCAAGGGAAATTCGAATATTCACCAGTTCCCGTATTGAAGGCTACCAGTGGTGGTAAATCGATGGAATAACCGGGTAATTTAAAAGCGTATGAATAAAACCGTTCTGATTGTTCTTTGTGTTAATGTCTTGCTATTCCAATTCAGTATCGCCCAACAAGGGGAGAAAGACGAGAACATTATCACAATTGGTTTATTGGTAAATGATCAAACGGCTGTATCCGCTACAAGAGCCGCCGAAAGGGCCATAGCTTCTGCCAATAAGAACAAAAAACTGAACGGCAGGCAGTTCAAA
The DNA here is from genome assembly GCF_033101095.1 of Maribacter sp. TH_r10. Taxonomy (NCBI): domain Bacteria; kingdom Pseudomonadati; phylum Bacteroidota; class Flavobacteriia; order Flavobacteriales; family Flavobacteriaceae; genus Maribacter; species Maribacter sp. TH_r10. The sequence continues at coordinate 78,059 of NZ_JAWMPY010000004.1, read as the reverse complement.
TTGGTAACACGTTCCATGGAAGGGCCATGGGGAACCGGGTCTAAAGAAGCTGTTAATCTGGTTTTTAAAGAACGGGTTTGGGCGCTATTGGGTTCCCACGATGGCAGAAATGCGCATTTGGCCGAACAGGTAATTGCCAAGACACAAGTGGTTTTTTTATCTGCATGGGCAACGGACCCGACGCTTTCACAAGCATATATTCCTTGGTTTTATAACTGTGTCCCAAATGACATACAGCAGGCCGAAATGCTCGTTTCTGAAATAAAGAAAAATCATAAGCTGAATAACCTAGCTGTACTTGTACAGGGAAATTACGATGCCGAAAATGCTTTGAAATATTTAAATGACCGGATAATGGCAGAAGGCGGTCAAAAACCTTTAGTTTTTAAATTTGACCAGAACGTAAATGATCGAGCTAATTTGATTGACCGATTAAAAGAGCAGGGTACTAAAGCGATCATGGTCATTGCAAGTGGGAAACAAGCTTGGGAAATTGTAGGTGGGTTACGAAAGAATGGTATTGAGACTCCGGTATATGGTACTTTGGCTATGCTTGGTACGTTCGGTTCATCTTTTTCAAATGTGGAAAATCTATCAAATTTAACAGTTTTGGATTCGGGAAACTGGATGAAATCAAATACCTTACATTCCGAAAATGGAAAAGAAGTTGACAGGTCTTTTTCAAATGCTATCGAGGCTTACGCTTTTGACGGGGTCAACATACTTTTGAACGCTATAGAAGCTTCAGGATTCGATAGGGGAAAATTAAATGAAACCATATCTAAAACTAACTATAATGGCACTACGGGAAAAATTCAATTTGATGAAAACGGTAATCGTGTCAGTGATATGAAATTAGTGAAAATTGCCTATTAAGGCCCAACTTTCCGTAAAGGATAAATTCCCGTGTATTCAAATTTACAAAACCCTAGTTCGATGAAAAGTACTCTTCCTTTCCTCTTGCTATCCTTTCTTCTGGTTTCCACCTTTTATGGGTGTAAGGAGACTGCAGAGGAAAAAAAGCAAAAAACCGTAGAATTGATTTCGACCCAAACCATGGGTCTCGCCTTTTTGGAAGCATTTAAGTTAGAAGAAGCAGAGGAAACCTTTAAAAAGTACATAGAACTGGCCCCGGATAAAAAAATGGGATATGCCAATTTAGGTTTGGTGTATTTGCGTATGGGCAAGTATGAAGAAGCTAAAAAGCAACTATCAAAAGCCATTGATATAGACGGGAAAGATGCTGATATCAATTTGATATTGGCTACGGTGTATCAAATGAACGATGAGAAGGACAAGGCCGTTGAGGTATTGCTGAATTCACTGCATTTTGCCCCTGACCATGAGAAGACCTTATATATGTTGGCCGAATTATATGCGCCACAGACTGATAGTGGGGCCCAAAACAATAGAAAAAAACATCTCATCCAATTAGTTAAAAAGGCTCCTGATAATATTGTCCCTGCTTTGGAATTGACCGGACTCTTTATCAAAGAACGTGAAGTGGATAAAGCTATAGAGCAGTTGGAGGTCATTCAAAAACAATATCCTGAATTTCCCAAGGAAGCTATAGAATATTATGACAATACCCTTGATTTTCTTCAGTTGCCCGATGCTGATAAAGCATTTACTTCCTTCAGTATCTTCCACAATTACTTAAAAGTGACTTTTCCCTATCAGGCAGGTATCAAAGAATTGAAAGGTACACGGGGTTCCGTAATAGGGTTTCCCTTGGTAACCTATGATCTTAAACATTCTGCGTTGACAGATGAAAACGAATCTACCTTAGACCTTGTTAAATTTACCGATGTTACCAATAGCGTAGGTCTTGATGCTGTTCCTGTTTTTGAAGATTTGGATCTGGAGGAAGATATGTCCACACATCTTACCATGGCCGATTATGATTCGGATGGGGATGTAGATATGTATGTTGGCTCTTATGACCCATCAAGTTCAACTTATAAACATTACCTATTTAATAATGATTCCAATTGGTTTTGGGATATATCCAAAGATGCGGGTATAAAGCATTCTGGAAAGGAATCGGATGCACTTTTTGCCGATTATGATAACGATGGTTTCCTTGATCTATATGTGGTTAGGCCAGAAGGGGATGTTTTATACAGGAATGCGGGGAACGGCATTTACGAAGATGTTACCACTGAGGCAGGTATAGGGGCTAAAAATGAAAGCTCAAAGGTGTTGTTTTTGGATTTGGACCATGATGGCGATCTGGATATTTTCGAGATAGGCTCAACCACTAATTTGGTGTACAGGAACAATGGGGACCTAACCTTTACCGAACAAGCCGAAAAAATGGGGCTTTTGGATAATGAAGTAAAAAGTAATGATGCGGCCTTCGGGGATTTTGATGATGATGGCGATATTGATCTTTTCGTTACCAACCAAAACGCTGGCAATAAATTGTATAGTAATCAAAGACAAGGTATTTATAAGGATGTTCTGAAAAACAATGAATTGAAAAACCAAAGTGGTAGTAATACCGTCGCCGTCGCCGATTGGAACAATGATGGCTTTTTGGATCTATTCACTACAGGGGAAAACTTTGAAAGTAATGGTCTTTTCAGTAATGAGGGGGACGGTACTTTTAAAAAGGTTTCGGCCAATGATAAAATGAACTCTGCCATACGGGGTATGTCTGTTTTGGATACTGAATTCTTTGATTTTGATAATGATGGATTTTTAGATTTGGTAATTGTAGGTAAACCCAAAAATAACAATAACAGGGGTGTTTTACTATTTCATAATGAAGGGGACGGTAAATTCACCGATGTTAGTCATATGTTCCCGGAAAGAACCAAATCGGGCAGCGAAATAGAGCTTTTTGATTTTGAAGGCGATGGTGACCTTGATTTGGTCATTGCCGGTTTAAAAGGTGGTGTGGTTCTTTTACGTAATGACGGTGGTAACCTGAACCATTATGTAAACGTGAAATTGGTAGGTTTAAGAACGGGAAGTGCAAAGAACAATTATTTCGGAATCGGGGCAAAAGTGGAAATGCGCTCCGGTGACCTTTATCAGACCAAAGTGGTGACCGATCCGAGTATTTATTTTGGACTAGGTAATAGAACCAAAGCGGATATTATTCGTATTACATGGACCAACGGTGTTCCCCAGAATATTTTACTACCAGAAAGTGATCAATCCCTAATTGAGACCCAAACCTTGAAAGGTTCATGTCCGTTTATATATACATGGAATGGTGAGGAATTTACCTTTGTCAAGGATATTACATGGCGGAGCGCATTAGGCATGCCATTGGGTATTATGGGTGGTACCGCCAAATATTCTTTTGCGGATGCCTCTGATGATTATATAAAGATCCCGGGTGAAATGTTGCAGGAAAAAGACGGTGAATATATAATGCAAATGACCTCTGAATTATGGGAGACCATCTATATGGATCAATTGCAATTGGTAGCCATAGATCATCCCATTTCTACCGATGTTTTTGTTCCTGAACAGTTTTCGCCCCCACCGTTCCCTGGTCTAAAGGTTATTCAGGTAGAAGGGAAATATTTCCCCACTTCCGCAAAGGATCAGGATGGGAATGATTTATTGTCATTGATCACAGAAAAGGATGATCGCTATATATCCAACTTTATGCCCGATAAATTCCAAGGGGTAACGGAAATGCATGATTTGATTTTGGAGTTTGATGAGGAAATCCCTACCGAGAACTTGATCATGGTACTTAATGGATGGATTTTCCCCACCGATGCCAGTATTAATGTGGCATTGTCCCAGTCAGAAGCCTTGATGGTAAAATCCCCGGTGGTTCAGGTAAAGGATAAAAAAGGCCATTGGCAAACGGTTGTCCCCAATGTAGGATTCCCCATGGGGAAAGATAAAAACGTCATTGTAGACCTCTCAGGTAAATTCTTGAGTAAGGATCATAGCATCAGGATACGCACGAATATGGAGATTTATTGGGATCAAATATTTTTGGCCCAAGACAGTGCCAAAAAAGATTTTTCGACCAATGTATTAGATCCGATTGCCGCCGATCTGCATTATCGTGGTTTTTCGGAAACCTATAAAAAAGGGGGTAGGTACGGTCCACATTGGTTCGATTACGATTCTGTGGATACAACGACAAAATGGAGGGATCTTACAGGTAATTATACAAGATATGGCGATGTTTTGCCATTACTTACGGCATCGGATAATGCTTATATAATTTCCAATGCTGGCGATGAAACGACCATAAAGTTCAATGCAGCGAAATTACCGAAATTGAAGGAAGGATATAAGAGGGACTTCCTGATTCACAGTGTAGGCTGGGTAAAGGATGGTGATTTGAACACTGCCCATGGCAACACGGTTCTTCCTTTGCCATTTCATGGGATGAGCAGTTATCCACCTACAGAAAATGACGTATACCCGAATACTCCGGAATTACAAAAATACCATGCTGAGTATAACACCAGAAAGGTAACCAATGATGGTTATCGCAATCAAATAAAAACAGATAAGTAAAGAATGAAGAAAGGTTCAAGGAGAGTTTTTTATATCCTTTTATGTAGTTGTTTCCCAATACTTTTAGGGGCTCAAAACCAAAATGTAAAGTTTAAGGACGTAACCAAAAAAGTAGGGATAGATTTTAAGTATACCTTTGGTGACAGGCATTACGAGAACATTCTGGAAAGCAGTGGTTCCGGTATTACCGTTTTTGATTATAATAACGATGGTCTCATGGACCTATATATGATGAACGGTACGTACCTCGAAGGCATATCTCAGAAAGATGGTGCTGAAAATAAGGGTACGGCCAATGAATTATATAAGAACAATGGCGACGGTTCTTTTACCGAAGTTGCGGAATTGGCCAGGGTAGATGATAAAAATTGGAGTATGGCTGCCGGTGCAATAGACCTTGATAATGACGGTTTCCAAGACCTTTACCTATTGAATTATGGCCCGAATGTATTTTATCACAATAATGGGGACGGTACCTTTACTGAACAGACCCGGAAATTAGGTCTTGTAGGGCCCGAAAAGTTGAATGGTTTTACAAAATGGAGTATTGGGGTTTCTTTTTGGGACTATAATGAGGATGGAAGGTTAGATGCCATGGTGGGTAACTTTCTGGCATTCGATCCTGAATATATATCAACCCAGACACCTGGAATGATGCCTCACCCTTCGGAATATAATGGGCAAGCTTCAATGCTCTACCAACAACAGCCGAACGGTACGTTTAAAGATGTCACTGAAAAGGAAAACTTGTTTTACCCCGACTCAAAATGTATGGGATTAACCGTGTATGATTATGATGGGGATGGGGATATGGATATTATTCAAGCGAATGATCATCAGGCGAATTTCTTGTTCAAAAATGAAAATGGTAGTTTTAAGGAAGTTGGTGTTCCTAGTGGTATCGCCGTTAACAGTCATGGGCAGGTAACAGGGTCTATGCATGCGACTATTGGGGATATTGATGGGGACGGATTGGTAGATATGCTCGTTGCCGACCTAAAATACGGGGCGGTATACCGTAATATGGGTAATGGCTTGTTCCAAGATGTTACCGAATCTAGTGGAGTGGCCAAGTCGTTCTTGGGAAAAGGGAGTTGGGGTACCGCTTTGTTCGATTATGATAATGACGGTGATTTAGATATTATTTCCGCCAATGGTAACGCTGAGGAGCTGATTTTACAATATCCGGTCTTGTTAGAGAACGATGGGAAAGGAAATTTCAAGGATGTTGGTAAAAGCGTTAGTCCGTATTTTGCTACCAAACGCTCAGGAAGGGGATTGGTAATTTGGGATTATGATAATGATGGGTATTTAGATGTTGTGATTTCCCATGTTGATCTAGAGGCTACTTCGACTTTGTTACATAACGAAGGGGGTAATGGTAACAACTGGTTGGGAGTTACCCTTAAGGGGAAAAATGGCTTGGCATCCGGTATAGGGGCAAAGATTACCGTTAAAACTGCAGGAAAGGAGTTGGTTCGTATAAACCAATGGACTACAGGGTATTTGTCTAATAATGAGCCAAGAACACATTTTGGATTAGGTAAGGCTGGTATGGTAAACCAGCTGGAAGTTAAATGGCCCAATGGGGAATTGGAAATTTACAAGAATATTAAACCAAATCAATATCTTATCTTAGAGCAAGGAAAAGGTATTTTAAAATAAAATAGGGTAAAAGTAAATACATAAAAATCTAGAATATGAACAGTATGTATGTAAGTAAGGTGATCGATCTTACCGATCATGATAAGAACATAATTTATAACATGTCTCATGAAGAAGCTGTTGAAGTTGTAAAATCTGGCGATGTTGAGGCGGTTCGCCAAATTGATGGGCAGTTTGCCCTGGTTTCAGTAGAAGGGAAAACGATTCAAATGGCAAGGTCCATAGGGCGACCATTACGTTATTTTATTGCGAAACGGGCCGTTGGGCCACAATTGGTCATTGCCGAACGAATAGATACCATTTTTGATTATCTGAAAGAAGAAGGCATGGACGATCAATTTCACCCTTCATACACTCGAATGGTTCCTGCACACTATATAACCAGGATAGAGCTATTGGGTTGTCCGGATCCGAATCCGATCTATACTCGATTCTTTACTCCGGAACGCAATAAATTTAAATCCGGAAGTTTGGAACAGATTGGTGCGGATTATATCACTGCCGTTTACAATGAGATAAAAAAATGGTTGCAATATAGGGCGAAATCGGGTCCGATCGGTGTTACTTTTTCTGCGGGAATTGACAGTGGTTCGGTATTCGTACTTATTTATCATGCCTTGAAAGAACTTGGGGAGAGTCCGTCAAGATTAAAAGCCTTTACCTTGTCGGTTGATGGTGACGGGGCAGATTTGGTTCAAGCCCGGCAGTTTTTGAAAACTCTTGATCTTGAGCTTTTCTTGGAACCGATAGAGTTGGATTATAATGCATTGGATTGGAAAGAGGCGATCAAGGTCGTTGAGGATTACAAACCCCTGGATATTCAATCGGCAACAATGAACTTGGCCCTTTTGAAAGGGATAAGGAACCGTTATCCTGATTGGAAATATATTATAGATGGTGACGGAGGGGACGAGAACCTGAAAGATTATCCGATTGAGGAAAATCCGGAATTGACCATCCGTAGTGTATTGAACAATTTAATGTTGTATCATGAAGGTTGGGGAGTAGAATCGATTAAACATTCACTAACCTATTCTGGTGGTCTTAGTAGAGGGTATATGAGGACCAGCTCTCCTGCAGATCAGTTGAATTTCGAAGGCTTTAGTCCGTATACATTACCGAATGTCATTGAGATTTCGGAAGGAATCCCATATATAGATATGACCGATTGGGACCATAAGAAGCTATATGACCTAAAAGGTCAGATCGTATTTGAAGGTGTGAAGGCCGTAACCGGAATTGAAATGCCGATCTTTGAGAAGCGAAGGTTTCAACATGGTGCCGCATCGAAAAGTGATTTTGACAAACATTTTCCTGAAAAGGAAATAACCTATAGAAGACAGTTTTTATCGAAATATGAATAAGGACACCGGGACTATTTCATCCAATAAATGGATAGTTTCCGAACGGGGCAAAAAAAATACGGTCGATTTTAATCGGCCGTATGCTTGGTTGGTGGAAAAAGAACGTAGTAGATCGGGTAAAGTTGAGGATACCGCGATTATTTTCCTGACCAATAAAGAATGTCCTTTTAAATGCCTAATGTGCGATCTTTGGAAAAACACCACGGATCAACCCGTGCCAACAGGTGCTATTCCTGAACAAATTAAATGGTCGCTGAACCAAATGCCCAGTGCGAAGCATATCAAACTATATAATAGCGGGAGTTTTTTCGATGAAAAGGCGATACCTGTAGGGGATTATGAGGAAATAGCGGCACTGCTCCAAGGTTTTGAAACGGTGATCGTTGAAGCTCACCCGAAGTTGATTTCTGAAAAGTGCTTAAGTTTTAGGGATATGCTTAAGCCAAGATTGGAGGTGGCTTTAGGTCTGGAGACCATACACCCAGAGGTGTTGCCTAAACTTAATAAAGGCATGACTTTGGAAGATTTTGAAAAGGCAGTTGGTTTTTTGTCACGGAACAATATATCGTCAAGGGCGTTCATTCTTTTAAGACCTCCATTTTTATCAGAGGATGAAGGAATCCTTTGGGCAGAAAAATCGATTGATTTCGCTTTTGAAACGGGAATAGAATGTTGTACGGTAATACCGGTCAGGGCAGGTAATGGGGCTATGGAACGCCTAGAGGAAATGGGACATTTTCAGATTCCGAAAATCACATCTTTGGAAAAGGTTTTGGAATATGGTATTCAACTTCAAAAAGGGCGGGTTTTTGCCGATTTGTGGGATGTTTCCCTTTTTTCTAACTGTGACCTTTGCTTAGAGGCCAGGACAAATAGGATGAATGCGATGAATTTGACCCAGACCATAGGTGAAATGATTTCTTGTGATTGCGAATGATCGAGTAATGTCATTTTTAAGGAAAACCGAATTTTGCGTACATTGTTGTCAGGTTAATACTATATCGGTCTAAATACCCCTTTTTATAAGTGATATAAGTGTTTCTCCAAAGCAGGGCTTACCATTTGAATCTTACGGCGAGTGTTGCTTTGCTGTAAATGCAATAGGGAGTCGTTCTCTAGGGAATTAATTATCGACAGGCTATCATCAATTCTTTTGTCTATTTTCTTGCAGCCAAGGGATTTTACGTCTTTTTCTGGACAACAAGGATTAACGCATTCCTCATGTGAAAGGTTCTATAACGCTTTCGTACTATCCAAAGAAAATTTGAAGGAATAAATCATTAAATCGTAAATTTAAAATCTTAAAAGAGACTTTGGCAATGAAGGAAAACCGTATACTCCTAATATTAATCAGCTTACTTGTTTTTAATTATTCCTGCACTGGGGAAAGGGATGATAATAAGATTTTTAAGAATTTAAAGCCTTCCACTACAGGTGTTGAATTCAACAATACGCTTATCGAGAACGATTCATTGAATTATTTTACTTTTCCCTATATGTATGAAGGTGGTGGTGTGGCCGCTGGGGATATAAATAATGATGGTCTTATAGATCTATATTTTACGGGAAATCAAGTTTCCAATAAGTTATATCTGAATAAAGGAAACCTCAAGTTTGAGGATATTACTGAAAAAGCGGGTGTATCCGGTGATGATAGATGGTATACGGGCGTAACCATGGCAGATGTTAATAGCGATGGTTTCTTGGATATTTATTGTTCTGTTGGTGGTAAGTTCGAGCCTAGGATCAACCAATTATTCATTAACAACGGAGATGGTACTTTTGTAGAGAAGGGAGCTGAATTAGGTCTGAATGATGGAGGTGATACGGTTCAAGGAACATTCTTCGATTATGATAAAGATGGGGATTTGGATTTATATGTAGCCAATTATCCCCCCACACCGTTTACAACCCCTCCTTTTATTTATGTTCATTTAATGAAAAACTTAGAACACATTCAAAGTGATCATTTGTATCGAAACGATGGTGAAACCTTTACCGATGTCACCAATGAATCTAAATTGAGAAGTTACGGATTGTCCCTTAGTGCAACGGTGGGTGACCTTAACAATGATTCCTGGCCGGATATTTACGTTTCCAATGATTTCAACTCACCTGATTTTATGTATCTGAACAACCAAGATGGCACATTTAGGGAAGTTGTTAAAAATGCCGTTGGCCAAACGGCTTACTACGGGATGGGTGCCGATATTTCGGATATAAACAACGATGGTTTTCTCGATATTTCCCAAGCGGACATGGATGGGGAATCGAACCAACGTAGAAAAGCGAATATGGGGAATACCATGCGTAACCTCTTTCAGGAGAATGTTGAAGCCGGTTTTCATTACCAGTATGTACAAAACGCATTGCAGTTAAATTCAGGGGCAATGCACGATGGCATTCCATATTTTTCAAATGTTTCGAGGTTTACGGGAACTTCATCGACCGATTGGAGTTGGGGTCCCTTGGTTGCCGATTTTGACAATGATGGGAACAAAGACCTTTATATTGCCAATGGTACAAGAAGGGAAGTTAACAATAACGATTATTTCGATAACCTCAGGACCGCTAAATTTACACAAGCCGATTTGCTCGGAGGTAGTTTAAAGATACCATCGGTGAGGTTAGACAATTATATGTTCAAGAATAACGGCAATCTTGATTTTGAACATGTTACCAAAGAATGGGGTCTAAGTTTCGCCGGGTTTACCAATGGTGCGACCTATGCGGACTTGGACAATGACGGAGATTTGGAAGTCATTACCAATAATATTGATGATCCGGCCTCGATTTTTGAGAATAAAAGTGCTGATTTGAATAATTATATCACCATAAGGTTCAAGGGTGCATCTAAAAATAAGTTCGGCTTGGGAAACCGGGTTTATATAAAAATAGGGGAACAATCGCAAATGCAAGAATTGACCTTGACACGGGGTTTTCAATCCGCTGTGGCCCCAGAGGTACATTTTGGGTTGGGTAAAGCCCAAAAAATTGATGAATTGAAAGTGGTATGGACCAATGATACACAACAAGTCCTAAAAGATGTAGTGGTCAACCAAACCTTGGTTCTGGATTCTGAAAATGCCTTGCCTCTTGAAGAAGAAGCGCCTCTGGAGTCCATCACTTTGTTCACAGATGCTACAGCCGATTTTCCAGAGTTTAAACATGAAGAAAATTATTATGATGATTATGTAAGACAGGTATTACTACCGCATAATATGTCAGCCTATGGACCTGCACTTGTTGTTGGGGATTTAAATAATGATGGATTGGATGATTATTTTGTGGGAGGGGCCAAGACCTTTCCTAGCGCAATTTTTATACAAACCAAGGATGGATTTATAAAACAGGATCAAGAAGTGTTTGTCGAAGATAAGGAAGGGGAAGATCTGGGTGCGGTCATTTTTGATGTTGATCAGGATGGGGACAATGACCTCTATGTTGTAAAAGGAGGTTATGAGTTTGAGTTTAAGCCCGAAATGCTTCAAGATAAATTGTATCTGAACAATGGCGAAGGTGTTTTCTCTAAAGCGGACGGCAATGCCTTGCCCAAAATGTTGGTTAGTGGTTCCAGGGCCTATAATGCTGATTTCGATAAAGATGGAAAAGAAGATCTTTTGGTTTTGGGTCGGCAGGTTCCAGGAAAATACCCCTTGCCGGCAAAAAGCTTTATCCTTAAGAATTCGAGTAAGGATGGCAAGGTGAAGTTTGAAGAGTACCCAACATCACTGGGTGATCAATTGGATTCTTTGGGTATGGCCACAAGCGCGGTTATTACCGATTTCAATAATGATGATCGGTTAGATATCATGATCGTTGGGGAATGGATGCCCATTAAGGTCTTTGAAAATACCAAGACGGGTTTTAAGGATGTTTCGGCAAAAATGGGATTGGCAGATACCGAAGGATGGTGGTGGAGTATAAATGAAGGGGATTTCGATGGTGATGGTGATATGGACTATCTCGTTGGGAACAACGGATTGAATTATGAGCACAAAGCAACGAAAAAGGAAACTTTTGATGTTTATGCTTTGGATTTTGATGAAAATGGTAAAATGGATATTGTTTTGGGTTATTATGAAGATGGGGTACAGTATCCTGTTCGAGGAAGAATGCCATCGTCCCAACAAATTCCGGCCATAAAATTCAAATTTGAAACCTCGGAAGCTTTTTCGCATGCCACTTTAGCCGATGTATATACCAAAAAGAGTTTGGACGAAGCCTTACATTATCAGGTAAAAACCTTTGCCAGTATTTATTTGGAAAATAAAGGAGGAACTTTTGAGATCCATGAATTGCCTTATCAGGCTCAACTTTCGAACATCAACCAAATTTTGATTGATGATTATGATCAAGACGGTAATTTAGATGCATTGATTGCAGGAAACCTTTATGGTTCAGAGATAGAGACTGCCAGGATAGATTCCGGTTATGGTTTATTCCTGAAAGGAAATGGTAAAGGTGGCTTTATCCCGGTTCCGGTATACGAAAGTGGTTTCTTTACCCCAGGAGATGTTAAGGACATGCGGTCCATCGAATTTAAAAATGACACCTATGTCATTTCGGCTAAGAACAACGATTACTTACAGTTTACAAAACTTAACAAGAATTTGAAGACTGAATAACTTGGGGTTGTAACTCAATCTATAAGCACAGTGTAGCTGTTTTGTTTTTTAATGCTTCATTATCCTGTTGTAAGGTTTTGTCTATGGCCATATTCTCTATGGTGTTAACCTAAAGAAGGGCTACATAGGGTAAATCTCCTAATCCGTAGACAAGAATTTCCTCTTTGTTGATTTGATTTTCGTTTGTATGTTTTATTAAGGTTCTTTGAATAAGTTTTAAAGAAAAAAATTAAATGCCTATGGTTTCATTATAATTGTTTGGTTGAGTTAGTTTAGTTGAAAAAGCACGTTGGTTCGAATAAAACCGGCGTGCTTTTTTTGTGAGCTTAAATGAGCGATTCGTTATGATGATCAATGTGTTCGTAGATTTTGATTTTTAATGATGGCCTAACGTTGTTCCTTTGAAAATAATCAAAGATTAATATCATGAAAACAATGATGTACGGCGTAAGGGGTGTTTTATTATTAACTTTTTTAGTATTAAATACATCCTGTAAGCTTCAAACAAAACAAGATGATGGTCCACAAAAAACGCCTCCATCCCTTAATTCAAAGGGCGAATCCAAAGGAGAGGCTATTTACACCTTTAAAGACGCCCCGGTTCCTATAGAAAGAGGTGAATCCATAGCATTCAAATTGCCAAATGGGGAAACGCATTGGTATGAAGTGGTGTACCTGCCAGAAATGGGAATCAATTGGGTACAGGCAAAATCCCTAGCGGAGTTGGCAGGTGGTTACCTTGTTACGATTCATTCCGATTTGGAAAACGAATTTGTGTTCAATCTTATAAAGGACAAAAAATATTGGTACCAATGGAACGATTCCCATAATGGTGTTATGAGTGGTCCCTTTATTGGAGCTTTTCAGCCCTTGGGGGCCAAAGAGCCAGATGGAGGTTGGCAATGGGTCAGCGGTGAAGAATGGACCTATACCAATTGGTGTAAGGACGGGGTTAAAGAAGATCGTGACCCTAGACCAAACGATCAGCCGAATGATGCTACAGGAAATCAAAACGTGGGGGCATTTGGAGAGGTTAACGAACCAGTTGGTTATTGGGGGGATTTTCCTCAAAGATTTGGGTCGTTCAATGATTCGCACCCTGGTGGTGTATATGCATTCATTATTGAATATAACACCAAGAAAACCCAATAGATAAGAGTAATTCTGCTCATAAAAAATACAAACCTTTAAAGAAGTTTAAAACAAGGTTCACCCAACGATTGGAAATAAAGAAATGAGTTTAAAATGCTATAAAAATGGTACATATAAAAAGTAGTTTCACTCCAACTAACATAGGAAACAAAATATCGGTAACCTATTTAGAACGAAATTTAAAAGATGTACAACAGTTGGGTTGTAAACTGAATTCATACCTATGTGAGCCCCAAACCTATGGTATGTTCGAGCGAATAGAATCTTTGAAAAATAATCTGGAAACTCTAAAAAGGTCTGAGCAAGAAATCATTTCCGAGCTTAAGGGTCTAAAAAAGCCGACTAAGGCTTATGATGAAATCATAAAACAACAATATTCTGAATTCAATAGCCTACAACAAGGAATAAATGAGTATATCTTCTATTGCGAAGAACATAGCCATAAATGAACTTTGGGATAAGAATGCAATTTCATGAAAGTGCATGGGGTAGGGCGAACAACGGCATTCTGGATAATATGCGTTTCTAATCTGCCATTTGGTACAAAGTATTGGTTTGTATTGAAAGCTGGGCAATTTCTAATGAATTGCCCAGCTTTTTTCATCCACCTATGTAATAACCTGTATTGGTAGATAAAAAAGCCCGGTTTGTTGATTTTGATTTCTAATGGGGTAGAACAACTGTTTCTTTGGATAAATATTTAAAAATAAAAAAACTGAATATCATGAAAACAACGATTAAAAAAATTTTGAATGCAGCACTTCTGTTAGGTGCGATAATGATTACAGGAACAACCCTAGCTCAAAGAGGAGGACAAGGCGGAGGACAACAAGGCCCACCACCTTTACCAACATCCGATGAAATAGAGGAAATGGTGAGTGATATGGCCGAAGAGGTTTCCCTTGATGAAACCCAGGAAGCGGAAATTTTGGTGCTTTATAAAGCCCATTTTGAAGAAGTTGAGGATTTGACCTCTTCAGGTAGGCCTGATAGGGATAAAATGGAGGCACTAAAAAGTGACTTTGAAGATGAGGTTAACGCCGTATTGACCGATGAGCAACAGAAATTGTTCAAGGCTTATCAAAAGAAGAATAGCCGACAAAAGGGCAAAAGGTAGCACACGGGTAATTCTAATTAATAATACCTAAATAACGATGATTATGGACCATAGTGCGTTTTATAAGATAACTAGACTTTCAGGGATTTACGTAATTCTCTTAGCTTTTTTAACTGTTCCGATAGCATGTAGTGATGATGACGATACAACGGATACAACGGATACAACGGATACAACGGATTCAACGGAAACTGAAACTTCAGAAACACCGACCGTAACTTTTGTTTTAACGGATACAGGACAAGATGTGTTTTATGATGCCGATGGAAACGAAATTTCGGAACCAAGTGAGGAGGATGACTATTACGGTCAAGATGCACAATATACTGGTACGCAATCTTCGTTTCAAGATAACGGGGACGGTACGGTAACCGATTTAAATACCGGATTGGTTTGGCAACAAACTCCGGATTATAGTAGATACAATTATTACGATGCTTTTGATTATGTAGATCAATTGGAAGTAGGAGGATATGATGATTGGAGATTGCCCACGATTAAAGAATTGTATTCACTTTTGTATTCTAATGGAGAATTGGATGCTACGAGTACATCAAACTCCCAGCCCTATCTCTATGATGAGTATTTTGATTTTGAATATGATTCCGGGGCATCTTATGCAGGGCAATATTGGTCGAGTACAAAGTATGTAAAAGGAGGATTGCAGACAGATAACATCGAAGGTGCGTTTGGATTTAATTTTGCTGACGGACATATAAAATCGTATGAAACCGGGTTGTATTTTGATGGTACATCAGGTGTATTCGACCCAGGTTGTTTTGTTAGGGCCGTTCGTGGGGAAGAGGATGTATATGGAGTGAATGACTTTATCGATAATGGTGATGGTACCGTTACGGACAATGCTACAGGATTAATGTGGCAACAAGTCGATGATGGTAATACTTATGATTGGTCAAATGCCTTAGCATATGCGAAAAACAGTGAGTTGGCCGGGTACACAGATTGGCGCTTACCCAATACCAAAGAATTACAGAGTATTGTCGACTACGAAAAAACCACGATTCCGGCTATTGATGAAACCTATTTTACCTGCACCGATAGCGATAGTTGGTTTTGGACGAGTACAACACAAGGTGATTTTAAATACACAGCTTGTTATATAGCTTTTGGGTATGCATACAGTAGGGAGAATAGTTCTGCAACCGAATATTACGATTGGCATGGTTCAGGGGCGCAACGTTCCGATCCAAAAGCCGGTGATCCCGAAGATTACCTTCTTGAATCCGAAAATGCCGATGATTTGTTACGGATAGAAAACTATGTACGCTTAGTACGAAATTAAGTAACTCTAAGTAACTCTTTGAGAAATTCATTTTAAGATTAAATCCATGAAAAATTTAGCAATAAAAAAGACAATCAGCTTTTACGGTATGTTCATTTTACTTTCTTCATTGATGATATTGGCCGTTGGTTGTAGCAATGACGATGATGATGTCGTGATTGATGATGACTCATCAGTTGTAGATGATGATGCCACAGCATCAGGGGAAATCGTAATAACGGATACGAACACATCAGGAACGGCCGAAGGGGATACCGATAACACTGGTGCCGATGAAGACGATCTTGTTGAAAACGCAACTTTTGAAAATACAGTGCAAATTGTATTTTCCGATACCTCGGCTACCATTACCAATCCTGTTCCTGATGAAGTGGTAATTACACAAGACGGGGCCGATGTTACCATTAGTTCCTCTATTTCAGAAGTGGCTTACGAGGTGTCGGGTACAACTACAGACGGGATGTTAAAAATTTATAGCGATAAAAAATTCAAATTATCGTTAAGTGATTTAAGTATTACGAATACCGATGGTCCTGCGATTAACATCCAATCATCGAAAACCATTTTTGTGATATTGGAAGGTACCAATAGCCTTACCGATGCATCAAGTTATAGCGATATTCCTGATGACGAAGACGCAAAAGCCGCATTTTTTAGTGAAGGGCAATTGGTTTTTAGCGGTTCGGGAGCACTTAATGTTGCAGGAAACTATAAGCATGGTATCGCAAGTGATGACTACGTTAGGGTAATTAGTGGTACGATCACAGTTACCGAAGCTTCATCTGATGCCATACACACCAACGATTACATAATTGTGGATGGGGGAACGCTCAATTTAACGGCAGATAGTGATGGAATGGATTGTGAAGAAGGCTATATTATTATCAACGACGGAACCTTTACTATAAATGCCGTTGATGATGGAATCGTGGCTTCCTATGACATTGACGAAGAGGAAGAACCTGATGATTCCATAACGCCATATGTGACTATAAACGGTGGCGATTTTGTGATAAACAATTCCGAAGGGGAAGGTTTGGAATCTAAAGGGGTCATGACCATTAATGACGGTAACATAAATTTAAATTCCTATGATGATTGTATCAACGCCAATGGAATTTTATACATCAATGGAGGAAACATTTATGCATATAGTACACGTAATGATGCTATCGATAGTAATGCAGGGATCACTGTTACAGGAGGTACTACCATTGCCATAGCTACAAGGGTTGATGAACCGGACGGCAGTTTTGACTGCGATGACGATTCATTCAAAATTACTGGTGGGACAATTTTAGGATTGGGATTGAATACCTCATTTCCGACAGAAAGCCAAAGCACCCAAAATTCTGTGATTTTTGATGGGGTGAGTGCAAACCAGCTATTGAATATTCGATCAGAAGATGGTACCGAAGCCCTTACTTATGAAGTTCCGAATAGCGTAATTACGATAATTTATTCCAATGCGAAATTGGAAACAGGTGAAACGTATAATATCTATACGGGAGGAAGTGTAAGCAATGGTACTGAAATTAACGGATTATACACCTCTGGTACTTACAGTGGTGGAACGGATTCAGGTGATTCGTTTACTGTCAACAGTATAGTTACACAAATTGGTGGAGAAATGGGCCCTACAGGTGAGGGTGGTGCTGGTGCTGGTGGCCGACCTTAACGTAGAATAGTTTTAAAAAATGATAAAACAAGAAAGATGAAAAAATCAGTTACAAAGAATACAATTGATTTACTGAGCATGTTCATACTACTGTTTTCATTAATGACATTTGTTGTTGGATGCAGTGACGAAGATGATGTCGTAGATGATACCGATGAGGTTACAGATGATGATAGTACTTCAAATGAAAATGAATTGGAAATCAATGATTTTCTACAAATAGCAACTGGGCAAATTACACTGTATGATGATGATGGAGAAGTCTTGGCGAGTGTGATTGAAGGTGAAGATTTCTATGGTCAAGATGCGACTTATTTAAAAGGGTCCGCCATGTCTTATACGGATAACGGAGATGGCACGGTTACGGATAATAATACCGGGTTAATGTGGCAACAAGTACCTTCCTCTGATGATTATTCCTGGGCCGATGCTGTAACCTATTGCGATAATTTGGAGCTTTCCGGTTATGATGATTGGCGTATGCCCACTTTAAAAGAGCTTTTTTCAATTAGTGATTTTA
The DNA here is from genome assembly GCF_033101095.1 of Maribacter sp. TH_r10. Taxonomy (NCBI): domain Bacteria; kingdom Pseudomonadati; phylum Bacteroidota; class Flavobacteriia; order Flavobacteriales; family Flavobacteriaceae; genus Maribacter; species Maribacter sp. TH_r10. Next base: position 60,132 of record NZ_JAWMPY010000004.1, on the reverse strand, counting down.
GTTCGGGATGGCCATATTTAGATACCGGGTATTTTAATTTGGCAAGTGGTGAGGTAACCAAAGATGAACAGTTTTGGGCCAATAACTATTATGTGGGTACAACTGTGGAAGGCGGTAGTAATGCTGCTTTTGGTGTAAACCATGTCACTGGGCACATTAAGGCATATTCTGCGACGGCCAGTGGTCCCGTTGGTGGTAAATATGTAAGGGCCGTTCGAGGTGGGGATTACGGTACCAATGCCTATACCGATAATGGGGATGGTACTATTAGTGATGCTAATACCGGTTTAATGTGGGCACAAGATGATGATGGGGTTACCATGGACTGGAAAGATGCTTTGGCCTATGCCGAAAGTTCAGAATTGGCAGGATATTCCGATTGGCGACTACCAAATGTGAAAGAACTTCAAGGTATTGTGGATTATTCATATTCCCCTACAGCCACTGATAGTGAGAATGTTGGTCCGGCCATTGACCCATTATTTACTTGTTCACAATTACCGAGTGATGTTCAAGAAGCGGGTTATGATGATGATTATGGATATTACTGGACAGGTACCTCGGCCCCGTTTACAAGTGGTGAACCTTATTACTATGCTTGGTATGTGGCCTTTGGTAGGGCGGTAAATGGCGAAGGAGAGGATTTTCATGGTGCAGGGGCCGTTCGGTTCGATACCAAGGATGAAGATGGGCCTGTAGGTGAAGATGCCGAGCGTTATTATAATTATGTAAGATTGGTAAGAAATATAAATTGATCACCTATGGTTGAATGATTGTTTGGTTGGGTTAGTTTAGTAAAAGGCACGTTAGTTTGGTTAGGACTGGCGTGCCTTTTTTAGCCAAAGCAAAAAGTTTAAACCACCTTATTATTCAGGTTATTTAAAGACAACGAAAACGAGCTATGTTAAAATTTTTTCGAAAACAGTTCAGAATCAATTCTTTGGGTGAAGGGAATCTAAAAAAGTATTTTTTATACGCCTTTGGTGAAATAGTTCTAATTGTCATCAGTATTTTATTGGCATGGAAAATCAATGACCTAAACGAGATTCGAAAAAACAAGATTATAGAGCTTAAAATTTATGATAGCCTTTACGAAGAGCTGGAGCTAAATATGAAATCCCTCAATGGTGCTATTGAACAATATGCCAGTGATATCGTGAGATTGGAGGCTATCCTTAATTATGTAGGGCAATCTCCGGAACAAATTACACAGGGGGCCAAAGATACGATCGTCCATATTACGTATAGTGAATTGAACATACTGGATGGGGCTTTGAATTCCGTAATCAATACTACAAAATTTGAAATGATCGAAAGCACTTCGTTAAAAAGGTTGATTACGAATTACCCTACAGAAATTGGGGTTTTGGATACCGAGGATGCAAAAGTGAAAAAGATCGTTGTCGATGATGTGCAAACGGTTATTGAAAAATACCTGTCCTTGGCCGATATGCTTCCCAAAGGAAAAACCGAATATAGCGCTATTAAAAAGTTTGGGGCAAAGTCTGATTATCATCAATTACTTCAAGATAAAAACTACCAGAACAGTATCGTGGCTTGGTTGCTGCATACAGAAAACCTTTTGTCACTGACAAAAAAATTAAGAAGTAGAACCAACGATATGGCCATAAAATTAAGTCGGGAACTGGGTTATGACTTAGATGGTTAATACAAACCTTATAGAACTGAAATCCATTGCTACATCTTTTATGAAGGTAATATATAGGCGTATACGGTTTCTTTCATCGATAAAATCATGTAATTGATTGATAAGCTGGTTGAGTTGGTCGATTCCTTTTCTACGTTGAAGGGTGTATCCTTAAATTTATACTGTATTAGTTTAGGAAGCTCGGGAGAAACTGATAATCGATTCTACCAGCTCCGTACTTTAAATTGAAAATATAAATAGAGCGCCTATGGTTGAATAAATGTTTGGTTGAGTTAGTTTAGTAAAAGGCATGCTGTTTTCGAAAGAAATACAGCGTGCCTTTATTATTCTCATTAAAATCCTCTTTTGAAGACGATTCAATTTCGTTGATGAAATCTGCCAGTTCGTTGATTTTGATTTAACCTTAGCTTAACCTTGACTTAATTTGGACAATAATAAATCTACTTATGAGACATATTATTAGTGCCTTTGAGAGTATTACACTAGAAGAGATGAATAACGTTTCCTTAATGAAAAGGACCGATACGAAATTCATTATCCATGAAAAGGATTTGAAAGAGGTTTTAAAAAAAATCAGGGACGATTACAGGGTCCTTGAGATAGATGGCCACAGAATCATGACCTACTCTTCGCTTTATTTTGATACACCTACCAAGAAGTTCTATTATGACCATCACAATGGTAAGGTAAATAGGACCAAGGTAAGGATGCGGAAATATGTTGAATCCGATATCTGTTTTCTCGAAGTAAAACAAAAAGATGGCAAAGGCAAGACAAACAAGACCAGGACATCGATAAATGATTTTGAAACGGAATTATCCAAAGAATCTGTTGGTTTTATCCAAGACGTTACCAGTAAATCTTATGATCTGGAACCTATTATCTGGAATAAGTTCAACCGTATTACACTGGTGAACAAAACCGCTATGGAACGTTTGACCATAGATTTGAACCTTTCCTTTAAAATCAACAACTCTTTTAAGACCTACAATAACCTAGTAATTATCGAGGTGAAACAAGAACGGTTCAATAGAACATCACCCGTTGTGCGGCAATTGAAAGAGAAACAGACAAATCCTTACGGACTTAGTAAATATTGTATCGGTATGATCAGTGTTTATGATGATATAAAATACAACCGTTTTAAAAAGAAACTATTGAAAATCAATAAAATAACAGCCTAATTACTTATGGAATTTCTAGACATCCCCCTTTTCGACGACGATTTTTTTAAAATGATGTTCAGGTTCATCCTGAACTTCACTTTCTTGACCGTAATCATACGTTTTGTTTATTACCCCTCTTCAAAGCGTAAAGATTATGTCTTTACTTACTATCTCATTAGTCTTATTGTCTTTTTTCTCTGCTTCACATTAAAGAAATATAATCTGGATATAGGTATGGCCCTTGGGTTGTTCGCTATTTTCGGAATTATACGTTATAGGACAGATCCCATTGATATTAAGGAAATGACCTATCTGTTCGTGGTCATAGGCGTTTCTGTAATCAATTCATTGGCGAACAAGAAAATGAGCTATGCCGAGATTTTAGCCGCAAATGCACTGATTATTTTCATTTTGATCATTATCGAGAGGTATTGGGCCTTGAAACAAGAAGAATCAAAATTCATTGTGTACGAGAATATCGAGAACATAAAACCTGAAAATTATGAAATACTTAAGAGTGATCTTGAGCATAGGACAGGTTTGACCATAAACAAGGTCAATATCGGGAAGGTTGATTTCTTAAAGGATACCGCTGAAGTGACCATATTCTATTTCAAAAACAACTAATAACCCAATATAGATCAATATGAAATCAATCAACAAGTTGCAATCGGGTTATATGGTATTGATAGCCACGCTAATGATGGGAACTTCGGGAATTTCCCAAAGCGTGGATACCGATGACCTTGAAAGCTGGACATCCATTGGCCTTAAATACAAATTGAACAAAAAATGGTCGTTCACTTTAGAGGAACAACTGAGATTGGATGAGAACATTTCGGAAATAAGCAAGTACTTCACTGAACTTGATGCCGAATATTCCATTTCAAAAAGTTTCGATATCGGGGGTGGTCTCAGATATATCAGGAATAATGATAATGAAGGTAATATACAAGGGTATGAAAACCACCTGCGATTTCATGTCGATGCAACTTACAAGCACAAAATAAATGCCTTTTCACTTAAATATAGGCTGCGTTATCAAAATAAGAATGAATTGGGTGTGGACAATTCCGAAGGTGATTATGCGAATCAGAATATTCGATTCAAAACTTCGGTGGAATATGATTTTAAGAATTGGAAGTTAGATCCCGAGTTTTCCGCGGAAATATTCAATCACTTTGAAGAAGGCGACGACAATGGTTTCAGCAAATATAGATTCACCTTAGGAACCGATTATAAAATAAAAGATTATGGAAAAATCGGCTTGTTCTATAGAATGGAGAAAGAATTGAATGTCGATTTGCCCGAAACAACACATATAATTGGATTTAAGTACACGTATACCATTAAAAACAATCAAAAATGAAAACAAGAAACCTATCGATCCTATCCTACATAGGAATGTTATTGTTCGCAATATTTACTCTCATGGGTTGCTCTAATGATCAAGACACAATATACGACTCCGATTCATCGGATTCGGAAACAACCGATGAAACTATTTCTACCGATGATGATGAAATAACGATCGCTGAAGTAGGGGATACCCATGAAGAGGACAGTGATTATGTTTGGGATGCATCAAATGTGGTTTACATTACCTTAAGTGGTTCATCAATTACAGTTGATGGGGAAGGTGCCACGGTGGATGGTACCGAGGTAACCATAGCCTCGGCTGGCAATTATGAGATAACGGGAAGTCTGTCAGACGGTCAAGTAATCGTAGATACAGACGACGACGAAACCGTTCGGCTAATTTTAAATGAAGTTGATATAACCAACACTTCCGGTGCGCCCTTAAATATTGCCAGTGCCGAAAAAACCATTGTTATACTCAAAGAGAATACCATTAATTATTTAACCGATACCAACAACTATGTTTTCGATGACGAGGAGGATGAGCCCAATGCAGCTCTTTTCAGTGATGATGACCTTACCATATATGGGGAGGGTGCACTTGTTGTAGATGCCAATTACAATGATGGCATTACGAGTAAGGACGGTTTGGTGATCGCCAGTGGTAATATTACCGTTAATGCAGTGGATGACGGTATTCGTGGTAAGGATTATCTGAACATAAAAGGCGGTTATATCGTGGTAAACGCGGAAGGCGATGGTTTAACCTCGGACAATGATGAAGACACAAATACAGGATGGATATTAATCGATGACGGTACTTTTGTAGTCACCGCAGATGAAGATGGTATTGTGGCGGCATCCGTAGTTGATGTGGAGTATGGTGACTTTACTATCGTAACCGGTGGGGGACATACAAGTTCGTTAGGGGCAGATGATACGGCCAAAGGCATTAAGTCTGGTGGTAACATTACGATAGAAAATGGTATTTTCAATATCGATTCCGCAGATGACAATATACATGCGAATTATGATGTTACCATTACTACGGGGATATTTACATTAGCAACAGGGGATGATTCCATCCATGCCGACGATGCGGTCGAAATCAATGGAGGTACAATTAACATTACGGAAGGTGTTGAGGGTATTGAGGCTCCCGATATCATAATCAGTGATGGGGAGATAAATATCAATACAAGTGATGATGCTATAAACGCAGCCGGCAACACCAATAATTTCCTGTATATAAATGGGGGGCACATCGTTATTACCAGTGGTGGTGATGGACTCGACTCCAATGGCGATATTGAAATGACAGGTGGTACGGTAATCATCAATGGCCCAACATCCCAAAGTAATAGTCCCATAGATTACGACGGTACGTTCAGTTTGGACGGTGGGTTCCTTGTCGCCTCGGGTTATGGGTCTAATATGGATGAGGCAGGAAGCAGCTCATCCGATCAGTATTCCGTATTGGCTAAATTGTCAACTACCCAATCTTCAGGAAGCCTATTTCATATCCAAAACAGTTCACAGGAAACTATTTTGACTTTTGCCCCGGGAAAAAATTATAAATCGATCGTATTCTCATCTCCTGACCTGAAAACGGGAACCTACGATATTTATCTAGGTGGTAGTTCAACGGGTACTATAACCGATGGGGTTTATGAAAATGGCACTTATACACCAGGAACATTATATGAAAGCTTTACGGTATCCAATAAAGTAACGACCGTAAACTAAATAAAAAAATGAAAGAACGTTCTCGTTGATAGGGTAGAAAAAAATGGTTGGGACTACTAGACCATTGAGCCCTATGGGCGGGAAATATGTTTTTTTCCAACTATTTGAAATACTAACTAAATCAGTAATTATATCATGACGACAATTTTTAAAAAAACATCAACTTTTTGGGGTTTGGTGCTAATGGTATCCCTTTTATTTGTAAGATGCTCAAGTGACAACAATGATTCATACGGTTTTACAGATGATGCGGATTCATCAGATTCGGATACGACCGTGGTTATCGATGACACGGATTTTGATCCTGTGGATTGGACGACAGAGACACATAGTAACGATGTGGATCCAGACTTTGAAGAGGTTTTTGATGATACTGAAGTAAAGCGATTCGATTTTGTTATTTCAGAGGAGAATTGGGACGCCATGATGGCGGATATGACGGATCTATATGGAACCTTTGGGCGTAATGGTGGGGGAGGTAGCTCAAGTTTTTCCGATGACGACCCTATTTTTGTGCCGGGATCGGTTTTTTACAATGGTAAAGAATGGTACAAGGTGGGACTTCGTTTTAAAGGGAATTCAAGTTTGCAAAGCGCTTGGCAGGCAGGTATTCTGAAACTGGCATTTAAAATGGATTTTGACGAGTTTGAGGATGATTATCCGCAAATCAAGAACCAACGTTTTTACGGTTTTAAAAAACTCAGCTTAAAGAACAATTATGATGACAGCTCTTTTTTAAGGGAAAAAGTCGCGGCCGAGGTGTTCAAGAATTCCGGTTTGGCCGTTTCGAACACCGGTTTTTACACCCTTTATGTAGATCATGGTGATGGCCCCGAGTATTTTGGGTTGTACACCTTGGTCGAGGAAGTTGATAATACGGTGATCGATACCCAATTCACTAGTGATGAAGGTAATCTATATAAGCCCGAGGATTACGGGGCGAGTTTTGCTTATGGTACCTTTAATGAGGAAGGTTTTGAGAAAAAGACCAATGAGGATGAGGCCGATTGGAGTGATATTGAAAGTCTTTTTTCGGCACTGCATGCAACCAATAGAACAAGTGAGCCGGAAACCTGGAGGACTAATTTGGAGGCTGTATTCGATGTGGACACTTTTTTGAATTACCTCGCTGTAAATACGGTTATCCAAAATTGGGATACCTACGGAAGAATGGAACATAATTATTATCTATACAATAACCCGGACAATAATTTACTGACCTGGATACCTTGGGATAATAACGAAGCGTTACAAGATGGGAAACAAGGAGGTTCATTGAACCTTGATTTTTCAGATGTTTCCAGTTCCACATGGCCGTTGATAGGATACTTATATCAAGATGAGGTTTATAAGGCAAAGTACGATGCTTATGTTCAGGCTGTAATAGATGGCCCTTTTGAAACTAATTATATACAAGGCGTTTATGATACGTATTCCAGCTTAGTGGAACCCTATGCGACCACTGAGGTAAGCGGTTACTCATTTTTATACAATAGCAGTTCATTTTATTCGGCTATTTCCACACTTAAATCACATGCTTCGAGCCGGGCATCGGCAGCAAATAGTTATTTGTCCAATTAATAGCTTGGTCAAAATATAAGAATTGGAAAAAAAACGTAAAATTCCAACAGACTGCTTTAAACTATTCGGGTTTAAGGCAGTCTAAATAAGTAGTTTTAAACAAAACATGATGAAAGGTAAAAAATCAATGAATTTTTATATGCGTATTGTTCATCGCTATTTAGGTTTTTTCTTAGCAGGTATTATGGCAGTTTACGCCTTTAGTGGAATTATTCTCATATTTCGGGATACCGATTTTTTGAAAAGTGAACAAACGGTCGAGAAAAAATTAGGGCCAGAACTATCTTCCGAACAATTGGGCAAGGCGTTGCACGTGAGAAACTTAAAAATTTCCAAGAAAGAAGGTGATATACAATATTTCAAAAACGGAACCTATAACAATGTAACGGGTGATGTAAAATATACATCGAATGAATTGCCTATGGTTATCAGGAAACTGATTCAATTGCATAAGGCAAGTACCAATCAACCCTTATTTTGGCTGAATATTTTCTTCGGGGTGTCATTATTTTTCTTTGTAGTGTCTTCGTTTTTCATGTTCAAACCTAAAACCAAAACATTGAAAGAAGGAGTTTATGTTTCTATTGCAGGGTTGGTACTAACGGTTTTGTTGGTTCTTTTGTCTTAAATGGCATCTCAATAGGGAAAAATAATGAAATGGTATGCCCCATATGTCGGCAACCAAAAATAGATGGAACAGCGTAGGAAATTGATATGGGAAATGCATCTAAATTAATTTTGGCAATGGTCTTGGCCTTTGGTTTTTCCAGTGCCAAAGCCTATAATCCGTATACTTCATCGGTAATTTTGGAGAATATGGATAATGAATGGTTCTTGCAGATATCCACTTCACAGGTCAGTGCCTATGAGGTGTTGGAGGATTATTACGACACTGAGGATATTTCCGTACTTTCCATAGAGGCTTATAACAAAAAATACATAGAGTATTTGATGGCCCATATGTACATAGTAGCAGATGATAAGGCGGTAGAACTTTTGCCTGTAGGTGTTCATTTGGGAAGTCAACAAGCCGAAGTACGCTTTGTTTTAAAGGGTATGTCAGGGAATTTCAACCAGTTGTTTTTGAAACTAGACGTTTTTGAAGAAAACGGTTCACAACAAAATGTAACCGGCTTTTTCAGTAAAAATGGAAATGTTAGTAGCATATTGAATGCTGATAATGAGTTTTCCATGAACATTATGTATAAGGATGGAAAGTATATACTTTCCGAAGGTTTCTCCTGGACTATTTTCCATATCCTATATTTAAGTATTTTATTGATATTTACACTGGTGATGTTTTTTGTTCTTCGTTATCACACCAATAAGAGATCAATAACTTATAAAGGACCTGTGCTGGTTTATAAGCGTCAATAAAAGTGGTTTGTCAATTTTTAATTTGCTACTTAACCCTTAAGTAGTGTTCTAATACCTTGTTCAAGATTGTTTTGTTGTCGTGATTTCATATTTGGTTGATAAAGTTCTATAGTCCGTCGATTACAATTTTACTACGCACCAATCTCCCGTATCTTCGATAAGTAATTGTAATAGACTTTTATTATGGCTATTGAAAGTATAAACGGGTGTATAGGGTGTGAAGAGTGTATAAAAAGCTGCCCTACCGATGTGATTCGGTTAGATCCCAAAACGAAAAAGGCAGTGATCACCTTTCCTGAGGATTGTCAAATTTGTCATTTATGTCGGTTGTATTGTCCGGTAGACGCCATTACGCTCACTCCGGAAAAAACCATTCCTGTAATCGTATCATGGGGTTAGTTATGAAAAAAGATAGAAGAATATATAAGATGTTGCCACTTTTTTTAGTGTTTATCGGCATACCCTTGGCATTGTGGTTTTTAAGTGATTTTCCCGAAAGATCATTGCTTATGGATTCCCTCTCACTTTTGACCATTTTAACGTTTAGTTTACTATTGGCACAATTCTTTTTGGCAAGGACCAATAGGGAACTGGTGAAGAAAGTGAAAATGTCCAACGTACTTAAAATACATAAGTTCATTGGTTACATATTCATCAGTGTGATTATGCTACATCCTTTTTTTATCATAGTTCCTAAATTCTTGGACAATGCGGTTTCTCCTAAAGATGCGTTAATTCGTTTGATAACCACTTTCGATAATATTGGCCTTGTTCTTGGCTTAGTGGCTTATACGGCTATGTTGGTTATCATGATTACCTCCTTTTTCAGGTTTAAGCTTCATTTGAAATATAGGACATGGAGAACCTTTCATGCTTATTTGACATCCATTTTCATTGTTGCCGCCGTTTGGCATGTGATTTCATTGGGAAGACATAGTAATACGGCCTTCATTATGTTCTATGTTATTGCATTGGCAAGTGGTATCTATTATTTATTGCGAACATATTTATTTAAACCTACCTCAAAATCAATAAAAAATGTCTAAAACAAAAGAAAACAAGGGCATATCCCGACGTAATTTCATAGCCTTTGCAGGTGGTGCGGCAGGAGCTGTTGCATTGGCTTCTATGGGACTCCCTTTAGGCTGGGCCGAAAATAGCCCGGAGATAGATGTTGAAGCTTTGGACCTAGAAAAGATCAGTACTGAAGTTCTCGTAATAGGGAGCGGAATGGCAGGTTTGTTCGCGGCCGTAAAGGCACATGATGCTGGTGCAAAGGTGATGATGGTCTCCAAAGGACGACTTGGTTCTTCAGGGCAAACACCTTTTGCAAAGGGTATATTCGCATATGATCCCGATACCGAGAAATTGAGCATTGATGAGTTCGTTGCCCAAGTTTCCCGTTCGGCCTTGGGCAGTAATAATGTGGCCTATACGAAACAGATGGCAGAGCATTCTTTGGACAGGGTAAAAGAACTGGAATCTTGGGGTTTCTTTGATTCGGCCATCTATAATAAAAGCTTCAGGAAACCTATTGAGGAGCGAAATATACCCGTTCAGGAACGAATTGTGGTAACCCATCTTATCAAAGAGGATGAAAAGATTGTCGGAGCGGCCGGTTTTAGCATCGATAAGCAAAAAGTGATTATCTATGAGGCAAAGAGTGTTATACTATGTACAGGGGCTGGCGGATTTAAACCTAATGGTTTCCCTATAGGGGACCTTACCCACGATGGTACGATAATGGCCTATAATATCGGGGCAAAGGTAACCGGTAAGGAATGGAACGATGGCCACCCAGGCAGAGCCGAAAATGCCGCTGCATGTTATGATGGTTGGGGCAATATGTTTGAACAGAAACCAGGTACGGTCAGTATCGAGGTACATCATGATTTAGGTGTGGACATGAATTATAAGGCCTATGTAAGTGGAAATTCGGTAAAAATGGGGCACCCTGGAGAGGCAAATGATAATGCCATTACCGGTGGCCCTTACACTCCTGCTGAATTTAAGAGGGAAAATGTGGAGCGAAAACCTGGACCCGATTCGGAAGGTGGTAGGCCCCCTAGAGGGGAAGGTAAACCGCCAGGAGGGGGTAAACCTCCAAAAGAAGGTGGTGGCCCTCCAGGAATGGGAGGAAATGTAGTAGGGGGTTCATCTGCAGGAATGGCCATTCATAAATCTGAGGGATTGGTGCCGATCAACGATCAATGTGAATCCAATATCCCAGGGTTGTTTGCGGCCGGGGATGCTTTAGGTTCCTATATGTCAGGAGCAATTTATACCCAGATCGGTTCGTCCTTGGCTGGTTCTGCGGTTCAAGGTGGAGTCGCAGGTGAAGCTGCAGCAAGGTACAGTAAGGGTGTGAAAAATGTTGAAATATCCGATTCTAAAATTGAAGCGATACAGGAAGAAATTCTGGCACCTTTAAAAAGGGAAGCAGGGTATAGCCCAGCATGGGTAACACAGACCTTACAGGGTATCATGATTCCCAACTTTGTCCTTTACATCAAAAAAGAAAGTTTAATGAAGGGGGCATTGGCATATATTGAGGAGTTGAGGGACCATCATATGGGTAAAATGTGCGCTTCCAATTTACATGAATTGCGGTTGGTACATGAAACGGCCAATATGATCATAAGCGCCGAGATGAAACTGAAGGCATCATTGATGCGTAAAGAAAGTAGGTGCAGCCATTACCGATTGGATTATCCGGAAATGGATGATGAAAATTGGCAAGCTTGGATCAATATCTTTAAAGGGGAAGATGGTACCATGCAATTTGAAAAACAACCATTTAGACAATGGCCTAATCAAGACATCGTCAATGTTTGAGAAAAATGGTAAAACATCATTTGAATACATGTGACCTTTAAGTTAATAAAGGGCAATAGATTTAACTTTGAAAGAATTTGTGATTTCAATATGCAGGGACATTTATTAATCAGTATCTTCGATAAACAGTGCAGAATACATGAGTAAAAACTACAAGGATAAGGCGTTCGCAAAAAGAATAGGCCTTTTTGAACCTTTCATTATTATTACCTTTTGGGTCGTATTGTTCGCCTCTCCCTTATTGTTCGGTCAGTTTGAGGAAGAAATCGATTGGGTTCATGTTTTAGATATCTGGAAAAACCATTTAGTATTGCTGTTGCTTTTTTTGGCACATCGTTTCGTGTTAATGCCTTTGTTGTTTTTCAAAGGAAAAAAAATCATGTATTTCAGTGTTGTTTTTCTATTGATACTGGCAGGTACAACGATGATGTATTTAATAAATGACAAACAAGATACACCGCGATTGCCACCACCGCCAGATCGAATTGAAAGGCAAGCAGGGGATTTGCGGGAACCGGGTTTTAAAAGGGAACTGCCTCCTCCTTTAGAGCGCCGTGGAAGAAATAACCAAGGGCCCATACCTGCCTATGCCAATTTTCTCATGTTATCGATTCTTTTATTGGGTTTTGATGCAGGATTGCAGTTATCTATGCGTTGGGCGAATTTGGAACAGGAGAAATTTAGATTGCAGAAAGAGAATGTAGAAAACCAATTGGCCTTTTTAAGGAATCAGATCAGTCCACATTTTTTCATGAATACCCTTAATAATATTCATGCTTTGGTAGATATAGATTCGGAAGAAGCGAAAGAGTCCATCATTAAACTTTCCAACTTAATGCGGCATTTATTGTACGATTCCGAAGAAAAGAAGACAGCCATTAGCAAGGAGGTAGGTTTTATACAGAGTTATATTGAATTAATGCGGTTAAGATTTACGGATAAGGTAGTGATCAATGTTGATATCCCTACCGTAATTCCTGACAAATCAATACCACCGTTATTGTTCACCTCATTGTTAGAGAACGCTTTTAAGCATGGTATAAGTTATGATAAGGAATCGTTTGTCCATATCGCGATGTCCTTTACCGATAGTCGATTGAATTTCATGATCGAGAACAGCGATCATTCCAAAAATGTGGAAGAACCCTCGGGTATTGGGATAGAAAATATTAAAAAACGATTGCAATTGCTTTACGATAAAGCATATGATCTAGATATTTTCAATATCGATGGTAAATATATGGTAACCCTAAATATTCCTTTATGATTCGTTGTATCGCTATAGATGATGAGCCCTTGGCATTAAGACAAATAGTTAGTTATATAGAAAAGACCCCTTTTCTTGTTTTGGAGAATCAGTTTGAAAGTGCCTTGCAAGCGATTTCATACCTCGAGGAAAATGAGGTTGATTTAATGTTCGTTGATATTAATATGCCCGATTTGAGTGGAATGGATTTTGTAAAATCATTGAACAATCCGCCTAAGGTAATTTTTACAACTGCCTATAGCGAATATGCCATCGAAGGTTTTAAAGTAGATGCGATAGACTATTTATTGAAACCTATAGGTTATAGTGACTTTTTAAAGGCAGCGGTCAAGGCCAAGGACAGGATCGATCCCAAGGTAGAAGTGAATACCGAGATTCAAAGCAATGACAAGTTCCTGTTCATTAAATCGGAGTATAAAATATTACGGATCAACCTTTCAGATATAAAATATATAGAAGGTATGCGCGAATACCTCCGTATACACCTTCAATCCGAAAAACCCATAATGACCCTAATGAGTATGAAGAAGATGGAGGAATTTCTTTCTTCGGATCATTTTATGAGGGTGCATAGATCTTATATCGTTAATCTCGATAAGATTTCCACAGTGGAGCGTAATCGTATTGTTTTTGACAAGAACGTTTATATCCCGATCAGTGAACAATATAAATCAAAGTTCCAAAAATTCCTCGACGACAATTTCTTGGTCTAGTTGTTCATTGTCCTTTTAAAGGATAGGTATAAAGTTGAGCCTGTTGTACCATGTGCATAGGATTTTCTTTGAGCACTTTGTTTATCCCCATCTCATTATTTTCATAGTCTAATCACTATGGCATTCACGGGAAAATCATAATCCTTTCTTAAAAAACATACTACATAGTATTTAATTTATATTTTTGGGCATGGATCAAAGGCAAAAGTCAGAACTAACCAAGCAATCGATCATCAACGAATCGTTCAAGCTATTTTATGAAAATGGCTTTAAGACCACGAGCGTGGATACGATAATGAAAGCGACCAACCTCACTAAAGGGGCTTTTTACCATCATTTTAAGAATAAGAAAGAATTAGGGCTTGCTGTCATCGGCTTAAAGCTTCAAAAGCGGGTTTATGAAAGCATGGTGGCGCCTTTATATGGCCCTGAACCCCCTATAGAGATATTAAGTAGCATATTTTATAAGCGTTTAAAGGCATTTAACCTTTATGAAAAACAACATGGTTGTCCTGCCAATAACTTCATAAATGAAATCGGAGATTATGAAACGGTGTATCAAATGGCATTGAAAAGGATTGTGGAAGAATGGAAATCCGCTTTGGTGTATGTGTTGGATAGGGGTAAAACCGAGGGGCAGATTAAGCAAGGAATTTGTAGTAAATCAGTTGCGGTATATCTGATCAGTGCCTTTGAAGGTGTTCGGGGACTTCGTAAATTATATGACAATGATTTGATTCTGGATGAGTATATTTCAGGATTGTCCTTATATATAGAGTATCTTAAAGCATAGGCTAATACATTAAACATACTTTTATGAATGTTTTAAAGGTCTTTTAATAACTAAAAGCGGAAAAGTGATGGTTTTAAAAGATGGCAAGAAAATAATAAAGGGTCACTTAGTACATCAATCAAAAAAACAAGGGAATGGAATTCAAGCATAAAGTAATCATAGTAACAGGTTCCTCAAAAGGAATTGGGAAGGAAATCGCAATGTTATTGGCAGAAAATGGGGCCAAAGTCATTGTGAACCACTCTAATAGCGAAGATCAGGCCAAAAATACAGTAGCTTCTATATTAAAGAACGGAGGAACGGCATTCAGTATAAAAGCGGATGTCAGTAACAAGGTGGAGGTGACCCGTATGTTCGATGTTGCTATTGCACGCTATGGAAAGGTAGATGTGTTGATCAATAATGCCGGGACAATGATTTCCAAAGAACTAAAGGATAATACCGAAGAGGATTTCAATAAACAGTTCAATGTAAACGTAAAAGGAGTATTCAATACGCTGCAAGAAGCCTCTGGTAAATTGGCGGATAACGGAATTATCATAAACGTATCATCAAGCACGGTAAAGTTGATGTTTCCTGGTTATGCGATTTATTCGGCATCGAAAGCGGCAGTTGAACAGATGACCCGCATTTTTTCCAAGGAAATAGGAAGGGGTATTTCTGTAAATGCCATCGCTCCCGGACCAACAGAAACCGAACTTTTCTTAAATGGCAAATCGCCGGAGTTCATTGAGCGGTTAGGTGCTATGAACGCTTTTAACCGATTGGCAAAACCTATGGATATTGCTAAGATCGTGATGTTCTTGGCCAGTGATGATTCAAAATGGATTTCCGGTCAGGTTATCGGTGCCAATGGGGCAATGGTTTAATATATACTTTAATATAAAATTGCAATGAGATTTAAATTAACATTTTTGTTTCTATTGATTAATGGAGTCGGTTTCTCCCAGGTCAATAATGAACAGTGGTTAGATATAATGTTGACGAACTATGAATATCCATTTGAGGTAGAATATATAGAAATTGATGCCCAAAAGCAAAAATTGAAAATGGCCTATATGGATATTAATAAAGCTAGGAATAATGGTAAGACAATTATGCTCTTACATGGTAAAAATTTTAATGGAGCCTATTGGGAAACAACTATAAATGCCCTTACGACAGTAGGCTATCGGATTATTGTCCCTGACCAAATCGGGTTTGGAAAATCTTCCAAACCGGATAGTTACCAGTATTCCTTTCAGGCATTGGCCAAGAACACAAAAGCTATACTCGACTCTTTGGGGATTTCTAAAACTGCCGTTTTAGGGCACTCAATGGGAGGAATGCTCGCCACTAGGTTTGCGCTGATGTATCCTGAGGTCACTGAAAAACTTATTTTGGAAAATCCGATCGGACTTGAAGATTGGAAATTGGTAGTTCCTTATCAGACAATTGATCAGTGGTATGCGGCCGAGTTGAAAAAGACGGCCGAAAGTATTAAGGCCTATCAACTTAAGTACTATTATGATGGGAAATGGAAAAGCGAATACGATCAATGGGTACAATTACTGTCCGGTTGGACCTTCAACTCCGATTATCCCTTAATTGCATGGAATGCCGCATTAACCTATGATATGATATTCAATCAACCTGTACTGTATGAGTTCAAGAATATAAAATGCCCAACACTTTTGATTATAGGTACAAGGGATAGAACGGCGCTAGGAAAGGCCTTGGTGCCCGAGAAAGTTCGGCCGACAATGGGCCTTTACAGTGAATTGGGGAAAAAAACACACCAAAAAATCCCAAACAGTGAATTGGTTGAAATAGAAAATGTTGGGCATCTTCCGCATATAGAAAGTTTTGAAGAATTTATTGATCCACTTAAAACATTTTTGAGAAAGTAAATCAACAAACAAATAAAAAAAAAGTCTATGAAAATTAAATTCTTTACGGCAATTATTCTCGGATGTATTATCGTATCCTGTAATGATGGCAAGAAAACAAAGGCCGTTACCTCGGTAGAAGTGAAAGAAAAAGCTAAAGCTCTCGTATATGATAATAAAGGTCAACAACTCGTTTACGATATGGTGCAAAAAGTGGGGAATTACAAAAGTCTTCGTGCTAAAAAGGATGTGGTTTATACCTATACATACCAAACACCCGATGGTAAAACCGATGTTTCCACCGAAAAATATCTTTTCAATGGCGAATTGTCCTACGGGGCGTATAAACGACATGAAAGAACACTTCCCAATCTTGAAGGATTGATTGAGCAAGGTTTTGATGGGAGTACGTATTGGTTAAAACACAATGGTGTTGCCTTACATGATGAAAAATATTTAAAAAGGGTCGCTTTCAACAGGCCTACCAATTTTTATTGGTTCACCATGATGCAAAAATTATTGGATCCTGGGGTCAACTACGAATACTTAAAGGAAGAAACCATTGATGGTACAGGGTATGATGTTGTCAAGATTTCCTTTACATCAGATGATGATAAACCCTCTGACATTTATCAACTTTATGTCAATAAAAAAACAGGTTTGGTGGATCAATTCTTGTTTACCGTGGCCGATTTCGGGGTTATGGACACCCCCAACTTAATGAAGCTGCAATATGAGGAAGTGGATGGCATGGTATTGCCTACAAAGCGTTTGTATAAAAAATCCACTTGGGATGCCGATGTAAGCGATGCTCCATGGATAAAAGTCACATGGTCGGATATTAAGTTCAACAACGGATTAACCCAAGAGGATTTTGAATAATAGTCCAGAAAATATGGAGAATTTGGAAAGTCTAAAATCGAAATTGGAAGAAAAAAAGGCAGATTTTGAATTGAATGCCAACAATCATATAAAAACGGTTTTCAAAGCAGGTATAGCTTCTGTAAGGGAAAGTGGAGTGCTCGATAAAGCCAAAAAAGTGGGGGAAATCGCTCCCGATTTTGAATTGAACAATGCCTTGGGAAAACCGGTGGCATTAAGTGATTACCTGAAAAAGGGGAAAGTGGTTCTAACTTGGTATCGTGGAGGATGGTGTCCGTATTGCAATATGACCTTGCAGCAATTGCAACGTGAAGTGCCCGGTTTTAACGCTAACGGTGCAAGTTTAATCGCACTTACGCCCGAGTTGCCAGACAAGTCGATGAGTACCGTTGAAAAACAGAACCTTCAATTTGAGGTTTTAAGCGATGTGGGGAATGAAATTGCCAGAGCCTACGGAATCGTTTTTAAACTCGCTGATGATGTAGCGGAAATTTATGATGCATCATTTGGAATGCGTACCTATAATGGCGATGATTCGTACGAATTACCACTAGCGGCCACCTATATCATCAATGAAGACGGAAAAATTATATATGCGTTTTTGGATGCCGATCATAGAAAAAGGGCGGAACCTTCCGAATTGACCGCATTTTTAAAGGAGAACCAATAAGTATATATGCTTTTTTAGGTCTATTATCTTAATATTTAATATATGAATACACAAGTAGCATATCTGATTGTAAGAGTGGCCGTAGGGGTTAGTATGTTGGGGCACGGACTGGTTCGTCTTCCCAAATTGCAGGGGTTTAGTGCATGGATGCTCAAGGAATTTGAAAATTCATTACTCCCTGAAATTATGGTGTTGCCCTTCAGTTATGCTTTGCCTATAGCAGAGTTTGTATTGGGAATACTTCTTGTTTTGGGGTTGTTTACGCGTATTTCCTCCATAGTGGCATCCATAGTTATGATTTTGCTCATATTCGGCTCCACGCTGATCGAGAATTGGGGGGCATTGGTGCCTCAATTCATCCATGTGGCTTTCTTTGCGTATCTCATACAACATATAGACAGGAATAGCTTTGCCTTGGATACGAAGTTGAGGGGCTAAGTGTTTTTTTTATTGGGGGAGCCGTTCTTTACCCTCATTTTATTGCATATAAACATTGCATTCAACGCTTAAAAAGAACAAACCCTGACGGGAAACGTCGGGGTTTTTTCGTTCTGGTGATTTGTACGAAATAGGAATCGTTCCTTTTTGATAATCAAATAAGGAACGAGCATTCGCTTATTTCATATGTACAGGATTCCGGCAGTCTACGCTATACCAGTATCCCATACACGGGGACAGGCCCTGTACGGCAGATGCGGTAGTGTTTTGGGATAAACAACACAAGAAGAGGATAGTGCTTTAGTAAAAAGCAGTACAAAGACTATCATTTATATACGCCATTACGCTTTTCTGTAAGGGCATTTCATTAAATTTATTTAATTTGAGGGCATGAAAGGTGGTAGCTGTAAGTTGGCCAGTCGTTTTCCTGACCGTACGGTTACCGGCACCCAAGAGGGTCTAAAAGTAGGTGGAGAAAGCTGTAGATAAACGATGATCGTTACTTTGGTTTTATGCGCATTTGGGTGTATAAAGAGGTATATAGACAAGTTGTGAGCAAGCTGGAAATGGTAACAAATCATCAACTTTTTATTTCCTAAAGAATATTATTTTACATTTTTTATATACTCACAGTAATATTTTTTGTAATTTTCTTTGGAGAATCCAAAATAACTTTTATCTTTGCATCATAAGTTCTTTGAAAGAGTATTGAAAATTGTAGTAATTAAAATTCAAACTACTAAAGTGTATTAAGTTACACAACCAATTATGGTTCTATTGGCGACGACACGTAGCGCTCTGAAAAGGGAACACGTTGAAACTCGGTTTAAGCAAACCGCTATAAGCACGAAGTCATTCAATAAGGAAAGCTGTAAAGATGCATTTAGGAAAACCCCTAAGAACGCTTGAAGTTAACCTGAAATGAATAAAACTGATAACTTGCTAAAAAGTCATTATGACACATTTATTATATGTAGCAAGGAATAATTTTGGGGTGATAATGTGAACAACGCATATTGGATTTAATTACAAGCGTATTGCAAATGTAGCAAGGCGATATTGCCTTTAATTAAATACATAAAAGATATGCGTAAAAAACACAATTATCAACACGTTGATGGTCTTATACTTGGTATAAGGACTATCCTTTCTGAGAACCGTTGTTCATTCTCAGACGAAGAAAAAGTTCATTTATCTAATGCTATTAGATATTTAGAAAACTCTAAAAAAGAAAGCCATAATAAGCCTATTGATTGGAGTTTAGTTTTCAAAGGAATTGATTTGCTCAACCGAGTAATTACCAATTTTGATGATTTCCCGAACATTTTCTGACCTGACACCCCATAATTTTTTTTCAAATATTTAGCATATGGATTTAGGATTAGCAATAAAATCAATTAGAAAACAAAAAGGTTTAAAACAAAACCAATTTGCGGAACTCTGCGATATTACGCAAGCTTATTTATCACAGATTGAGAATAACAACAAGGAACCAAACCTTTCTACTTTAAAAACAATTTCGAATAAATTAGAAACACCTTTGCCTATTCTATTTTTCCTATCAATAGATAGTGATGATATTAGTCCGGAAAAAGAAGATGCTTTCAACATAATTGCACCTTCTGTAAAATCATTGATAAACCAATTTTTTACTACTCAATGATTAATACACCAAAGCACCTTGCCTTTACTTTAAAAGTAGATATCAAAGAGATAAATTCAATTCTTAATAATGTTGACAATTTCTATAGAGAGAAAATTGAAATTAAAAAAGATAAGTTTGGTAAACCAAAATTAGATGCAAAAGGAGAACCTAAAAAAAGGATAATAAATCCAAGTACAAAAAGATTAAAAATAATTCAGACAAGAATACACAGAAACATTCTTAACAAAATCGAAATGCCAAGTTATGCGTTTGGTGCTGTAAAAGGTAAAGACAACGTTGCAAACGCCAAACAACACCAAGGAAAAAGATATAAATTTACAACCGATTTAAAAGATTTTTTCCCATCTATAACGAACAAAGCTGTTTTCAAAATGTTCGTAAGTCAAGGGTTTTCACCAGAAGTTTCAAGCCTTCTTACAAAGTTAACAACTTATAAAGGCAGAATTCCACAAGGAGCACCAACTTCTTCAACTCTGGCTAATTTAGTTTTTATCAAAACTGGAGATATTTTGCAAAAATTTGCAAAAGAAAACAATGCAACTTTTACATCATTCGTTGACGATATGACTTTTTCCTCTGCAAAAGATTTTAAGAATAAGATTCCACAGATTTTAGAAATTATTACCAACGATTATAAAATTAGCCACAAGAAAACGAATTACTCTAGAAACCCAAATATTACTGGACTTCATCCAATGAATAATCATTTGAAATTACCTAAATCATTTGTGGCAAAATTGGAATCGACTGAAAATAAAACTGCGGTACAAATTGCTGGACTAAAAATGTATCAAGAAAAGGTTAACAGAGTCAATTACGGAAAAAAGCCAGTTGCCAATAAAGTATGTAAAACATAGCTATTACAGGCTTTCCGAAAGATTTGTGTGTATTTTCGAAGTTCAGCAAATTTTTAATTTGGCTTTTTTAAAAAAAATTAAAAATACGGCTGGTGTATCATCCAAAAAGTAACGGCTTTTTTTCAGCGCTACTTTACATATACTTATCTGTTAGGCATTATTTAGAAAAAATGAATTTTGGAAAAGCAAGACATTTTAAAAATTCATTTTCAGAACAATTAAATAGTTGTAATGAAAATGAAGTAGACGGAATAATAATTACCATCCGACGATTTAAATATTTTATAGAATCTATCTCTGAGCAAATCGATAAAGATAACAAGGCTATTCAAATTGACCTTTCCAATGAAGATACGGAGGTAGCGTTAGATATGCGAATGCAATTCAATATTGACTCAAATTTGAATTACTTCTTAGATAATATCTTGAAATCAAATCTGGTTGGGATTTACTCTTATTTCGAATATACTTTGAAAAAGATATCAAAAATTTGTGAATCGAATTTAAATCCCAGAAAAACCTTAGGATCATATAAATCAGGTGCACTAATAAATAGATATAATTCATTTCTGATTGATCAAGTCATACCACTATTATCAGCGGAAAATGCTCATTTTGAAAAAATACTTGTATGGAATCAATTACGAAATGATATTGTTCACCAAAACTCTATAATAGAACGATTTAATCCACAAGACCTAAAACATAGTTCATTATTAATAAAGAGAGATAGTTTTCAATTTCTAAAAAGTGATATAATACTTGATTTCCTGTTTGAAATAGAAAGCTATTTATATATAATAATAACGTTAATAAATAAAAAACACGATTTAATTGAATATGTGAATTAAACAATGCATAATACAAGTAACCGTTACACAAGCCGCTATCCGGAAAAAAACAGATTCCTATAAGCCACTTCATCGCAGCGTTATGACAGTTCGTTATGGGATAAGGGGAGGGGTTTTGGATGAATACATCCATAACTATCTGTATAGATAACACTTATGTCAACTATTTGCACGCTGCACTCGTGATTTAATTTCCATTAACGTCGAAAACCTTCAACGGCTTTTACTATATTTCTATAGATAACACGGACATCACATAGCGCTACGTTAGGCAACATATGCAAAGAATCATTTTTATTTTATTCTTCTGTTTTTGTATCAGCTGTTATGGGCAAAACCTCCTATGAAAGGCCTTAGCCCAATTTAGGTATAGTTACTTATTATTTTGTTCTTAGCCTTTAAACACCTTTTTTTCCTGAACACCTAAAGTTGCGATCCCTTTCCCGATGGGCAAGATCCAAAATGCACTTTTTTTCTTAACTTAACAGGCACTATATATGGAAATAATAGTTGAAACAGTACTGAATTAAACGGTTGTAGCCTGTATTAATCGTTATGTAATTTGACGGGAAAGTGCTACTAAGTCGGCTACTATTTTTATACTTACCATTGGCTGTAATGTAAAACGACATTCTCGAAAACAAAGAAAATGACCCAATCCGAACTCATAATTTTAAATTTTACAGAGATACGAAGAAGAAGCATAAAACTTTGGAATGTACTTCCTGAGAGCTATTATAATTGGAAACCTGACGAAAAAGCAATGACTGCCATAGAAATGGTAAGGCACGTTTTGGAGGCTGATTATGGCTGGAATATCATTATTAATCAAGGGGATATGACAAATTATAAAACGCCTTGGAAAAATCGACCATTTATTAGCGTTGCTGACGAACTTGAATTTGCTGAACCCTATAGAAATACATTTTTAGAAAGTGTTCGACGATTTTTGGATACGGAATTAAACGAAACTGAAATCGTTCACCCTGGGAATGGAGATAGGAAAATCCTTGGAAAATATTTACTGCGGATCGGATATCACGAATCGGTGCACGCAGGCCAGTTCCTTTCGTATTTAAGGGCAATGAAAATTGATAGACCTGAAATATGGGATTAAAGGGTGTAGTTCTTTTCTAAATGGGGTGCTAGGCCCTTAGTTTCTGTATCAGTTCGTCCTTTCTTCTTACGGCAACTTCTATTCTGGTTTTATCCGACAAGGTTATGTGCCCTCCTTTTCCTTTGGTGTAGGCTTCTATATAGTCTAAGTTGACCAGATGGGATTTATGGACTCTAAAAAACGTATTATCATCTAGAATATCCTCAAAATACTTGATGGTTTTTGATGCGGTTATCTTTTTGTTGGACAAGGTATGGATATGGGTGTAGTTTGCATCCGATTGAAACCTTATGATTTGTTTTGTGTCCAACATTGTAAAACCCGCCACCGTAGGAATAGCGATTCTTTTAGAGGACGGGTTGCTCTCTTTAAAATTATGAAATAGGATATCTATTTTTTGTGATGTTTCTTTCAGGCTTTTTTGTTGCCGTAACTTTTGGAGGGCATTGTCGAGGTCAGTATTGTCTATAGGTTTTAATAGATAATCCAAGGCAGAAAACTTAAAGGCCTTTAGTGCATATTTGTCATAAGATGTGGTGAAAATCACTTCGAAATCTATATGGTCCAATTGTGAAAGAAGGTCAAAACCGGTCCCGTTTCCTAATTGTACATCCAAAAATAGAATATCTGGAGTACGGCTGGCAATTTCCTTTATGGCTTCATCAATTGTTTTACAATAAGCTATAATCTTTATATTGTACGTACTGGATCGTAATAACGTTTCCAGGCGATCAATGCAGTGTTGCTCATCGTCAACTATTAATGCTTTTAACATGCTGTTTTTTAAAATTGAAGTTCTAAAGGAAGTGTTATTTCCACGCGCACCCCTTCGGGTTTATCCATCAAATTAACAGATCCTTTTTTGTTTTTTATATGACTCAGAATATCAATTCGACTTTTTGTGATCTTAATGCCAAAAGATCCATTCGATTTTTTCCCACGAACATTCTTTTTAGATTGTCCTACACCATTGTCATCCACAACATATTTAAGCATATCCCCCTCTTTTTCGATTTTAATGTCTATGTGGCCATCTCCATTTTTAGGGGCGATACCGTGCCAAATGCTATTTTCGATAAAGGGCTGTAAAATTAATGGGGGAACCAGGGTGTTATTTGGCTCAATATCTTGATCGATCGTAATTTGATGGTGCAACTTATTTTGTAGGCGTATGGTCTCTATCTGCATATATAGTTCCATTAGTTCAAGATCCTCGCTTAAAGTGATCGATTTTTTCTCTGAGTTTTCTAAAATGGCTCGTGTGAGCTTGGAGAATTTGACCAAGTAGTCATCTGCTTGCCGAATATCATTTTTAGAAATGAAATCACTTATGGAGTTGAGGGAGTTAAAAATAAAATGAGGGTTCATTTGGGACCGTAAGGCCTTAAGTTCCGTCTCCGATACCTTGGCATTGAATTCGGCGGTTTTCTTTTTTTCCAACTCATCCCGTCTACGTTTGTAGATATAATAACCGAACATGGCCATCAACACAAAGAAAATGGCCCCTATCAAATAAATATTTTTCACCAGTTGCTGCCGTTTAATTTCTTCGTTGGCCACCGCTTGCTGACGCTCCATCTGAAACTGCATTTCCTTACGGGTCAATTCCGATTTCTTTTCTTCATTTAGTACACTGTCCCTTAATTGTATATGTTTTTTGTAGGCATTCAGTGCCTCGGGCATTTTACCATTTTGCTCATAAACCTTACTCAATACCTCCCAGGAATCAGCTTCCCACTCCACGGCCCCGATTTCTTTGGAAAGGGAGAGCGCATTGCTGGCATATGTTTCCGCTACCGCATAGTTATTCAGCAGTACGTTTATTTTACCTATACTGTTCAGAGCGGATGCCTCAATATATTTATTGCCTATTTTTTGGGCCATGGCCATAGCTTCTTGATAGTGGAAAAGAGCCTTTTGGTGCTCCCCCAAATTTTTATACGCCAAGGCTAAATTGTTGGTAATGGCCGCTATGAACAAATCGTTTCCCTCTTCCTTGGCCAATGTTAGAGCCTTGTTCAAGTAAGATACACCCTCTTCAAAATTTTCAGTGTCATTGTAGATAATGGCGATATTGGAAAGTGCCTTGATTTCTTCCGCCCTGTTGCCCATTGCCTGTGACGTTTCTAGGTAGGCACGGTAATTTTCTAGGGCACGGTCGTATTCCTTTAAATCGGCATGGATATTCCCTAAATTACTTAAAACACTGGCTTCGAGCTGCTTGTCCGGTATTTTTCTACTAAGCACCAAAGCCTTTTGATAGGCGTCCATGGCATTTAAATTATCCGCTAAAACATAATGTAAATTCCCTTTTTGGCGTTGGGCCAAGGCCTCACCTTTAATCCATGTATTTTTTTTAGAAATTGCAAGGGCCTCTTCTATCAATGAAAATCCCTTATTGGGTTCAGAATAGGTCAATTCACTCGCTAGCTCAATAAGCAGGCCTGCTCTTATGGTATCTTTTAAGGTGTGAGTTTGTAACTCGTTCTTTAAGGAGTCTAGTTTATTTTGCTGAGAGGTGCCAAAAAAATGTACCAAACAGATAAGTAAAAAACAATACTTTTTTTGA
Organism: Maribacter sp. TH_r10; assembly: GCF_033101095.1. Taxonomy (NCBI): domain Bacteria; kingdom Pseudomonadati; phylum Bacteroidota; class Flavobacteriia; order Flavobacteriales; family Flavobacteriaceae; genus Maribacter; species Maribacter sp. TH_r10. Next base: position 34,708 of record NZ_JAWMPY010000004.1, on the reverse strand, counting down.
GTTGGTCGGGACATGCTATAAGGTTGGTTGTTTTCAAATTTAAACTTTTTGTTCTATTAATCGGCTGTTACACCAGTTTTTACGAATATCAGAACAAATGCCACGGTAAAGCGAAAAATCAATACGTAGAATAATTGGTTATGGCACGAACCGATTGTAATTGATAGTTTAGGTATAATTAAACCACATTATAACGTAACTGAATGAAAAACAATATTAAAAATTTACTGTACTGTTCAACCTTGTTCCTCATTTTTGGTTGTGGGTCTGATGACGGCAATGAAGAGGGAGCTGCTTCCTACCAGTCACGTGGCAATATTACATTGTCAGGAGATGAAACATCGGAATTGGGAACCTCGTTATCCGTTGGAAATATTGAGGTTGCAAATGCCTCCCTTACAGGAACCGATAAATCTGTCATACTCTTGTCGGAGAATATTTCTGTGGTCGATGACGAACTTGTTTATGAGGATGACCAAAACGGATTTGTTATTGTGGCCGCAGATTTTTCTACCGGAGGTTCAGCTGATATCGACAAAAGTATTTCCATGACCATCGTAAAAGATGGTGAAGAGTACAGGCATGCTTGTACTTCGCCCTATCTAAACTTTTTTACGGCCTGTGGCGCTGGATTCGCAATTGATTTTGAGGGCAAGAGCGTCACTTTTGATGGTACTACGGTAATCAACACCGATGATGATACCATTTTAACCATGGATGGGACCATTACTTGGGATTAAACCTATAAAGGGAAAAGTTATGGTAAGGTCATGTTTGTTGATTGTTTTGTGTTTTTTGGGAGTGCTTTCTGGTAATGCACAGTCTATAAATGATAAAGAGATGGTGGCCTACCAAGCACCTTCCGATAAGTTTGCTTCCATCACATTACAGGCCCATAAGGGCTTGCCACGTTTTGGGGTACCGAATATGTATCGGGAACAAACTGGTGGGCAAAGACAGGGGATGCGTGCTGGCGGATCAGATCGTGGTGCCAAAACCCCCGAACGTATGGAGAAAAACAAGCTCGTAACTACGGGCAAAAGTAATCTTTCGCTATTGGTCAGCTTAAAATATTTACAGCCGTTTATGGAGGACCTTGATCGGGAGCGGTTAACCACATTGACCTCCAATATGTCCGAAAAAGAATCCAATTCCGCCTCCTTACAGCGGTTTTTACGGAGTCAGGTGGCACCTAACCTGTGCTTGGCAGATGAATGTAAGAATGCCAACCAAGGCAAGAACGAATTTGAACGGCTTCGTAATTATACATCTTTTGTGGATCACTGTTTAGATCCACTTTTAGATTGGAGCAAAAATGTAATGGAAGACGATGAACTGGTCGGCTACCACGTTTCTATGCTGAATATTGGCAGTAATTATGATTTTGATAAAAAGGGATATACCGCATACCATTCTTTAATACTCAACAACATTTTTTCCTTAAAGCAGGGCATCGGAAAACAAGTGGTCTTTAAACCGGTGAAACCGTTCGAGGAGGCACTTCAAAACTCGGTAGATAGGAGTAAGACCCTGAAATTTTTACTTCACATAGATGAACAAACGGCAGAACGGTTTCAAAAAGAAGGCATAAAACGCTTGTATGCGGTAAAAAAAATAAAGGTAAAACGGTCTAACAAGCCCATGGAGTCAGTCTCTAAGGCCATAGAATTTAATTACTCCCACGAAAGTGCCGATTTGGAATTGTATACGGACGAGGCACTGACACAACATTTTAAAACTTTGTCTCTGGCAGACCTAACCAATTAAATTATGAAACAGTTCCTAATCATTCTAATACCGCTAGTAGTACATTTTTCGGTCTGGGGACAAGGGGAAGAAAAAGTTTTTGCCGCTCCTTCTTCAAGTTTTATAGACCTGTCGCTACAGACCCACAAGGGCAAACTTCGGTTTGGCCTCCAAGATGGATATTATATCAAATCGGACGGTAGCTATGTAAAGAACAACGAAGCGTCCTATTTTGAAATGGATAAAAGATTCAGTCATAACAATGCCAGCAGACATGCCTTTATCGAACTTTTAAAGATACGGTTCAAAGAAGATATGTTCGCGGCGATGGATAAAGACTATTTCACCGTGCGTACACCTAACATGTACGACAAGGAGCAGAAATCCTACACCGCACAGCAGCACGTGCTCACCCTGGCGAATGCCCTTTGCACCGCCGAACAGGCGATTCAATTTTTCTGCAATATAAAAGAAGAGGTTTGTGGCAGGGTATTCCCTGAAGAGGGGTATTACAATGAGCCTAGAAATATAAGGTATTGGGGCGGAAGGGGAGCTTCGGAGTTTCAAAAGTTGAGGGCATACACCTCGTTTGTAAAAGAAAAGTTTCCGTTGGTGCAAGAATGGGCAAAAACCTTGTATCCCGATAATGAAATTAAGGGTTACTACGTGGCCAAAACATATTTGGGCACCTACGATTTTAAAGAGGGCGGCTACTGGTTACGTACCGGTGAGTTTGGTAACAACGGCTTTTTGTTGAGGTGGTTCGGCCTTCAGCCCAGTAATTCGTCGGAAAGAAAATTGGTGCATCCCAACGGTTCATCCATCCTGTTGAAAATGTCCCCTGAAAAAGCGGAGACCTTTTCGGAAAGCTATCAGTACCTGTTTTTAGTTTTTGACGTCACGGGGCAGCTGAACGGACTGGAAAACTATAGGGCCGATCAGCTAAAGACCACCTTTACCCTCAACAGTCCGCTTATTGAAATTTATATCGATGATGCGCTTACCAATAGAGTAGGTGAAATTGACATAAACACCATGGTATCCAAAACCAGATAATAGACAATGATGAAAATTAAAAATATAAAAGCACGTTTTGTACTACTTTTTGCCATAATGGGCTTCATGGCACCAAGCGCCGTACATGCCCAGTTTTTTAAAAAACTAAAAAAGAATGTAGAGGATAGGGTGGTGGAGGTCGCCGGTGAAAAATCGGACCAACTTTTAGGCGGGGGAACGAAAACTACCGTAAACGATAATGTAAAAACAGGGACCGATACCAAAACAACACCAACGGAAACACAGGTAAAAAAGGTAGACCCAAGTCTTCACGACCAAGAGGTTTTAAGGTTCAAGGCACCTTCCAAAGATTTTAGGGATATTGTAATACAGGCATATAACGGCTTGCCAAGATATGGTGAACTCAATTTTCAAAGTGGATCAAATGCCTTGATTACCAATAAGGCCTATAAAGCCCTTTTAGAGTTAAAATTTTTAGAGGATACTTTTAAGGATATGGATCGGTCTAAATTGACCAAACATAAAAATACTGTAGACGACCTTGCCAAAAAGAATTCAGAATTTGCCCAAAATAATTTAAGGATTCTTGCTGGGGAAACCCTATCGGAGGACAAATTGAAAGAATATTTTTGTGATTCCGAAGCACCATCACCCTGTAGTTTTTACAATCGGGCAGGGGAGAGGTTGCATGTTTCGTATTGGGGCGGTACGTCTACAAATGAATTTGCCCAGAACCGTAGCTATGCCACCTTTGTAAAGGAATACTTCGATACCCTTAAAAATTGGAGCCAATCGTTTTATACCAATGATAGCGAGGTCGCCTATTATGTGGCAAAGGGTTTGGTGGGCGAAAAATATGATTTTAAGGAAAAGGGGTATTGGATAGGCAATCTATTTTCCATCGGAGGGGACTTCATTCTACATCAGTCCAATTTTTTGGCGTATACCGAGAACGAAAAAGCAATAAGACATCAGGCCAAAAAAATATTCTTGCCCATGGATGCCGATAAGGCGAAGACCTACAAGTTAATACCTCGGTCACCGGTATATGTAGTTTTCAAGGTGCTTGTAAATCCCAAGCCCAACAATACAACCTCTGTAAAATGGGAATATGAACTGGAGAGTCCGATCCTTGAAATTTATAAGGACGTGGCACTTACCGATAAAATGGGAGAGATAGATATTAATAGTACAAATCTTAAAAACTAATCGATGGGAAAAAGTCGTACAATTATGGTGGTAATGGGAATATTGTTCTTTATAATGGCACCCCGGGTCAATGCCCAGTTTTTTAAAAAGCTGAAACAGCAAGCAGAAGAAAAACTTACCGAGAAAGCCAATAAAGAGGTAGATGATATCTTTACCGGAAATAAGGGTACAACAAAGAAAGAGGAGGGGGCAAAAGAATTGGGAACCGCTAAAACCAATGAAAACAAAGTTGTACCGCCTACTACCGTACCGCAATCGACAACCACTTTTAATGAATCGGATTATTTGGTGTATAAATCGCCAGATCCGGCGTTTCATGATATATACGTTCAAAAATTTAAGGGGCTCCCAAGATTCGGTTCCTGTAATTTTTATACCATGCCCAACAATCCGAAAATGCCCGTATCGACTCCCGAGGTCAATGAGAAAAGAGTAAAAATGAAAATGGGTTATAATGCTTTTTTGTTATTGGCACGAATGCATACCCTAAAGGATCATTTTAAGGTAATGGACAGAACGGCCCTCACCCCCCTTAGTAAACCCTTGGTAGAAGATGAGGTCAAATCCAATATGGCACAAGGCTACCTAATGAATTTTGCATTTTTAATGGGTACGGATGCCTTGAAAAAGGAATATTTCATGAATGATCGCAACGGCAACGGTAATGCTCCCGTTGTATCTAAATGGGGAGGGCAATATGCCGATGATTTTACCGAGAATGAAAAATATGTGGCATTTGTAGAAAAGTATTTAGATAAAATACGGCAATGGACCCAAACATTTTTTGAGGACGCTACGGAAGATTTTCAATTTGTTGTTCCGCTGGAGTTCAAAGGATCCTATGATTTCGATAAAAATGGATTTTGGGTGCAACTTCCTACCAAAAGGAGGTCTAGTTATAGTATGGATTTTGGAAGTACGAGGGATAATTATTTTTTTGAGTTTCTTCCCAAGACACCTTATGGGCAGCAAATCTTGAATAAAACACAACAGGTGGAACATATAAATGCTGAGGTGCTTTTTAAAATGGATCCGGCCGCGGCCGAAGCTTTGATAAACGATAAAACAAAGAACCCGCAGATGGTGGTAAAAGTAAAGGTCGTTTATGAAGGGTTCCGACCTGAGAATCCCACGATTTATGCTCCAAAATACACCTATCATTTACTGGATCCTATTATGGAACTGTATTCCGATGCTGGGCTGACTTCAAAAATTGGGGAAATAAATCTGGAAAACTTAATTTACAAAGGCTCTAATTAATGTTAATGGTGCGCGTATCGTAATCTTTTTATACTTATATTCCCATTGTTACGCGTAGTACGCCACAAGGCAATCTGAATACCATAAGTTAGCCCTTACATGGGTTGAAAGCATGGCAGAACAAAGACCGCTTACCTACAAATACGCAACAAGGATATTCTTCTGTTAGAAAACAATGCAAAGAAAAATAAGGTGTCTGCCGTTACGCTTTTCAGTACGCTAATTTTTTAAAAATATTTATCTTGGGAAAGCATTACCTAGAATGGTTTTTATGACGAATAAAAACCTTTAGGGTAAGATGAAAAAGGAAATTAAACAATGGGTTTTCTAACTGTTTAAAGGCAATATAAGTGTATAAAGATGTGTTTTACACGTATATAAACAAGTTGTACATAATTAGAATAAACTAAAAGGAACTACCAAAATATCACCAAACATTTGTGCCAGTTTTAGAGATATTAAATTCTGTTGAATCATTAAATAGTCGTGAACTAGCTTCTCGAGTCCGCCATAACTACTATTCGGATTTACCAAAAGAACTATTGAAAAAAAAAGACAAGGTCTGGGGCAAACGTTTTACTTGATAGAATACTTTGGGGTAAATCTTATCTCAAAATGGCGAAGTTTTTATCTTACCCAAAAAGAGGCTTTGTGCAAATTACAGATAAAGGAAAACAAATTTTAGAAAGAGGTAATTTGACTTTAAGTGAACTTCAAAGTGATCCTGATTTTATCAATCATAGAGCATCTGTTCAAACTAAAAAAGAAAATGAAGTAATTCTAGAAACAGTTGATGTGGAAAATTCTTCTCCTCAAGATTTAATTGATTCTGGATTTACAACTATTGAAGCCGAAGTCAAAACTGAACTTTTAGGAAAGTTAAAAGAAATTGATCCTTATTATTTAGAAAAAGTAATTCTTATTCTTCTGAAAAAGATGGGTTACGGCGATTTTATCGAAACCTCAAAATCAAATGATGGCGGAATAGATGGGATAATAAATGAAGATAAACTCGGATTGGAAAAAATATATACCCAAGCAAAACGATATAATGAAAATAAAGTTCGTGAAAAAGATATACGAAACTTTATTGGAGCAATGAGTGGAGATACCAGTAAGGGAGTTTTTATAACCACATCATCATTTGATGATGCTGTTATAAGAAAATCCAGAGAAGCTCACCACTCAATAATTTTAAATGATGGAGCAAAATTAGTTGACTTAATGCATGATTACAATGTTGGTGTACAGGTTAAAACTACCTATGAAGTTAAAGAACTTGATAATGATTTTTTCGAAGGAGAATAACTGTATACTACAAAGAACTGAGGGAAAAGGTAAATAAATCCTTCTTGCTACCTATACCATTAATTTATTGGGGATCAACCTAAGTTGTGTATAATTTATTGCAAGTACACACCTAGTTAAGTGCCAAACTATGCAACCGACAGCAGTAACATTAGGTGCAATTTAGGCCGAAACTGTAACAAAAAATGGGACTTTACGTCTTGTAAAGTAAATCATCAATCAAAAAAATGAGAACCCAAAACCTGATAGCGTTGCTTATCATTCTTTTTTCATTTTCAACCAATGCCCAAAATATGGCAGAATATACAAGTGGTTGGGAAGGAGAAATGGAAAATTCCAAATTATTCAATCTTAAGGTGGAAATCAGAAATTTAGGGTTTGAAAATGCAAGCTTTGAAATTTTCAACAACAAAAGTATAATTGATTATTCTTTTGGTTCAACAAGCACTCCAATATTGGAAATACCTTTTGCCGAAAATCATTCTTTTAAAGGTGCCTTATCTGAAAATGGTAAAGAAATTAACGGGTTTATCAAGTCAGGTATGCTTCTTTATCATATAAAACTCACTCAATCTGGGAACGGTACTTTTATAGGGGTTTGGAACCTTCTTATGGTCGATGGGTTAAAATCACTTAATTTCTATTTGAGTGTTGAAAATGGCTCGGGTAATAATTATGAAGCTTATCCAATTTTTGGTGATGATCGTTTTACTGGGACCTGGTGTGCTAATTTCCAAAAGAAAAATGACAGTATTTCTTTTGTCGATTTCAAAACAGGATTGAAGTTTAAAGGAAAACTATTATCCCAAAAAATTCAATTAGGAATTTATTTAGGGGATGGTTTGGTTATGCAGACGGACTTAAAAAAATCTACAAGCGATTGGCAAATAGGTGGATTTACAACAAATATAAATAACGGAAATCTTCAGCTTACGGAAATGGAATCACTCATTTTAAAAGATTCCCTACCTAATACGCATGCTGTTTTAATTTCTAAAAAAGGCAGTATTTTATATGAAAACTATTTTGGCGGCTACAATCCGCAAATTCCCCACGATATGCGTTCAGCATCAAAAAGTATTTCGTCCGCTATAGTTGGTATGGCAAAAGACAAATCATTATTTCAGAATGTTGACCAATCCATTTTTGAGTTTTTACCTAAAGAATACCATATCAACAAAGACAGCTTAAAAAGTAAAATAGACATAAAAAGCCTGTTAACGATGAGTTCGGGCTTGGATGCTGTCGATTTTGGGATTAAACGAAAATCTTTGGCGTCAGAGGATAATTACCAACCTACCCGAGACTGGACAAAAACTATTTTACAGGCGCCAATGATCAATGAACCCAACAAACACGGCAATTACGGTTCAGCAAACCCATATCTTCTTGGAGTTGCAATAGACTCCATTGTTGCAGAACCTTTGGAGTTGTTTATGGACAAAAACTTATTTCAAAAATTGGGAATTTCAAATTACATTGTTCAAACCGATATGACAGGTCGACCTTATTTCGGAGGCGGAATGTATTTGACACCAAGGGATATGATGAAATTCGGAGAGTTGTATCTTAATAAAGGAAAGTTGTTTGGAAAGCAAATTTTGTCAGAAAATTGGATACAGGATTCATTTAAAAATTACCGTGTTTTAGAAAATACCAACGATAAAAATGGATACGGATATTTATGGTGGCATTATACATATCAATATAATGGAACTTCAATAAAATCAAAGGAGGCAAGAGGTGCTGGTGGACAATATATTTATGTGCTTCCCAAATTGGAAATGGTCGTTGTCATAACATCTGGAAATTATAGAAACGGAAAAACGCAACAACCTGAATTGATCTTAGAAAAATATATATTGCCATACATTGTCAACTGAATTAACCGGTTGCCTATAACGTATCCCGAGAAAAGTCTTGGTCCGGCTCTCTAAAGTTCAAATAGGGGCTGGGAAAGGACACTTACTCTGCGAACCGAAACAGAATTTAAAGCCAACAAAGGATTATGAAACTGAATATGATTTTAGCCCTGCCGATACTGTTCGCTCTGGTACCGTTATCAATATTTGCCCAACAAGATGTTTTAATTGAAGAGTATCTGGATCGTCTGGAAAATTTAAAAAAAGTATTTTCTTCTGGTGGCAGAATCGATACCAGAGGACAACTACGAATATAGGGTAACACCTGAATCAATGAGTTTCACTGAGAATTTAATGCATATTGGGTGGGCGATGGATTGGCATAGTAAATCCTTATTGGGAGGCCTAGCGGCCAGAGATTGGGATGCCTTTACCGAACTTAAAGGTGGGGAAAAGTCTGAAAAGGAAATGATTTCATCAATTGAAAGAACATTCGAGGAGACAATAAGGTTTATCATGGACTACGATGTGGATAACTTGATGACGCCTAGACTATTTTGGATTAACCAGAACCAAAAGACAGGTTTTGTTGTTACTGGCCGATTATATAACCCATCATCGGGGTCAAATGCTTGTTTATATGAGGTTAAATGGGGTCAAGCCACCTAGGTATGTACTTTATCAATAGTTTCTGGCCAGCGTACCAGCGTACCTAATAGTTTAAATAAAGGATAATTAACTTAGGTGTTTAAGTAGGGTAGCATCCATGATGCTGTTTAATTAATTTAAGGCATTTATCTTTGGGAATGTCCACAACAGAATCATAGCTTAACCATTATTAGCAATTAAAAAGTACATTTATAAAACAATTGACTGTTTTTATCGGAATCCCCAGATATAATTATTTTGGAGTAAAACATATGGTCTATTTATGCGTTTTTATTATCCGTTCTTTTTTCGAAAATTCTAGAAGTGGATGGTATGGTCAATATCGCTTGTGAATATCGATCCCAATATATAACTTCGGGAACTAAGTATTTTGGGTGTTCAATGCATTAACCTTAACTTGATGTGGACATGCCCAAAGATTATTTTTATATCGACCTAAGAATGCACAAAAGGAACATGGGTAAAACCCTTTGAATTTTTTTGATAATCAATAATGCTTTTACTGTGTTCTAAACCAAACGTTTATATTTTCGGACCAAAACCATGAAAAAACTATTATCATTACCTCAAAACCTTGTAAATTATTTTCACCAAATAGAGGACAAAGACAAAGAATCTTGGTTTTGTGCATCTGACCCTGAAGGCAGTCATGTAGGTTCTGGCGGGGGCACGGCATGGCTTTTAAAAGAGATGTGGAAAAACTCCGAAACCGACTTTAATCAATGGTTAAAACAAGAGAAACGTATCATCATGCATGCCGGTGGGCAAAGTAGACGTTTGCCGGCCTATGCACCGTCGGGGAAAATTTTAACGCCCATACCCGTTTTTAGGTGGGAGAGAGGGCAAAAAATAAATCAAAACCTATTAGATCTTCAAATACCACTGTATGAAAAAATACTACAAAAATCCCCCAAGAATTTAAATACCCTTATTGCCAGTGGGGATGTCTATATCCAATCGGATCAGAACATAAAAGAATTGCCAAATGTTGATATTGTGTGTTACGGCCTATGGGCCAATGCGGAATTGGCAACGAATCACGGAGTTTTCGTCTGTAATAAAAATGCTTCTGAGGAACTGTTGTACATGCTCCAGAAACCTTCGCCCAAAATTTTGAAAAATTTATCGCAAGATCAATTGTTTCTGATGGATATCGGTATTTGGGTGTTAAGTGATAAGGCCGTAAATGTGCTTTTGAAACATTCGGGATATTCCTTAGGGCAAAACGGGCGGTTGTTGACGCCGGAAAACTTGAGTTTTTATGATTTATACAGTGATTTTGGGCTTAACATGGGTAGCCATACCGAAGGGAAGAATCCAGAAATAAATGATTTGAAAATTTCGATACTGCCGTTGCCAAAGGGGGAGTTTTACCATTTTGGAACCAGTAGGGAGCTGATTTCTTCAACCCTTTCCATACAAAATAGGATAATAGACCAACGGTCAATATTACATAAAGATGATAAACCACATTCATCTATGTTCGTTCAAAATGCGGATATAAAAATCAAGTTGAGACCGGACCAGAGAAATTTGTGGATCGAGAATTCGTATATAGGTGAAAATTGGGAATTGCAATCTGAACATATTATTACAGGGGTTCCTGAAAACAATTGGGAATTAAAGCTGCCTACTGGTGTATGCTTGGATATTGTACCAATTGATGGTGATTCTTATTGTATACGGCCTTATGGTTTTTTTGATGCTTTTCGAGGGCCCTTGAATGTAGACTCTACCGTTTGGATGGGAGAAAGTTTTGCTAATTGGCTTTTGCATCGTGGTGTTGCATTCCCTGATTTGGATTTTCCTGAAGATACAGATTTGCAAGCGGCGGCAATTTTCCCGGTTTTAAAACTGAATGGATCATTTGGAGAATTACTTACTTGGATGATAAACCCCAGTAAAAACAAGGAGCTTTTGTCACTATGGCTTTCTTGTGAGCGATTATCGGCCAATGATATATCTAAAAGGGCCTCATTAAGTCGCTTGTATGATCAACGCGAACTTTTCAGGAACAAGAATATTGTTCAGCTTCATAGTAATTATACGAAAAGCGTTTTCTATCAGTCCGACTTAAATTATATAGCCCAACATGTAGCGCAGAATAAAATAGATTTAAAGCCCAATCTTTCATTTGACAATACGTTTCAGCAAATGCAAGAGTTCATGTTTCAGGCAAAAATCAAAAAATATTTAAATCAGGACAATACGATCGAAGAGCAAAAGGCCTTCGATTTATTAGGGGATATTATTGTAGACAGTTTGGGCTACGAACAACCGGAACCCAAGCTGAATATTTTTCATGATCAAATTGTCTGGGGAAGAAGTCCTGTGAGGATAGATATTGCTGGTGGCTGGACGGATACCCCGCCGTATAGTATTGCCTATGGCGGAGCTGTCGTAAATATGGCCATTAATTTAAATGGTCAGCCTCCGTTGCAAGTGTACATTAAACCATCGAAAGAATATAAGGTTATTTTACGTTCCATTGATATTGGCGTTCGTGAGGATATATCCACATACGAGGAAATTTCAGGTTTCAAGCAGGTAGGTTCTGCATTTTCCATACCAAAAGCCGCCTTGTTTTTATCTGGCTTTAATGATAAAAGTTCATTTAAAAATCTTGAAGAACATTTAAAGGCGTTCGGTTCCGGTATTGAGATTACCATGCTGGCAGCTATTCCCAAGGGTTCTGGGCTTGGTACTAGTTCTATATTATCGGCCACAGTGTTAGGGGCTTTATCAGATTTCTGTGGATTGAAATGGGATCAGAACGATCTGAACCAACGAACTTTGGTTTTAGAGCAATTGTTGACAACTGGAGGAGGTTGGCAAGATCAATTCGGGGGTATTTTGCCAGGTATTAAACTTATAGAAACCCAAAAAGGAGGTAATCAGACACCGAATATCAGTTGGGCCCCGGAGTTTATATTTTCCAAGCCTGAGAATAAAGCCCGTATGCTACTTTATTATACAGGGATAACACGAACCGCTAAGAATATACTTTCTGAAATTGTTACAGGGATGTTCTTGAATGAATCAAGGAACACCAAAATCCTTAAGGATATAAAAGAGCATGCTTTCGAAACGTTTAAGGTTCTGCAAAGTGCGAATTTTGAAGATTTCAGCGATTGTGTGGCCCTAACTTGGGAACAAAAAAAGAAATTGGATAGAGGTATAAACCCTCCAGAGATAGATAAACTTATTGATATTATAAAAGATTATGCTTCTGCATACAAGTTGCCCGGTGCCGGTGGTGGTGGGTATTTGTATATTATCGCAAAAGACCCTAATGCGGCAGGGATTATCAGGAAATTGCTCAATGAAAACCCTCTGAATGACCGTGCACGTTTTGTAGATATAGATTTATCCAATACCGGATTTCAGGTAACTAGGTCGTAGTGCGATTAAAAAATCACGCCTGGTTTTGGCGAGCTATGACTTATGCCTTGGAGAATTCTTGTTATATCTGGGGATAAGGAAAAACCAAAAGGGGAACTTAAGAACAAATAAAAAGCCTCAACTTAATTGTTGAGGCTTTTTAAGTGACCTGGCTGGGGCTCGAACCCAGGACCCTCTCCTTAAAAGGGAGATGCTCTACCAACTGAGCTACCAGGTCAAAATGTTTTAAAATGCTTACTAAGTTTCCTCGTTAGCGGCTGCAAATATAAGATCATTTGTTTATTTAACAAGCCTATTTTAAATAAATTTTAGTTTTCTTTGAAATCAATAGCAATTGATACAACTTAAAATAGTTAAAAATCGTGAAGATAGTTTTGGTCGGATACATGGGGAGCGGGAAGTCAACAATAGGCAAGACCCTTTCCAAACAGTTGAATGTTAAGTTTATAGACTTGGATGCTTATATTGAGGAAAAGGAAGGTATGTGTATATCCGAACTATTTAAAAGTAAGGGCGAAATTTTTTTCAGGAAAAAAGAATTTGAATATCTAAAACAGATTTTAAATAGTACCGATAACTTTATACTTTCAACAGGAGGGGGTACTCCGTGTTATGGGAATAATATGCAAGCGATTATCGAGGCTTCTCCCAATGTTTTTTACTTGAAACTTACTATTGAAGGGCTTTTGAAAAGATTGGCCCCAGGAAAGGCCCATAGGCCCTTGATCGCGAATATTCCGGACGAGGAATTGCCTGAATTTATTGGGAAACATCTTTTTGAGCGCAGTTTCTTCTATTCAAAGGCGCACCATTCTATCTTAAGTGATGGTAAAAGTATAGCCGCGATAGTTAACGAGATAGAGCAACTCTTAGTCTAAATAGACCATATCGTCCTTTGCTTTAAACTGAACATGAACATGTTCCTGTAATGAGGTTGATAAGGATATACCCTTATAGTCAGCTTTGACCGGATATTTTTTGTGGTTACGGTCAACCAATACAGCCGTCTTTAATTGCTTTAAGGGGCTTTTCAGGAAATGGTACACGCCATAGATCAAGGTTGTACCTGAATTGAGTACATCATCGACTAATACAACGGACTTGTCCTTATAGTCTTTTTGGTCTATGGATGTTTTGACTTCACCTTCCAACGGATTTTTTTTGTTCATCGAAACCTTGCAGAGTGTAATTTCAGCCTCGGTAATACTGCGAAGTACATGTTGTATTTTCTTCGCGAATTTTAATCCGCCACCTTCTATGCCCGCTATAATGATTTCTTTTTCAGAAACATTGGCCTCGTATATTTGATAAGCGATGCGTCGTACTTTATGCTGTATTTTTTGATGGGATAATATTTTGTTCTGCATGGTCCTGAATTTACTTTTCAAAGATAAAGAACAGTTCTTTACCTTTTCTGGGTTTAATCGAATTAAATGCCGTTTCTAAAGTCTTAATTTTAAAAACACCTTCAAAGATGTTTCTGTACTCTGCCTCGCCTCCTCCAAACGGAGGGCCATCTATGAATGAACGGTCAAAAAGTAATCCGACCAATCTTCCGTCTTTAGCTAACAGGTCATACATTTTCTTGGCATAGTCGGTTCGCTGTTCAGGGGGCAAGGAACAAAAGAAGGTCTGTTCAAGGATTAGGTCGAATTCCATGTCTTTTAACTCGAAAAAATCTGAATGTATCAATTGGTCTTCGGGAAAATCAGGTATTCTGGTTTTTATGTTGTTCAGGGGATGGGCAGAGATGTCGACAACCTGTAGATTGGTATAACCGGCCTTGAATAGATATTCTACCTCATAACCGTTTCCCGCCCCGGGAATGAGGATATTAGTGTTTTTGTCGGTCAATTGATCAATGTAAGCTTTAAGTGGGGGTGAGATATGACCAAGGTCCCAAACCAGTTTGTTCTGGTCGTATTTTTTATCCCAATATGCTTTATTCAGATTCATCATCCAGATAATCATCGATTTCCCTACGGTCTTTTTTGGTAGGCCTACCCGTTCCTTTTTTTCTGTAATATGCTTTTGAGTATTTTAATAGCTCTTCATTCTCAAAGGCTTCTTTAGGGGTGGTGTCCTTTCTATAGATATCCACTAATTTGGCGCCGACCCTGCTCGAGGGTATATCCAAAACGGTGAATTGTAGGTTTATTTGATTCTTGCGTACTATGACCTCATCGGTAGGGTAAACCTCCCTAGAAGGTTTTACTGCCTGTCCATTTACTTTAACCTGCCCCTTTTTGCAGGCAGTGGAGGCAATATTCCTGGTCTTGAAATATCGGGTATGCCATAAGTATTTGTCAATACGCATAGTCTAATAAAATTCTTTGTTAAGGAACTCTGCAAAAATACATAAAATTGTATCTTGCGACCTTAAATTGCTAATTGGAGAAAATGAAAAACAGTATTTTAATACTTTTAATGGTATTTCTTGCATGGTCATGTAAAAAAGATGATGATGAGGATGAGGTTATAGTGGTTGAAACTAGTTCTTTGAGTGAAGTGTCTATAGAAAATGATGCCGAGATCAGGGAATATTTAGAGACCCATTTCTACAATTATGAGGATTTTGCCGCAAAATCGGAAGGTTTCGATTATACGATAAGACTGGATACGATTGCTGGTGATAATTCGGATAAGATTCCTTTGATCGATCAGGTGGAATCTATCAAGGTCAATGTAGACTCCGATGATTTTAACCTTAGTACTGAGGAAGAAGATGTTGAGCACACCTTATATTATTTGACTGCTAGGGAAGGTGTTGGTGTTTCTCCAACGGTCGTTGATTCGTTGTATTTGAATTACGAGGGTTCCCTTTTGGACGGAAGTGTTTTTGACAGCAAAACCGGAGGACCCGTTTGGTTGGATTTGGTTAACACCGTTACCGGATTTAAAAACGGATTGTCATTGTTCAATTCCGGAGGGGACGTTGTTGAAAATGAAGATGGTACTTTTGAAGTTGAGGGTTCTGGAGTAGGACTGTTGTTCATTCCTTCAGGATTGGCCTATTTTTCAAGTAGTACGGTGGGTGAATCCTATGCGCCTATTATTTTTAAGATCAATGTTCTTAGGGTAGAAGAATCCGATCACGATCAAGACGGGATACCAACGATTCAGGAAGATATAAATGGGGATTTGGATATTGGTAATGATGATACCGATGAAGACGGTTTTCCAGATTATTTTGATCAGGATGATGATGGGGATGGTATAGCCACAAAAACAGAAATCTCCGATGACGATGGGAATATCATTATCCCATATCCGGATACCGATAATGACGGTACGCCGGATTACCTGGATCCTGACAATTAGAAAGTTTTTAACTCAATACAAAAAAATCCCCGATGGTCGACCATCGGGGATTTTTTTGTGGAACGTTCTTCTCCTTTATAGGTTAAGGGATAAACTAACTATGATTTGATCAGGCCTGGTATCAACCCTATTAGGTTCCAGGTCGGTTATGTTTGTACTAATGAAATTTACTTCATTACTGTTGAAACCTCTTTCATATCGTAAATCGATTCCAAATTTTCCCAAGTTTACACCTGCTCCGAAATTAAAACCAACCGTAAAGTCATTTTCAACATCCTCAGTGGTTATTCCTTCAAATTCAGTATCCAATATATACTGAAATGCAGGGCCTGCAAAAATATGTAATGGGCCAATTACTTTTGCCCCTACCAATACTGGAAGGTCCAACTTGCTCATATCGAATTTATCACCATCATAATCTGATTTTGTTTTGGTATAGACCAATTCGGGTCGTACGTACAAGCGATTTCCTATTTTTCCGAAAATTCCGATATGGTAGCCCATGTTTCTACTAGGATCTTCATATGCATTTTCGGCAGAATTGAAATAATCGCCATTGGCACTATAATTCAATCCGGCTTTTATACCAAAACCAGGGCCTATTTGGGCAAAAGAAGTAAAACTTGCCAAGGCAAAAATTGCTAATAAAATCGTTTTTCTCATAATGTGTTTGTTTTTTCTGAATAGGATTCAGGGTTATATTTGGCATCTTATACAACGCCATTTTTAATGATCACGTATTACAAAAAGAACGACAACGCTTTTCCTTTATTGTTACAGTATTCCATATCATTATTGAATATTTGTGCTTTTATGGGGTAAAAGATTTTGGTAAATTGAAAAAGGCTGACTCATAAAGTGACCCAAAGATTATCTTAAATGACCTAGGCTACAAGTAGTGCTGCCATTTTGTATTGTACGGCCGTTCTCTTAGATCGTATTATAAAATTAGGCAACTTTATTTTTTCGTTAAGGACTTTATGATGGGCAGATGATTATATTTGCCACTTTAAATAACAAGGTGCAATTTACATTAGAACATACAGACACTCAGAGCAAGGCCCGTGCAGGTAAGATGGTTACGGATCATGGGGTTATCGAAACCCCTATTTTTATGCCGGTTGGTACGGTAGCCTCGGTCAAAGGAGTACATCAAAAAGAATTAAAGGAAGAGATTGATCCCGATATCATTTTAGGGAATACCTATCATTTGTTCCTGCGTCCTAAAACCCAGATTCTTCAACAGGCCGGTGGCTTGCATAAATTTATGGGTTGGGATCGGAATATTTTGACCGATAGTGGTGGTTATCAAGTCTACTCCTTATCCGCAAATCGAAAGATCAAAGAAGAAGGGGTCAAGTTCAAATCACACATTGATGGTTCCATGCATATGTTCACACCGGAAAATGTAATGGAAATCCAACGGGTTATCGGGGCCGATATCATCATGGCCTTTGATGAATGTACACCCTATCCATGTGATTATAACTATGCCAAACGATCCATGCACATGACACATCGTTGGTTGGATCGTTGTATAGCCCATTTAGAGAAAACACCTTATGCATACGATTATACCCAATCCTTTTTTCCCATAGTTCAAGGCTCAACGTATAAAGATCTTCGAATACAATCTGCTGAATATATAGCGAATGCAGGAGCGGAAGGGAATGCGATAGGCGGACTCTCGGTGGGGGAACCGGCAGAGGAAATGTACGCCATGACCGAAGTGGTCTGTGATATCCTGCCAGAAGACAAGCCCAGATACCTAATGGGTGTAGGTACGCCGATCAATATATTGGAGAATATAGCACATGGGATCGATATGTTCGACTGTGTAATGCCTACGCGTAATGCCAGAAACGGTATGTTGTTTACGGCCCATGGCACGATCAATATCAAGAATAAAAAATGGGAAGATGATTTTTCCCCTATTGACGAAATGGGAACTACATTTGTAGATAGGGAGTATTCAAAGGCTTATTTAAGGCATTTGTTCGCGGCCAATGAATATTTGGGCAAGCAAATTGCGACGATCCATAATCTAGGATTTTACCTTTGGTTGGTCCGTGAGGCAAGAAAGCATATTTTAGCAGGGGATTTTACCACATGGAAAAATGTCATGGTAAAGCAGATGGATAAAAGATTATAGTGTTGAGTATTATAGATAAGTACATATTAAAGCGGTATTTGGTCACTTTTGCAGTGATGTTGTTGCTTTTTGTGCCTATCGGTATCATGGCCAACCTTGCGGAACAGATCGGTAAAATGATCGATAATGATGCCCCTACCAATGAAATTGTCATATACTATCTCAATTTTACCATTTATATCGGGAGTCTGCTTTTTCCCATATTTCTGTTCTTGTCCATTATTTTCTTTACCTCGAAATTAGCGAGTAATACAGAAATCGTGGCTATTTTAAGTTCTGGGGTTTCCTACGGCCGCTTTCTAAGACCCTATCTCATAGGCGCTTCTATTATTGCCGCCACCATGCTGGTTATGGCGATGTTCATTGTGCCGAATGCCAGTAAAGGGTATAATGAATTCAAGTATAAATATCTGAAAAAAGGAAAGAAAGATAGGATTACCAGTAACATTTTCAATCAATTGAATGAGAATGACTTCCTTTATGTAAGTAGTTTTGACCCGGCCAGGCAAAATGCCAATAAATTCACCTTTGAACGTTTCAACGACGATAATACTTTGAATTTTAAGATATCGGCCAATAGTATTCGTTGGGTCGAAAAAGACAGTATGTACCGTTTGATCAAATATACAAAGCGAAAAATGGTAGGGGATTCGGCCATTATCGAGACTAAAAATAGGTTGGACACTCTGTTCGCTTTTAAAATATCTGACCTTACCCCGGTTTCCTATATTGCAGAGACCAAAAACCTTTACGAACTCAATAAGTTTATAAAAGATCAACGAAGAAAAGGGGCCTCGAACATTAACAGTTATGTGTTGGTAAAATATAGGAGATGGGCTTTACCCTTGACGGCATTTATTCTTACGATCATTGCGGTTGCCGTATCATCGGTAAAAAGGCGAGGAGGTATGGGTATTAATTTAGCATTTGGTATAGGTGTGGCCTTTATATATATCTTCTTTGACAAAGTCTTCGGAACCTTGGCCGAACAGGCTGGTTTTTCACCCTTATTAGCGGTGATCATTCCTAATATTGTTTTTGGTATTTTAGCTTTTTACCTTCTGCAACATGCCAAACGATAAATTAAAAGATTACTTACATCTACATTTGATCGTATTTATCTGGGGCTTTACAGCGGTTCTCGGTAAATTGATAACAATAGATGCGCTTCCATTGGTTTGGTACCGTATGGGTATAGCATCTCTTCTTATTTTTCTTTATATCCGTTTTAAGAAGTTGCCACTTAAGGTTTCAAAAAAAGCGATGATTTGGATGATTGTCGGAGGAATTACAATTGCCTTACATTGGGTCACTTTTTTCAAGGCCATTAAGGTTTCCAATGTTTCGGTGACTTTGGCTACGATGTCTACTGCCGCTTTCTTCACAGCGATTCTTGAGCCTATTTGGTACGGGAGAAAAATCGTTCCCTATGAGATTGCATTCGGTTTGATTGTAATTGTAGGATTATATTTGATCTTTCAGGTTGAAACCGATTATCTATATGGAATTGTCCTTGCTTTGATATCGGCTTTCTTATCGGTCATTTTTACATTGATAAATGGAAAGTTGGTCAAATCGCAAAAACCTTCGGTCATTTCATTTTATGAATTGGGATGTGGCGTATTATTTCTGACGGTCTTTATGGCTTTTCGAGGAAGTTTTACCCAAGAGTTCTTTTCACTCTCTATAAATGATTGGATTTTTATTGGAATACTGGCATCAATATGCACAGCCTATGCATATATCGCCTCGGTAAAGGTTATGCGCCATATAACCCCTTATACCGTAGTTTTAACGGTGAATCTAGAGCCTGTTTACGGTATTATCCTTGCCTTTTTGATCTTAGGTGACGATGAGAAAATGAATCCCGTCTTCTACATGGGCGCATTCATTATAATTCTCACTGTTGTGGCTAATGGGGTGTTGAAACAAATGAACGTAAAAAAAATTAGGAAGGGATAAGGTTCCCTTAGATTATTTTATATTTGCATGCAAACTAACAAAACCTACACGACCCATGGAATATTTGGATTTTGAACTTCCCATAAAAGAATTAGAGGATCAACTGGATAAATGTATGATCATCGGGGAAGAGAGTGATGTTGATGTAAGCGAAACCTGCAAGCAGATCGAAAAGAAATTGATTGCCATGCGTAAGGATATTTATAAGAACCTTACCGCTTGGCAACGGGTTCAGCTTTCCAGGCACCCGAATAGGCCATATACTTTGGATTATATCAATGCGATTTGTGGCGATACCTTTTTGGAACTTCATGGGGATCGTACCGTGAAGGACGATAAAGCCATGATCGGTGGACTTGGAAAAATAGGTGATCAAAGTTTTATGTTCATTGGTCAACAGAAAGGATATAATACAAAAACACGCCAATATCGAAATTTCGGTATGGCCAACCCAGAAGGGTATAGAAAAGCTTTGCGTTTAATGAAATCTGCCGAGAAATTCGGTGTGCCCGTTGTCTGTTTTGTAGACACACCTGGTGCTTATCCCGGTATAGAAGCAGAAGAAAGGGGGCAAGGAGAGGCCATTGCAAGGAATATCTTGGAGATGACACGATTAAAAGTTCCTATTATCGTCATTATCATTGGCGAAGGTGCCTCGGGAGGCGCGTTGGGTATTGGAGTAGGTGATCGTGTATTGATGTTGGAGAATACTTGGTATTCGGTAATTTCACCGGAATCCTGCTCTTCGATCCTTTGGAGAAGCTGGGAATTTAAAGAACAAGCAGCGGAAGCCTTGAAACTTACCGCACCAGATATGAAAAAGTTGAAATTAATCGATGAAATCGTAAGGGAACCCGTTGGTGGGGCCCATAGTAATCGTGAGAAAACTTTTGAGGTCGTAAAAAATAAAATAATCACCCATTTTGAGGAATTGGAAAAGTTATCACCAAAAAAATTGGTGGAATTGCGAATGGATAAATATGCCAATATGGGGGTTTTCAATGGCTAATCCTTGGTTTTAATCAAGGTAGGTCCGTCTAACCCTTTTCAATTCAATTCTTTTTTCTGTTATCAACAGATTTTGTAACTTATCAACAGGTAAATTGTTAATGAACCGTTGAAATAGTTACGCCTAAAACTCATGTTAACTTAAGGTTAATTACATATTTTCGTATCCATGGAAAAACCCAAGCCACTTATTGGCCATAAGATAGACAAGTCTACGATCATTAATCTTGAAAGAGGTAAAATACCTCCTCAAGCAGTTGATTTAGAGGAAGTTGTGCTTGGTGCTATGATGATTGACAAGAAAGGTGTAGACGAGGTAATCGATATATTACACCCTGATGTTTTTTATAAAGATGCCCATCGTTTTATCTATGAGGCTATCTTTAAGTTGTTTGAAACCTCTGAACCGGTAGATTTATTAACCGTTTCATCCCAATTGAAGAAAGATGGAAAGTTGGAATCCGCAGGAGGGGATTTTTATCTTATAAAACTTACCCAAAAAGTCGCTTCTTCGGCACATATTGAGTTTCATGCCAGGATTATTTTACAGAAGTATATTCAACGAAGCCTGATTAAAATATCCAACGAGATCATTGAGGAGGCCTATGATGAAGGTACCGATGTTTTTGATCTTTTGGATGAAGCCGAATCCAAATTATACGATGTTACCCAAGGTAACCTAAAACGATCTGCGGAAACAGCACAGAATCTGGTTATCCAAGCTAAGAAAAGGATTGAGGAAATTTCAAATAAAGAAGGGCTTAGTGGTATACCATCGGGTTTTGATAAACTCGATAAGCTAACATCGGGTTGGCAGCCTAGTGACTTGATCATTGTCGCGGCCCGTCCAGGTATGGGTAAAACGGCCCTTACGTTGTCAATGGCCCGTAATATTGCTGTTAATTCTGAAATTCCGGTAGCTTTCTTTTCGCTTGAAATGTCATCGGTACAGTTGATTACCAGGTTAATATCATCGGAAACCGGTTTGTCTTCGGAAAAGTTACGTACGGGTAAGCTCGAAAAACACGAATGGGAACAATTGAACGTAAAGGTTAAAACTTTGGAAAAGGCCCCCTTGTTCATTGATGATACACCATCCTTATCCATCTTTGATCTTCGGGCAAAAGCGAGACGTTTGGCATCGCAGCACGGTATTAAAATGATCATGATCGATTATTTGCAATTAATGACTGCAGGTGGTAGTCAAAAAGGAGGGAACCGTGAACAGGAGATTTCGACTATATCGAGAAACTTAAAGGCCCTTGCGAAAGAACTGAATGTTCCTGTTATTGCATTGTCCCAGTTATCCAGGGCGGTGGAGACCCGTGGAGGAAGTAAAAGACCTATACTATCAGATTTAAGGGAGTCCGGGGCGATTGAGCAGGATGCCGATATCGTTTCTTTTATCTATAGGCCCGAGTATTATAAAATAGATGAGTGGGATGATGAAGAGCGCACGCCAACACAAGGTCAGGCCGAATTTATCGTTGCAAAACACAGAAATGGTGGACTTGAGAACATTAGGTTGAAATTTATCGGTAATCAAGGTAAGTTCGATAACCTGGACGATTTTGATTCTCCTTTCGAGTTTCAATCCAAAATGAATGCGGATGATGAAAATCCTTTCGTTACCAAAAACCTACCGAACGCAAATGAAGCTTTTGGTAGCTCAATGAATGACCATCTAGGTTCGGATGACAGTGATGTCCCGTTCTAGTCAAGCAAGGTCAAAATTCTTTATTGGTTAGGTAAAAATAATAGGCACAAGGGGTTTAACCTTTTCTTACATGATCCATATTCATTTTTCCTGTAACTTTGGGAAGGTAACCCAAGTTCTATTTTAATGCGTAAATCTCTCTTTTTTCTTTTATTTTCCTTTTTTTCTCTAAGTATTTACGCTTCATCCATTCTTATACCTATGGATGCCGATAGCCAAGAAAATCATCTGAAGGCCTACGGAATTACTTATTGGGTACTCTCAAAACAGCAAAAAGTTCAATGGTTGTTAAATTATAGGGGAGGCTCTTTCTTGCTTCCTGATGGGGAAAATATCAGAAGGGAATGTCAGATTCGTGGGGTTTCGTTTGAAATTCTTTCAGACGGGCAAGCCCAAGGAATCTTGGATGATATCAGTAGTCCTTCACAAAATCAAGAAGCGGTAATACTTGAAAAAGCACCCAAAATTGCCGTGTATTCCCCAAAGACCAATCAACCTTGGGACGATGCCGTGACCATGGTGCTTACTTATGCCGAAATTCCTTATGTAACGGTTTATGATGAGGAAGTGTTGGGCGATAAGTTGGTTTTATACGATTGGTTGCACCTTCATCATGAGGATTTTACAGGTCAGTACGGAAAATTTTATGGGGCGTATAGGGCTACTCCATGGTATATTAAAGGAAAGGAAGAGGCTGAAGCCTTGGCTCATAAGTTGGGCTATGAAAAGGTTTCTGAGGAAAAAAGGGATGTAGCCTTGAAAATAAGGAATTATGTTATTGGCGGCGGTTTTATGTTCGCCATGTGCTCGGCTACTGATAGTTTTGATATAGCCTTGGCCGCCGATGGGGTTGATATTTGTGAACCTATGTTCGATAATGACCCTTCGGATGCCAATTACCAAAGTAAATTGGATTTTGGAAAAACCTTTGCCTTTACTGATTTCACCTTGGAACGGAACCCTTTACGATATGAATTTTCTTCGATAGACATGACCACTAAAAGAGGTGAAGTACCAAAGGAGTCCGATTATTTTTCATTGATGGATTTTTCCGCTAAGTGGGATCCGGTACCTACAATGTTATGTCAGAACCATACTGCGTTGGTCAAAGGTTTCATGGGTCAGACCACTGCATTTGCCCGTAAACAGATAAAACCAACGGTACTTATTTTGGGAGAGAATAAGATAAATGGTGAGGCACGTTACATACATGGTATAAAAGGAAAGGGGTTCTTTACCTTTTACGGCGGTCATGATCCTGAAGATTACCAGCATAGGGTAGGGGACCCAAAAACTGAACTGGAACTGCATCCAACATCTCCTGGTTATAGGCTTATTTTGAACAATGTTCTGTTTCCAGCAGCAAAGAAAAAGAAACAAAAAACTTAGTGAGTCCTTCGAGGATTACTCTATTTCGGTGTCTTTTGATTCATATAAGGGCAATGTTCACAATTAACATCCTCATAATATCATTAGCTAAGAAAAGTAATCTCTTCCTTGACCAATTCAGGGGTAGTATAACCCTTGGTTTTGAAAGTGGGCATTTCTTCCCAAATTGAAAATAAGATAAAGACTTGGAACAGTAAGCCCAATGGCATTTTGTGTATTGGCATACTGACATGTTAATGCCTTAGGTCTTAATCAAGGCATTCATTGTAGGGTTTCGTAAGTCTTTTGCAATTTTTTTTGATTGGATATAGCTAAACCATTACCGGACCAAAGGTCCGGTAATGGTATATTTGAACTTAATGGTTTACCATGCGCCAATGAAATGGCTACCTGTAGTATTGACCAATTCGGCACCTTTGGTCACTGTGCCGGTCTCGGTATCTATAATATAAATGTTTCCATTTTGACCTACTGGTGCTTGTGTAACATAGATTTCCGTTCCATCTACGGCATAACCTTGGTACTGGAATAATTCAAAATCCACGTCATAAGGAATGTCATTTATTTTGGTTGCTGTTTTTGTGTTTAGATCAACTAAAGCGAAAAAGCTTTCCCCTCTACCAGAGATGCCTTCTATAGAACCATCATGACGGTATGCAAGAACGGCTTTTCCATTGGCTGCAGGTCTCCATGCCAAGACATAGGCCCCTGTTACCCCTAAGGCATAATCAAGGTTAAAATCATATGAATCATCATATAGATTGTCAGCTCCTATTTTTAGGATATAGGAACCTTCTGGGTCGCTTTGGTTGGCTTGGTAAACACTTCCACCGTATTCAAAAGCATTGATACTACGGTACCCATTGGTGTTCCCGTGTCCTATAGTTGAAGTAATTATGGTAGGATTCAATAAGGAAGGGTAATCCAATACAATGGTTTTAGAGCCTAAGATCTCATAATCACTTTCACTTTCAAGGGTCGTAGGGTCTATTTTGCTAACACGGGCACCAATATATAATTTGTCTCCCGCATCATTCAAAACCGGCATATCTATTCTAGAAATATAATAACCAGCAACAGATTCTTCTTCGCTCAACGTAATTATATGCTCTTCAAAATTGTTTATTTGAGAATCTACCAGGTCTAATGTAACAACACCAATGGTTGAGTTTGTATATAGATAAGTGTCATCAGTGACATCATCTGGAGTGTCATTATTATCAACTTGATGTTCTGTAGACACATAGACAGCTGCTCCGGTTTGATCTCCGTCAAATAATTTAATCCATCTTGGGGCGGTTCCAACGTAAGGGGCAATACTTATTTCTGATCCGGTCTGGGTAAACGTTCCCCCTCCTTCTACTGTATATTTTGAATAATTACCTCCAGTATCGCCCGCGTAACTAATGTTGAAAATAGTATTGCCGTCTTCAGTAGCTTGAAGTCTAGCGGTTCTGTTAGATGGAGCTACAAAACCATTGTTGAATGGATCTATTTGTACTGTTGGGTCTTTAGCATCTTCACTGGTTACGGAATATATCAATGTACCTCCGTTTCCGTCACCGGGTTCATCACCCATTTTTGCCCCTGCAATGGTTATCCATCTTGATTCTCCATTTCCCTCTTCCTCTTCTTGTTCGGGATCAGGGGTTACTGTATTGTCATCACTACTACATGCAGCCATAAAACCAGCGGCAAGTATGGTTAAGGTAAATGATCTTAAATTTAATAATGGTCGTTTCATATTAGATTCTATTTAGATAATTAAAAATTGTTGATCGTATAATTCAGTTTAAAATAAAAAGCTCTTCCAGGTTTTTGTACCGATAGGTTGTCGTATATATCCTGATCAAAAATATTTTTGATGTCAAAGCTGAACACAAAATTCTTTTTTGGGAATGTATAGCTTAGACCAAAATCTTGGGATATCTGTTGGGGAATTAGAAATTCATCTTCCCCTGTAGTGTTCGTTCCTGCTGCGAACTTAAATGCAAATTCATCGGTATAATAGATGTTATAGAATAGGTTGATTAATGATTTTGATTGAATGAAGTTGTTTATGGTGTACCTTAAACCCGCGTTCATGGTAGATAAGGGTACGTTGGGTACATTGGTTTCAACACCTGAATTTACGGTGGTTAAATCCATATGGGTTATATTAAAGTTGAAGCCGAGGATATTGTTGTACGTATACTTGAGCTCAGCTTCAATCCCTTTGGATTCTGCGGTATTCTCTAAATTGGTGTATTGTACAAATTCGTCACTTTCCCTTAATCCATCTGCATTTGCGGGCAACCCGATTCTATTTTCAATATTTCGGGCAAAGAAGTTAGCTGCTAGTGTTATTCCGTGCTTTTTTAAATTGAACTCCCCTAGTCGAAAACCAATATTTAGATTATTGCTAGTTTCTGGTTGAATGGTAAGGTTCGGAAGTAGATTGTCACCGGCATCTCCAAAAACTTCATTTTCGCTTGGTAAACGAATGGCTTTTTCTGCTGATGTCAATAGGGTGACAGTAGGGCTAATAATATATGAAGCCGCAAAACCATACCCAGTATAATCCACATTACTTTCGTAAACTTCATCTATTACTTCGGTATTGTCGTCATTAAATACCGGTTGTGTGTTTTTGACCTTTTGTTGGTAATATTTAACAAAGGCATTTGTTTTAAATTTTTCTTTAAAGGCCTTTAGTTCATAGCTTAAGGAAGAAATGTTTTTGTATAAATCACTTGTTTGTTGAAAGGTATTCTCAAGTAATGAAATCATTTCGTCGCTATCTTCCCGATCTACCCCACTATATACATGATTAAGTAATACTTTGTGATTGTTATTGATGGTATAGGATAAACCGGAGCGTACAGAGGAAACTTTTCTTTCGATTTTTGCCAAAGTAGGTCCGTTTTCATTTTGAGAATCCCATATATAGTCTATATATTCGCCGTCAAAGCCTACTAATCTTTCGCCGGTCCAACTATAGGCTTGGGCAACGGTATCGTTGATTTTGCGGTTTCGTTTGCCATATACACCGTTGATATTTAGGTCTAGCCCTTTTGCAAAGAGGTTTTTTTTCTGATAGGTTAAATTACCAAGAAGAGCGTCCGATTCTAAAAAACGTCCTTTATAAGGTAATTTCGTGACAAAGGTTCCGTGTTGTACCTCATTATATTCATCGGAGGCCGTAACACCTATTAATAATTGTTCGGCCCACTTAACATTGGTAAAACCAATTTGGGCCATGCCTCCTGTAGAACGGTAGGCGTCATTGAACCTTCTGGCGACTATGGGGGTTTCTACTCCGTTTGGAGCAATATCCACAATGGTTTTCCCGGATATTTTGTAGTCGTTATCTGAATAATTGTGAAATACGGAAGACTTAACGGTAAATCCGGATTTTTGAAATCTATAAGCGCCGTTCAAATTAGTTTGTAAGGTATTGAAAGAACCGTAAGAAACAGAAGCGTTCAAGTTGTTCTTTGTGCTTTTATGTAAAACTATATTTATGGCTCCGCCCACAGCATCACTGGATAAATGCCCCGGAACCACTCCTTTATATACTTCAATATTTTTGATCATGGAAGGGGGTATACTGTTTAAGCTAAAGGAAGAACCATATACGGAAATGGGAATCCCATCAATAAAAATACTTACCGATCTACCGGATAGGCCGTTTAAGCTATACTGGGCATTAGAGCCTAAACCTCCATTTTGACGGATTTTTACCCCGACCGTGGTGTTTAGCAATTCATTTGTTTGGATATTGCGTAGGCCTGCTTCCTCTGTTTTGAGGGCATTTACAGCAAAACCTGCGGTTTCCTTCTCGGTTTCCAAGGTCTTGCCATTTACTGTAACTCCCTCTAAATGTTCGGTGTTTTCCGAAAGTACAAAGTCCATATGTAGCTTCTTCTCCTTATCTCCAATAACTATTTTTTTAGAAATTGGCCTAAAGCCTATATAGGATACACCTACCGTATATGGGCCATTTGGGATGTTTTGTATTTCGTATTGCCCGCTCTCATCGGTTTGTACGCCTATGGATGTGCCTTTAAGAAGAACTGTCGCCCAAGGTAAGGGCTGACCGTGACTACCAAATACCTTTCCTGAAATGGAGGACTTTTGTGAATGTCCGATTGCGGTAAACGTTAGGATCAAAAAAGTTATAAAAAATGTTCTGCCCATTATTGAATTATAATAACTATATTTATTTAGATTAAATCTTAATAGTGTTATATTGCAAAACTAAAATAGGTTTTCAAGAGGGGGTAACGCAAAAGGAAATTTTAATTACGTAAAAGGAAGTAATGGAGCTAAGATTGATAAAGGAGGGAGATAAACAATATCTGCATAAAAATATCAAAGGGGAGAAGTTGTTCAGAAATGTACATATTCGTAATTCCGTTAGATTCGAAACGATTGAAATTGATTTAAAGGAAGGTGAGGCCACCGTTAATGGGACGGCTTTTTCCAATAAGGTTAGGCCCGATGGGAAAAACCTTGAAATGTGTGTTTCAAGTAATTGTCCCGTATTGAAACTTCATTTTTCTCTACAAGGAGGGTATCGTCATGAACCGTTGAATAACGAGGGTCTTTCAATTCATATTCCGGAGAGTCATTGCAATATGTATTACGTGCCGAGTTTGAAAGGAAAGGATGTATTTTCAGATGAAAAAACAAAAATCTTTGAGATCTATGTGGCGCATGACTCAATTGACCACCTATTATACGGTGAATTTAAAGAAAGGATTTCAGAATTACATGATGCTATAGACCAATTAAAAACTTATGTATTATGGGAAAAAAGTAAGCCTATATCCGCTAATATCTTGAGCAAGATAAATGAGATTATAAAATGCCCTTATACAAATAAAGTTAGAAAATGTTATTTGGAAAGCAAACTGACTGCCTTGTTAATAGATTTTTTGTTAGGTAAGAACCCTTCCAAGGCAATGGAAAGTGAGTTGGATATTCCGAAAGCTGACTATCAGGCCTTGGAAAAGGTCGAGGTATTCATCACAAAAAATTTAAAGAAACCACTTAATATTTTGGATTTGGCCAGAATTGCAGGATTCAATGCCACCAAACTCAAAAGGGATTTTAAAAAGGTTTATGGGATGCCTGTCTTCAAATATATTACGACCCTTCGAATGGAAGCGGCAAAAAAAATGATTATTGAAGAAGAGCTTCCCATAGCTCATGCGGCATACGAAGTAGGGTATGCCAATCCCCAACATTTTACAGCAGCGTTTAAAAGAACCATGGGCTATTTGCCCAGTGCCCTTAAGCGAGGGAATTAAATGAAGTGGTCCTTATATCTTATTGCACCCATGAATTATTAAGAGAGGCTTGTATCGAATACTACTAGGTGCTGATTTATTGAGTATCCGTTATAAGTTTTTCCAAGATTTGTTCAACCCCTAAATCGTCATTACTCGATGTGGCATAATTGGCCACTTCTTTTACGTTGGGATGTGCATTTTTCATGGCAAAACTAAAATGTGCATTCTGTAGCATTTCCAGGTCATTATTGTAATCTCCAAAAACCATCGTTTCCATAGGGGAAATATTATAAAGTTGTTGAAGTTTCTGAAGCGCAAAACCCTTATTTGCTTCTGGACTGGAAATATCTACCCAGTTGGGACCGGAAACCTTGACCTTTAGATCACCTTCTAAGTGTTGTACTGCGGGGTATATGTATTGTTCGGAACTCTCGGAATGGTAGATGGCGATTTTCATGATTTCCGCATCTACTTCAGAAAGGTCCTCGACAATTTCATAAGCGGAATAATATTGTTTTAGAAAATCTACAAAAGACTCCGATTCACCTGTAAGATAAGCTTTCTGCTTACCGCAAAGAACTGAATTGATATTTTCTATGGTCTTAAGCACTCCTAAAATATCATGCCGTTGTGCAATGGGTAGTAATGTGGCGAGTAATTCTTCCTCTTTACGCCTTACATATGCCCCATTTTCCGATACAACGATAATATCGTCTTTGATGGTCTGCAACTTTCCTACAATACTGTTGTATTGTCGGCCACTGGCGGCTACAAATAGGATATCTCGTTTTTTCAGTTCATCGAACAATTCAAAAAAGCGATTACTTACTTCGTGATTGGAATTCAGTAGGGTGCCATCCATATCGGTGACCACCATTTTTATTTGTGATAGATCCATTTGGTTTTTATAAGCAGCAAAGGTATTTCTTAAGGTTAAATAATAAGAATATAATGTATAAAGTTTATATTAACATCTTAATTATTTTTTCGGTGAAGTCATGAAATGCTATCAAAAAGAAATACGATTAAGGCCTTATGTAAGGGGGTATCATATAATTACTGGCGATATTTTGCAAAATATGACAGAGGTCAAGCACATTCAACAAGGAATGTTACAAGTGTTTATTAAACATACTTCGGCAAGTTTAACCATTAATGAAAATGCAGATCCATCGGTAAGGGAAGATTTTGAAAGTCATATGAATGTGGTGGTACCGGAAAATGCACCCTATTATATACATACGTATGAGGGTTCGGATGATATGCCTGCCCATATTAAATCTTCTTTATTGGGTGCTTCAGTACAGATTCCGATTACAAAGGGTAGATTGAACTTAGGAATTTGGCAGGGCATCTATTTGTGTGAACATAGGAATAATGCCTCTGGTAGAAATTTGGTTATTACCGCTTTTGGAATTTAGGATACGTATATCAATGCAAGCTTTTGATAAACCGATTATTCCCTTCGTTGGTTGCGCCCTAAAGGGTATAAAAAAATCCGACTCGTTAAAGTCGGATTTTTTAAAGTGAGATATAATGTTCTTATTTATTTTACTTTCTCTACAATGGCCTTGAAGGCATCTGGGTGGTTCATGGCCAAATCGGCTAATACCTTACGGTTTAACTCAATGTTATTGGCTTTTACTTTACCCATGAATTGTGAGTAAGACATTCCGTGCATTCTCGCACCTGCATTAATACGGGTAATCCATAGGGCACGGAAAGTTCTTTTCTTGTTTCTACGGTCTCTATAAGCATATAACATTGCTTTTTCAACCGCGTTTTTGGCTACTGTCCAAACGTTTTTACGTCTTCCAAAGTAACCTTTGGCTTGCTTCATCACTTTTTTTCTTCGTGCTCTTGAAGCTACTGCATTTACTGATCTTGGCATAATTTTAATTGTTTTTGTAGTAGGCGTCCTGTATGTATATCAGAATCTTTTATTGCCTATCTCCAGGGTTAATGATAATTACCGAAAGAAGAATTACTTTAAGCGTAATTGTTCTTTAATACTGTTTACGTCATGGTCATGTACCAATGCGGAATGAGTTAACGCAAGTTTACGCTTTTTCGATTTCTTTGTAAGAATGTGGCTCTTAAAAGCGTGTTTTCTTTTGATTTTACCGGAACCAGTAAGCTTGAATCGCTTTTTGGCACTGGATTTTGTTTTTTGTTTAGGCATTTTTTCCTATTTATATTAATCTCACTTGTTTATGCTGAACAAGCCCCTATAAGGGCTTGAGTCAGTATCCTTTTGAAAAACCCCAAAGGGTTGTTTATTTTTTTGTTTTAGGGGCGATGAACATGGTCATCCGCTTTCCTTCTAATTTAGGCATTTGTTCAACCTTGCCCAATTCCTCTAATTCTGAAGCAAGGCGTAATAACAAAATTTCACCTTGGTCCTTATATACTATCGATCGTCCCTTGAAGAATACATAAGCTTTCAATTTAGCTCCGTCTTTTAGGAACTTTTCGGCATGTTTCTTTTTGAACTCGTAATCGTGGTCATCGGTATTCGGACCGAACCGAATTTCTTTGACCACTACCTTTGAAGCTTTCGCTTTCATCACTTTCTCCCGTTTCTTTTGCTCGTAGAGAAATTTCTTGTAATCTATGATTTTACAAACAGGTGGGTCTGCCTTGGGTGAAATTTCCACCAAGTCCAAACCTAATTCTTCTGCTTTTGCCATTGCCTGGGGCAACGTGTAAACACCCACTTCAATATTGTCACCCACCAATCTAACGTTGGGTGAAATGATTCTTTCATTGATCTTGTGAGGGTTTTTGTTTTCCCTCCTAGGTTGGGGCCTAAATCTTTTTCGTATTGCTATGACTAAGTAATTTTAATTAAACTTCAATTTTTAAAACGACTTTAAGGTACTATTTATTTCTTTAGTGACCAAGTCAACGAAATCCTGTACACTAATAGAACCTAAATCTTCACCTCCGTGTCTTCGGATAGCGATGGTATTATGTTCTTCCTCACTTTCTCCTACAATCAGCATAAATGGTGTTTTGCCCATTTCAGCTTCACGTATTTTCTTTCCTACAGTTTCGTTCCTGTTATCAATGAGGGCGCGAATTTCGTTATTTTCCAAGGAATTTAAAACTTTTTCCGCATATTTTTCATGTTTCTCGCTCACTGGCAGTATAATGGCCTGCTCGGGAATCAGCCATAATGGGAAATTTCCTCCGGTATGTTCCAATAATAGGGCTATGAATCGCTCCATGCTTCCAAAAGGTGCGCGATGGATCATTACCGGTCTATGTAACTCGTTATCGCTGCCTTTATAAGTTAGGTCAAAACGTTCCGGTAAGTTGTAATCTACTTGTATGGTTCCTAATTGCCAATTTCTTCCTAAGGCATCTTTAACCATAAAATCCAATTTCGGACCATAAAAAGCAGCTTCGCCACTTTCAATTACATAATCCAGTCCTTTTTCCTTAGCAGCATTTATGATAGCATTTTCAGCTTTTTCCCAATTTTCAACCGAGCCAATGTATTTGTCGGGGTTATCCAAATCCCTTACGGAGACTTGGGCTTTGAAATTTTCAAAACCTAATGAACCCAATACATATAAGGATAGGTCAATTACTTTCTTGAACTCTTCATCCAATTGTTCTGGTGTACAGAAAATGTGGGCATCGTCTTGGGTAAATCCTCGTACCCTTGTTAAGCCGTGGAGTTCGCCACTTTGTTCATATCTATATACTGTGCCGAATTCGGCATAACGTTTTGGTAATTCTTTATAACTAAATGGCTTGGTGTTATAAATTTCGCAGTGGTGCGGGCAGTTCATCGGTTTTAGTAAAAACTCCTCACCTTCCTTAGGTGTGTGAATAGGTTGAAAACTGTCCTCACCGTATTTTGCATAGTGTCCAGAGGTTACATAAAGTTCTTTCTGACCTATATGTGGTGTTACCACCATTTCATATCCTGCTTTTTTCTGTGCTTTTTTCAAGAAATCTTCCAAACGTTCCCGTAGGGCGGCTCCTTTGGGCAGCCACAATGGAAGGCCTTGTCCTACTTTTTGTGAAAAAGCGAAAAGTTCCAGTTCCTTACCTAACTTTCTATGATCTCTTTGTTTGGCCTCTTCCAATAACTGTAAGTACTCGGTAAGTTCTTTTTGTTTAGGAAAGGAAATCCCGTAAACTCGGGTGAGTTGTTTTTTGTTTTCATCACCTCTCCAATATGCGCCGGCGACACTTAATATTTTTATGGCCTTTACTATACCGGTGTTGGGAATGTGTCCACCACGACATAAATCGGTAAAAGTATCGTGATCACAAAAGGTAATAGTACCGTCCTCAAGGTTTTCTATAAGTTCAACCTTGAATTCGTTTCCTTGCGATTTGTATTTTTCCAGAGCTTCCGCTTTTGATACGGGGTGCATTTTGAAATCATGTTTGCCCCTTGCGATTTCCAAGGCTCTCTTTTCGATGGAAGGAAAATCTTTCTCCGACACGGTGTGTTCCCCAAAATCAACATCATAATAGAATCCGTTTTCAATCGCGGGACCAATGGTCAATTTCGCCCCAGGGAACAATTCTTCCAAAGCTTGGGCAACAATATGTGAAGAAGAATGCCAGAAGGCTTTTTTTCCTTCATCATTGTTCCATGTATATAAGGTAAGGGAACCGTCCTCATTTAAGGGGGTCACCGTCTCAACAATGGTATCGTTGAATTTTGCGGAAATGACATTTCGTGCCAAACCTTCGCTTATGCTCTTGGCAACATCCATTGGAGTGCTGCCTTTGCTGTACTCCTTGATAGTTCCGTCTGGTAAAGTAATCTTGATCATGCTTCTTTTATGACAATAAGGGTACAAAGATACTATCTTGTATTCATGCGGGCAATATATGTAGGTATGTTTTTAGGGGGTATCCCTGGCTGTGGAAAAACGAAGGTGTCGGGGCGTTCTTTAGATACATTGATTAATTTCATCGTATCGTTCCTGTCTATAGTATAATTAAAAAGGAGGCATTCTTGCCAGTTTTAAAATAAAGTGTTAGATTTAATACCCTTTTTTAAAATTTATTTAGTTTCTAAGTTCTTCGGAAATAAAGGGTTATAATGTTTTTGGTGTTTTTTTGAAAAAAACCTTTTAAAAAAGTCTTGTTTGGAAGGAAAATGGTTGTAGATTTGCAGCCCGAAACGATTAAGGTCGTTGGGTAAAAAAGGTCTTCGGGCCACGTTCATTGAGTAGCTTGTGTGTGTCGGATTGAAGGGAAAAAAAGTTTTTTTCATTTTTATTTGGCGGTGTCGAAAAGGGTTGTATATTTGCACCCGCTTTGAGACACAGGGACAGGATTTAGAGCTTGTCCGACAGGAGGTATTTGGAGCGGCGACCCTTTAAGGAGGGCGTTTTAGGAGTTCATTGAAATATTGTAAAGACAGCGTATTTGGAAG
>NZ_JAWMPY010000003.1:0-423383 GCF_033101095.1 Maribacter sp. TH_r10 | reverse complement strand
ACGAACAATGCTCTTAGTGTAAGTGGTAGCGGTCTTTATGCTACTGATACAGATGATCAGGATGCAGGTGAAGTGGCTTTCGATGATAGTACGGCATCACTTGGTGCAACCGATGTACAGGGGGCAATCGAAGCTCTTGCAAGTGCAACCGATAATGATACACAGTATACGGCAGGCACAGGCTTGGTTTTAACCGGGACGGTGTTCAGTGCGGACGCAAGTTTGGCTACGGATGCAGAAGTAGCGGCCAATGAATTAACAACGAGTGTTGTTGCAGGTTCGGATATTACTGTAAGTGCGTCAACTTCAGGAAACAATACGGCGTACACGGTTAGCAATGCTTCTCCAGACCAAACGGTAAGTATCGTTGATGGTGGTAATGGTAATGTAACGGTAGGCGGGACCTATCCAAACTTTACCATCGATGTGCCGGATGCAACGGTTGATACGGATGAACAGGATTTACAAAACTTTCAGGTAAATGGTTCAAATTTAGAAATAAGTATAGAGAATGGTAATACCGTAAGTGTTCCATTGTCGGATATCACTGCAGGTGTTGATACCGATACCCAGTATACGGCAGGGAACGGATTGAATTTAAATGGGAGCAATGTGTTCACGGCGGTAGTGGACCCGGCAACGAACAATGCTCTTAGTGTAAGTGGTAGTGGTCTTCTTGCAACTGATGATCAGAATGCGGGCGAGGTTACTTTCGATGATAGCACGGCAACTCTTGGTGCAACCGATGTACAGGGGGCAATCGAAGCTCTGGCAAGTGCAACCGATAATGATACACAGTATACGGCAGGCACAGGCTTGGTTTTAACCGGGACGGTGTTCAGTGCGGAAATCAGCACAACGGCTGGCAATGCCCTTAGTGTAGATGCGAACGGTCTATATGTTTCCGATGTTGACAATGTTGACGATGCAGATTCATTGATCGGTAATGAAACGGTCACATCCATGACCTATAATTCAGGGGTTATTACTTTGAATGAAGGGGGGAACACACCTAAAACAGTTGATATTAGTGGGGTAAATACCGATAATCAATATCCTGACAAATTCAATTTAAACGGTACAACTTTAGAATTGTCCATTTCAAATGATGGACTTTCAGATAGAACAATCAATCTTGATGGCACATTCGCAACAGATGCAGAACTTACGGCATCCGATAATGCCGATGCGGATAAAGTAATTGGTAACGAATTGGTAACCAATCTTGCTTTTGATGGTTCGGTATTAACCTTGAATGAACAAAACAATACTCCAAAAACAGTAAACATAAGTAGTGTAAATACTGATAACCAAAAAGTTGACGTGTTTTCACTAGTCGGCAATACACTGAGTCTTTCATTGGAAAGGGACGGGGAAGCGGAAAAAACAATTGATCTTAGTTCTTTGTCCGACCATGATTGGTATGAGGTTGGTGGGACTTCCGCTCCTGATGCTATAACCGATGATATTTTTACTCAAGGTGATGTAGGTATTGGTACAAGTTCTCCAGATGCAAAATTGGATGTTGAGAATGGTACAGTACGTTTTTCTGATTATGGATCCAATGCTGTTACAGGTTCAGGTACTTCATTAATGGCTGTTGAGGCCGACGGTGATTTGGTTGAAGTAAATACATTGAAATCCTCCAGGGTTTTCTATCCCCCTTCCATTGCCGTTGATGCATCTACAAATGGTACGTTCTCAATTGATCTACATGCGCAGTATATTGCACAGTTTGGCTCACCTGTAGTAAGTAGTGGAGGATCAATACCAACTTATTCTGCAACAGAATTGGACTATCATGTAACGTATGCCGATCCTACGGTATTCAATACAAGTACGATGAATATTTCTCCCGCTGGAGTATTGACATATACGATCATAGGACAACCTGCAGATTACAATTCATTGATCAATGTAGTATTTGTTGTTAAGTAATACAGAACCATTAGCCCAAATCAGTTTGAAACTAACACCTACATATAAAAAGCTTCTCCTCAGTATTGTATTTACATTACTGGGGATTACTGTATCAAACGCCCAGTTTTTATTACAGGCTCCGAATGATTCTGATCAACATAATTACCGTTGGTTTGAAGCCTCTGATACAGCAACTGTCTTGGGGACGAATTCTTATTATGAGGTAACCCAACCTGGCATCTATTT
The DNA here is from genome assembly GCF_033101095.1 of Maribacter sp. TH_r10. Taxonomy (NCBI): domain Bacteria; kingdom Pseudomonadati; phylum Bacteroidota; class Flavobacteriia; order Flavobacteriales; family Flavobacteriaceae; genus Maribacter; species Maribacter sp. TH_r10. The sequence goes on along the minus strand of NZ_JAWMPY010000003.1, from coordinate 421,217 downwards.
CGCAACCTATGATGGTACTTTATGTGGTTCCAATGCTTCCGGCTATTTTATTGTAACCAATTGCAGTTCACCGGATAATGAGGTTACCTTGGATATTTCTTCCAATGTGGATTTGTCTTCTGGGGCAACAGTTAGCTGGAGTCCGGCTGTTTCTGGTGACCAGACAAGTCCAATGGTAGTGTCCTCACTTACAGTTCAGCGTTATACGGCGACAGTTACAAAGGCCGGGAATAGTTTTGAACTACCCAACTTCACGGTCGTCTGTATCGATCAGGCAGCAAACTTGGTAGATGATATCGTATCTACCGATGAAGACCAACCTCTAGTTGTTGATATATTTGATAACGATTCCGATTTGCCAACAACGGGAACCTTGACGACGACCGACCCATTGAACGGGGAGGTGACAATCAATGAAAATGGAACCCCTAACGATCCATCGGATGATATAGTCACCTATACTCCCAATGCCGATTATAATGGTCCAGATACATTTGATTACACTGTTTGTAACCAATCCGGTGATTGTAGTACTGCGACCGTAACTATAGATGTATTACCAATTATCGACGCTATAGATGATGCAGTGGCCACAGAAACTGAAACTACTATAGATATTCCTGTTTTGGACAATGATAATGACATTCCGACTATAGGAACATTTTCTAATATAAATGCTACGAACGGGGTTGTTATACATAGTGATAATGGTACGCCGAACGATCCTTCGGATGATACGATAAACTATACGCCAGACAATGGTTTTACCGGTAATGACTCTTTTACCTATACCATATGTGATGGGGCTTCAAATTGCAGTACGGCAACCGTTACGGTTGTTGTTTCCAATGCTGTTGACCTGGATTCGGACAATGATGGTATCTTGGATAGCTTTGAGGATCTTGATATGGATGGGGATGGGGACCCATCTACCAACCCAACGGATAGTGATGGTGACGGATTTGCCGATTATTTGGATATCGACAGTGATGATGATGGTATTCCCGATAATGTTGAAGCACAGACAACCGAAGGTTATATATTACCAAGTCTGATAGATGCGAATTCCAATGGGCTTGATGATGCCTATGAAGATGGTGTTTTAGGGTTGTTCCCTGTGGATACCGATGGAGACAGTATGCCGGATTATTTGGATGACGATAGTGATAATGACAATATACCGGATGCTATTGAGGGGCATGATTATGACCATGATGGTTTGGCCGATGTCATCTGGATAGGTTCCGATAAGGATAATGACGGATTGGATGACGCTTATGAAGGAGATGCTACAATTGACATAGATGTTAATGATAAGTATAATGATCCATATATGGACCTTCCGAATACAGATGGCGATAATGAATCTGATTATAGGGATATTGATGATGACAATGATTCAATATTGACTATTGATGAAGACTTGAACGGTGATGGGGATTATTCCAATGATGACAATGATGCCAATGGTATACCTGATTACCTTGAGCCAAACACTCCAGAAGAGGAAGTAGAGGTCTTTAATGTTGTAACTCCGAATGGAGATGGTGTACATGATGTATTGGTAATCGGAGGATTGGAGAATTATCCGAACAACACACTAAGAATCTATAATAGATGGGGTGTGCTGGTTTATACGACCAAGGCGTACAATACAAACGGTAATGTTTTTGATGGCACCTCGGAAGGAAGGGTTACCGTTGAGAAAGATAATAAGTTGCCTGTAGGTACCTACTTCTATATTCTTGATTATGAAGATATAACCGGTAAGACCGTAACGCTTTCAGGATACATTTATATTAACAGATAATGATTATGGCGAATACTTTGAAACATATTTCAATAGTAATGCGAATACTGACTTTTATTGGTGTTGCGGTGTTGTTCTTCTTAAATGAGGTACAGGCCCAGCAAGATGCCCAATATACCCAGTATATGTACAATACAGTGAGTGTTAATCCGGCATATTCAGGTTCTAGGGGGCACGTGAGCATTGCTGCTTTGCACAGGTCGCAATGGGTAGGCCTTGATGGAGCGCCGAAAACCCAGACATTGAATATACATTCCCCAGTTGGCTATAAAGGGTTAGGTTTGGGATTGTCGATAGTGAATGACGAGATAGGTCCTACTTCAGAAACATATTTGGACGTAGATTTTTCATATACCCTAAAGACTTCGGAAGAGGGTAAACTAAGTTTTGGGTTAAAGGCCAGTGGACATTTATTGGATATAAGGTATTCAGAACTCAACCAATATGCACCGGATCAAACCTTACAGCAAGATATAGATAATAAGTTTTCCCCAAATTTCGGGGCTGGTGTATATTACCATACAGATAGGTTCTATGCGGGTTTATCAGTGCCTAGGTTTTTACAGACCACCCATTTTGAGGAATCATCCTTGTCGACCGCCAAAGAACAAATGAACTATTATCTTATTACCGGTTATGTTTTCGATTTGAACCCCAATCTAAAGTTTAAACCGACCATACTCTCCAAATTGGTGCAAGGGGCACCGTTACAGGTGGATCTATCAGCGAATTTTATGCTCAACGATAAATTTATACTTGGTGGTGCTTACCGTTGGGATGCCGCCTTCAGTGGAATGTTCGGTTTTAATGTGAGCGAATCCCTTTTAATAGGATTGGCCTATGATCGCGAAACGACCGAATTGGGTAATGCAGCTTTTAACGATGGGTCTTTTGAAATCATATTCAGATATGATTTTATTAGTACCAAAGGTTTCGTAAAGTCACCCAGGTTTTTCTAAATTATTTACTACTCTTTCTTATATCCGTATTTTTTATAGTTGGCTTAACTTAAAAGTTAGGTAAAGGTCTTATTTTTACAGAATGAAGGAAGAAGAAGTCATTCTTGTAAATACCAACGATGAACAAATCGGAACCATGCCCAAAATGGAAGCCCACGAAAAGGCCATGCTGCACAGGGCATTCTCGGTTTTTATCATGAACGATAAAGGGGAAACCATGCTTCAGCAAAGAGCGGCACACAAATACCATTCACCCTTACTTTGGACCAATACATGTTGCAGCCACCAGAGGGTTGGCGAAACCAATATTGAGGCAGGTAAAAGAAGACTGCAAGAAGAAATGGGTTTTACGGCTGAATTAAGGGAATTGTTTTCTTTCATATATAAGGCTCCTTTTGATAACGGACTTACAGAGCACGAGTTGGATCATGTAATGATGGGTTCATATAACGGGAATCCTGAAATAAATCCTGAGGAAGTGGCAGATTTCAAATGGATGATGCCAAGTGACATTCAAAAAGATATCGCCGAACATCCAGAACGGTATACCGTTTGGTTCAAGATTATTTTTGAAAAATTCTTTGACCATTTAATGCATAATACGAATCATGAAAGTTAAAGTAAGCAGAAAGGCACATTTTAATGCAGCGCACCGTTTATTTAGGCCAGAATGGGACGATGAGAAGAATACTGAGGTTTTCGGTAAGTGCAACAACCCCAATTATCACGGACATAATTATGACATGGTGGTCAGCGTCTATGGCGAAATTGATGAAGAGACCGGTTTTGTCATGGATATGAAGATTTTGAAAGCCTTGATAAAGGATAAGATAGAAGATGTATTGGACCATAAGAACCTAAATGTTGAAGTGCCCGAATTCAAGCACCTGAATCCGACAGCGGAGAATATTGCGGTATTTATATGGAATAAACTCAGGCCACATATAAAGGCTTCCAAAGACTTGGAAGTGGTGTTGTACGAAACACCAAGGAATTTTGTGACCTACTCTGGCGAATGATCAATGATTGAACGAATTTTATAAATAATAAACTTTATGAACTTATATCCATTTAAATTTCAACCGATATTAAAAGAACGTCTTTGGGGCGGTACCAAGTTAAAAGAGGTTTTGGGAAAACCTATCGAAAGTGATATTACCGGTGAAAGTTGGGAGTTATCTGCCGTAGAAGGCGATATCTCCACTGTGGCGAATGGACCATTGGCCGGGACCACGCTTCAACAAATTATTGATCAGCAACCAGAAGGGTTATTGGGTAAAGATGTTTTTGATCGTTTCGGGAAGGATTTTCCGATACTGATAAAATTTATCGATGCCAAACAAGATCTTTCCATACAATTGCACCCCAATGATGAATTGGCGAAAAAAAGGCATAATTCTTTCGGAAAGACCGAAATGTGGTACGTTATGGACGCTGACCCAGGGGCAAATCTTATTGTCGGGTTTAATAAAAACGTAACCAAGGAAGAATATTCCGAAAGTTTGGAAAACGACACCTTGCTAGATTTGTTGAACTACGAAGAGGTAAAGGAAGGGGATACTTTTTTTATCAATACGGGAAAAATACACGCTATCGGAGCAGGTGTACTATTGGCTGAAATACAGCAAACTTCAGATATTACCTATCGCGTTTTTGACTTCAATAGAAAAGATAAAAACGGTAACCTTAGGGAATTACATACCGATTTGGCTTTGGATGCCATGGATTATGATAAAAAGGATGATTTTAAGGTAGTTTACGATCAGAAGTCCGACACGGTTAATTCCATGGTAGATTGCCCTTACTTTAAGACCAATTTTTTACAGCTTGACAATAATTTAAGTTTAGATGTTAAAGCAAGGTCATCGTTCACGATATTAATGTGTGTCGGTGGTTCCGCAGAGATCGTTACCAATGCGGGTACCGTGGCCATACAAAAGGGGGAGACAGTTTTGCTTCCTGCCGATTCTGAAAGTATTACGATAGAAACCAGTGGGGTTAAGTTGCTAGAAGTCACGGTTTAAGCGAAATAAGTTTGATTACTTAAAGGAGTAGAATCTAAAAACAGTATTTTTGCAAAAAAATAAATAGAAATGGCAAGTATTAGAGATTTAAAGAAAGATATAAATTTTGTTTTAGGGGATATTATCGAAGCGGTATATATTGTTGAAACCGCTAATGGGAAAAATGACTCTAAAGAAGGAAGTAAGATTATCGACAGTGCTATTGAAACTTTTGACGTTTTGATAGGGAAGGTGAATGAGAAAAATGTTGAAAATAGAAAAGCACATTTAAAAAGTGTTCGTAAAGAGTTGGAAGAAAAAGCCACTGCTTTGGTAGAACAATTGAACAAGTTGCAATAAACAACACAAGTTTAAATCGTATAAAAAAACATCCCGCCTTGGCGGGATGTTTTTTTTTATTGGTTCTTTTTCCTCTGGTCCAGAAAATTCCGGAGAGCTTTACCATATTTAGAAGCTGCCACTTCAGGGGACAATGAATTGTTGATAGAGTCTAGATACTTCAGATTGGCATCGGATACCTCTGTTAAAGCAATATAGGGGGCTATGTACGAGTCTTTGTTGTTCATGGCAAAATTCAAAGCGAACGCATACCCTTTTTGTATATTCTTTTCGGATAGTTTTTGAATGGAATCCAATTGGGCGGAATCCAGTGGTACTTCACTATTGGCGGTTTCCTGTACTATTTCCAGGCTTCTCTTATTGAATCGGGTCATGATCTTACGATATTCCTCAAGTTTCAAATTTGTGGCGGAGCCTTCTATTTTTGCATTGGTATCAAAGGTGTTCCAACTTGTATTTATGGTAATGTTGCCCGGTTCACCAAAAAAGCTGATCCTATCATTAACATCGTTGTAGTCCTTTTTGTTCAAGTATAGATAGAAGATTTCAGGACTTTCCAATTCTGTTTTGAAAGAAAAACTACCGTCACCGTTCACTTCCAAGGAATCTATGGTAACTAATGTAGAATCGGGTACATGCTGTAAATACAAAGTGCCTTTCTTTAGTCCTTTTACATTTCCGGTCAAAAACATGGTTTTGGTCGTATCCTCCTTGCAAGAAGTCATAAAAATGGCAATTAAGCCAAAAAATAGAAATTTTTTCATTTGAATCTAGTTACTCGGCTGTTGGTTCGCCAAATTTAATATGATTATATATGGGGCAAATATCAATAAAATAATTGATTTTAAAGATCATCTTTTGGAGGCAATTTTATTGAAATCTACCATTTGATCAAGGTGTGTTCGGATATGGGCTAAACATTCGCGGCAATTTCCATCAGGAGTCCACAAATATAAGCACCCGCCGTACCGACCACATATCCCAAAACCGCTAAAAGTATTCCCACCGATGTTAAGGATGGATGGAATTCCGCAGCTACGATCGGGGCAGAAGCCGCTCCGCCTACATTGGCCTGGCTCCCAACTGCTAAAAAGAAGAAAGGTGCTTTTATTAATTTGGCGACTAAAATAAGTAGGCCGGCATGTATCGATATCCAAATAATACCAACCGCTATAAGGCCGGGATTTTCCAAGAACCTCCCAAGGTCCATTTTCATACCAATGGTCGCTACCAGAATATAGATGAAAACTCCACCGATTTTACTTGCCCCTGCACCTTCATAATTTTTGGCCTTTGTAAAGGAAAGTAGAATACCTGCGGTGGTCGCAAAAACTACCATCCATAAAAACTTGGAACCTAAAGAAGAAAGTGCTTTTTCCTTGTTTCTTATGACTTCAAAGGTGTTCTCTAAAAACAAGGCAAAATGTTCAGCTAAAAAATGGGATATACCTACTGCGAAAAATGCAAGGCATAACATCATTATATAATCATGCAAGGAGGTAACCCTGGTTATTTTTTCGGTATGTGCCGAAACCTTGGCCTTTAAGGTTTCGATAGATGAATTATCGGCTTTTAACCATTTATCGATTTTGTCCGATTTTCCTATGCCGAGCAGTATAATGGCCATCCAAATATTGGCAACAACGATATCGATAAGTACCATATCACCGAATTTCTTTGGATTGAACTGGAAAACCTCTAACATGGCAGCTTGGTTGGCACCTCCCCCGATCCAACTGCCTGCAATTGTGGTCAACCCTCGCCAAACCGCATCAAAACCTACGCCACCTACGGTTTCAGGAGAAAAAATAGAAACTATTAAAATAGCTATTGGTCCACCGATTACAATACCGACCGTACCGGTCAAAAACATGATAAGCGCTTTGGATCCTAAATTCATAATGGCCTTTAAGTCAATACTCAAGGTCATAAGAACCAAGGCTGCAGGCAATAAATAGCGACTGGCAATGTAATATAGGTTAGAATGTTCTTCGGAGATGATACCCGTACTTGTAAGTATTGCCGGAAGCATATAACACATTAAAAGTGTCGGGATAACCTTGTAGAATTTTTTCCAGAATCCTTTTTTTATCGATGAGGTGTAGAATACAAAACCCAAACAAAGGCTTAATAATCCAAAAATAATAGTGTCTTCAGATAGTGGGAGTTGGTGCATTTTTGGTGGTATAAGTTGGTTTCAAATATAGTTAAATCTTAAAATGTTGGTTTAGAAAACTTGCTACGCCGTCCTGCGTATTGCACAATGTGGTGTGGTCGGCAATATTTTTCACTTCATCACGGGCATTGCCCATAGCTACGCCACAATTTACCTGTTGAAGCATTTCTGCATCATTATAATTGTCCCCAAAAGCGATAATATCGTTTAGGCTATGCGTGTCTTTGATCAATAGCTCTATGGCCGAAAGTTTTGATACGGATTTTGGGCTTACTTCTATTAATGTATCGTTAGAGCGATAAATGTTCAATTTATTGGAGTATAAGGACAAAAGTTTCGGTTGTATGCGTTCAATTGTTTCAAAGGTACCCATAAGCATTATTTTATGTGCACCGACTTTTCGATTTTTCCAATCTTTGATCGTCTCTGAATTTTTTTGATAAACGGGATCTGTCTTGGTATTGTTGATCTCTTTGTTGACTCGTTCCGAATTTTCTTCAACAAACCATTCATCCTTATAATACAGGCCTAATTTAATGCTGTGTTCTTTTGTTAGTTCATACAATGATTCAAGGGTCTCGGCTTCAATAATGGCAGAGTGAATATCTTCTTCGCCATCGATTACCAACGCTCCATTGTAACAAATGATAGGTTCATGGGCAATACCAAGGTCTTTTTGTATATATCGCATTGATTTTGGCATTCTGGCCGAAACTAGGATAATCTTGGTTGTTGGTCTAATTCGGTTGATTTCTGATATGGTAAATGGGGATACGTCACTTTTTGTGGATAGCAGGGTGCCATCCAAATCGGAACATAGTATTTTGTGGTTCATTCTAAATATTTAGCCAGTATGTAAACTTCAGGTTTATAGATCGCATTCTGGGTGCAAAGGTATTGACAAAATAATTGTCATTATACACCAAATACAAATCTGACAAGGGAGCAAACCTCCATTGCAACCTAGAGTTCAGTCCTAAATTATCCTGTTGGGTGCTATATTGAACTAAGGTGGACCAAAAAAGTGATTTGTTGAAGGTGACGTCTATTTTTGGACTTAATAGCCATAAATCGGCGCTGGCATAGGGTTCGGGCAGTTCTATCCTATTATAGTCAACCAACATAGAAATGAATACTTTGGGTTGAAAACGGTACGTCATACTCCCTTGAACCGAATATCGTTTGCCATTGAAAAAACTTCCTAAAGTCGTTTCCAGTTCATAAGAAAAAAGTTTTCGCCGATCAGAGGAATATTCCAATTGTACATTGTTGTAGTGGTAGCCCACGTTCTCTGGCAATGCCACGGCATCATCCAATCCTGTTGGCTCAAACTCATCGGTCAAGAAAGTATATTTATTGTTTAAACTGATACTAATGTTCGAAAAATCTACGAATTTGGCTTCCCATTCACCCCGAAAGGTATAATCTGTATTTTGTAAATCCATACTCGGACTCCAAATAAAAATGGGAAAAGCCTTAAAACTATGGGTGTTGATAAAACCTTTTTTTGGCCAAAACACCTTTTCTATACCTACATAGCCCTTTAAAATATCAGTTCTACGGATATAACCTAGATCAGACCTAAAATCTTCACCTACGTATACCAATTTTGAAAAAGTGTTATAGTATCTTGAGTTGTAATCGAGCTTTATTCCTGCAGAGGCATCTTTATCCCCACTGTTATGCGCAAAGGATTTATGAACAAAAAATTTCCCGTTCCATCTATTTCCCTTGGATATAAGATCATAATCGATACCTAAAACGCGGTTGTATCTATCTTCATCTTCCTGAAAGTCGTAATCTTTGAAGGTTTGCCGGTTAATAAAGAACATACTGATATTGGAACGGCCGAATACACGTTGCTGAAGGGCGAACATCATATTATTGTTAGAGGCGATAAGGTTCTCTTCATCGGCCTGGGTCTGTATATCGAGAAAGCCAAGGCGTAAACTTTTGTTCAGTTTGCCGCTTAATCTTATTCCTCCGAGAATTTTGTTTTCTATGGAATTGTCCGCAGTATCGGTGGCAATACCGATTCTTCGTGAAAAAAACGGATTTCCATCGCGGTCATCGCCGTAACTTGAGAATAGATCACTGTTATCAATGAAGAACTGCCTTTTTTCCGGGAGCGAAATTTCGAACCGCGTAAGATTGGTTACTTGGTCATCAACTTCTACCTGTGAAAAATCAGGATTCACGGTGATATCCAAATTCATGCTATTGCCAATAGCAAATTTGGCGTCACCGCCTATTTTGATATTGTTGGTTTTTTCTTCGTTCTCATAATCATTTTGTGAGATGGTATTAACAAATGGGATGATGGCAATAGGACTCCTTGATTTTCCCAATGGCCTTTCAAAAATCATGTCACCCATGAAGGTAAGGCCATAAATATTCTGGTTTTGGGGAATATTCATCCAAGTACTGTTCTCATTCGATTGGGTATCGAAACGATAGCTATTGAAACGCCATTTTGTCTCTCCTTCCCTAAACTTAAAGGCCGTAAGGGGAATAATGAGTTCGGAAGTATAGTGGTCTTCATAAATTTTTGAATCCCCTTTCCATTTGGTATCCCACGAAATGGTAAATCCGCTTAGGTCATTGCCCCCACCTGATACTAATCCTTCCCGGCGAACCCCAAAAGGGTTTATGCCGAATAAAAAGGCATTGTTACCATCGTTGAACGTGTCGAAAAGTAGCGTAATATTATCACTGTTCCCAGCCCTGAAATCCCTTTTAAGGGATTGTACTTTGTAATCTTTTCCTAAAGTATAAACAGTAATACCTATATAAAGGAATTCATCGTCAACAAGCATTTTGATATCGGTCTGTTTGGTCGCTTGAATAGAGTCCGATGGAAAATATTGCCAGAATTCCTTTGCACTATCTGCTTTATGCCAAACAGCCTCGTCCAGGGCTCCATCGGGATTAATGGTCTCTAAGTTTGAAATGGCATTTACCGTGAAACTCTTCTGGTGAATTTGGGCAATGATGAATAAGGGAGAAAAAATAAGTGCTAGAACACTGACGTATTTTAACATGGAGAGTTGGTTTAGCTGGCTTGGTCCTCAAATTTAGGATATTATAATGGTAAAGTAATGTCAAATAGCTATAGATTGACGATTATTTTTACGGCAATAAAAATATAAGTGTTAAAATACGATAAAAACAATTCGTGTTTTATTGTTTTATTAAAAATACTGGATTGTAATTTGGAGGGAAGCTTTCTGCCGTGTGGTGTTATACCTTATTGCCTGAACTTTTTAACTTTCTTTTTATTGGGATTCTTGAAAAGGCGTTTAAAAAAACCATCCCGTTTTATGGGTTCGCAATCCAATAGGTCCAGTACTGAACTGTCGGTTTTCTTGAATCTGGCTTTGGTAATCGAGTTGTAATTGGAATTGCCATTCAATTTTTGATACCAAAGCGCGAATAAGGGAAGGGCGGCATTTGCCCCTTGTCCAAGACTTGTGTTCTTAAATCCTATTTCATGGTTGTCTAGGCCCACCCAACTTACATGTACCAGTTTTGGTGTTATGGCCACGAACCACGCATCCTTATTGTTTTGGGTCGTGCCGGTTTTTCCGGCTATATCGTTTTTCAGCTTATACGTTGAACGTATTCGGGATGCCGTTCCTTGATCAATAGTAGATTTCATCATTTCCAGCATTATATCCCCTGTTTTATTCGAAAAGGCGCTTTTATTCGTCTTTTTGGGTCTAAAATGAGATAAAATTGAATCATTTTGGTTGGTTATGGTTTCGATAATGTAGGGTGCTACGGCGACCCCGTCATTTACATAACTCGTGTAGGCCTGGGCTAATTCGGTAACATAAAGTTCCCCAGTACCTAATGCTAAGGAGGGTTGGTGGGGCAGTTCTGAACGTATCCCCATTTTTTTGGCCTGTTCAATAACTTTGTCTATGCCGGATTTTTCCAAAACCTTTACGGCCACTGTATTTACTGAATTGCTTAAGGCCATTTCCATGGTATAGTTGAGGTAAGCTTCATCTTTTTTTCCTGAGTTGCTTGGTGACCAACCTTTTAGATTTTCATAGGCGACCTCTTGCGCAGAAAAATAGGTACAAGGGGAAAGTCCCGTTTCTAGTGCTGCGGTATACACGATGGGTTTGAAAGTTGAACCGACCTGCCGTTTACTTTGGGCTATATGGTCGTATTTAAAATGTTTGTAATTGATACCGCCGATCCATGTTTTTACGGCACCAGTACTGGGGTCGACCGCTAAAGAACCTATGTTGAGAAATCTCATATAATGTTGTACGCTGTCTATGGTGCTGGCATTTACAGGTTTTTCCCCAGACCAATCACCCAAAGTCATTAATCTCTTTTTTTTGAGTGAATCCATTATTCTAGGTTCGGACCATCCAAGTGTTTTTAATTTTTGATAGGCTGGTGTTCTTTTTACCATTTTATTGATAAGAGCATTATTCTTTATCCAAGGAGCATTATTGCCATAACTCTGCTCAAACTTTTTTTGAAGCGAGGCCATGTGTATTGTCATGGTTTCTTCTGCCAATGCTTGCATTTCGGAATCCAAGGTGGTGTATATTTTCAAACCTGAGGTATACAGATTATAATCCGCACCACTTTCATTTTGTTGTTTACACCAATCCCTGACCTTTTTTCGTACTTCTTCCCTGAAGTATGGGGCCAAACCCATATCATGATCAAATTCCCGATAATTTAGTTTCAACGGTAGATCAATAAGGCTATCTTTTTCAATTGTATCAATAAAACCGTTGTTCGCCATTGCGACCAATACCAGATTTCTTCTCGCGAAGCTTTTTTTAGGGAATAACCTAGGGTTATAACTATAAGTGGCTTTTAGCATGCCTATAAGGGTCGCAGCCTCTTCAACAGTAAGTTCACCAGTAGGTTTGTTGAAGAATTTTAGTGCGGCACTTTCAATACCATAGGTGTTGCCCCCAAACGAGACGGTGTTTAAATAATGTGTAAGTATTTCATCTTTGGTAAAAAGTTTTTCCAACCTTTTGGCGATGATCATTTCCTTTATCTTGTCGACTATAAGGGTAGTTTTATTTCGCTCTTTTCTGGGGTATAGGTTTTTTGCCAATTGTTGTGTCAATGTACTTCCTCCCCCAGATGATCTGTTTTGCAAGGCTATCGTTTTTACCGCTACACGGATCAGGCTTCTGTAATCAATGCCAGAATGTTCATAAAAACGTTCATCTTCAATAGCGGTCAAAGCATTTTTAACATGCTCGGGAATGTTCTCAAATAGAATGGGTTGCTGGTCGTTCAAATAGAATTTGCCGATCAAAACACTATCGGCCGAATAAACTTCGGAAGCTCTACTGTAATGAAATGTGGAAAGTTCCTTATCACTTGGTATTTCTCCCCAAAGTCCTAAGCGGACACTTAATATGAAAGTGAAAATTAATAGTGCTACCGCAAGTAATGATCTTAGCAGAAGCTTGGGAAGAACATGTTTTCTTTTTCTTGAAACCAAATCATAGAATTTAAAGTACGCAATATCAAACTAAAAATTTAAAATGGACCAAGAGTTAACATTAGATTAAAAAGCTTTTTCTAATTTTGAAACAAATAAAGAACATGAAAAAAATTGTCGTCCTCTTCTTATTGATCGGACAAATTGCCTTAGGAAACTCACCATATTGGTCCAAAACGGGGCATAGGGTAATCGGGGATATTGCACAAGAGCAACTTTCAGGAAAAGCAAAGCGTGCTATATATAAATTGTTGGATGGGCAAAGTCTGGCATCAATTTCAAATTTTGCCGATGAAATAAAGGCCGACAGAAAATATAAGGAATTCAGTGCGTGGCATTATGTGAACATTCCTCCTGGTAAGGATTATAAAGATATTGAACCTAGTAAATACGGGGATTTGGTTGTGGGTGTTCAAAAATGTCTTGAGATTATTCAAAACGAAGATAACCCCAAGGAAGATCGGGTGTTTTATCTTAAAATGTTGGTTCATTTAATCGGTGATCTGCATCAACCTATGCATGTAGGTAGGGTTGAGGACAAAGGAGGTAACGATATTCAATTGCAATGGTTTGGTAGGGGAACAAACCTTCATAGAGTGTGGGATTCCAATATGATCGATGATTATGGCATGAGTTTTACTGAACTTGCGCATTCGTTTCCAAAGTTGGATAAAAAGGAAATCAAGAACATACAACAAGGTACTATTTTGGATTGGGTAAAAGAATCCCAACTAATCGCCGATAAATTATATGATTCAGTAGAAGTAGGGGAGAAGCTTTCTTATCGCTACAGTTATATGTGGTGGGGTACGGTTGAGACTCAACTACAAAAAGGAGGATTGCGTTTGGCCAGTGTGCTGAACAACCTTTTTAAATGAATTTTTTATTGAAGTACGGGCATTAAAGTCGATAACTCTTTGGTTCACTGAACCTTAAAAGTGGAATTTTGTCGAAAAATTACAACTTGGCATACCATTTGAAGTTATATTAGTGTAGTTGCGCATGAGGACATTAGTGCAGTGACCCGTTCGCTAAAGGCAGTGCTTAACTTGGAATAAAGGGTATAAAAAAAACCGGTACGGATGACGTAACCGGTTTTTTTTATTTCAATACCCTAAAAGTAAGGTTTATACGTTCCCCAATCTGTTTTGCCGTTTTCGGTAATTGATGGTGCCATTGATGTTGTGTCTCTCCCTTCATCAGCAATAGGCTACCATGTTCCAATAACAATTTGTATCTAAGTTCTTTATGTTTTTTATGTCGTAAATGAAAAAACCGATTTTCACCCAAACTTATAGAGGCTATGACAGGCTTATCACCAAGCTCTTTTTCATCATCGGAATGCCAACCGTTGCTATCTTTCCCATTTCTGTAGAGGTTTAAAAGACAGGCATTGAAATCAATTTGGGTTTTATTTTCAATCAGGGCCTTGATTTTCATCAATTCTTGTGAAAAGGGTCTAGGTTGCATGGTAATATTGGCATACGAATACGTCTTATCCTTATTGCCATAGAATGCCGTTAACCTTGGTTGCGGGTAAATTTTCCCGAATACTTTGATATCGTCTTGTTGCCAAGGAACGGTATTCTTGAATATATTAAAAAACGCTGTAGCCGTGGCCGCACCTAAAAATCCGGGATAGTACACTATATCACTATCGATTAAATTTAACGACTGCATATATAGGATAATGCTATTGAAGAACTGTTTTCAGTTGGTTCCTATATGCCGATGGGTTCTGACCTGTAAATGCTTTGAACGATTTGTTGAAATGTGAAAAATTATTGAATCCACATTCAAAACATACCTCTGTTATACTCAATGGTTGTTCTGCCAACAATTTGGATGCATGTACCAAGCGATACTCGTTAACGAATTGAACGAAGGTCTTATTGGTAATCTTTTTAAAATACCTACAAAACGAAGGTATGGTCATACTAACCATATCCGAAATCTCTTGTAAGGTTATTTCGTCTTTAAAATTGTTCTTAACGTAATTGAATACAATATTGATACGGTCATTATCTTTCGTATCTGCTTCCAAGGAATAGCCATGAGCGTTTAATATCCTGAATTCCTCTGTTGTTCCCAAGCCATGTAAAATATCCAAAATGGAGAGTAAACGCTCAAAATTGGATAAATGCTCAAGAGCCTCCATTTTCTTTCCTAAGCGCTGTTTGGTCTCTCCGAAGAAAACAATACCGCCCTTGGCCATTTCAAAAAGGTTTTGGATTTTAACCATTTCCGGAATATTGAAAAAATTCTCACCCAGAAAATCCATTTTCATCTGGATTACCGTTTCACTTCTATTACCTGTTAATTCATCAGTAAATCCGCAATGGGGTAAATTACTGGGAACAAGGATAAGGGTACCGTTAGTATAATAGGATAAGTTGCTACCAATTTGCCTTTTGCCGGCCCCTCCATTGACGTATACAAGTTCAATCTCGGGATGATAGTGCCACTTATTCACTTTATTGTTCGTATTGGCATCGAATTTTTGGTACATGAAAGAATGTCCAAAATTGGGTTCAATGGCTTCGAAAGTAGGTTTCTGTTTTAGCATAATATTTCTTTTCCAATAGCAAAGTTAGTAAGGGTATTTAGAACCAAACTCTGCAAAATTATCTCAATAGTATGCAAAATTACCACTTAACAATTAATTAACCTAAATATATGGTAAAATAACATATAAACTTGCAAATCATGATGTTGTAAGAGGGGTAGACTGGATGTATGTTTGTATCGTAATTATTTGTTAAGCGAAAAAAGAAAAAGAAAATTGATCATTAACCTAAAAAAACAAAATGTTATGAAAGCAGTTAAAAAAATTACACTTGGAGCGACCTTTTTATTAATGACCGCCTTTGGTATGGCAAACGAAATGGATTTAAGGATTATCTCTGATAAGGAGAGTAAGACCTTATTGTTCAACTACGATAATTCAACAACCGATGCAGAGCTAAGGTTCGTGGATAGTGAAGGAAATGTCATTTTCACCGAAAGTCTTGAAGACAATGCTGAATATTCGAAAAAATTCAATTTAAGTACTCTAAAATCCGGTATTTACTTTTTAGAAGTGGAAGATGCCATTAAGGAAACCGCGTTTACGATTACTATTGAAGATTCGAACGTTGCGATCAAAGGTAAGTCTGAAAAGAACAAGCCAGTGTTCAGGACCAAAAATGAGATGGTTTACCTTAACCTATTGAACTTGGATAAAGAAGTTGTTGCTATTACGGTTTATGATGGAGAAGAAAGAACCGTTGCTAATGAATTGTTCGAAAATGAAACGGTAATAGAGAAAGCTTTCAATTTCACAAAAGCCCATAAGGGTCATTATACCATCAAGGTGAAGAAAGGCAGTGAATCTTATTTTGAATCAATTACAATTGATTAATTACGTTAGTTTTAATTTTATTCTAGAAGAGGGCTTTATAGCCCTCTTTTTTGTTTTTAGGTCAATTTATGATCCTGTCACTAAAAGATAGCTAATAAGCCGATATTCATATTCATGAGTGCTCATAGGATTGGGGCTACACCGGTTGTTATGCATTTAAATCGGCAGCAAACTTTATTACATAATGAAGGTTCCCGGTAAAGGTCTTGTGATAAAAAAAATAATAAGGAAAATTATCCTGAGGCCTGTTTTAAAAAGGATACTAAAGGGTACATAAATAGTCTATCTCCACTAAATTATCTCGAATATACACTAAATTACCCAATGATTTAATATTAGCCTATTGTCGTGTTAAAATTGTATAGAAAATGGGAAATCTTGATGTAGTCAGGGATTTAAAACCGACGTAAGTTTGCCATGTAATTCGATAGTAAAAAAGAAATAAAAGAAAATTAATTATAGGTAAACCCTCCAAATTAAAAAGTTATGAAAAGAATCATGAAAATCACCTTAAGTATCACCTTCCTATTAATAAGTGCATTAGGAATGGCCAATGAGATGGACTTAAGAATCATCTCCGAAAAAGAAAGCAAGACCTTATTGTTCAAATATGATAACTCAACTACGGATGCAGAACTTAGGTTCATTGATGTTGAAGGAAATGTCATCTTTACCGAGAGTCTTGAGGATAATGCGGAATACACCAAAAAATTCAATTTAAGTACTCTTGCATCAGGTATCTACTTCTTACAAGTCGAAGATGCGATTAAAGAAACAGCATTTACGATCACTGTTGATGATACGAACGTAGCGATAAGAAATAAATCTGAAAAGAATAAACCGGTATTCAGGGAAAAAGACGGTATGGTTTTTCTTAACCTTTTGAACTTGGACAAGGAAGAAGTTGCCATAACCATTTATGATGGTGATAATAGAACTGTTTCCAAAGAAATAGTAGAGAACCGAACAATCGTAGAAAAGGCATTCAACTTCACCAATGCCCATAAGGGACATTATACCATTAAAGTTAAGAAGGGAAATGCAACCTATTACGAAAGTATTGCAATTGATTAATTAAGTTAGTTTTAATTTTATTCTAGGAGAGAAGAGGGCGGTGGCCCTCTTTTTTTATGGTTTATACTTTTTACAGAGCAAGAAGAATATTATAGCAAGTATGTCATTTGGGAATATTCAATAAGGCTTGGCAACATATTCATGATGTTACGTTTTTTATCAAGCAAACGAAGATGTCCAAAAATTAGGTTCGTGCTCATCAAAGGAAAGTTCCAATGCGTATTCCAATATTTCAAAAAAGACATATGATAATGGCATTTCATTCACTTTTTCAATCGTATGTTTTAAGTAGAAAAACGACGTAACGTTACTAAATTGTCTTAATTATACTCTAAATTATCCCTTAACATTAAGTTAACCTATAAGGTTGGTAAAATAGCATATAAATTAGAAAATCTTGATGTAGTAGGGGAGGTAAAGCGGGCGTAAATTTGTCCTGTAATTAAGATGTAAAAATAAAAGAAAAAGAAAATTAATTATAGGTTAATCCTCAAAGTCAAAAAGTTATGAAAAGATTCATGAAAATCTCCCTAAGTTTCGCCTTCCTATTTGTTAGTGCATTAGGTATGGCCAACGAAATGGATTTAAGAATAAGCACAGATAAAGAAAGTAAGACATTATTGTTTAAATACGACAACTCAACTACAGATGCAGAATTAAGGTTTGTAGATGGGGAAGGAAATGTAATCTTTACCGAGAGCCTGGAAGATAATGCAGAATACAGCAAAAAATTCAACCTAAGTACTCTTAAGGCCGGTATTTATTTCTTGGAAGTGGAAGATGCTGTTAAAGAAACGGCCTATACTATTTCAATAGGGGATACCAATGTAGCCATTGAAAACAGGTTAGAGAAGAACAAACCTGTCTTCAGTGAGAAAGAAGGGATGGTTTACTTGAACCTGTTGAACTTGAACAAGGAAGAAGTTGTAATTACCGTCTATGATGATAGTGAAAGAACTGTTGCCAATGAAATAATGGAGAACCAAGCCATCGTAGAAAAAGCTTTTAACTTCAAAAACGCCCATAAGGGACAATATATTATCAAAGTAAAGAAAGGTAGCGATACTTTTTACAACAGTATTAAGATTGATTAAGTTAGTTTTAATTTTATTCTAGGAGAGAAGAGGACTTAGCGGTCCTCTTTTTTTATGTCCAAAATTCAAATTTGAGATTGGGAATATATCTAATTTCCAAGAGTGAAATAAGGATGTGCCCTTTACTTATATCCTCCGGTTATATCCCCCATTACATTGCCATTCTTTATAAATGATCCGTTTAGCAATGATCGCGACTATAGATTACTTTAGACCATTAGGAACAGGTAGCTAAGTAATCCACCCAAGAAATGATTACTAAATCTTAGGAGCAACGAAAAGCATTCGCTTGTATTCATTATAGAATTCCATGTAGTAATCTTTATCCTTGTAAATATTCGACTTCTATAGGCAACTGCATAATAAAAACTTGATTTTTCATGTTGCATTAATATATCTTTCCTAGGGGCATATCCTGGTAAAATATGTACTATCAAATTCTCTTTTATAATTAGCGTGACCTGATTCCATATTTGATAGCGTCCATTCTATAATCAAAACATCGAAATCCACTAAATTGCCTGAATTATACTCTATATTATCCCTTAACATTATGTTAATCTATCAGGTTGGTAAAATAACATATAAATTGGGAAATCTTGATGTAGTGGAAGGTGCTATGTCGTCGTAAGTTTGTCATGTAATTAAAAAGTAAAAAAGAAAAAGAAAATTAATTATAGGTTAACCCTTTAAATCAAAAAGTTATGAAAAGAATCATGAAAATTACACTAAGTATCGCCTTCCTATTTATAAGTGCATTAGGTATGGCCAACGAAATGGATTTAAGAATAAGTTCAGATAAAGAAAGTAAGACGTTATTGTTCAAATACGACAACTCTACTACCGGTGCTGAACTAAGGTTCGTAGATGGTGAAGGTAACATAATCTTTACCGAGAGTCTTGAAGATAATGCTGAATACACTAAAAAGTTCAACTTAAGTAGCCTTGAGTCCGGCGTTTATTTCTTGGAAGTTGAAGATGCGATTAAAGAAACAGCATTCACTATCTCTATTGAAGATACAGATGTTGCAATCAAAAACAGGGCTGAGAAAAACAAACCAGTATTTGTTGAGAAAGAAGGGATGGTTTATCTTAATCTTCTGAACTTGAGTAAAGAAGATGTCGCGATTACCGTTTATGATGGTAATGAAAGAACTGTTGCCAAGGAGATATTGGAGAACCAAGCGATCGTAGAAAAGGCTTTTAACTTCAAAAATGCCCATAAGGGACAATATATTATCAAAGTAAAGAAAGGTAGCGATACTTTTTACAACAGTATTAAGATTGATTAAGTTAGTTTTAATTTTATTCTAGGAGAGAAGAGGACTTAACGGTCCTCTTTTTTTATTTATAAATACGAATATGCCCAATATATGAGTACGAATTGAATGGGTATTCTTAAAATCAATATCCATCGTGGTATACCAGCGCCGGCTTTTTCATTACTGAGCATATAAAAATGGACCAAGAGAAAAACCGTGAGCATTGCAATAATCAAGTATACGGAATACACCTTTGAAAAAGAAAAACAAAGTCCTAGGCCTACAAGTATCTCGACCAGACCGCTGAGTGCAACCATTAATTTTGGCGAAGGTATATATCTGGGCAAAATGCGAAGGTAGATTTTAGGCCTGGCAAAATGCATGATGCCAGCAGTGATGAACATAACGGCCATGATATAAAGATGCCAAGGGGCTTCCATAGTTTCTGATTACGTAATAATTAAAGATACTTTTTTAAACGTTCCCGTTTATAATAAGGAAGGGCCTTGTTTTCTATAGCTAATTTTACAATGTTAGGGTCTTTATATTTTGCGTAAATAAGTTGGTAAAACTGCTGTACGGTAAGGGGATTTTCTGATTTTTCAACGAGCGTTAAAGAATCATTTTCATTTACTTTCCCTGCTTCAAGTATTCGTACATAGGTGCCAGGATGGCCGTGGTCAATATATTGTCTTAGGATTTCTTGGGTGCCAAAGCGAATACCAAGTTTATAGCAAGGTTCCCTAGGTTGGGAAACCTGAACTAATGCGGAGCCCATACGATAGATATCCCCAATACATAGTTTGGTCTCATCTAAGCCTTTAACAGTAAGGTTTTCACCGAACATGCCCCAATTCCAGTCCAAATGGGGGTATTTGCCTTTCCAATACGGATATTGATCAGCTGAAAACAAATAACATGCTTTGTTCGGGCCTCCATGATGTTTTCTGTCAATTACCGTATCGTTTTCAACATCTGTCCCGCCCAATACTATGGCTTCTTCAGTCGGATACTTGTAAATTCCGGTCAGCTCTTCTTTTCCATTCCACAAAATGGTCGTGGGTTTTCCAATATTGGTGGCGATTACCTTCATGTTATAAAAATAGGAAACCACTGTATAATCAACAGTGGTTTTAAGATTTTATTTATAATAAAAGATGTTATACCATGAAAAAGTCAATAACACTTAATTTAGGAATATGGTAGTTGCAAACAAAACAAATTGATTTATTTAGATATGCAATCGCTTAACAGAATTATAAATTTTAAAGTATTATAATTAATTGTTGTTAGGGTTCTGCTCCCTGAGTAAAACATAAATCATATAACCTGACAAAATAATCAGAAATGGTAATAAAATCAGGTCAATACGGATTATTGAGTCAGGGTAATCCTTGATAGCGGTTTGTATTTGAAGCTCATAGGCAATAAACAAAGACCAAATCAAAAATAGCAATAGAACCAGTCCCTTATTGGATGAAAACATAGTTTTTTTAGTAAATATGCCAGAGGGCTTTAAAACTACCAAAATATTAGGGTTAGTTTCTGTCCTGATTTCCGAAATAAGTACAGATTAACCCTAAAACAGGGCCTTTTACATTATTCATAAAGGAAAGAACTCCCTTAATTAGGCTTTAATGATAGTTCGTAATATTGATTGAACCAATGACATTTTATTCAAGATTTAAATTCATAGCCTATTTTTTTCCTTGTACTTTGTCGGGGTAGTGCCCGTAAATTTTTTGAAGGCTGAATAAAAAGCACTTTTGCTTTGAAAGCCTACTTCTTGCCCAATACCTTCAATACTCAATTTTTTTGAACTTTTGCTTTTCAGTAGGGCTTGCGCTTTTTTTATTCGAAGTTCATTAATGTAATTATTGAAATTTTGACATAAAACAGAATTTATGGTTGTAGAGATGCGTTTCGGGTGGACATTTAGATTCTCGGCCAAATCGATTATGGTTAATTCTTTTTGCGTGAAACATTCGGATTCTTTTACATATTTATCTATTTCTTTCATAAAATTATTATGACTTTCATTCGAATACATGGGGATGTCAATTCGTTGTGTAGACGAATCGGCATTGTTTTCTTTTGTCATGTTTTTTGGTAAGACTGATAAAACATCCCGCTGTTTAATACCATTAATAGCAACCCAATAAATTGCTATAAGATCTATTATTGAAAAAATAATTTTAAAAAAATAATTTTGAGGTGAAAGGAAGTAAAGTAAATGAATGATTATAGATGTTGTTATACTATATATCAAGAAAAACCGGGCCCAATGCAAGACTTTGTATTCAATACTCGAGAAAGTATTTTCTACTTCGATTTTATGTTTTTTCAATAGTATTAAATTCCAAATCCCAATTGTCCAAGCATAAAAAATGCCTAAAAAGGTAAATACCAACTTATACATTGGACTGTCGGCAATTAATAGTTTTACGGAATAAGGTTGAAAGTAAATCAAGACTTGGAGAGCAAAAGAAGCCAAGCCTGGGTAGAGTACCCAGAATTTTATTTTTTTATCAGAAAAAACTGATATTTTTTGAGTATAAACAAAGAAAACAGGAAAGAGCAACCACGAAAAATTAAATGGTAGTAAGAACAGTTCCGGAAAGGTGTGTTCCAGATTTAAACCCTTTGGAATAAAATATGCCAACTTTAAAGAAAACAAAAGAAGATAAAGACCTAGAAAAAAAGTACTTCTATGATGTTTGTAATTCAATAGTAATAACAAGAACCCTAAGGTGATACCTTGTGTTAAGCCTAAAATATCCAAAAACGATTGGAGGTTATAATCGATTTCATATGGTCCGAACATATAGATTAAGCTACAATTTGAATCTTAATATACGCATTAGAATTATAAGAAATTAACTGTTAACAATTTTAATTGTTCTAATGGGTAATTGGGCAAAAAAAAACCAAGGTTAGAACCTCGGTTTTATCAATATTAAAAAAGACATTTCTATAATTGATGATAGACTACATGTAAAACAAATTAATTTTTATGGTCTTGTCATCTGACAATTTAAAAACCGATTTTTTAAAACTGGGTATTCCCTTATGGTTGTTTGAATTCCCGACTCCTTCCTTGGGCATTCCGAACCAGTTGGTCTTAAGCTCGTCATTATCATCTTCATCATGAAAAACCATTACGGCATATTCTCCTTTGGGTAGGTCCAGATCAATGTCGGCTTCGCCGTTTTCAATACGAACCAAGCCCTTTTCGATAGCTTTGTCCACATCACTTGGAAAACCTGACCTGTCGGAAAACACAGTGTAAAGTATTTTGCCTTTTTCAGACTCTATGCCTTCTATCTTAATGCTAAGATGTGCCTTTTGGGCAAATGAGAAGCACCCCAAAAGGAGTGCTATCCCTACTATTATTCGCTTCATTTATCGAAGTTGTTTAGCCAAATGTAGCCAAACTATTTGACCATTTCGTAACTCCTTTTAATAAAATTGGTCAACTCTTCTCCCTTGAGTAAGCCTTTTGATAATCTTGCCAGATCCAAGGATTGACTGATCAAACGTTCTCTCTTCTTAGCCGTTTTAGTGTTTAGGATTTCCCCTATCAGTTCATGGTTGGTGTTCACGATAAGATTGTACATCTCTGGCATATTGCCCATTCCGAACATTCCTCCGCCACCTGTTTGCTGCATCTCTTTCATTCTGCGCATAAATTCGGGTTCGGTAATAATGAAAGGTGAGGCATCACTGTCCATAGCCTCCATCTGAATGGTGTATCCCTTATCGGTAATAACCTCTTCCAAGTTGGTTTTAAGACGTTCTTTTTCCTCATCGGAAAGTTTGGAGATCTGCGTATCTTCTTTTTTGATTAGATTGTCCAAGTGATCAGCGTCTACCCTGGCAAAAGAAAGGTTCTCTTTGGTTGTTTCCAATTTCTGCATCAAGTGGCTGATAATTGGGGAATCCATCAACAAGACTTCATATCCTTTAGCTTTTGCGGCTTCGATATAACTATGTTGGGCTTCTTTGTCAGATGCGTAAAGGATAACCAATTTATCGTCTTTATCGGTTTGGTTTTCCTTTAAAGTCTCTTTCATTTCGTCAAAAGTGTAGAATTTACCATCTACAGTTGGGTAAAGGGCAAATTTGTCGGCTTTTTCAAAAAATTTCTCTTCGGAAAGCATACCGTATTCGATCACGATCTTAATGTCATTCCATTTTGCCTCAAATTCTTCACGGTTGTTCTTGAAGAGCGAATTTAATTTGTCGGCAACCTTTCTGGTGATATAAGACGATATTTTCTTAACGGCACCATCGGCCTGTAAATAAGAACGTGAAACGTTCAAAGGAATGTCCGGTGAATCTATGACACCCCTTAGCATGGTTAAGAACTCAGGCACTATACCTTCAACATTGTCGGTTACGAAAACTTGGTTTTGATACAGTTGGATCCTGTCTTTCTGAACACTAAGGTCGTTCGTTAGTTTTGGAAAATAAAGAATACCGGTAAGGTTGAAAGGATAATCAACATTCAAGTGAATATGGAACAAAGGTTCCTCGAACTGCATCGGGTAGAGTTCCCTGTAGAAGCTCTTGTAATCCACGTCTTTTAAATCGGCCGGTTGTTTGGTCCAAGCAGGGTTGGGGTTGTTGATAATGTTATCAACTTCTTTGGTCGGTGCAGGGTCTTCTTCTTTTGCACCTTCAGGTTTTGGTAAGGTCTCCGTTTTTGTTCCGAATTTAATCGGGATAGGCATAAATTTATTGTACTTCTTCAACAATTCGGAAATTCTTCCTTCTTCCAAAAATTCCGTAGAATCTTCGGCTATATGAAGAATTATTTCGGTACCTCTTTCTTTTTTATCACTCTCTTTCAAAGAAAATTCAGGTGAACCGTCGCAAGACCAATGAACGGCAGGTTCATCTTTAAAACTCTTGGTAATGATTTCAACCTTGTCGGCCACCATGAATGCGGAATAAAAACCTAGCCCAAAGTGTCCTATGATACCGGCTTCCTTACCTGCATCCTTATATTTGTCCAAAAACTCCTCTGCACCTGAAAAGGCAACCTCATTAATGTATTTCTTAATTTCCTCTTCGGTCATTCCGAGACCTTGGTCAATGATATGCAATTTTTTACCTTCTTTATCAACCTTGATCTCTATTATAGGATTGCCATATTCAACTTTGGCCTCACCTATAGAACTAAGGTGCTTAAGTTTAAGGGTCGCATCCGTAGCATTTGAAATAAGCTCACGAAGAAAAATTTCGTGATCACTGTATAAGAACTTCTTTATTAAAGGAAAGATATTATCAACTGAAACATTGATTTTGCCTGTTGCCATTTTATATAGTTTTTTAATATTTATCTAAACTTACCTGTCAAAAAAAATACCATACTTATAAAGGGTGACAAACTGACACGGTAAAGTACTTAAATTTCTGTGACTCAAAATTTAACAAAAATTTTGTTTAATTAATAACCTAAAAGATTAAACAAGTCTTATCTTTGTAGGGATTGGGAATTGATTTTGCTATGAAAAGTCATGTTGAACCAATTACTACCAGGTTTTAGTGGTTAGGTTGTTTGAAAACGTGCTTTCAGATGAAAGTGCGTTTTTTCTGCTATCGAATCGTAAGGAATCGGTTTTATTCTATACCAATTTATTAATATATATATGCTATGGGAGCAAAAGCAAAAACAAAGAAACTTACAGAAAATGATGTAATTACCATGTATATGGATGATGTGCTGGAGAATGAAACCCAACCACGGTCCGTATATAAATTCTGTAAAAGGCATTCGATTACCGAAGCTGAATTTTACGGGGTTTTCGGTTCGCTTGAATCGATTCCTAAACGAATTTGGAGTGTATTCTTCGAGAATACAGAAGATTTACTTCGTAAGAACAAGGAATTCGACGATTTTTCGAATAAGGATAAGATGTTGACCTTTTTCTATTCTTTTTTCGAACTATTGACCTTGAACCGTAGTTATGTGCTCCTTGCCCTACACCAAGAAGATAACCCTTTAAAAAACTTGGAACAGTTAAAAGGACTGCGCAAGCAAATCAAGAATTTTGCAACCATTTTGATAGAGGATGGTAATGCCGATAAAACTTTAAAAATAACAAAGTTCAATCCTAAATTATTTTCAGAAGGGGCATGGTTTCAATTTTTGTTTTTATTGAAGTTCTGGAAAGATGATGAATCCAAAGGGTTCGAAAAAACCGATATGGCAATAGAAAAGTCGGTAAATACCATTTTCGATGTTTTCGATAATACACCTCTGGAAAATATCATAGATTTCGGGAAATTCCTTTATAAAGAAACCTTTGTTTAATTGTTAGTTTAAAGCCGATAATATATTGAAAACACTTGATAAGATTCCCACAGGAAAGATAGAAAGGGCCGGTAGACTGGTGAAGACAGGAGTACGGATAGGGGGTAATTATGCAAAATATTACGGCAAAAAGTTGGTGAACCCTGACCATAGTAAGGATGAACTGAATGAGGATAATGCGGGTGATATTTATGACGGACTTAAAAGTCTTAAGGGCAGCGCCCTAAAAGTTGCCCAAATGTTGAGTATGGAGAAAAACCTACTGCCGCGGGCTTATGTCGAAAAGTTTTCCCTTTCACAGTTTTCGGTTCCTCCGCTATCCGCCCCATTGGTACGTAAAACCTTTAAGCAGTATTTAGGTAAATATCCGGAAGATATTTTCGATACATTCGATCGGGATTCTATCAATGCGGCCAGTATAGGCCAAGTGCATAAAGCAACTAAAGACGGAAAGGAATTGGCAGTAAAAATCCAGTATCCGGGAGTTGCCGAGAGTATAAGTAGCGATTTGGCCTTGGTTAAACCTATTGCTATTCGTATGTTCAATCTTCAAGGTAATGATTCGGATAAATATTTTAAGGAGATGGAGCATAAATTGGTTGAAGAAACCAATTATTTGTTAGAGTTGAAGCAAAGTATTGAGATTACCGAATCTTGTTCGGTTATACCCAATTTAGAATTTCCAGAATATTATAAAGACCTGTCCAGCGAACGTATCATTACCATGGATTGGATGCATGGGGTTCATTTAAGTGAATTTGCCAAGACCGATTTTACAAAGGAACAAGGCAATAAGCTAGGACAGACCTTATGGGACTTTTATATGTTCCAAATTCACGGATTGCGCAAGGTTCATGCGGATCCCCATCCCGGAAATTTCCTTGTAAGTGATCAAGAAACCTTGATTGCCATAGATTTTGGATGTATTAAAGAGATTCCCGATGAGTTTTATGTACCTTATTTTGAATTGTCTAAAAAGGAGAATATTTCCAATGACTCGGTCTTTGTTGAAAAGTTGTATGAACTTGAGATTTTGACCTCCAGTGATACGCCTGAAGAATTCATTTTTTTCAAGGAGCTTTTCAAGGAAATGTTGACCCTGTTTACTTCACCGTTAAATGAGGAGGTCTTTGATTTTGGTTCGGATATATTTTGGGCTAAAATAGCTGATCTTAGCCAACGTTATTCAACGGATCCCCAAATTCGAAAAATGAACGGTAATAGGGGATCTAAACATTTTCTCTATATGAACCGAACTTTTTTCGGCCTTTTTAATCTTTTGTACGACCTTAAAGCAACGGTTCAGGTAAATAATTTTAAAAATTATCTTAGTTAATACCTAAGTATCGGTTGTTCGGATAACTGTTGTTTTATGTTTTGATTAAAAGCGGAGCAATCACTACCTTGCACCCGTATAGATTGTCGCAATCTATGACACAAACCTAAACAGACTTCAAGATGTATAATTCAAAAATTACAGGCCTCGGGTATTTTGTACCTGAAAACGTTGTCACCAATGATGATTTAGCCAAGGTAATGGATACCAATGATGAATGGATCCAAGAACGTACCGGGATAAAAGAGCGTAGACACGTTATAAAAGGGGACGATACCACCATGACCATGGGGGTAAAAGCAGCTAAAATAGCTATAGAAAGAGCAGGTATAGACAAAAACGATATTGATTTTATCGTTTTTGCCACACTTAGTCCGGATTTTTATTTTCCAGGTCCAGGGGTATTGGTTCAACGAGAACTAGGGATAAAAACAGTTGGGGCCTTAGATGTAAGAAACCAATGTTCGGGTTTTGTCTATGGTATTTCTGTTGCCGATCAGTATATTAAAACCGGCATGTACAAAAATGTCCTGGTCATTGGTTCCGAAGTCCATTCTACCGGGCTCGATTTTAGTACTAGGGGGCGAGGGGTTACAGTAATTTTCGGTGATGGCGCAGGAGCTGCCGTTCTTTCAAGGGAAGAAGATAATTCTAAAGGTATCTTATCTACCCATTTACACTCTGAAGGTGAGCATGCAGAAGAGCTTTCGTTGGTTGCACCCGGTATGGGAAAAAGATGGATTACCGATATTATAAAGGACAACGATCCTGAAGAAACCTCTTATTACCCATATATGAACGGACAATTCGTTTTCAAAAATGCCGTTGTTCGTTTTAGTGAGGTGATTATGGAAGGTCTTACCGCCAATGGTCTTACTGAGAAAGACATTGATCTTTTGATACCGCATCAGGCCAATTTGAGAATTTCGCAATTTATCCAAAGAAAATTTCGATTACGAGATGATCAAATATTCAATAATATCATGAAATATGGTAACACCACAGCGGCCTCTATTCCAATTGCTTTAACAGAAGCTTGGGAGCAAGGTAAGGTAAAAGACGGCGATTTGGTTGTCCTTGCTGCTTTTGGTAGCGGGTTTACTTGGGGTAGTGTCATAATACGATGGTAAAATAACACCTTGGAATAAAAATCAAAACCCTGACGAATTTCGTCAGGGTTTTTTCTTGGCAAACCTTTGCTGGAATCAACCAACCATCATTCCATGAAGAATTCGCCAAATCTTTTAGGTATTTAATTAAGAACCTATCTGTTTTTTTGATTCCTTTCTATATATAAAGACGGAATTTCTCAGTTTTTGTTACCGATAAATCTAACTTTAACGTTCTTTCCTGAACAAGAACGAATAGGTATAATGGACTTCTTTTACTTTGAAAGCTTACAAAAGAAGGGGGGCAGGGTTAGAAACGTAAAGAATTAAAATATAAAACCCTGACGTTTCCGTCAGGGTTCCTTTCGCTGATATGCTATACTAAACACTAACCATTAACTATAAACATATAGCTTCATCAACGACCTTATATTTTGTTACAGTAATATTCGTATTATTTATTAGACGTACTTTTATTCAAAAAGTTACACTTACTAAACAATTTTAACATATGAAAGACACACTTGTTTTTGGGGCTTCATTGAAACCAGACCGTTATAGCAATATGGCAATTGAACGACTGGTCGGCAAAGAAATTGCTACACAGGCATACGGATTACAAGTAGGGGTAATTCACGGGGTGCAAATTAAGGCCAATTTAAATGATATCCAAAATATACATACAATTACTTTGTATTTAAATCCCAGAAGGCAAAAAGAATATTATAATGACATCATTAACTTACAACCAAAGAGGGTAATTTTTAACCCAGGGACCGAAAATCCTGAGTTTTATAAATTATTGGCAGAAAATGACATTGAGGCTGTTGTTGCCTGTACTTTGGTAATGTTGGCAACCGATCAATATTAAAGATGGTTTTTGTCGTTTTTCTTCATATCAAAAAGTTTATTTGGTTTGATATGGGTTATTGATCGCTACTTTTTTTTCGTATTAAATGCAGGCCAATAAAGGTTATAAGTCCGTTCAAGGGAAGTAATTCATAACCAAAAACATAGCCGCCCAAATTTTCAGGGGGCAATTTACCCAAGATATAACAAATTGTAACAGAGACAAGGGCAACAACCCAAACGTATTTATCTTTGATTTGATGTTTTGTGAAAATACCGAATGCGAAAAGACCGAGTAAAGGGCCGTAAGTATATGAGGCTACTTGTAGAAGTCCGTCGATTACATTAGTGTCAAGAATGTGTTTAAAAGCTATGACTACAAGAATCAGTAAAAGGCTCATGCCAATATGCGTGGCCTTTCTTATTTTCTTTTTCATGATTTCCGGCTTATGCCCAATACCTAAGAAGTCTACGCAAAACGAGGTGGTCAGTGATGTTAGTGCGCTGTCGGCACTACTGTAGGCCGCGGCAATGAGACCAAGGATAAAAGTAACTGCTACGGTCATGCCCAACCCACTGTTCAAAGCGATTTCAGGAAACAGAAGATCGGATTTTGGATTACCGTCCATCAAAGGAACCGCAATCTGGAATTTTTCGGCATAAATAAAAAGAAGGGCTCCGAGGAGCATAAAAAGAAAGGTTACTGCAACCAATACAATACTAAAACTAACCATGTTCTTTTGGGCATCTTTCAGCGTTTTACAGGTGAGGTTTTTTTGCATCATATCCTGGTCTAACCCCGTCATGCATATCGTTATGAACATTCCGCCTAAAAAAGATTTTACTAGATGGTTTTTCTGTGAAAAATCATCGAGAAACCATGTTTTGTTGTATTCTTTCAGTTCTGAAGAGGATAAAAAATCCATAAAACTCCAATCCATTTGGTCAAGTATGAAGTAGATTGATAGCCCTACGGAAACCAGCATGAACAAGGTTTGTAAAGTATCTGTCCATACAATGGTCTTAATTCCTCCTCTGAATGTGTAGATCCAGATAAGTAAAATAGATAAGGTCACG
Source organism: Maribacter sp. TH_r10 (assembly GCF_033101095.1). NCBI lineage: Bacteria > Pseudomonadati > Bacteroidota > Flavobacteriia > Flavobacteriales > Flavobacteriaceae > Maribacter > Maribacter sp. TH_r10. The sequence continues at coordinate 390,898 of NZ_JAWMPY010000003.1, read as the reverse complement.
GTAAGTTCAAAGGGAACGTTCCAAGTATCGAAAACAAATTGTTGTAGTACTATGGCCACTAAGAACAACCTAAACGCGGCACCCAGTACTCGTGAAACAAAAAATGAAATGGCACCGACTTTATAACTCACGAACCCGAATCTTTCATCGAGATATTCGTAGATCGAAGTTACGTTTTGCCTATAATAAACGGGCAGCAGCACATAAGCGACGACAAAATAACCCAGCGAATAACCGAAGACCACCTGCATATAACTGAATTCGGAGGCCTCTACCCATCCTGGAACCGATATAAACGTGACTCCTGATAAGGATGCGCCTATCATGCCAAAGGCAACCAAGTACCATGGCGATTGTTTGCCGGCCTTGAAAAAATCAGCATTCGAATCGTTTTTTCCGGTAAAATGGGAAATTAATAAAAGTACAATGAAGTAAGCTCCAATAAGAAGCAGGATATGGGTTGCTGTCATATAAATTTAATTCAAATGCAAAGTACAAAAAGCAAAAATAGTGTGTAATTTTGTTGCTATGGATTTTTCATCAAAACTTTTGGAGAATGCTGTTCATGAAATGTCCCAGTTACCGGGAATAGGTAAACGAACGGCCTTGCGATTGGTTCTTCATTTATTGAAACAGCCAAATGGGCAAACCATGCGGTTGGCCTCTGCTTTGGAAGATTTACGTAATTCGGTTAAATTCTGTAGCCGTTGCCACAATATTTCCGATGTTGAGGTTTGTGAAATATGCTCCAATCCAAAGCGGGATGATCAAGTTGTCTGTGTTGTAGAGGATATCAGGGATGTCATGGCCATTGAGAATACAGGTCAGTATAATGGACTCTATCATGTATTAGGAGGAAAGATCTCGCCCATGGAAGGAGTTGGCCCGCAAGAGCTGACCATATCATCTTTGGTCAAAAAGGCAAAGGAAGGGGATATCAAAGAATTGATTTTTGCACTAAGTTCAACCATGGAAGGGGATACGACCAATTTCTATATTTATAAACAACTCGAGGGGTTGGATATAAAAACATCGACCATTGCCCGTGGTATTTCTATAGGTGATGAATTGGAATATGCTGATGAGGTAACCTTGGGGCGTAGTATACTGAACAGGATTCCGTTTGAAAATTCATTGAAAACAAACTAAGATTACATCTAATGAATTAATTTGCTTTATTTTTTATTAATTTTGCAAATAATTCATCTAAAACCGTGTATAATTTAACAATATGTCAAAATTTGAATTGAAATTACCGCGAATGGGAGAGAGTGTTGCAGAGGCAACATTGACCTCATGGTTGAAAGAAGTGGGCGATACTATTGAAATGGATGAGGCAGTTTTTGAAATAGCCACTGACAAGGTAGATTCCGAAGTGCCCAGTGAAGTGGATGGCGTTTTGGTTGAAAAACTGTTCAATATTGATGATGTGGTAAAGGTGGGTGATGTGGTTGCCGTAATTGAGGTTGAAGGCGATCAAATGGAAAGTGCTGATGAGGTAGGTGATACTGATGAAGAAGAAGTTGAAGTACCGGTTGAGGTTGTAGGTGAAATTTCCCAAAGCATAGAAGTGGCCAAGGAGACAGTGGGCAGTACTATTCAAAAACAAAGTTCTTCGGAACGTTTTTATTCCCCATTGGTTAAAAATATTGCCAAACAAGAAGGCATTTCTTTAAAAGAGTTGGATGCGATCAAAGGTACCGGTTCAGAAGGTAGGGTAACCAAAGGTGATATTTTACAATTTGTATCGTCAAGGAATTCTTCGGGCGTACCTTCCGTAGAACCTAAAATAGAAAAGCAACATGCGCAAGTGGTTGAAAGTACGCAGTCTGTTTCCAAGGATAAGCCACAATCCTCTCGACCTGTTTCTTCAGAAGGCGTAGAAGTCTTGGAAATGTCTCGTATGGGTAAACTCATTGCGAAACATATGTCAGAAAGTGTTTCTACATCTGCTCACGTACAGAGTTTTATAGAGGTAGATGTGACTAAAATAGTTAATTGGAGAAACAAGGTAAAAGATTCTTTTTTTACTGCAGAAGGTGAAAAACTAACGTTTACACCAATATTTATGGAGGCCGTTGCAAAGGCTTTAAAGAAATATCCGATGATGAATATTTCTGTTGAAGGAGATACGGTCTTGAAGAAAAAAAACATCAATATAGGAATGGCGGCAGCGTTGCCCGATGGTAACCTGATCGTTCCCGTTATTAAAAATGCCGATCAATTGAACTTGGTTGGTATGACCAAAGTGGTCAATGATCTTGCGGAGCGTTCTAGAAACAACCAATTAAAACCAGATGAGGTGCAGGATGGTACGTACACCGTTACTAATGTGGGTACTTTTGGTAGTGTTTTTGGCACACCCATAATCAATCAGCCCCAAGTGGGTATTTTAGCCCTTGGTGCTATTAGGAAAGTGCCTTCTGTAATTGAGACAGCTGAAGGGGATTTTATTGGTATTCGCAGTAAAATGTTTCTCTCCCATAGTTACGACCATCGGGTCGTGAATGGTGCTTTGGGCAGTATGTTCATAAAGGCCGTAGCCGATTACCTTGAAGCATGGGATATGAACAGGGAGATTTAGAAAACGGAAGTCTCCCCACCTGATTAATTTCTAAATTGTCATAGTTACTCGGATGTATATTGCTATTCCTTAGTCAATATATGTGTAAACAATTATTAAGGGTATTCATTCGCTCAAAGTTTTCTAAAACTTATCTTTGTTCAAATTTTAAGAAGGAATGGAATTAAAACTTACAAAACCGATATGTTTTTTTGATCTGGAAACAACAGGCACCAATGTGGCCCATGATAGAATTGTAGAGATATCCATTTTAAAAGTATATCCTAACGGGAATAAGGAGAGTAAAACCTGGTTGGTGAACCCAGGGGTCAAAATTCCCGATGAGGTTGTGAAAATCCATGGAATTTCAAATGAGAAGGTGGCCAATGAACCAACATTTAAGGAGTTGTCAAAGGAAATTTATGCAATGATCAAGGATAGTGATCTCGGAGGTTTTAATTCCGACCGATTTGATATTCCTTTGTTGGCGGAAGAAATGCTACGGGCCGATGTTGATTTTGATATGAAGCATATGTTGTCTATAGATGTGCAGACCATTTTTCATAAGATGGAAAAAAGAACCCTCGAAGCTGCTTATAAGTTCTATTGCGATAAAGACCTTACCGACGCACATAGTGCCGAAGCTGATACGAATGCAACTTATGAGGTGCTTTTGTCCCAATTGCAACGTTATCCCGAATTGGAGAACAATGTTAAAATGTTGGCTGAGTTTTCAACACATAAGAAGATGGTTGATTTTGCAGGATTCATTGCTTTGGATGAAAACGAAGAGGAAGTTTTCGCCTTTGGAAAGCATAAAGGAAAAAAAGTGCTCGATGTATTGGATAAGGAGCCAGGATATTTCGGGTGGATATTGAATGCTGATTTTCCTTTGTATACCAAAAAAGTCCTGACCCAGATAAAATTGAGCAGATTAAATAACAAGTTGAGTTAAATGCGATTTTTCGTACTTCTTTTTATTCTTTTTTGTGCTATTGGTGTTCATGGTCAAGAGGTGCTTTTCGAAGGGCATGTCTATGATCATAAGACGAAAGAGCCCATTCCCTACGTGAACCTGAGTTTTCTTAATACCTTAAAAGGAACATCGACAGATGAAAAAGGGCATTTCTTTATTGATATTCCAACTCCTTTTTTAGATAAACAAATTCATATTTCTTCTTTGGGGTATAAAGATACCATCGTGGTGGCCAAGAACATTTATAAGATGAAACGGTTTGATATGGTCGAGGAGTCTTATGAGTTGGATGAGGTCGTGGTTTCCCAATCTTTAGGAAACTCCGATGTCCTCAATCCAATAAGTAGTTATAGCCTTACCAGTGGTTTTTCATCTTCCTCGACTCCTTGGGTATTGGCCTTGTATTTTCCTAACATCGGAGCGCAGAAGAAATACCTGGAAAAGGTAACGGTGTTTTTTCAAAAGAATTCGGAATTCAATAGGCCAACGGCAAAATTTCGATTGCGAATTTATGATGTTGATCCAGAGACTAAAAAACCTAAAACCGATATATTGAGAAAAAGTATGGTTTTGGAGTCTAATGTGGAGGAAGATTTTGTATCCATAGACCTTGGTGCCCTGAATATGAAAATTCCGCAAGAAGGAATTTATGTAGGTGTTGAATGGTTGTTCGTGCCTTATAACTGGTATAAGAATACCTTAATTCACCCTCTAACTAATAAGAAAGTGATTGAAGATCGGTTTGCCCCAACTTTTGGAGCTGTTTATAATAAAAACCAAAATTATAAAGCCATGGTTTATGGAATGGGTGAATGGACTGATTTTAAGGTTAGGTCCAAGGACAATACCAAAAACCTGATTCCGGCCATTAGTGTCAAATTATCCAAAGAGTAATAACATATGAAGATAGTATGTATAGGTAGGAATTATGCCGCACATATAGAGGAGTTAAAGAATGAGCGTCCTACTGATCCAGTAGTGTTCATTAAACCAGACTCTGCCGTATTGCCAAAGGAGCAAGATTTTTACATTCCCGATTTTACGAATAATGTTCATTATGAAGTTGAGGTCTTGGTGAAGATCTGTAAGGTTGGTAAGCATATTAGTGAGGATTTTGCCCATAAATATTACGATGAAATAGGATTGGGGATAGATTTTACGGCAAGGGACCTTCAATCCCAATTGAAGGAAAAAGGATTGCCATGGGAAAAGGCAAAAGGTTTTGATGGGTCGGCAGTCATTGGTAAATGGCTCCCGAAGTCAAATTTCAAAAATCTGGAAAATCTCAATTTTACCCTTGAACAGAATGGAGAGGTTGTACAGGACGGTAATACCGGTCTAATGCTCTGGAAGATAGATGAGCTAATTGCCTATGTCTCAAAATACTTTACCTTGAAAAAAGGTGATGTAATATTTACGGGCACTCCAGCGGGTGTTGGTCAGATTGCTACAAATGATTACCTTTCGGGCAAGTTGGAGGGACAAGAACTTTTTACTTTAAAAATTAAATAATGATATACAATCTTGATAAAATAAATGAAATGGCTGAAGGGGATGAGGATTTCATCAATTCTGTTATATCCGTCTTCTTGGAAGAGGTTCCCCAGGATCTTGAGGGACTTGAAAAAGCCTTGGACGAGCAAAATCATCATCAGGTGTATCAACTCGCGCATAAAATAAAGCCCAACGTAGATCTTTTGGGAATGGAGCAAACAAGGGCTGTTGCCCTTCAAATAGAGACCTTAGGGAAAAATTCTGCCAATATGAGCGAGATTCGAAGTGTATTTCCTTTATTGAAAAAGGATATTTACCAAGTTGTCGCAGAACTTAAAAATGATTTTAATCTGTAATGTTCGCAGAAATTATCACTATTGGCGATGAGATCCTAATTGGTCAGATCGTTGATACCAATTCCGCATTCATTGCGAAGGAGTTGAATAAAATAGGGGTATCGGTTTATCAGATTACCTCTGTACAGGATGACAGGCAACACATACTTAATGCCCTTACTGAGGCAAAATCCAGGGCCCAAATCGTAATAGTAACTGGAGGATTGGGTCCAACCAAGGATGATATAACCAAACATACCTTTTGTGATTTTTTCGATGATGTATTAGTTCAGGACAAATCAGTGTTAAAACACGTAGAGCATCTGTTTGCTAGCATCATATCCACACCGATATCCGAAGTGAACAGACAACAAGCGATGGTCCCATCCAAGGCTACCGTTTTGCATAATGCAAATGGTACGGCCCCGGGAATGTGGGTTAAGAAAGACGGGGTTGCCTTCGTGTCGTTGCCAGGGGTGCCTTTTGAAATGAAGGCTTTGATCGTAGATGCCGTAATCCCCAAGATAATCAAGGAATTCAAAAGACCGTACATTATCCATAGGACTTTGGTCACTTATGGTTTGGGGGAAAGTGCATTGGCGGAAAGAATCGAAGATTGGGAAGATCAGCTGCCACCGTTTATTAAATTGGCTTATTTACCTAATTTAGGAAAGGTCAGGTTGCGATTAAGTGCGAAAGGTAAGGATAAGCAAATCTTGCTTGATGCCATTGAGTTGGAAATTGAAAAATTACAGCCCTTGATCGGTGACATATTATATGGTGCCGAAGATGAAGAAACCCTGGAGGAGCGAGTCGCAAAATTGTTTACGGCCAAAAATATGACCTTGGCCACTGCGGAAAGTTGTACCGGGGGGAGAATCGCAGAACAGATTACGGCCATACCGGGTGCTTCGGCTTATTATAAAGGTACGGTTGTAAGTTATGCTACAGATGTAAAGGTAAATGTACTCAAGGTGCAAGAAAAATTGATCAAAGAACATTCAGTTGTCAGTGCCGAAGTAGCAACGGCAATGGCCGTGAATGTGAAATCATTGTTGAAAAGTGATTTTGCCGTGGCGACAACCGGGAATGCCGGACCCACTAAAGGGGATTCAGATGCAGAGGTAGGAACGGTATTTATCGCTGTTGCTACCCCAAAAGAGGTGATAGTTAATAAGTTTATGTTTGGGAAACAACGTTTTAGGATTGTCCAAAAGGCTGTAAATAAGGCGTTTGAGTTACTTCAAAAAGAAATTGTAAAAATCTGAACCATAATTTTGTCCGTCACATAAAAATGATATAAATTTGCAGCCTGTTTAAAATGAAAAATTAAGCGCAATGTCAAAAGTATGTGAAATTACGGGAAAGAGAGCGATGTTCGGTAACAACGTATCGTTTTCCATCAATAAAACCAGAAGAAGATTTAATGTAAATCTTTCTAAAAAGCGCTTTTATATTCCAGAGGAAGATAAATGGGTAACGCTTAAGGTTTCTGCCAAAGCGTTGAAAACCATTAATAAGAAAGGCATTTCTGCTGTTTTAAAAGAGGCTAAAGCACAAGGGTTTGTAAAATAATCCTAAAAACATAGATTACAATGGCAAAAAAAGGAAATAGAGTTCAGGTTATTTTGGAATGTACAGAGCATAAAGAGTCTGGACAACCAGGAACTTCTAGGTATATTACCACGAAAAACAAAAAGAACACTCCTGAGAGGATGGAAATCAAAAAATTCAATCCTATCCTCAAGAGAATGACTGTTCATAAAGAAATTAAGTAATTAGGACATCATCGTTTCGATGAAAATGTCAAATAACGTATAAGGTCATGGCAAAGAAGACAGTAGCAAGTTTACAAACAAGTTCAAAAAGATTAACCAAGGCAATTAAAATGGTTAAGTCTCCAAAAAGTGGGGCATATGTATTCCAAGAGTCTGTTATGGCTCCTGAAGTTGTTAACGAATGGCTTGCAAAAAAATAACGAATTGTTTTATTCAATTTGTAAAGGCTCCTTTTGAAAGAAAGGAGCTTTTTTATTTTATATCTTTGGTGAAAATTGTTCAGGTATTATGAGTTTATTCAAAAAGATTTTTTCCTCACAAAAAAAAGAGTCCTTGGATAAAGGATTGGAAAAGACCAAAACCTCTTTTTTCTCTAAATTAAGTAAAGCCGTTGCCGGAAAAGCAAAAGTCGATGACGATGTTCTCGACAATCTTGAAGAGGTATTGGTTTCATCTGACGTGGGTGTCGACACTACATTGAAGATCATTGATCGTATCGAAGCACGGGTGGCCAAAGATAAATATATGGGTACCGACGAGTTGAATATGATTTTACGTGAGGAAATTGCAGGTTTACTATCAGAGACCCATGTTGGCGAAGAGACCGATTATAGTATTCCAAAAGATAAAAAGCCATATGTAATTATGGTCGTGGGTGTTAACGGAGTGGGCAAGACCACGACTATCGGAAAGTTGGCCTATCAATTTAAAAAACAAGGGCTCAAAGTTGTACTTGGTGCTGCGGATACCTTTAGGGCAGCGGCAATAGATCAATTACAGGTTTGGGCAGATCGCGTAGATGTGCCGATAGTAAAACAAAAAATGGGAAGTGATCCTGCTTCTGTAGCTTTTGATACGTTGAGTTCGGCTGTTACCCAAGATGCGGATGTTGTAATCATAGATACAGCGGGAAGATTGCACAACAAGGTAAATTTAATGAATGAGCTTACCAAGGTAAAGCGGGTAATGCAAAAAGTGGTCGAAGATACGCCCCATGACGTATTACTGGTATTGGATGGGTCTACGGGACAGAATGCCTTTGAACAGGCTAAACAGTTCACCAAGGCCACCGAGGTAACTTCCCTAGCGGTTACCAAATTGGACGGTACGGCCAAAGGTGGTGTGGTTATCGGAATATCCGATCAGTTTCAGATTCCGGTTAAATATATTGGAGTAGGGGAAGGTATCGAAGATCTTCAGGTATTCAATAAATTTGAGTTTGTAGATTCCTTTTTCAGCATTTAATGGCTAGAGGACTTCTCTTGATTTTTGCAATTTTGATTTTTGGGGAATTATCCGCACAGATTAATCATCCTAAAGCAAGTCCTTATGCATCGATAAGTCAAGATGTCGGACTTACGAATATACACGTAGAATATTCAAGGCCCGCCGTTCGTGGTAGGAAAATATTCGGCGAATTGGTCCCATATGGTCGAATATGGCGCGTAGGTGCCAATGAATCAACCAAAATCACTTTTAGCAGTAATGTAATGGTGAACGATAGTGTCCTGGAAAAAGGGACATATGCTCTTTATGCTTTCCCGGAAGCAAACAATTGGGAAGTCGTATTTCACAAAAACATAACCCATTGGGGTGATGGTAGGGATAATTATAATCCTGCTGAAGATGCACTACGCGTGCAGGTAAAGCCAAATTCTTCAAAGGAATTCCAGGAGAATTTTTTAATCAGTTTTGATAGTATTGACCATAATTCCTTGCAAATGACCTGGCATTGGGCCTATACCCAAATACGGATTCCCATTCATGTAGATACCCATAGTTTTATGCAAGGGCAAATTGAAAGCGAATTGAAAGCCAATCCTTCAGCACAAACATATTATGAAGCTGCCCGGTATTATCAAGAACAGGGGATAAGGTATAAAGAGGCTTTGGAGTATTTAGATAAAGCCATCGAAATAGGAGGTGATACATATTATTTCAACAGGGTTAAATCATTGGTAGAGGCGGCCATGGAAGATTATAGTTCAGCAATTTCCTCGGCCCAAAAATCATTGGAACTTGCTAATCTTCAGGGTAAGGATGAATTTGTTCGAATGAATGAAGAGAATATTGCAAAATGGAAGGCCCGTTTGATCAAGAATCAGCCAAATTCGAAAAACAGATAATCATGGATAATTTATTTTTAAGTTTTTACGTACTCGAAGGGTTACAGAAAAAATCCATTGTTCATAAAAAACATGTAGGTACCGCTATTTACAAATTGGTATCATGTTTCACGGTTTTCTTTTTTTATTTGGTCAATTTGTCCTTGTATTTATTTTACTCGCTTTTCAGTTTCAAAATGAGTTTTAGTCTTTGGCCTTACAGGTGGTATTTGATAATAGGGTTTCTGGTCATTGTATTGGGAATCAGTATGTATTTGAAAAAATATTATTTAACCAAATATCCCAATCCCATAAACCTTAAAAGTTTTGATAAAGCGACAATAAGGAAATTCAGGATAAATGTTGTTACGATTTCCTTATTGGTAATATTGCCTATATTGATTTTTGCGGTGTATCTCCTGTTTATTTAGCCCCTTTTAGAAGGGACAGATCTAATTGATGACTGCATTTATTTTTTCCCATAAGGTATTGTCAAAACTAGACGGACCCAATTGCATTTCTCCTGCGCTTTCCCCGCATCTTACGATTACCAGGTCCTTGCTGGGAACAACATAGATTTTCTGGTCATTGGCTCCTAGGGCGGCAAACATGTCATCTGGCGCGTTGGGTACAAGAGGGCCTGAGTTACTGGTTGTAGATGTGGTGCCTACATAATTTTCTTTTCCATTTAGCCACCATAGATAACCGTAAGATTTATTAATGTCCTGTGAAGTGTTCGTCATCGCATCAAAATAGGATTTACTTACTATCGCTGTACCATCCCAAATTCCTTCGTTCAGCATAAGGAGTCCAAATCTAGCCATGCTACGGGTGTTACTGTTATAAATGTTCAGTCCTAAGCTACTTGTCCAATTACCTTCCATTCCGATTTTATCCGAGATTTTGGTTTTACAATATTCTTGAAAAGAGACACCGGTACTTTGCGATATCATATCTTGAAGAAGCATATAAGCTCCTTGGTGATAGGCCCAAATCGTACCAGCATCGGCTGTATATTCCAAACAGGTAGGCAGTTTACATACCCAAGGAACGTAGTCCCCTAAGTGTGGGGTAAGTCCCGTTGTCATCGTAAGATGATGCTTTACGGTTATCAAATCTTGCTTATCAATACTTAATTGGCTCCAGTTATCGCCCAAATAATCCGATGTTTTGTTGTTGATGTCCAATATTCCCTCGTCTTGGGCAATACCGACAAACGTTGCCGTTAAGCTTTTGGCGGCTGAATACCATGTCCATTCTGCATTTTGATCATGACCGTTAAAATACTTTTCAAAAACTATTCGGCCGTTTTTTAAAACAATGAACCCTTTGGTGTTGGTTTCTTCCAGATAGGCATTCAATGCATCCTCGTTCTCCGTATTCCAATCTAATTGGGAAGATGTTACCGTTTCCCAAGTGATACCCTCTAATGGGGGAAAATACATTCCGATAGGTTCCTCTTCGATGATTTCAGTGTCGTTTTTATCCGAATCATTGCTACATCCCATGATCAGGGTGATGAAGATGGTGAGAAAAGTATATGAAAGTTGTTTCATTGGTCTTATGATTTTAGTTTTGATGACAAAATCCGTCTAAGGTTTAACGAAAAAAATCAAGAAATCGTCTTTAATCGCAATAGTTCCTATGTCAAGTTGTATTTTTGCACCCCATTAAAAAGCTATGCGAACAAAATCACTTAAGAAGAACAAAATCAACGTAGTAACCTTAGGTTGCTCTAAAAACGTGTACGATTCCGAAATACTCATGGGGCAATTGAAGGCCAATGATAAAGAGGTCGTTCACGAAGAGGAAGGCAATGTGGTCGTTATAAATACCTGTGGTTTTATTGATAATGCCAAGGAAGAAAGTGTGAACACCATTTTGGATTATGTTCAAAAGAAAGAGGCTGGTGAAGTTGATAAGGTCTTTGTGACCGGTTGTTTAAGTGAACGTTATAAGCCAGATCTACAGAAAGAGATTCCTGATGTTGACGCCTATTTCGGTACTAGTGAATTGCCGAATTTGTTAAAGGCCCTTGGTGCGGATTACAAGCATGAGTTGATTGGTGAAAGGTTAACAACGACCCCAAAGAATTACGCCTATCTTAAAATTGCCGAAGGTTGTGACAGGCCATGTTCGTTTTGTGCCATTCCGTTAATGCGTGGAAAACACAAAAGTAAGCCCATTGAGGATTTGGTCATTGAAGCTGGTAAATTGGCAGCCAAGGGCGTTAAAGAATTGATTCTGATTGCCCAGGACCTAACCTATTATGGGTTGGATATCTATAAAAAAAGAAATTTGGCTGAATTGCTCCAGGAATTGGTGAAAATCGATGGTATAGAATGGATTCGATTGCATTATGCATTTCCTACAGGTTTTCCGATGGATGTGTTGGATGTCATGAACAAAGAGCAGAAGGTCTGCAATTATTTAGATATACCCCTGCAACATATCTCTGATAGTATTTTGAAGAGTATGCGTCGCGGTACCAATCAGGAAAAAACCACAAAGTTGATCGCTGATTTTAGGCAATATGTACCGAATATGGCCATTAGAACCACATTGATCGTTGGTTATCCGGGTGAAACGGAGGAAGATTTCCAAACATTAAAAAATTGGGTAAAGGCCATGCGTTTTGAACGTTTGGGTTGTTTTACCTATAGTCATGAGGAAAACACCCATGCTTATAACTTGGAGGATAACGTTCCGGAAGAAGTTAAGCAGGAACGTGCCAATGAGATCATGGAAATACAATCGCAGATTTCGTGGGAGCTGAACCAAGAAAAAATCGGGAATACCTTCCAATGTATCATAGATCGTAAAGAGGGTAATTATTTTGTGGGTAGAACGGAATTCGATTCGCCCGATGTAGATAATGAAGTGCTTATCGATGCATCCAAATTTTATTTGAAGCAAGGGGAATTTGCAACTATAAAGATTATAGAAGCTGCTGATTTTGACCTTTACGGCGAGCCGGTTTCATAGTTAAAGATTACGGAATATATAGGTTGGTCCTGTCTTAAATTGATAAGGATTTAGGGTGAAGGCAATATAATCCTTATTTTTAGGAATACATATAACCAAAGCCCGGCCGCATTCAATGTTGTATATCTTCGCCTTATTACTTTCCTTGGTATTTATTGTATTGGAAATCGTAAAATGGAAAATCCATCCATTTTTTGTGCTCCTTATTGCTGCCATATCATATGGTTTTATCACCGGAATGGAAATCCCACAAATATTAAGTGCCATCAATGATGGTTTTGGGGGCTTAATGGGTAAAATAGGCTTGATCATATTTTTTGGTGTGGTCATAGGAACGGTTTTGGAAAAATCTGGGGGTGCTATGGTGATTGCCGTGAAGATGATTAAGGTCATTGGGGAAAAATCGATTCACTTGGCGATGCTGCTAACAGGTTATTTGGTATCTATTCCCGTTTTTGCCGATAGTGCATTTATTATGCTGAATTCCTTGAACAAAGCATTGTCCGACCAAGCAAAAACATCATATGCCGGGACCTCAGTAGCTTTGGGTCTGGGGCTTTTCGCGACCCATGTAATGGTGCCTCCGACTCCAGGACCTATTGCCGCTGCAGGAATTTTAAAGGCCGATTTGGGCAATGTTATTTTGTGGGGAATCATAGTAAGTTCTATTTCGCTTGTACCTAGCTATTTTTTTGCAACCAAGATGGCCTCTAAGACGAAAATCCCGATTGTATTGGAAGCTGTTAAAGAAAGAGACTACCGTCCTAAGCTTTGGGTGTCGTTGTTGTCGATTCTGGTACCTATAGTTTTGATCATCTTGAAATCGGTCTTTGAATATCCGGGAACTCGTTTGGCAACGAATATATTTTATACTGCGATTTCTTTTCTGGGAACCCCTGTAATTGCCCTTTTGATTGGGGTAGGCCTTTCCTTGCTGTTGCCTAAAAAGCTTGATGAAAAAGTATATGCAGCAAGTGGTTGGTTCGGGGATGCCGTAAAATCGGCCGCCCCCATACTTTTAATAACCGGTGCAGGCGGAATTTTTGGAAATATGTTACAGAGTTCGGGCATTGCCGAATTGATCACCGAAAATTTCTCCGATTTGAGTATCGGTATATTTTTACCCTTTTTGTTGGCTGCTTGTTTAAAAACCACCCAGGGTTCCTCTACAGTTGCTTTGATAACCACAGCTTCGATTATTGCTCCTATAATGCCCGCTTTAGGTTTGGAAAGTACAATGATGACAACCATGACCGTTTTGGCAATTGGGGCCGGTTCTTTGGTAGTGTCCCATGCCAATGACAGCTTCTTTTGGGTCTTTACACAATTGACAGGTATGGATGTTAAACAAGGCAATAAAACATTGACCTTGGGGACATTGATTCTTGGGGTTTCGGCAATTTGCGTAATTTATTGTATCACTTTATTCGTGGATTAATTCACCATAAACAAGGCGTTCGCGAACAAAAGTTTTCCATTTTCCCAGAAGCCCCTGAACAGGGGGTCGTCTATCATATAAATGACTTGGCCCGATCCATGGGATTCAACCCCGAATATTAAAGTATTGGCTATTTTCTTTTGGGCTTCACTTCCTGCAAAACCCGCAACAGGTATATTTTGTCCGTCTTCTAGGTAAACAACAGAACCATTTCTTAAATATTCATAAGCGTCCGATCCGTTTTTTAAAGTGAAGTAGGTATCCTTATATCCATAAGCCAGTGGATGGGTATTGTCGACTTTCGTTCTGAATATTGCCCCGGTAATATTGTTTTTAATGGACTCCCTTTGTGTTTCGTCAAATACCTCTAGGTTTAGTGTGGAATCTATAGGAACTGCCTTGGATTCGATGGCAAAACCACTTTCGCCCAAAAGTCCCTTGATCGCACCGCCCATGGCAATCAGTTTCCCTCCATTGAGTACCCAATCATTCAGCTCTTCTTTAAAGGCCATATCCATAAAATCAATATAACCAGATCCACTTGGTAGAATTAAAATATCGTAAGACGAAAGGTCAATTCGATTAAGATAATCCGAATCTATGACGGTTAGGGGGTAGTTTAGTTGTTGTTCAAAGAAATGCCAGATTTCACCGAATTTAAGGGTTGATGTTGGTTTTCCCGATAGCATGGCAATCTTGGACTCTTTGATCATTTGTACGTGATTAGAGCCGAAATCCTTACCTGAATCTACCAAGCCTGATGCAACAGGCTGTAGTGAAATGTCGTGTTTGTCAGTGATTTCCTTTAAGTTCTTTAAAAATGACTTAAGGTTTTGGTTATCAGCTTTGGATATGATCAAACTTCCTCTTTGGTAGGTTTTTCCTTCAATGGAAAATGGCTTTGTAGAATACCTTACTTTGATTTTGTTCTTTAATAGCCCAGCTAAAAATTTAGCATCTTTAAAGCTGTTCCATTCGGTCAAATAAGCATAAGCACTAGGAGATAGGCTTGGTTTTGTAACTTTTTCCCTTACATATGGCTCTTTGGTTATCAAGTTTTGGGAAGCTATAGCATCTAAACCATATGCATAAGGTAAGGACCATGCGGTAATGTCATAAGTGACCGAATCGCTGAGTTTTGTCATGGGTTCAAAGAGAACTTTTACCAAGGTTCTCTTTGGCTGGTCAATATTGATTACCAGATTGGTTTTCGATAATTTTATAGTTCCGGTCTTACCGGTGCTGTATTTAAACCCTTTAAGGCTGGTTGGTTTAACCTGGCCATATGCTATTTCATGCATATCCAACAATTTCGTAAGTGCCAAAATGCGATCAGGGTCGCCGTCTAAAACATAGCTTTTGTAGGTGTAATTTTTGTTAGCATAAAACTTCTCGAACTCTTTGTTCAATTCTATTGCGTTTTTTGAAGCGACTTCAACCGTTGATAAGCCGGTGACCTTATGGTGTGCAATTCTATCTTTCAAGGTAAGGGTGTCGCCGATTCCGGTTACTATCCCTAATCCGGCCCTTCCGCTACCTCCTTGTTCATAAGTCATTCCTATACTTCCGGTGTACATAGGGTAGGTGTCCCCATAACTGGGATAAAGTAGATCAAAAACTTCCTTTGTAAAATAGAACCAGCCGTTGGTATCAAAATATTTTGCATGGTTTTTACCGATGGTGGCTTGGAATGCTCTCTGAAATGGTGTGATAACTTCATGATACGGTTCTGCGGCCGGAGCAAAATAGTACGGGCTATCAACGCCCTGTTCGTGAAAATCTACATGAACGTGGGGCAGCCATTCATTGTAAACTTTTATTCGATATTGGCTTTCAACTTGGGTAAGCCAGGCCCAATCCCTATTAAGGTCGAACATATAATGGTTGCTACGACCGCTCCACCAACCTTCATGGTGTTCCTTGCTATTGGGGTCAATATTGTTCGGGGTGTTTTTATACTGGTTGTACCAGTTTACATAACGATCCCGACCATCCGGATTAATACAAGGATCGATCAATACTACAGTGTTCTCAAGGTACTCTTTTTTTTGGGTCAATAAATCATATATGGTTTGCATAGAAGCCTCTGTACTTACGCTCTCATTACCATGCACATTATAGCTTAGCCAAACAATAGCTATGGGTGAATTACCTGCTTCGGTTGTGCTTTTAAGGTGTTCGGTTCGTATCGCTTCAATGTTCCTGATATTTGAAGGTGTGGAGACCGTAGCTATTAATAAAGGCCTGCGCTCATTGGTTTTGCCATATTCTTGAAGTAAAACCTGGTCTGGAGCATTCTTTGCCAGATATTGATAATAATCAACAACCTCGTGGTGCCGAGTGAAATGGGTGCCCAGTTCATATCCCAAAAACTCGGAAGGGGATTTTATATCTTGGGCTGATAAACTTAGGGTAAGGGCGGTCGTTAATAGAAGTAGAAGTCGCTTCATGTTCGGTATTAAAGTTTGTTCGGGTTTAATTTAATGATAAAAACGATACATAGGCCCAACATTCTATGATGTGCTTGCTTTTGTGGTTTAAGGGACGCAGTAATTAACGTATTTTTAGGAACAAGAAAAAACAAGTGTTTTATCTTTACCTCTATTTTTTAATGTTTATATGGATATTGATTGTTTGCCCTTTAAGGATACGGGATATTTTTCCGATTTAATTTGTGATTACATTGAGGACAAGGAAGGTCTAAGGCCTTTTTTCAACCGCTATCCGAATGTTGGGAATTTCAAGGACCAATTAGAGGAAAAATCCAGAAACTATCCAGAGGAAAATCGAACCGTGCTTTTCGAAGCGCTTCAAAGGCAATATGAAGGGGTCATGATTTCCCAGAAAACCAAGGATAATTTAATACAGCTAAAAGAACCCATTACTTTTACGATTACGACCGGGCACCAATTGAATTTATTTTCCGGGCCGCTTTATTTTCTCTATAAGATTATTTCTACCATTAATTTAACTATTGCACTGAAAAAGCAATATCCTAGGTTCAACTTTGTGCCGGTTTATTGGATGGCTACCGAGGACCATGATTTTGACGAGATCAATTACTTTAATTTCAGGAATAAAAAAATTCAATGGAACAGGGATGCTTCCGGACCTGTAGGGCGATTCAATACCAAAGGACTTGAGGGTATTTACGATACCTTCGCCAATGAATTGGGGGGTGGTACAAATGCGGAGGAGTTGAAAGATCTTTTCAAAAATGCCTATTTAGGGCATAGCACCCTTGCAGGGGCTACTAGGTATCTTGCTAATGAACTTTTTGGTTCTCAGGGTCTTGTAATCGTTGATGGGGATGATAAGAGTTTAAAAAAGTTATTGGTCCCCTATGTTGAAAAGGACATTTTTGATAATGTCTCCTTCCATAAGGTGACAGAGACTATTCCAAAATTGGAAAAGCTTTCAGATTCGTACCGTATTCAAGTCAATCCAAGGGAAATAAATTATTTTTATATAAAGGATGGTATTCGAGAGCGTATTGTTGCTGTAAAGGATAAATTCCATATAAAAAGTACTGATATTAAGTTCAGTAAGGAAGGGTTGTTACAAGAATTGGAAGCGTATCCCGAAAGATTTTCGCCCAATGTAATTGCACGTCCGTTATACCAGGAAATCATTCTGCCGAACCTCTGTTATATTGGAGGAGGAGGGGAATTGGCCTATTGGTTGGAGTTAAAGGCTTCATTCGATGCCATGGGAGTTACCTTTCCCATTTTATTGCCCAGAAATTCAGCTATTGTCATAACTGAAAAACAACGGCAGAAATTGGATAAGATGAACTTATCGGTTGCCGACCTGTTTTTAAAACGAAACCATTTCATCAATAAGAAAATAAGGAAAATCTCAAATATAGATATTGATTTCTCTCCTCAGAAGAAATTTCTGAAGGATCAATTCAAGTCTATGTACGATATTGCCTCAAAAACCGACGCGTCTTTTTTAGGAGCGGTTAAAGCACAGGAAGTTAAGCAATTAAAGGGTTTGGATGTATTGGAAAATCGCTTGCTCAAAGCGCAAAAACGCAAACTTAAGGATCATGTAGAACGAATGACCCAACTTCAGGACGAATTGTTCCCGGGGCAATCGTTACAAGAACGTAACCTCAATTTTTCCGAATTGTATCTAGAATTTGGCCAAAGGTTGATACCCATGTTGTTCAAGGCACTGGACCCACTTAAATTGGAATTCGTGATACTAATCGCAGAATAGATTTATGGCCTTGGGAAAGAATTCAATAAATCGAATAGAAATACTTTCCTTTTTATCGTTTTTCGCCATTACCGGTATTACTTTTTTTAAATCCGCATTGGAGCTCGAAGATGCGGAACAGGCTTATTATTCACAATGGTTGCGGTGGGGCTATGATGATCAACCGCCCTTGTACACTTGGTTGCAATATGGTGTAAATCAAATATTCGGTAGTCATAAAATATCATTTTCACTACTTAGAGGGGTAATTTTCGCATGTATATTATTGTTGGTCTGGCAATTTGCTCGTAAGGTTATCAAAGACAGTAAAAAGAGCGAGTTGGTGGTGTTTGGGTTGGTTTTGATTCCTGTATTTATTGATTTTACTTTTAGAAGACTTTCCCATACTTCCTTGTTATGTGGAGCTGTGGTCGTATCTTATTTAGTCCTACAACAATTGGTGCATTACAAAACATGGAAAAATTATGCGCTTTTAGGTTTGGTGGTGGGTATCGGAATCTTATCCAAGTACAATTATGTGCTTTTTTTGGCAGCACTTGGGGCAACATTGTTTTTTGATGAGTCCCTACGAAAAGTGGTAAGCAGCAAAAAGATGGTTTTGGCCTTTCTCATTGTTTTGGCGCTTACATTACCTCATTTTTATTGGCTTTTAGGACCTGGGGGTTATGCGTCCGAGCTGGGGGAAAGTGTGAGTATAAAAACACAGAATGAAAGTGGTGAAGGCATATTCATAATAGGTCCGTTGTTTTCCTTACTTTTGAATTTGTTAAGATTGATAGCCCCTTTAATGGCGGTTTTTATTTTGACATTTTCTTTGAAAAAGATTCGATTCAGAAGACCCGAACTAGACTGTTTGGCTAAAATGGCCCTTGCCCAATTGGCTGTTTTAGTACTCTTTTTTGTTGTTTTGAACGTGCAAAAGGTAGAAGAAAGATGGTTGTTGCCATTGGTGTTGCCGTTTATGGTATTGCTTATGCGTTCGGTAGAATTTAAATCGGTCACTAAATGGTCTTCTTATGGATTTGTCCTTTTTCTTATTGTGGTCGGTTTCCAAGTATTGCGGACACCGGTAGAAAAGGTAATGGGGATTCCGTCTTCGGTACATTTTGGTTTTGAGCCCTTGAATGATGTACTCGAAAAGAAGTACGATGATAAAATATGGATGCTGCCAGATGTCACCTACGCAGGAAATGTCAAATTACTCAACCCTGAGAAGGAAGTCTTTGCAAAAGATGATTTTTCTTTGCCCATATCAAAGCTTTTGAATATAGAAGGGGTAGAAGTGATGTTAAAAAGGGATGTAACGGGTAATGAAAAGGTGCTCGACAGTATCCTGAATTTCGGAAAAGAAAGGGATACCTTGTTTATTGTAAAGTTTGATGGGAACTTGTATACTCCCTGAATAAGTTGATTTAAAACTAGATTAATGCATAATATAGATATTGAAGTGGTTGAAATGACATTGGATGTCATGAAATACGCCATTAATAGAATGACACATACTTCACCGGAATTGGGTAAACCAAAGAGTGAAAAAGAACTCCGTGAATTGGTAGGTGAGACCATAACTGCTGATGGTATAGGAGGGGAGAATGCCTTTGGCCTTTTTAAAGATGTATTGGTGAAAGCTACCGTACCTATTGATCACCCAAGGCATTTGGCGTTTGTGCCGGCAGCTCCTACCAGGGCGGCTATCATGTTCGACCTGGTAACTTCGGCTTCAAGTATCCATGGTGCTTATTGGATGGAAGGTGCAGGAGGTATCTTCTGTGAAAATGAGGCCATGAAATGGCTGGTTTCCCTTACTGGACTACCAAAAGGGGCATTTGGGGTTTTTACCAGCGGTGGTACGGCGGCCAATTTATCCGCAATGGTCACGGCCAGGGAAAATTGGCGAAAAAATCCTGAGAACCGTAATGTGAAAGCATTGGTCATTACTTCTGAAGGCGCCCATTCATCTATTAAGGCAATGGCAAAAGTCATTGATGCCGATGTTCTTCTTGTTGAGACAGAGGATTTAATGACGGCAGACATGTTAAAAGAAAAAATTGCTGGTCTGGATCCAGATCAGCGCAAACGATTATTTTCGGTTGTGGCCACGGGAGGTACTACAAATGCCGGTATTATTGATGATTTAGAAGGCGTGGCAGAAGTTTGTGCAAAGGAGAATTTATGGTTTCATGTAGATGCTGCTTATGGTGGTGGTGCTTTAGCTGCAGATTCTGTAAGGCACTTGTTCCGTGGAATTGAAAAAGCGGATAGTATTACGATAGATCCGCACAAATGGCTTTTTTCACCCTATGATTGTGGGGCCGTAATTTATAAGAATCCCGAATTGGCCAAAGAGGCACATGCACAAGAAGGCTCTTACCTAGAGATTTTCAAGGATGAAGGGGCGAGAGGTTTCAATCCTGCGGATTACCAAATACAGTTAACAAGACGCGTAAGGGGATTGCCTCTGTGGTTTTCTTTGGCGATGCATGGTACAGATAAATATAGATGGGCGGTGGAAGAAGGTATGAAATTGGCAAACTTGGCCGGGGAACTTATAACGGATCATAATGAATTGGAGTTGGTACGTGAGCCCAGTCTATCCTGTGTACTGTTTAGACGTAAAGGTTGGTCCCCGGAAGATTATAGAACATGGACGTATAAGAACCATAAAGAAGGTTTTGCCTTGGTGACACCTACCACATGGAAAATAAATGGAATCCCGGAAACAGTTGCAAGGTTTTGTTTTATTAATCCGGATACTACTATTGAGGACATTGTCGCGATTTTGCAATCGATGGAGTGAAGATGGGTTAAGGAACCAAATGTTCACTAGTCCATTTATCACCTTTTTTATTGAATTTGGTTTTTCTGTGCCCTTCGGTATTAAGTTTTAATCGCTCAATACGAAAGGGTTCAATATCTACGATGGAAAAATAATCCCCGTCCTTTAAATATTCTACGGATTCAGGGTTGGTGATGGTAGTTCCCGGAGCTTCTGTGGTCAGATAATCTTTTCTAGCTTCATTACCGATGGTTTCCCAGGTTTTTTGAATTTGGAACTGGTCGGAATTAATCGTGGCCATCCCCTCGATACGTAATTGAAGAAGTTTTTCCGGGTGGTAAAACAACAAGCTGACTCTTGGGTTTTCTTTAATGTGCAAGACTTTTTTAGAGCGTTTATCGGTAAAAAAAGTCAATTTTAAATCGTTAGAGACATTTCTAAGGGCCACTAATCTGAGTCGGGCAAATTTATCTACCCCTAGGGTGGCGATAGTGAAATAATGATAGGGATGTTCCCGGTCCTTGGCGCCATTCTGTAGTTCCGATAGTATTTCTTCAAAAATGCTCTGCATGGTTAATGGTTATAATGACCTTATAAAGATAAAAAAAGAGCATGTAAATAGCTCTATAAATATTGGATACTTGGGGTTTAAAGAGTGTTTTTGAACGTTTTAAGGCAATTTTGTTTCAGTTGAAATTTATTTTTCCGAAAAAAAGTAGGGTATTTCAAATGATGGTTGTTATAGTTGTAATTGCTATGAATTGGAAAATTTAATTTAACAATCAATTCGTTCATGTGTTTAGGTTGGTTTTTGATTTTGATTAAAAAAGCCTCGATGTAGGGTCGAGGCTTTTTCATTTTCAAAGAAAGGTCGTTAAATGAAGTTTTAGCTTAAAGCCACTTTGAAAAGAAGTCCATGATTTCTTCCTTGAAATCGTAATGTAACTTTATATAATGTTTAAGGTCGTCATATAAAGAGCGTTTTTCATACTGTAGTTGACCGTCGATGTTCTTATAATGGTCGGCACTATGTAGGTTTCCTAATTTAGCCCTGCATCGATGCAATAATTTACCAATTGCATCACGCTCGATCAAAATCCTGTTCTGAAAGCCTTCGAGTTCCAATGACGATTTGTCAATATCTTCCCTTCCTGCTATTTCATCCAGTTTTTCCTGAAACATTTCCAATTCGGACATATGAAATTTCAATTCCCGTTTCCAAATCTCTAAATTAAATTTAAGGTCGCTTGAATATACTGCTTCTGTCTGCATATTATTTAGGTTTATGTTTATAAATAATCAATGTACATCTCGACTTGGCAGAATTCCTTTTAGAGCATCTGGGACGGCGCGCAATTTCAATTCAAAATCATAAGAATATGCTCTTGTAAGGCAGTATCGCCAAAAGGTTTGTTGTTACATAAAGATAAGGAATTTTCTTTCCAAATTGGTGGTGTTGGTCATCGAAATACCGAAGTAATGTGTACAAAATCCAATATTTATCCGGTTTGTTTGGTAAAGGTTGCTTTTATCCTTGGTTTTTTTGACTTGTTAGGCCGAATCTGTTTATAAGTTTTTTAATTCTTGAATAAATATACGTTCCATATACTTTCACAAAATTTCCATTTTACTATTTTTGCCCATGCAAAATAACGTCCTAATACTCGATTTTGGTTCCCAGTATACACAACTCATCGCTAGAAGGGTGAGGGAGCTCAACATTTTCTGTGAAATAAAACCGTATAATAAAGTGCCTAAAGACTTGTCTAGCTATAAAGCTGTCATTCTTTCGGGTTCCCCATTTTCAGTACGTTCTGAAGATGCACCCCATCCTGATCTTTCCGGGATCAAAGGAAAGTTGCCGTTATTGGGGGTATGTTATGGGGCCCAATATTTGGCCCATTTCAACGGGGGCAAGGTAGAGCCATCCAATACAAGGGAATATGGGAGGGCAAGGCTGACCAATATTAAAGGCGATGAGCCATTCTTCTATGGTATTATCGGTGGTTCCCAAGTGTGGATGAGCCATAGTGATACCATTCAGGAATTACCTGAAAATGCTGTTGTACTGGCCAATACCGTAGATGTTCAAAATGCAGCGTTCCGTATTGAAGGGGAAGATACCTATGCCATACAATTTCATCCTGAGGTCTATCACACTAGCCAAGGTAAAATTATATTACAGAACTTTCTTGTTCATATTGCAGGATTGGAGCAAACATGGACCCCAGATGCCTTTGTTGAAAAGACCGTTTCGGAATTAAAGGAAAAAATAGGCCGAGATAAGGTTATCCTAGGATTGTCTGGAGGCGTTGATTCAACAGTGGCAGCGGTTTTGTTGAACAAAGCTGTTGGGAAACAACTTCATTGTATTTTCGTTGATAACGGATTGTTGCGTAAAAATGAATTCCAAGAGGTACTGGATCAGTATCAGAATATGGGATTGAATGTAAAAGGGGTAGATGCTTCGGCACGCTTTTTGGATGCATTGAAAGGGGAAAGTGATCCCGAAAAGAAAAGAAAGATCATAGGTAAGGTCTTTATCGATGTTTTTGATGATGAGGCACATTTGGTCAAAGATGCGAAATGGCTGGCACAGGGTACCATTTATCCTGATGTCATTGAATCTGTTTCTGTAACGGGAGGGCCTTCGGCTACCATCAAAAGCCATCATAATGTTGGGGGATTGCCAGATTATATGAAATTGAAAGTGGTAGAGCCACTAAAAATGTTATTTAAAGATGAGGTTAGAAGGGTTGGTGCAAGTATGAAGATCAGTGGTGACCGATTGGGTCGCCATCCATTTCCAGGTCCAGGTTTGGCCATTAGGATATTGGGCGATATAACCCCTGAAAAAGTAGCTATATTGCAAGAAGTCGATGCCATTTTCATCAATGGATTACGGGAATGGGGACTTTATGATAAAGTTTGGCAGGCCGGAGCCATGCTTTTACCCGTAAATAGTGTAGGGGTAATGGGCGATGAAAGAACATATGAAAAATGTGTAGCTTTACGGGCCGTAGAAAGTACAGATGGTATGACTGCCGATTGGGTAGATCTGCCTTATGAGTTTTTACAGAAAACATCAAATGAGATAATAAACAAGGTACCGGGTGTTAATAGAGTGGTTTATGATATTAGTTCTAAGCCCCCGGCCACGATAGAATGGGAATAGATATGAATCAGTTTTTCAAGAATAGTATTGTATTGCTTCTTTTTATTTTTATAGGAAGTACTGCAATGGCCCAAAAATTTACCACCCACGCAGTTAAAAAAGGAGAAACGTTGGAAAGCATTTCCAAGCAATATAAAGTTACTCCTAGCACGATCCTTTCATATAATAAGGAGGTTCAACAGGGTAAAGCCATAAAGGCGAATACCATTTTGGTGATTCCTATTGGGGCAAAGGTTACTGAGGTTACCGAACAGGCCAAAGAAAAACAATCAGTTCCCGTTGTTGTAAATGAGAAGCCGGAACAGGAAGAACCTATTGGTTTTACTGAACATAAAGTTCGGAAAAGGGAAACCCTATATGGTATCTCACAGCGATATCATATTACCGAGGACGACATAAAAAGATATAATTCGGAATTATATTCTTCCCAGTTGAAAAAGGGAATGAGACTTAAAATACCTAAGTATAAAAGGGTTAAACCTGAAGATGTTGCAGCTATTAATGAGGAAGACTTTGAAATGTATACCGTTGCCCCAAAGGAAACCCGATGGAGTATCGCCCATAAATATGGTATTACTATAGATAGCATGTTGGTTTTGAATCCTGGTCTTTCAAAGACTACGGACTATTTGGCAGAAGGTCAAGAGATTAAGATGCCGAAATTGCCGGGAAGTACCATTAAGGGTCAAGAAACGCAATTGTACCTTTCCTATACCGTTCCGCCGAAAATGAATTTTTACCGGTTGGAAAAACAATTCAATGTAAAATCGGATGAAATCGTACGGTTGAATCCTGAAATAGCGGAACGTGGTGGATTAAAAGAAGGAATGGTCATTCGTATTCCAGAGAAAAAGGCCGATCCAGGAGAGGTGAATACCGATAACTTCAATTTTTATGAGGTAAAGCCAAAGCAGACCGAATTTTCATTAACCCGTAAATTCGGTGTTACCTATAAAGAGCTTTTAGATCTGAACCCTGACTTAAAAGATGGGCTAAAGGCAGGAATGGTATTGAAATTACCTAAAGACCAGAAAGGAAATTTTGAAGTGCGTAATTCCTTGGTGTTGGATAAAATAGATCTATTGGATAGTATAAATCCCATGAACCATCCAAAAATAATGTTTTTGTTGCCTTTTAGATTGGACCGTCTGGATCTAAAAGACAAGGAAGATGTTATGGAAACCATAGAGAACAGGAATAGCCTAAAATATAGCCTAGGACTTTACTCCGGAGCTTTAATGGCAATTGATTCCATTTCAAAATTGGGAGTGTCCGTAGATGTTAAGACCTTTGACAATCAATTGGATCTGGCAAAGACCAAAGAAATACTTTTAAAGGAAAATTTAGCTGATGTAAGCGCAATTGTAGGTCCATTAGATCTTCCTTCGTTGAAAGAGGTAGCGGTAAGGGCTTCCCAATATGACGTTCCGGTTATTGCCCCTATCCCGGCACAGAGTGACCTAAGTTTGGGCAATGTTTATTTTTCGTATACTTCCGATGAGGTTTTACGAACCAAAATGTTAGAATTCGTAGAGGAAAAGATTACCGATGAGAATATAATAATCATTGCTGATGAAAAAAGCCAGGCGGCCAAAGCCATGATTTTACAAAAATTCACTACTGCTAAGGTTCTTGAGGTGAAAGAGGAGAAAAAGAACATTGGGATCAATAGGGATAAGTTGGGAACGATGTTGTCAGAAAAAGTTGAGAATTGGGTTTTTGTTGAAACAGGGAATTTTAAATTGATTGCGAGTGTTGTCTCCATTTTAAATGCTTTTGAGGCTTCTTTGTTAAATGCGGAGTCAAGTAAGGAAAAGATAAAGGTACGTATGTTCACTACCGATAAGAACAAGGCATTCGATAATGAGATCATTTCCGGAAGTCATTTGTCGAATCTTAACTTTACTTATCCTTCAGTTTATCGAGAAGTGGCTAATAGTGCCTTTGTTAAGGCATATTCGAAACGTTTTGGTGATGTGCCCGATCGTTATGCGGTTCGTGGTTTCGATCTAACATATGACTTGCTTTTAAAATTGGCCTATAAGAACAATTTGATGGATGTTTCTAAGATTATCGGTGAAACCGAATATACCGGGAATAAATTTTCATATGAGAAGGACTTACATTCGGGGTACTTTAATCAGGCGTCCTATATCATGACTATTGATAGTCTTAGAGTGGTAGAGGCAAAAAATTGATTATGACTTCAAAAGTTATCTATACGGGAAATTTACGAACAACATGCGAGCATGTACGTTCTGGGGACACCTTTATTACCGATGCTCCTATAGATAACAATGGCTTGGGGGAAGCTTTTTCCCCAACCGATACCGTCGCGACGGGTTTGGCCAGTTGTATGATGACCATGATGGGAATAAAGGCAAGGGACTTGGAAATAAATATGGTTGATACCACCGCTCAGGTTACCAAACATATGGCCGCTGACCCCCGTAGGATCTCTAAAATCGAAGTTGATTTAAAACTACCGACCGATATTACGGATAAGCATCGTAAAATTTTGGAGAATACGGCAAGAACCTGTCCCGTTTTGTATAGCCTACATCCAGATATAGAAAAAGTTATTACCTTCAATTGGGTTTTGTAAAATACATTTTGATATGCTTTGTCGGCATTTTCATGGGTCATTCACAAGAGTATGAAACCATTGAATGGAGTGCGGATCGCAAGTTGACTTGGGCCGATTTTAAGGGTAGGGTGCCAGAAAATGATCGGGCAGCGGCCGTTACGGCCAGTGGAATTACATATCGCTTCTCAACCCTGTATAAAAATGGGGAATTAAAGGTCGATTTTAAGGTGACAACCTATTTTTATCCCAACAAATCATGGTACCAGCCCCATTTATGCGATACGTTCATCTTAGGTCATGAACAATTACATTTTGATATTTCCGAATTGTATGCACAGAAGATGAGAGATCGTTTGGCAAAGAGTAGTTTTACCGAAAATGTAAAAGAAGAGGTTAAATTGATTTATCGGGAAATACTTGAGGAACTCGAGGTTTACCAAGACCTTTATGATCAGCAAACCAATTTCTCCCGGGATAGCGTACAACAATCGCTTTGGAACAATAAAATTAAGGATGCTTTACGTCATTGAGCTTGTATAGCAATAGTGGCATCTTTTGCCAAATTCTTTTAGTATAATTTGTATTATGGAGGTTAGACCCGATTACGAGAAACTTATAGAGCTTGCCCATTATAGGATGCCCATAGGTAAATTCAAGAATCGCTATTTGGTAGATTTGCCAGAGCCTTATTTGGTGTGGTTTAAACAAAAAGGTTTTCCTGAAGGAAAGCTGGGAACCTTACTGCAATCCATGTTAGAAATTAAAATCAATGGTTTAGAACCTCTTATACGTAAAATTCAAAAAGAATTTCCTAAGTAATACCTGCGATTTCTTAATGCAATTTGTATTTTTGCCTGCGTTACGAACACAATCGAACGCTTCATGTCACAAACCAAATATATTTTTGTAACCGGTGGGGTTTCTTCTTCTTTAGGAAAAGGGATTATTGCCGCTTCCTTGGCAAAATTACTTCAAGCACGGGGTTACAAAACGACCATCCAGAAATTAGATCCTTACATCAATGTTGATCCAGGAACCTTGAACCCATATGAACATGGGGAATGTTATGTAACCGATGATGGTGCCGAGACCGATTTGGATCTTGGGCATTATGAGCGTTTTCTTAATGTTAAGACATCCCAGGCCAATAATGTGACAACAGGTAGAATCTATCAAAGCGTTATAGAAAAAGAAAGGCGGGGAGAGTTTTTGGGAAAAACGGTCCAAGTGGTACCCCATATTACCAATGAAATTAAAGAACGGGTTCAAATACTCGGTAAAAGTGGGGAATATGATATTGTAATTACAGAGATAGGAGGTACTGTTGGTGATATTGAGTCATTGCCCTATATCGAAGCCGTACGTCAGTTATTATGGGAGCTGGGCGACAATAATGCCATAGTTATCCATTTAACGTTGGTGCCTTATCTCTCAGCTGCAGGCGAATTAAAGACCAAGCCAACCCAGCATTCGGTCAAAACATTGATGGAAAGTGGAATTAAGGCAGATATTCTAGTTTGTAGAACCGAGCATGAGATATCCGACGAAATAAAGAATAAACTGGCGTTGTTCTGTAATGTTAGGCGCGAAGCTGTAATTCAATCCATAGATGCTTCCACTATATATGACGTGCCAAAATTAATGCAGGAAGAAGGTTTGGATACCGTGACCTTGAAAAAACTGGCCTTGTCAGATTCAACAACCCCAGATTTAAAACAGTGGGATGAGTTCTTGCATCGACATAAAAACCCTAAACATGAAGTCACCATTGGTTTGGTAGGTAAGTATGTTGAATTACAGGATTCCTATAAATCAATTTTAGAATCTTTTATCCATGCGGGGGCTGTAAACGAAGTTCGGGTCAATGTACGTTTTATACATTCGGAGCATATTACCTCAAAAACCATCGTGAAAACATTAGGCGGCCTTGATGGTATCTTGGTTGCCCCAGGATTTGGTGAGCGAGGTGTAGAGGGCAAGATAGAAGCCGTGCGTTACGCCCGGGAAAATAAAATTCCGTTCTTGGGAATCTGTTTGGGTATGCAAATGGCCGTAATAGAGTTTGCCCGCAATGTTCTGAGACTTGAAAAGGCCAGTTCTACAGAAATGGATGGTAGTACGCCCGATCCCGTTATCAGTTTAATGGAAGAGCAGAAAACAATTACCAATAAAGGGGGGACCATGCGATTGGGTGCCTGGGACTGTCATTTAAAAGAGGGAACCTTGGTGCAGGAAGTATATCAAGGGGCCACTGATATTTCTGAACGTCATCGCCATCGTTACGAGTTCAATAATAAATATAAGGAACAGCTGGAAAAAGCCGGACTTAAAACTTCGGGTATAAACAAGGATACCGGGTTGGTAGAAATTGTGGAATTAGGCGATCATCCTTGGTTTATAGGTGTTCAATACCACCCGGAATACAAAAGTACAGTGGCAAATCCGCACCCTTTGTTTGTAGGGTTGGTTAAGGCTGCATTAATTCACAAAAAAGAACAAAGTAATGCCAGTATGGCATAATCTGCGCTTTTGGGCATATATTTGCTGACTGATTAAATCTGTAGTATATAGGGGTTTCAACTTTTTTTAAAACGTGATGACCTTATTTATGGATTATAATTTTGATAATAAATTAAATGGAAGAAAAGAAGTTAGATATTAATTCTATAATAGGTTTTGTACTGATTTTTGGGATACTTGTTTTCATGTTTTACCAAAACAGACCAACTCCCGAAGAACTTGAAGCCCAAAAAGCAAAACA
The DNA here is from genome assembly GCF_033101095.1 of Maribacter sp. TH_r10. Lineage (NCBI taxonomy): Bacteria > Pseudomonadati > Bacteroidota > Flavobacteriia > Flavobacteriales > Flavobacteriaceae > Maribacter > Maribacter sp. TH_r10. Next base: position 361,701 of record NZ_JAWMPY010000003.1, on the reverse strand, counting down.
GGAACAAGTAGAGGCCCAAGCTGAAAAAGAAGAAACACCGCTATTGTCCGAAGAGGAAGCTCCTATAGCTATAGACCTTCAAGACTCTACCGCTATTGCCAATTATAAAGGTGCTATCGGGGCTTTTGGTTATACAACGCCTAATGACGGGATTACTACGCTGGAGAATGAACTGGTTACCCTGAAGATAGATAATAAAGGTGGAGAGATCATAGAGGCCAAAATGCGAAATTTCGTAACCTTTGATTCTGTTCCGGTTTATTTGGTCAAGGATGGGAATGCTTCTTTTGGTTTGAATTTTACTACATCTGATAATCGTGTACTCAATACCAGAGACCTGTATTTTGAACCGACCATGAGTAAAAATGGGGACAATCAGGTGCTCTCCATGAAAGCTAAGGTCGCAGCCGATAAGTATTTGGAGTACCGTTATGAAATGAAACCGAATGATTATTTGGTTGATTTTACTATTCGTTCACAAGGTTTGAATGGGGTTATCAACAGTAGTAAGCCTGTTCAATTGGAATGGAAATTGAAAGGAATCCGACATTCCAAAAGTATTCAATATGAAAACCGATATACTAGGCTAACGTACAATCATGAAGACGGAAAAATAAGTAAGCTCTCCGAAGGAAAGGATGATGAAGAAACAGAAGAGGATGTGAAATGGTTATCATACCGTCAACATTTCTTCAGCTCTATCCTAGCTACTGAGGAACATTTTAAAAAAGCCGAATTGTCATCTCAGAACTTGGTCGAGGAAGAAAGCAGAACCTTCGGTTACACCAAAGTTTATGATTCCAAGGTACCCTTAGAGATGAACGGGGGAGAACTTTCCCAAAACATGCATTGGTACTATGGCCCTACCGATGTAGATGTGTTAAAACATTATGAGGAGCTGGGTCTTGAGGATTCCATTCCGTTTGGGTGGGGTATTTTCGGATGGATCAATAGATATGTCTTCACTCCATTCTACACTTTCTTAAGTTCTTATTTACCTTATGGGATAGCCATTGTTATAATGACCATATTGGTTCGTTTGGCCATGTCTCCTGTAACGTATAAATCTTATTTATCCCAGGCTAAAATGAAGGTGCTTAAACCTGAGATTACTGAACTCGGTGAAAAGTACAAGGATAATGCCATGAAAAAACAACAGGAAACCATGAAGCTTTATAACAAGGCCGGGGTGAGTCCTATGAGTGGTTGTGTGCCGGCATTCTTGCAAATGCCCATATTCTATGCGTTGTTCATGTTCTTCCCAACGTCATTTGCATTGCGTCAAAAATCATTCTTATGGGCAGATGACCTTTCTTCATTCGATACTATTTATCAATTTCCGGAAGGTTTCTCTATTCCTTTTTATGGGGACCATATAAGTTTATTCCCCATTTTGGCATCCGTAGCTATTTTCTTTTATATGATGATGACCACAGGGCAGAATATGCCACAACAACCTGGTATGCCCAATATGAAATTCATCATGTACCTAATGCCGTTCATGATGTTGTTCTTCTTTAATAACTATGCCAGTGGTTTGAGTTTGTATTATTTTGTATCGAACTTGATTACCATCGGTATTATGTTGGTCATCAAAAACTTTATATTGGATGATGATAAGATCCATGCCCAGATCCAAGAGAATAAACAGAAGCCCAAAAAGGAAAATAAATTTCAGCGTAAGATGCGTGAAATGATGGAGCAGGCCGAAGAACAAAAGAAAACAGGTAAAAAATAGACTTCTGAAATTTGCTCTCTGTTACTAAATGTAGATAGGGGGTAAATCCAAAATAATTATAAGAATAAAAGCCCTGACATTGAGTCGGGGCTTTTGGCATTACCATGGTTTAGTTTGGTAAGATTTGGGATTACAAATATGTGACATATTAACAGTCTGGGAAATTATTAGTTGTAAAGGGCCGAGTTTTGTATGTTAAAGGAACTAGTAATGATGTTTGGTAATTCGTATGTCCATTAACGAGGTAAACATTAAATAAAAAAACTCCCAAGTCCAAGTATGAAAAATGCTCAAACTTGAAACGAGGAAGTTTTAAATAACCAATAATCAATCACTAACCTAAATACCTGACTAATGGCCTAAAAGGGTTAAAATCTGTAGGGGGAGGTTATCATTTTGAATTCATCACTTTTATCTTCATTATAATCGTTGAATCCAGAATTATTCGTTCTAATCCCTAAATTGACAGATTTTTGTTATTAAATAAGTAAAAGCCACATTTAGTAGCTTTTACTTATCTAAGAATGTTTAATTAGTAGTATCAGGAATCATTACTTGGTTCAATACATGTATTACGCCGTTTTTGGCCTGTACATCTACTGCAATTATTCCGATACCCATGTTTCCGGCACCATCGGTTACATCAGCGATATTCTCTCCTGTACCTGGTAGGGTAATCGTCATACTGTCACCTTCCAATGTTGTGGCCATAGTGTTTCCATCCGGAGTTAAATCGGTAGAGCGAACATTGGCACCGGCAACTACGTGATGTAATAAAACCTGTGTTAATACATCTTCCTCTGGAATGGCGGCCAATGCGGCAAAAGCTTCATTTGTTGGCGCGAATACCGTAAAATCGGGGTCTATACCGTCTGTGTTTCCTCCTTCAGATCTAGATAAGATACCAGCAAAATCAGTTGCAGGTGTCAATTCTGTCAAAGCACTCACTAAGGTAGAAAAATTAGGATCGGCAACAGCAAACGTCACAACGGTAGGCAAATCAATTACTGCATCCACGGCATGTATCACACCGTTGGTGGCCACAATATCGGCAGCTGCAACATTGCTAGTGCCATTAATCGTAACGCCATCATCCGTATTGATATACATGCTTAGGTTGTCCCCATCGGCATTCATTGCAGCCGTAGATACATAAGAATTTGTTAATCCACTAGAGAAAGCGGCTGCTCCTGCGATAACATGGTTAGATAATATGGCGTTCAAATCATTCGCATCTGGATTCATAAAGGCTGAAAAAGCAGCGTTAACGGGAGCAAAAACGGTAAAATCGGTTTCTGTATCGGATAGCAAGGTTGTAAAGGTAGTATTGCCATCAGCGGTCAAGGCACCTACTAATTCGCTTAAATCGGAATTGGCTACCGCATGGTCCACGATATTCGGAAGACCAATAACCGCATCGACGATATGTACCACTCCGTTCAAGGCTTTAACATCGGCAGCTGAGACCGACGAAACGCCATTAAGGGTCACACCGCTGGTTAGGTCTACCAACATACTCAAATTATTGCCTCCTACCCCTGCAGTGGAAAAGGTAGAAATATATCCTGCAGTTAAATCAGTTGAAAAATTTGCGCCACTTACTACATGATTCAATAATACTTGGGTCAGTACGTCTACTGGAACGTCATCTAAACTTGCGAATCCGTTATCGGACAAGAAAGTTGCAAAGGCATCATCGGTAGGAGCAAAAACCGTAAACGGACCTTCTCCGGCCAATACGGTAGGTAAATCCCCATCCGCAGCTTGTAAGGCAGCAACTAAATTACTTAATGTTGGTGTGCTTATGGCCAAGTCGGTGATGGAAACCAATAAGACATCGGCCAAAGCGTCAAGGGCTGCCTGAGGAATAAGAACCTTATCTATAAGGTGGATTACACCATTATTTGTTTCAACATCGGCCAAGGAAACTTGGGCTGATTCACCGGCTGCATCCATAAAATATACACCTCCGGTCAAACTTACAGTAAGTTCTTCTCCTTGAACCGTGGTAACCACTTGTCCTTCGGTAAGATCTCCAGAAGTTACCGAAGCGTCACCAACCACATGGTAGGTTAATATGGTCGCCAACAGATTCTGCAATTGTTCAGTGTTGAAATCGTCCAGGGAATCAAAACCATCCAATCTGGATAATAAATCCGAGAAAGCATCATTGGTAGGTGCCAAAACGGTAAAACTTGTTGTTTCATCACTTAATGTGGTGATTAGGTTATTGGAGGCACTTTCGTCCGCTTTGGCCAATGCGGCAACGAGGCTACTAACACTCGCGGTGGCTTGGGCGGTTTCAACGATGTTCAATTCTATCATGTCGGGGTCGGTTTCCATTTGATCCGGACCATTGTCATCGTCATCGGAGCAGGAAAGTACGAACGTTGCCATAAGCAACAGGATAAAGCTGTTTAAAAATTTTGTTTTTGATTTCATCTCTAGAAGATTTTAAAGGTTACGACTAATATTGTTTAAGTTATTTGAATAAAAGATGAACAATAATACAAAAGGTTGCGTTTTGTTTAACTAAAATTGTAAAAAGTTTAACAAAATAATTCTTAGAAGAGGCTGTCTTATTACATGATTTTGGGAGTAAAAGACCTAATTTCGTATTTTTGTACTCTTTTTTTAATGTTATGGAAAAGGTTGTAATAGGACTTTCTGGAGGAGTGGATTCAAGTGTAGCTGCCTATCTTTTAAAAGAACAAGGGTATGAGGTTATTGGCCTGTTTATGAAAAATTGGCATGATGATTCCGTTACCATTTCAGAAGAATGTCCATGGTTAGAGGATAGTAATGATGCATTGATAGTTGCCGAAAAGTTGGGCATTCCTTTTCAAACAGTTGATTTAAGTGTTGAATACAAGGAACGTATTGTAGATTATATGTTCGATGAATACGAAAAAGGAAGGACGCCTAATCCCGATGTTCTATGTAACCGTGAAATCAAATTCGACGTTTTCATGAAAATAGCAATGCAATTGGGGGCCGATTATGTGGCAACCGGGCACTATTGTCGAAAAGATTCATTTATTAACGAAAAGGGAGAAGAAACGTTTCGTCTATTATCCGGTAAGGATGGTAATAAGGATCAATCCTATTTTTTATGCCAACTATCCCAAGAACAATTATCAAAAACACTTTTTCCTATAGGTGAACTCATAAAACCTGAAGTACGTAAAATTGCTGCAGAAAATGATTTGATCACAGCGGATAAGAAAGATTCCCAAGGACTTTGTTTTATTGGTAAAGTTCGCTTGCCCGATTTCCTCCAGCAAAAGTTAAGACCTAAAAAAGGTGTAATTGTTGAAGTACCTGAAGGCCTTGGGGTATATAATGAAAAGATACCTGATTTCGATACCAAGGAAGAGGAACTCCTTTATTTTTCAAAAAAGCCCGTTTATTCCATTGAAGATGGTAAGACTGTAGGCCAACATCAAGGAGCACATTATTTTACTAAAGGCCAACGAAAAGGTTTGGATGTAGGAGGCACCAAAGAACCTTTATATGTCATTGAGACCGATGTGGACGAAAATATCATATATACCGGTCAGGGAAAATCTCATCCGGGATTGTATCGTAAAACCTTATTCGTTTCAAACGATGAGTTACATTGGATACGCACTGATTTAACCATGAAAGAAGGGGAGTCCATGAATATAATGGCGAGAATAAGATATCGTCAACCCTTGCAAAAGGCCATTTTGTATAAGGTCGCGGATGGACTTTATGTTGATTTTGAGGAAAAACAATCCGCCATCACCGAAGGGCAATTTGTAGCTTGGTACAATGATGATGAATTATTAGGCTCAGGTGTTATTTCTTAAATGAAAATATCCTATCTAGTTTATTTTAAGAGTTATAATTTACTGTATTAGCATGAAAAATAGAATTACCGAACTTTTTGGGATAGAGTATCCGATTATTCAGGCCGGAATGGTTTGGGCCAGTGGATGGCGATTGGCTTCAGCCGTTTCCAATGCGGGTGGCTTGGGCCTTATCGGAGCTGGTAGTATGTACCCCGATGTTTTGCGTGAGCATATTCAAAAATGCCAAGCAGCTACCGATCGTCCGTTTGGAGTAAATATTCCCATGTTGTATCCCGATATTGATAAGCTTATGGCACTCATCATTGAGATGGGGGTCAAGATTGTTTTTACCGCTGCAGGAAACCCAAAGATATGGACAGGACATTTAAAGGACCATGGCATAACCGTGGTACATGTTGTGAGCAGTGTCAAATTTGCATTAAAGGCACAAGAGGCCGGGGTAGATGCTATTGTAGCTGAAGGTTTTGAAGCCGGAGGACATAATGGTAGGGATGAAACTACTACACTTGTACTGATTCCGGCGGTAAAGGAAAAAATCGATATTCCATTAATAGCCGCAGGCGGGATAGCTACGGGTAAAGCGATGTTGGCTAGCATGGTGTTGGGAGCTGAAGGTGTGCAGATAGGAAGTCGTTTTGTGGCCAGTAAAGAAGCTTCGTCCCATGATTTGTTCAAACAAAAAGTAGTTGAGGCAGGAGAAGGGGATACCCAGCTCACCCTTAAGGAATTGACACCGGTAAGACTGATCAAGAATAAATTTTATCATGATGTTGTCAAAGCATATGAAGATGGGGCAACTAAAGAAGGATTGAAAGAACTTTTGGGAAGGGCCCGTGCTAAAAAAGGTATGTTCGAAGGTGATATGGAAGAGGGCGAACTTGAAATAGGTCAGGTTTCTGCTTTAATCCATGATATAAAACCTGCTGCTGAAATCATTGCTGAGTTGGTCAGGGAATTTGAGGCGGGCAAAAAGATGGTTTCAATGCTGTAGCAGTATTTCCTTTAGGTCGAATGGTATTCTGACGAACCATTCCCTGTTAGGTGCATTATAAACACAATAAACCTTGTCCGCGGTTATATAGCCATGTACCCACTGAATCTGTGGTTCCATAATCCTTAATACCCTACATGATGTTTGTGAAATACCTTTTAATTGTTCCTAAGGCAGATTACCTGCTCTCGGAATCTCTTTTTCAATTACATACGAATTTTGTTCTTCTGTTAAATCTTCTGGCCGAATCATTTTTTTACTGTTTTGATTTTGACATCCAACTTTTGTACAATAGGTCTTTAAGTAAAAACTTCCATGTAAAAAATACCGATGGATAAAATCAATAACAACCACCCAAAATAGGTTTTAAGCTTTTCACCCTTAATAAAGGAAGAAAAGTAAATACCCAGGAAAATACCTAAGGTCGAGATTGCTGTAAACCTTAAGAGAAAACTCCAGTTGATTTCCAGATTCCCCAAATCACCCAAAAAGCCGATCAATGATTTTAATGCGATAATGAACAATGAAGTTGCCACTGCTTTCTTCATGGGTAGTTTTACCAATAAGACCAATGTGGGAATGATCAAAAAACCACCGCCAATGCCAACAAAACCGGTAAATAAGCCGATAAGGATACCTTGTAATACTATTAAAGGGTAATTGTAACGATTTAGTTGTTTGTGTTCAAGCAGCGACTTCTTTGTCCGTATCATTGAAAGAGAACAAAGCAGCATGATTAGTGCCAAAAACACCATAATCGCCATATCCTTCGTAACCGCGATATCGTATATTGTGACTATCTCCATCGGGATTATCGGAAGTATATATTTACGGACAACGTAAACAGCGATAAACGCTGGGATAGCAAAGACAAAGGCTATTTTAAAATCAACCAAACCCTTCTCCCAATTTCTTAGTGCCCCTATTGTAGAGGAAGTACCTACTACGAAGAGCGAATATGCCGTTGTTGTTATCGGACTGATATGGAATAAGTAGGTAAAAATGGGAATTGCGATCAATGAACCCCCACTACCCATAAGACCCAAAACAAGCCCGACCAACAAGGCTCCTAAATAACCAAAAATCTCTATGGTTTCCATTTTATACTATTCAATATTCCTTAGTTCTAACTTTGGTGAATCTGACCCAAACCCTATATAGACGGGTAAATAATTGATTATTGCCCTTCTTTTATATAGCCCCAACCTTGACCTTGTTTTTGAATGATTTCCAATATTCCATCAGGAACGGCTCTAACTCCGGCAACGAGTTGGGAAGCATCGATTTTATGTCGATTCAAGGAGGCCTGACAAACCACAAAGTCTACATTTTCATTCTTGGCTAGTGCTTCCATTTCATCGGAAACTGTTGATTCACCCTTTATGACCATTCCGTAGGCACCGCTATACATGACCATCTCGAATTTTGAATCAGGGTATGCCTTGGACATCATTTTTACATGCCGCATTGCGGATTCATGCACACTGGTATTACTACTTGTAACATCAAATACGATTTTGACGGGTTTTTCCTGTGCAAAAACCATTGTGCTGAATACGCACACCATTATTAAATTTACTATCGTTTTCATACGTGTATTTTTATAGATTTTTAATTTTACTTATTCACCTGCAAAGATGTACCCACACCCATTCTCCTGTGCACGACCGAGTGCCCAAACCCCGGAGGGGACTAATTGAACTTCTGGTAATACAGCCGCGATCCATTCGTCGTACATTGCCTTTGGGTCAGCACCTATTTGTTGGGCCAAGGCACCACTGTACACAGAAATCGCCAAATTGCATACGCAAAACATGGCCCCACGGGCTTGCATGTCTTTTATTCCTTGAATGATCGGAAGGGGGAAATCCCCTTCTTGTGGTTCGTAATAAGGATTTCTGTCGTAATTGGTGCCGTCGGCTTTTTTTACATGGAACATTTCTCCTAATGGGTATTTTTTCCAAAGCGAAGAATTAAAGGCAAAAGGTATCCCATCATGTCGAAATACGGTCATGGCAGTAATATCATTGTCTTTAGATCCCGTCTCATTGTTCGAAAGGTAAAAAGCCCAGTTCCAAATTATCGGAAAACCCTTGTGGGGATAAGACCCATCATATACTATTCTGTGTTTTCCTTTGATATTCTTGAACCAATCATCGGCCTCGTTCATTTGGTGTTCATCAAAGTCGGTCATACCTGCAAAGGCAGAATTCCCTAATACTGAAAGCGTACTTGCGGTGGCACCGAGCATTAGGGCGCCCATAAAGTTTCTTCTCGAATTTTTCTTTGTTTTCATAATCATTTATTTAGATTTATTCATATTATATTCTTCTTTATAAAAAGCCATAATAGGTTGAAACGGTCCCATTTGATGTTGCTCCATTGAAAAGGAATCTGCATAAGGTGGATATGGGGTAGATACGGGTTTTCTCTTCAAATCAGGAAAATCATATTCCCGATTTTGTTTTATGGGTCTAATCTGCTGATTAATATAACCGGCGACGTCATAGGCCTCTTCATCGCTCAATAGGGGCGAGTCATAGGTGGTTAACAAGGGCATATTGGCCTTAATGAATTGGGCAGCGGTAATTACCCTGGTCATTCCCGCCCCGTTATTGTAGGAATCATTGCCCCAAAGCGGAGGATATTGATAGGTGAAACTATCTGGCATTTTAACCCCTTGTCCGTTTTTGCCGTGACATACAACACAATTCTTATCAAAAACATCTTTTCCTTGAGCTAGGTTTACCTTTCGTTCCGGAATTTGGATTTTGACGAAGCCCTGACCGAAGATTTTACCGTCCTCAGGTGTAAATCTGCTGAGCCATGTCAAATATTTTACAAAGGCCTGCATTTCCTTTCCGTTAGGTGGTAAAGTACTACCGTTCATACTTCTCTCCATACAGCCATTGATGCGTTCCTGGATCGTGCCGATTTTGTTTTCCCTTCCCCTATACTGTGGAAATCGGTTGATGATACCGATTAGCGGTGCGGAAAAGGGTTTTGTACCAGCCTTTAAATGACAGTTGTTACATGCCAAACGATTGCCAGAGTATGCCTTATCCGGTTCTTCATTATCCGGGCCAATGTATTTGGGGGAATTCACAAAAAGTTGATACCCATATTTAATGGCCGTATTTTCTTTGGAATCGTCCAATAATGAAATATCATATTTTGATGCTATCGGTATGAGCATGGTTTCTTCTAAGGGTGCCGGTTCTTTCGAAAACACATCAAAAAAGAATAATAGAGCAATAGTGGCGATCAATACGATCAAACTACAGCATATGGTAATTTGACGCACCAATTTTTTAATTAAGTATGAAGATTCATCTTTCATGATCAGCCGTACTTTTTAGAATTGAAAAATATCTATGGGGGAAGTGTTGCAAGGTTAACCATTACAAATCAGAAGGGTTTTCACTATTCATGCAATCTCTAGCAGTATTCGTGAATGGTCAAGATCTGGTTTAATTTATAATTTTTTTAAGTCCCGTTTGTATTGGTTCTCACCATCAGTTTAATTTATTCCCACATGCGAGAACAATCGATACAATAAATAATCTCACTACTTGTTTCCTTATTATCGTTAAAGATTATTTTAAGTTTTTTTGCCCCTTCACCAAGATTGGCAATGAGAAAAGTTAATAGGCGTTCTCCGCTATCAGGATTGTCGAAGCTGCCTTCTTCTTCATGTGCTTTAGTCCATTTATCTTTAAAATAAAGGCCTCTATACGTTATTCGTTTCACTGAATAATTTCCTTTAGGAAGATTTTTAAATCGCGCCATGATATAAATTTCATCTCCTGTTGCAAAAGGACCATCTGATGAAATACATTTCGAATATCCATTTTTGGTTTCAATTCTTTTACAAATCTCTAAACTATATATTGGGTCGGACAGCTTTGGTACAGCAAATGGTGTTACATATATGCTTAGCAATTCTTCCAAAATAATATCGCCCTTTTGAGCTTTTAATGTATACCTCGTAGTACTTGTTGGTGATACGATTAGATCTCCATAAACCTCGACTGCTTTACCGTTAAGCGTGACTTTATCGGCATTATAAACATTCCATAAAAGCTTAGTTTCAATACCTCTTCGAATAGTAGGTTGACTTGCATAAAAACTCCCAATGTCAAGTTCGTTATTAGTAACTTCAATTTGAAGTTTGCTGCTTTCTACTTGTGCTGGCCCTTTTGATGATTTAGGACTTGCCATAAGCACATACGCAGAGGTTTTATCTATAACTAGAGTTTTCGATCCACTGGCCGGTACTTCTTGAAAATCTGTTGCACCAAACTTCCCCAGCATTACTTTTGAAGCATTCTCTGTTTCCCAAGAAAGTATCACGGTTTCTCCTTTTTCTACTTGAGTTTCACTTGAGGTAAATGAATCGATCTTTACAGTAGAAACATCCAACTCATTCCATATAAATGAAAATGGAAACACTTCGCACAAAAGGATACTTCTATTTGTTGTCACACATACCCTAATGCTTTCGCTACTAAAATCTTTCCCTCCGGGTTTTTTGGTGATTTTAAAACTCACCTGATGATTATTAGCTTCTAAAGGTTGACGATCAATAATAACCTCTTTATAAATAAATCTACCATCTTTCATGACTGGATTTGCCTGAATAAATATATCCTTTGAATCCGTTTCTTTAGTAAGACTATAATCAACTGAAATTAAGAGCTCTGAACTGGATATCTTTTCAGCAATGAAATTACTTATACTTATTCCTTTTTGTGCTGTAACTATACCTATCGAAGAAACGCCGATCATTATTATAAATAGCTTTTTCATTGTTTTCGAAAATTCTGTTACTTTCCTTTTAACCTATTTCTAATTATTACCCTGAAATTCAAGAACTTCTTTTGCCTTGTTTTTCAGAGCTACATTCTTATTTTGCATCAATTGTTTTAAGTAGGATGACACTTTTTCATCATCAATGAGACTAAGAGCGGAAACTGCCTCAAGTTTTATTTCCTCAGACGAATGTTTGTTTTCAAGCAATGATTTTACATATGGAAATACTAAAGGAGAACCTGTATTGCCAAGCACAAACAGATATTGAAGGGGGTCTTTTTCCAATGTCATTTTTTCTATAAGATAATTTGTCAGAGTCTCGGATTTAAAAGTATCGGAATGTTCTAAATTTTTAGCCATGCCGCCTAATGCGAGTTGCGCAATTGATTTTGTAAAATAACCAAGTGTTTTACTTTCACTAAAGCCTATTTTTTTTAAAACTTCAATAGCCTTGCTTGTTGGATATTTAGTGGTTGTTAGTACAGGAATCAATGCTCCCATAAGTTCTTCGTTACTTTTACGCTTATCTATGAGTATCGCTAAAGCATTTGTAGCACCAGGGGTTTCAGTAATTGATAAAGCTTTGCTGAGCAGAACAAACTCATTAGAAGTAGCTAATTGATTATCAAGGAAAGAAACAGCCTTACTGCAATACTCAGGCTGCAGATAAAAAAGTGCTCTAAACTTTAATATTAGATCTTCCTTTAAAGCGTTAGTTAAGTTTTCGGTTTTTGATAATTTTTGAATTAAGGTCTCCCAATTATCCGAGCCTAAAGTTCCTTTATATGCTGTACCTTTTATTTTCTCATGTGACAACGCCTCACTTAAGGTTGTTTTTTGCCTGTAATTTTTAGAGTTTTCTAATACTAAAAGATGGGCAATATCAACGTTTTTCACCTGTTTTTCGGAACTCATACAGACCGAAACTTTAGAACCTAAGATGCTTAAGGTGTCATTATTTCGAACAATTATTTGGGCTTCTGAAATATTGATTTTTTTAATAGTCCCAGATGCATCAGTTTCTATAGTCGAATTATTATCGGTTTTTATTTTTTGATTTTCATTTTTCGATTTGTAGGTTAAATAGTCCAGTACATTTTTCTTGTACAATCTATTTGAACTATCGGAATCTACATTTTGGTATTCGGCGATATAGGTTCCTAAGGTGTTTTCTTCGGTAGTTTTCCAATCTTTCGATTGTTTTAATGGTTTTACAAATTGCATTCTACTTAATATATCTTTGTATAAACCTCTTGCTATTTGAGATATCCCAGCATCAAATTTTATAGCACCGATTTTTCCATGAACATCTGTGTAGACGAATACCGGTTTTATCAACTCTTTAAGAATCGGATGTAGATCAATTGAAATTCCTTCGTTTTTTAAATCCAGTTTCAGGTTTTGTAATTGATAACAGATCAACATACTGTCCTTAGTTTTTTTTAGTATTGATTTTTCTAAGTCGCTCTGAAGGGTCATTTCTAAATACTGTAGTGATTCACTATTGAAAAAGGTTGTTTTTACATTTACGGAATCAGGATTATAGAGCTTTTCTATATTGCTATATCCAAAGTTTTCTGCACTGTATTTATAATGGGATTGTTTTGAAATGGACATACTTCTACTCCCTTTACATCCATAAATAAATGGACATAAAAGAAGTATGATACTTAAATTCTTAATGATTTTCATGGTTTTCTATTCTTGGGTGAAAACTGGGGTTTCATCATATTTTGCAATATTTTTTAATGTAAATGGCTCAAAACCTCCTTCAGTAATAGTTCCCGAATCTTTAAAACCATCCCATTTAAACAATTCATGTTCTTTGCGATAACAGTCATCGATAAAAGGAATATCTATTGGGGAACAGGCTTCACCATAAGCGCTTATTGTGCCACTTAAAATTTCAATGTCATATCCAAAATAATGATTAACACCTACTACGATGTTTTCAGAATTTTGACTGAATATGCCTGCGAATGCATTTAAGTCTAATTCACCTTTAATAAAGGTTAATTCTGCCTCTACACCGCCTTCGAAGACCCCTATAAGACTAAGACCGCCTTCGCCGTAGACTTTTAGATCAATTAATGGCTTGGCATGAACGGAGGCTACAGTTCTTTCAATTTTTGCTTCATATTCAAATCCTACTTCGCCTTTTACACCTATAAGGCCCACAAAATCTAGTCCTGGCAAAATTGGTACTCTTAAAGGAAAAGATTTATCAAAAGATCTACCATAGGTTTTAGAAAATGATTTTTGCTGTGAAAAAGTGGTAGAATTTGGAGGAAAAAGGTTCATCTCCAATGCTTTTACCGAAATTGTGGCACTCATTTTTTTAGACACGTTTGAGGGGGCATGGAATTGACAACTTGCATTAAGGATGTCTATGGATTTCCCTAAAAGTGAGCCTGTTGCCTTGCTTGTAGCCTTTACCCTAAACTCAGACTTGTTATTGGCCGTGTTTTGTGGGTCAAATGGATAAATTTTCGCAAAACGGGTTATTGAACCTTCTAGATTGGCTCTAAAGGTATCGGGATTGCCAAAGCCCCAATTTTTATTGTTCGTTTTGTTGATTTCATAGAGTTTTGCCAGGTTGCCTATTCTTTTGGTCCTAAAATCTTTAAAAGGTCGCCTTTTTGTGGTTTTTTGAGCGATGACCTTTCCGGATACCTTTGAAAAATCATACTTATTTATTTGGTCCCGCTCACTTTGGGTATAGCTGCTATATGGTTTTAGCGTAAGCATTTGTGACCTTCCATTGAATGATGGGCCAGCCACTTGCACCTGTCGTTCTAAACTCATGAATTTTTTGACTTCCGCTTCTTTTTTGAAGGCACCTATGGATTTAGGGGCCAAAGACCTTCTGCCATCTAAAAACTTGGTGTCCGTTACTGTTCTGGAAACGACCTTTTCATCATTGATTCTAAGGCTATACCCTTTGCTGTTCAGCTTTTTTTCAAGGGCATTGGTTTCATTCAATAACTGTAGCGCAGTGATTACTTTGCCGTTTTTTAGGGTAACCTTTCTATTGGGTGGAATGGGATTGCCTTTTTTATCTTCGAGTTTAAAGGGAACGAACTTAATTGCGGCCTTTGTCTTTCCTTTCCAATTAGGGTCGTTTTGGGAAATCTCAATCGGGGACATTCGGGATTTTTGTACAGCCGTTTTTTTAGCTTCGTTTTTTAGTCTGGTATAGGGGTCGGTCTCTTTTTTTGTTCTGTGGTCCCGTACAACTTGGGATTGTAGTGGAGAACTGAATGCTAATGCCAGAATGCCTATGGACAAACCGATTAGGTTTCTTTTTAACTTTAATATCGTTGTAGTTTTCATGGTTTTAGATGTATTTGTTCAAGAATTATATGAATTATGACTACCCTCGTATAGATGTTGATTGTTGGTGTGCAAGCATTTATTTGGGGTTAAAACGGGTTCGAACGATCCAACTTTGAGCTATTTGGATAGGGTATGGGAATTGGCCCTGCAGGTGATGGGGCTGATTTTAATGTTGGGGCAAGCTTACCTTTAATTTGAGCATTGAAGTCTTTTGAACAATCAACCATTTCGCAAATAGTCCAACAATCCTGTGAATCACTATCTACAGGATTAAGACAAAGTTCTGTACAATTAAAACAAGTCTGTGTATTGTTTTTTCTGGTAGAAAATAGGGTTGTTGATGTTCCGTCAACAACCTTACTAAATTTAATTATCCTTCCTTTTTTTACAGTTGCATTTAAGGTATGCCCAGATTTTAATTTATAAATTAAATTATCACCTTCATTCAACTTTTTAGATATGTTAATTGTTTTTAACTTACCTGTAATCTTGAATTTGGGGTATGCCTTTTCAACCTCAGTTCTTTTTCCGAAGATGGCATCTGCTTCATCAAAAAATAAGGTTTGAGTTTTATCCACCGCCTTATGAATCAACTTTTTATCACGTTTTGCTTGGGCCTGTATTAGGAAGGTTTGAGCAATTATCATAAGGGTGGTCAAAGCGTATTTAATGGTGTTTCTTGGTTTCATTATTGTTACCGTTTAAGTTGTGAAACAATTATAAGAACATACTCCGTGTATCTCTTGAACTATTCTTGCAAAACCTAGGAGTATTATTGAATAGACTATTTTAGTTACAACCCTCTCCTGTATCTGTTAAAATGGTTAGTATACCACCATTAGATATTTGCAGATCACAAACCTCTTGTGGTATACTTGTCATGGGGTTGTTGGTTATACTTAGTAAGGCTAAATTGTTTAGCTGTCCTAACTCTGGCGCAACTGTATTAAGTTGGTTACTGGCAGCAGTTATAACTACTAAGGAACTTATAGCGCCTAGTTCAGCAGGTAGATTGTCTAAATTGTTACTATTTACATTAAAGTTTTCTAATCTTGATAAAGCCGAAATATTTTCTGGTATTCTAGTAAGTTTTTTATTATTCATGGTAATACCCTTTATATCGCCATTAGAATGGAACGAGACTTCAGGAAAATTATCTACCCCCCAACCTAAAGTATTACCAGGGTTAGCGCTATATATACTGATAAGGGCGTCTTTTTGGGAATTTCCCAGTTCAATACCGGCATCAAGTGAAAGCTCCATACTGGTATTGTTCCAGGTCAATAAATTGAGTATTGCAATTGGAATTGTCCTTAAGTTGTTTCTTACAATATTTAAAATTTCCAAATTAATAAGAAAGCCGATCTCAGATGGCAGTTCTGAAAGCTGGTTATCTCTTAAAGTTAACCATGCTAAATTGGTCAGTAGCCCAATCTCCTTAGGCAGAGAAGTAAGTTGATTTTTCGATAAATCTAAACTTACTAATCCTATTAATTTCCATATTTCTGGAGGTACCGAAGTAAATTGGTTATCACCTAATCCCAGGTCTTTTAAGTTGGTCA
This sequence comes from Maribacter sp. TH_r10, assembly GCF_033101095.1. NCBI lineage: Bacteria > Pseudomonadati > Bacteroidota > Flavobacteriia > Flavobacteriales > Flavobacteriaceae > Maribacter > Maribacter sp. TH_r10. The sequence continues at coordinate 345,426 of NZ_JAWMPY010000003.1, read as the reverse complement.
ATTGTGCCAGTTCAGGAGGCAGTTCAGTAAGTTCGTTTTGATTTAAAACCAAAGATGATAAATCTATCAATTGCCCGATTTCTGCAGGTATTGCCGTAAGTAGATTATCACCTAAATGAAGGCGTGTTAAATTGGTCAATTGTCCTATTTCTTTTGGAATTGAAGTAAGTTGGTTTTCTGCTATATTCAAATCTTCTAAATCTATCAATTGCCCTATTTCTGGGGGTATTGAAATTAGGTTAGCGTCCAATCTGAGTTTTATAATTTTCCCTTCCGTATTTGTGGTAACACCATTCAAAGCATCTAAATCTGCCGTGTTTTGTAGATTCCAGGACAATGTATTGCCAGGGTTGGTATCTAAAATGGCCTGTAATATTTGTCGTTGGGTTAAAAGTGCGGTTATGGTTACATTGTATACCGTGGTACTACCATCTTCAGCAGTTACTGTGTATTCAAGAGGCCCAGTGAAATTTTGTGCAGCGGTAAGGTCTATGGTTGCCAGCTCTGATAGTTGCACTTCGGGTAAGAGGCCAGAGAGGTCGGTGCTCGGTGGCATTGCTGCGGTGATGGTCTTGTTTTCTTCATCTATGGTGGCCACTACATTCACGTCAATTGGGTTATTGGTCAAGAGAAATACAAAGCTGGTTATCTGTTTCGCACTACTCTTACTGCTAGTGCTGATGGAATAACTTCTTGTTGTACCGTCTTCAGCCGTAACCGTATAAGTAACGGCATCTGTAAAATCCTGTATTCCTTTTGGATTGATAGTTGCTTTTGGAGAAACTATAATAGACGGTGTCAAAGCGGTTACCGGAGTATCACTAGGTAAGTTAACCGTAATGGTGTTAGATGTTATATTGATGTTGGCACTAACATCGGTTTCTATATCGGTATTTTGACTGGCTAAAAATGTAAAGCTTATGAGTTCATTCTCTGCACTTTTTATAATTTCTTGAGTTGCAGGCGCATCATCTTTACTGCAGCCAGCCATTAAAAGTACCAATAGACAATAAATGAATACGTTGGTTTTGTACGTACGTTTCCAAAATAAAATGATTGTTTTCATAACCCCAGTTTTAATGTTAGGGCTAATGTATTGTGGTATGGTTTATAAGGCTTGAACCATTTTTTCAATCACATGTAGTAATTATGAATTTGAAAGAAAAACCTTGTACTATACTTGCAAAAGGATGCGAAGTGGAGTCGTAAAAAATTAAAAATCAATCATTTATAAATGTCGCTGGGTGGGAAGCCAAATTCTTCCTTAAAGGCACGACTGAACCAGGAAGGATCGTTAAAACCTACTTCATAAGCAATTTCAGAGATTGTTTTTTGTGTAGTTTGGATGAGCTCTTTCGCTTTCTGTAGACGAACAGAACGAATGAATATCGCGGTGGATTTATCCGTAATCGATTTTAGTTTCCTGTAGATTTGAGATTCACTAAAATGCAGTTCTTTGGCCAATTGTGTTGGGCCAAATTGGCCATCGTCCAAATTATTGTGAATTACTTTGATGGCCTCCTTTAAAAATTTGGTCTGTGGGTTTTCAACTTTTTCTTTTAACAAAGAAGCCAATCCATTTTTCTCCAGTTTGCCGATTAATTTTTTACGTACCAGAATCAATTGATCCAAGCGTGTAAATAACTCCTCTTTAATAAAGGGTTTTGCCAGATATGCGTCTGCTCCATGGGTTAGTCCGGTAAGTCTATCTTGAGTGGTAACTTTAGCGGTAAGTAATATAATTGGTATGTGATCGGTGCGTTCATCAGATTTTAATGTTGCACAAACTTCAAAACCATCTTTACCCGGCATCATTACATCAGAAATTATAATATCTGGAATATTCTCATAGGCCATTTGTATACCTACGTTACCGTTTAATGCATGTAAGGTTTTGTATTTATCCTTTAGGCAGGTTTTTAAATAGTGTGCAACATCCTCATTGTCCTCAATAATTAGGACTAATGGTAAATTTGATTCCTTTTCTTTGATTGGTGATAGTTCTTTTTTCAGGGTAGGGGTAATGGCCTTGGTTGTAGATTCAACCGTAATTTTGGCATCAACTGTCTTAGCAGCTTTATTCGTTATCGGTATTAGTACTTTGAAAGTGCTTCCTTTTTCCAAGGTACTCTCAACAGCGATGGTGCCATTCATTAATTCAGCAAATTCTTTGACCAATGAAAGCCCAATACCTGTGCCAGGCTGTTTAGGGGATGATTCATTGTCAACCTGATAAAAACGGTCAAAAAGATGATTAATATCTTCTTCGGCAAGACCAACTCCATTGTCTTGTACCTTTATTGAAAATAGGTCTTTGTCGCCAGTTGTAATTTTATTCAGATGAACAATTATTTTACCGTTCTCTAATGTATATTTTATGGCATTGGAAAGTAAATTAGCAATAATAGATGCCATTTTATTCACATCGATATCCATTTCTAAAGTATCAATTTCAGAATATACGGTAAGATTTATTTTTTTAGATTCTGCCAGAGAATGAAAACTTTCACTTAAATATTTTACAAAAGGTATAGCATCGGTCTGCACCAAATTCAACTCCATCGCCCCACTCTCAACTTTTGCGAGATCCAACAATTCGTTTACCAATTGCAGTAAGTTTTTACCATTGCGGCGTATCATTTCTAAAGAGGTATTTGCGCCTTCAAAACTTTGATTCTGAACGTTGGTTCTAAGGGTTTCCGCCATACCAAGGATTACCGTCAATGGTGTTCTAAACTCATGGGTAATATTGGAATAAAGTTTGGTCTTTGATTCGTTTAACTCAACTAATTGCTCCGTTTGGTGGTTTAACAATTCATTTTTATGTCGTATCTCGGTAGTACGTGCTGCGACCAAATTTTCCAGATTTTCATTTTGCCGCTGCAATTCCTTAGATCGCCAATTTATAAGCAACGATACCAATGCAATTGCCCCAAGACCATAGATTAAATAAGCCCACCAGCTTCGGTGCCAAGGAGGTAAAACGGTAAATGAATAGGTGTCTTCATTACCTATTTTATCAAATATGTTTTTTGACCTTACTCTAAAGGTGAAGTTTCCTTCAGGTAAATTGGTGTAATCTTTTTTGGTTTGTGAGGTCCAAGCTGACCACTCATTATCGAAACCTTCAAGAATTGTTTGATAGGAATTGGTTTCAGATTTAACAAAGAAAGGAAGGGCGTATTCAAACTTAAGGTTGTTGTTTTTAAAAGGAATTTCAATTTCTTTGTTTTTATTGAGGTTTGTACCGGCGTAAATCAAAGAATCGTTGTTTATCCATATCTTTCGCAATTTGGTACTTAGGTTTTTTTTGTATGTTCTTTCTTTATTTTGGTTATAGAGCAGAACTCCTTTTGGCCCCGTAAAAAGCACAATATCTTCCAAAAACTCCATACTGTAAGTTGAAAAGTCCTTGAATATTTTGTACTCATTTAATTCTATTAACTGGTTTTCAGAAAGTTTATATATTTTATTTTCAAATCCGGCCCTAACGGTCTGCCAAATAGCACCTCTTTTGTCTAACCCCATAAAACCAAAGGCATCAACACTACTATGATATTGTTTGGTTAGCAAAGAATCCATTTCAAAAGATTGATTTTCTTTATTGAAAAAATACATTCCCTCCTGTGTTGTAACAAAAGTTTTATCATTGAATTGATATGGAAAGTTATAGGTCAAAGTTGGAAGACCAGAGAGGGTATCATATTTTTTTAAATAGAATTCCGTAACACTTTCTTCGTGCTTTAACTTTGCATGATAAAGGCCTTTAAAATAGGTTTGTAGCCAAAGGTTGCCATTTTTTTCTTCAACAATTCCTTCTATTCCGCCGTCAATTTCAAGAATTGGTTTTACTGACCATTTCTTATTTAAAAAAGTACATTCAAATAGTTTACCTTGAAGCGTACCTGCATACATCTTTGTTGGGTCAACCTGGGAAAGAACTAATGAGGTTAGGGCCCAGTCCTGCAATTTTAAGAGATGCGCCTTACCTTTACCGTCTAAGGTATATATATGTTCTGAATCAAAAGCCAGTAATTCATTATTATAGGGAACGATATACTTAATGCTCCTCTTAAACCCATCGATTTTTTTAAAATGAGGTTCATTGTTATTTCCGGCCAGCACCAATTGATGGAGCCCCTTACTATCGACTAAAAACTTGTTGTTATGGTAGCTTACCGATCTAACTCTTTCATTCAATCCGTTAAATGAGTTGAAACTTCGAAAAGGAGAAGACCAATCAATTCTAGATAACCCGTTGTCACTTCCAACCCAAATAGCTCCAGAACTATCTTGAAATATCGAGAATAAGACATCACTGATTAATCCTTCTTTTTTTCCTAATCTTTTCTTGATTACTCCATCGTTTTTATCAACTATATACAGTCCCGAAGTTGTGGTAGCAAAGGCGTAATCTCCGTTAGATAAGGTAAATGCCTTATAGATTCTATGTTTAGAAAAGACTTCATTGCTTTCTTTGTTAAATGGAATTAAATTATTCCCATTAAATAAAAGAAGACCATCACTAGCGGTAGCAAAAAGAATATTGTTTGCGTCATTTGGTAGCATTACATCAATTTTGGATGTATTGTTTTTAAGGATATCCCCGTTTGAAATCAATTCCAGTGATTCCCCATTAATCTTATGGATTCCAACTCCTTTACTTTCTATATATAATGTGTTATTAATATTAAAGGCAAACCCGAATTTTTCTTTAGATTCCCAAATTTTAAACTTTTCACCATTCCATCTGAAAAGATACTTATCGCTTGTGAAATATGTATTACCGTTAAATACCAAGGTGGTCCAAACATCCTCAAAGTTTTGATATTCTTGGGGGATGTTTTCCACGAGTGAATGAACTTGCATTTCTCCAATGTCATTGGGTTGTAAATAACCAAGTTCATGAACCCCACCATAATATATCTTTTCTTTTTCTCCTTGTGCCAGCGACCTTACAAGACTCCCGTTTTTCAACTTATAGCTATCCCAAGTGCTCCCATCAAACTGGAGTATGCCTGATGTGTTTCCCGTATAAATGAAACCGTTGCTACCTTCTGTAAAGCCCCAATTTTGGGGACTGCTTTTGTAGTCATCTGAGGTATAGTTTTTTATATATGGTAGGCCCTCTTCCCAGATTTGATTTGGTGTGAATTTTGATTTGGAGATTTGTTTATCCTGTGATATTACATCCGTAATACTACTAATCGTAAAAAGGAGTAGAAGTAACAATTGTCCAACTTGACTTTTGAAGTAAAACACTCTTGAATTTTTACTTTTCTCCATTTATAAGTTGGTGATTGGATTCGAATAAGTCGTGAAAGCACGGGATTGCGGAAATAATTAGCATAGAGACTAATTTAACACTCTGGTTTATTGATGACTGTTAATTTGTGTAGTTTGGATTAAACCTAATTTGAATCGTAATATTTTCTGTGTGAATGGTAAGTGGCAAATAAAGAAATTAGTTCTCGCTTTTCTTACTATTTATTCAATTTCATTGAAATAATTCATGATGATTTATAGAATTGAAGAATCGGAACTACCTAAAAATTTATACGTATCAATTATTCTAGGTTTTTATGTACTTTATAGGGATAATAGAGAAAGCAAGAGTGGTACATTTCTCTTATAAATAGATGTTATTTAATGTTTAAATGCATAGAATATGAAACAATAATATTTCTATCCCCTATAACATTCAATACGATTATGATTTAAAAGAGCAATTCTATTTAAATAATGTTTTGGTAGTTATATTATGTTGTTTGAACAACTGCATTTGCTTTTTCAACTTCATCCTTATGAACATAGACATCAACTTGCCCCAACATAGAGGATGCAAAACCGGCCAACCTTGCAGATTCAGCTTCGTCTTTTAAGATGGCCTCTATTCCCATACCGTGTAATTGACTTACAATTTGTTGTGCAACAAAGGATTCCCCGGTGTAAATTTTTTTATAATCTGTTTTCATGGCAATGGAATTAAGTACTTTGAAGATACCACTAATTTCTATCTTTTTCAATTCTTTTACGTAAATAGTAAAAGAGGGCGTCACTGGGGAAAAAAAGAGAATAAAGCAATTTTGGAAACAAAAAACCATAACGGTTTCGTTATGGTTTTTATTGATTTTTAGGTTTTTGTAAACTAGGCCATTTTTAATTTCCCTGCTTCGTTTTCCACACTTTTAAGTTTAAAATGAAAGGTTGCACCTGTTCCCGGGTCCGATTCAAGATATATGGATCCGCCCATTTTCTCAACGATTTTTTTCACGGTTGCCAGTCCTATGCCATTTCCCTTTTCACCGAATTTATCTGTTGGGGTCAATATTTTATATATTTCAAATACCTTCTCCTGGTTTTTTATTGGAATTCCTGGGCCATTGTCCTTTACTGAAAATTCATAAAAATCTTGATTCTTATCAATTTTAATATTGATTTCTACTTCGTTTTTATCATTGTATTTGATGGCATTGGAAACAAGATTTATCAGAATCTGGTTCAAAGCTGTTCTATTGGTATTAATACGTTCTAGAGGGGTTTCTATTTTTAATTTTAGCGAATTGTCAAAAGAAAAAAGTCCGCTGATATCTTCCTGTAGTGCCTCGATTTCAAAAGTTGTCTGTTCTTCTTTGAGGACCGAATCACTTTTACTGTAATCCAATAGTCCATCTATAAGACCTTTCAGTTTTTTTGTTGACGATTTAATGAATCCCAACATTTTTTTACCATCTTCATCAAAACTCGAATGGTAGTATTCCGAGAAGATTTCAGCGGTGGAGTTTATGGCATTTAAAGGGGATTTTAAATCATGGGCCGCGATATAGGCAAAACGTTCCAATTCGATATTCTTTTCTTCGAGCGAGGCAATGGTCTTGTTCAATTGTATTTTACTTTTCCTTAATTTAAGGAGGTTCATCACTTGTTTTGCAAGTGCTTTGAGCGAGGCGATTTGACTTTGACTCAGTAATTTTGGTTTGTGATCTATGACACACAGGGTTCCCAAAGGAAGTCCATTCTCGGTAGAAAGGGGTATACCTGCATAAAAAATCACCCTAGGATCTCCGGTAACCAAAGGATTGTCATGAAAACGCTCATCGGTTCTTGAATCTTGGACTATGAGAATATCTTCTTCCGAATTTATGGCATGTGCGCAGAAAGCATATTCTTTTGGGGTCTCAGATGCATCAATACCATGATGCGATTTAAACCATTGCCTTTTGTTGTCCAATAAACTAACCAAACTAATGGGAGTGCCACAAATTTCTGCGGCAATTGCCGTTAAGTTATCATAATCCTCTTCAGGTAAGGTATCCAAAATGGAATAAGATTCTAGGGAGGCCAATCGTTCTTTTTCTTTGGAATGGTCTTCTGGTTGTATCATTGGGGGATCGGTATGTTATTATGATGTATACTTTTCAACGTAAGAATAAGCTTACTTCTGGGATAAACGTTCTTTTTCGCTATATAGTATTTGTAAATACTTAAATAATAGCACTTAAAATTACAAAAAAATTACAAACAGGACTTTTTTGCTAGGCGAACGATAGGAAAAGGTGTCTTTTGTTTGAAATTTATTAAATAATGGGTGTTTTTTCGGCTTTATGAAAAGCTATAAATGAGGGAAGGAGTTAGAAACGGGTCATGTCAATGTTAGGTACGGTATATTTATATCTCTATTTTGGTTTTTATCAGGTTTGAATGACCCTTAGCGATCATTCTGGTTTTATCTGCATTCCAAACTTCACATTCCGCATTTATGATCTGTTGGCCTTTTTTAATGATCTTGGTTTTGGATATAATCGTATCACCTGCTTTGGCCCGACTAAAATAATCTACTGATAGGCTTACGGTCGTATACACATGGGTAACCCCTAAAGAGAAAACAGCAGCACCAATGGCATCATCAATGATGGCCGCCGTAGTGCCTCCATGGATTATTCCTATTGGGTTGGTCATTTCCTTTCGTACCTTATATGAAAACTCAAGCTCTCCGGCATCAGCACTTATCAAAGTAGGATTCAACCATTGCATTAAGGGAGAAGGGGATTGTGAGGAGTCTTTGCCAAGGTTCGATTTAAAATATTCTAACGGTTTGTTCATATGTCAATTTTAATTATAAAGATACGATGTCAATTAAAAAAAATCACATATCATAAGGGCAAGAAGCAAAATAATCTTGAATACTGAACTTACGGTCTTCAAATTGCCCATGAAGTATTTTGAAGTGTTGAATACGGTCTACCCGAAAGGCCCTAAAATCTTTTCGTAGATGACACCATGCAATTAAAATCCATTTTTGGTAAGTAGAAAAAAGAGCGTAAGGTTCAATTTTTCTAAAAGTAATAGTGGGGTCATCGGCTTTTCGATAATTGATTTCAATATAATTAAGGTGGGTAATTGCCAATTGAATTTCAGACAGTGCATTACTCGATACATTTTCATGTTGATTATTGAATACATGGATTTTATTGTGGAGTAATTCACTCTTCTCTAAGACCGAAGATCTAAAGACCGATTTGATTTTGGTCAACGCTTCTTCAAATTCGTTGATAAACGAAGAGTCGTTACTGTTTTTAACCAGATGTTGGGCCGTTATGAGGGCATTGGCCTGTTTTTCGGTGAATTGTACGGGTGCTATCGTATAACCCTCCATAAGGGTATATCCCCTGCCTTCTAAAGTTATTACCGGAATACCCGCAGCTATTAGTTTTTGAATGTCCCTATAGACGGTTCTTACGCTAATATCGAACTTTTTGGACAATTCGGTAGCTGTTAAAACCCTTCTGGATTTTAATAGGGTGAGAATACTGATAAGTCTTGATAGTTGGGTCACAAAAGTAAAGATAGTGAACCTGTATAAAATCCACTATCCACTTTTTACTGGTTAATTCCACGAGTGGAAGGCCACTCTATTCCCTTCGGTATCCAGCAATTGCGCCATATATCCGTTTTCGCCGATATCGGTCTTGGGCATGATCACTTTGCCACCAGCCGCTTCTACACGAGACAAAGGATCGCTTAAATCGTCACCGCCATTTAGATAAATGGTGATACCGTTAGCTGAAGGGGTTGCCCCTGCCATCTGAACAAGGCCTCCGCCCACACCATTATTGTCATTATCGTACGGAAACATACCATATTTTACCTCTGGCATGTGCATGTCGGTAATATCGATTGCGAGTACTGTAGTGTAGAATTTTTTGGCCCTGTCATAATCTGTTACGGGAATCTCAAACCAATTGATTGCATTTTTCATTTTTTGTGATTTTAAAGGTTGTCTATGGCGTAAAGATAGAGGTGATTGTGACAGATATTGTCAAGGGTAAAAAAAAGGAGGACATTTTTATGTCCTCCTTTTTTTTCATCCATAGCCTTCACTTAGAAATGAATGCCAAAAATGTCGTGTTGTCCGAAGCAATTTTACAATTGTGCAAAAACTTTTTCGAGAAGGGCTTTTGTGGCTTTTATTCCTTCATCTTCTGAAAGTTTAGATCCTTCATATTCTATGCCTACGTAGCCTTTGAATCCGGATTCTTTTACGATTTTCATGATTTTAAGAAAATCGGAATGAATTTCATTGCCATCCTCATCAAATTCATGCGATTTTGCGCTTACACCTTTGGCGTATGGCATAAGTTCTTTGATACCTACAAAACGGTCATATTCTTTAGCACAACCTTCTGGGCCGCGTTCAATACAGAAATTACCGAAATCGGGTAAAGTACCCACATTATCCATATTTATTGTTTTCATGATACCACTTAACCATGCCCCATTGGAAGAATGGCCACCATGGTTTTCAACAATAACATTGATGTCTTTGGTAGCGGCATATTTAGCTAAAGCCGTTAATCCGTTCACAGCACTTTTTGCCACTTCTTCGGGGGTACCCTCACCAGCTGCATTAACCCGGATGGAGTGTGCTCCCAAGAACTTGGCGATATCTATCCATTTATAGTGCTTTTCTACTGCCGCCAAAAGCTTTTCGGGATCGTCATCTCCCAGATTACCCAAGGCATCACACATGATCAACCCAACACTTACGCCGGCTTCATTACATTTTTTCTTAAACTCTGTCCAATAAGCCATGTCATCTACCTTGCTAAAATAAAAGGTGTTGACCAATTCAATCGAATTTATACCATAACTTGCTGCTATAGCAGGAAATTCCATTGGGTCTTTACCTTTCAATAAATCATCTGGTGATTCCATCAAGGTTTTAGTGAAATTTTTCCAGTCAATGTTTTCAGTTCCAAAAAAAGTTCTGTGCAATGACCATTGGGCCAAGGAAATTTTAAAGTCGGGCTCGGGTTCGGCCTGCACTTCTGTGGCGTTCGCCTCAGTTGGTTTGGTTTCTTTGTCTTTACATCCAAAAGTTGTTGAAAACAGAAAGATTGCGCTACATACGATCGCCAAGTTTTTTGTCTTGTTTTTCATGGTATTCCAAGGGTTTAAAATTGATTAGTTTAAGTCAGTAAAAATTAAACAGGAAGTTACGAAATTTGGTACCGTAAGGCAACGTTATCAATAACTAATTTAATAGGGGAAATTTAAAGGTGCCGACCTCTCTATTTTTGGAATATGCAGAAAACCACAATTATGGTTAATTACCTCTTTTTAGTATCCTAGATGTACTTTCTGACGTGATGGTTCGGTAGGGTCGGTGTTTTGTCTTTGCGCGACCCTGTTATGATTTCTTATTTCATTTGAAGCCCTTTATCCTATTGGATGGCTTTGCTGAACCAGAATCGTGGGAACCATTGTTATTTTTGATTTTATGGAATTGGAGATCAAACAGGCCGCTTCCGATTTTAGTAAGATTTTTTCAGCCTTTTCTTTATATTTTCCATCGGAGATGGTCAAGGTGGGTTCCAAGATGATTTCGGTCATTAAAAACTTACCTTCGATCCGGTCCAATTTTCCTTTTGACTTACACTTAAAATCTAAAAATTCTAATTTGGAATTTTCAGCGATAGCCAAAAAGGTCGTCATTAAACAACTGTTCACCGCTGCCGTAAATAAATGTTCCGGAGACCATTTGCCCGGTATACCTTTAGGGAATTCGGGCGGGGTGGCCACTTCAACACAGTTATTCGTTTCAAGGTTCAATTCTGGGGAACACATTTCTCCCAAACGTTCCTTCTTCCAATTTACGTCTACATTAAAATAATGTGCTTCCATAGTTCGGTTTTTTAGATTTTTATATGCAGCTATGATTAATATACTGCAAGATAAAATCAAAAGCTGAACTGTTTTGTAACATTGGTCACGTTACAGAGGTTATTGATAAAATGGGATGTTTTTAGAGATGATAGTTTTAAAAAGGGCTTATCCCAATTTGCAAATCTGTGCTAAATTCTTTCGTTTTATGATTTTGACCTTTCTGCCATTTACCTTGACGATTCCTTCTTTGTTAAATTTTGAAAGGGTGTTGATCACACTTTCCTTGGAATAATCCAGCATATTTGCCAATTCAATCCTAGACATGGGCAGTTCAAATTCATCGCTTCTGAAAATGGACCTAAAATCCAACAAAATGAAAGAAAGGGCGCCATCAACATTTTTTTGGGATAAAATGGTAAGGCGATGCAATAATTGATTGCTGATGCCCGACATATGTTTAATGAGGTTCAAGGCAAAGTCGCCATTACTTTTAATGAAACGTTCAAAAACATCCATACCAATGAAACTGACTTTGGCATCTGTTAGGGCCGTCGCTGTAAAATCTATTTTTTTAAAAGCGAAACAACAGACGATCCCAATAAATGAATGTGGTTCTAAAATGGCTATGGTAGAAGGTTTGGAATCATTGAAGAGTTCCAGTTTTACAAGGCCTTCTGTTAAATAGAGTACGTTATTGGCCAAAAGACCTCTTTTAACGATATGCTCTCCAGCTTCAAAATCAATATCGGTCTTACTACTTATCAATTCTTGTTTTTCGTTCTCCGATAAAGCGTTTAAACACTCTTGGGCATTTAGGAATTCATTGTTAAGATTACTTTTTTGGGTTAAAAAATCTGGCATCGGTATAAATTGGATATTCTAGCTTTTTATTTTTTTGGCATATGATGTAAAATTACATCATTGTGTGTTAAAAATACCATTAAATGCCAGAAGATATGATGGTTATGATCTCTTTTCCATTGGTTTATTGTGTACTACCTTTATTAAAGGAGTTGCATTAAACTTAAAAAAGTATAGCCATGAAAGATTTAGCTTTAAAATCGTTGTTCTTATTATCGGTTTTCGTGATGGTCGATTACTTTATTATGATTCTCGTTGGTTGTATAAGCAATTATGCGGGATGCACAACCACCTATTTTGAATGTACTTTTTGTACCATAGGAAAATTTGTTTTTGCAATATCCGCAATTTTGTTTGTCTTTATGATGAGGCATGATTTTAAATCAATTGTGGCAAAGCCAAAATCAGACTAAAGGGTTTTTGGATTTAGAGTTCCATAGACTTTTAGTGGTTGATAGGTTTTAGTGTTTGGTTTTGGCTTTTGCTTAGCACAAATGAATATTCCTGATTGATTATCAGATCATGATGATCGATACCAGAAGTAGATTGTTAGTAGGTTGTTGAAGGATGCTGGATGCTGAATGCCAGCAAAATTAAGCCGGTTAAATAATGATAGTGAATAATGAAACGTATTCAGTGTTCAGTAATCCGAAATCAATCTAACATCAAGTTATTTTTTTAAGTAAATACAAGCTGTAATTTTTCCTAAGCTTTTAAGGCAAACGCCACGGCAGCTTCGGCATGTATGCTTGTCGTGTCGAAAACCGGGATTTCAACATCATTGCGGCCGATTAATAAAGGAATTTCCGTGCAGCCCAAAATAACACCTTCCGCACCTTCTTTTGCTGCCTTTTTGATTATGTTTTGGTAAGCCGATTTGGATTCGGGTAACAGCAGGCCATGTACAAGTTCTTTATAAATTACGGAATGTACGGTGGTAATATCTTCTTTGCTGGGAATCACTACCTCGATTCCGAATTCATCGGTTAGTATGTTTTTAAAAAAATCTTTTTCCATTGTGAACCTCGTTCCCAATAACAACACTTTTTTTTGGCCCGATGCCTTTATGGCTTTACCTGTTTCCCTTGCTATATGTAAAAGTGGAATGGTTGTGTTCTTTATGATGGCATCACTACACAAATGCATGGTATTGGCACAAATGAGGATAAGTTCAGCTTTGCCATTTTCCAGATTCTGGGCCGCATTGACCATAAATTGATCCAAAGCTTCCCAATCATCTTCCATTTGAAGCTTTTCAATTTCAGCAAAATCCAACGATTCCAGTAGGCACTTGGCAGAATGGTAGCCCCCCAAGGCTTCTTTCACTTTCGTATTGATGATTTGGTAATAGACTTGCGTTGACTCCCAACTAATACCCCCGATCATTCCAATTTTCCTCATAAGTTAAAATTTGTTTTAAAGGTATGTAATATTCCGTTTTAGAGTGTTTTACCTTTTTGGTAGAACATAAGTTTCGATTAGGGATATTGTCAGTTTTTTAGGTCAATATCCTGCAGCTCCACCATCAGGGCGGGAAGAATCCGCGGCACCGGTCATCACTTTTTTTTCATCGTCCCAAGTAATGCCCATTAAAGCTCCTAGGTTTTCTCTGGGCTCTAAAGTGTGTCCCATGTTTTCAAGGGCCTTTTTGGTATCGGGGGAAAGCAGGTGTTTTTCATAACGGATTACATCGGGCAACCACTGATGATGTATTTTAAGGGCTTCAATGGCTTTGTTTACAGGCATATTGTACTCCAGTACATTGAACACGGTTTGGAAAACTGTGTTGATTATGGTGCGCCCACCGGGGCTGCCGATCACCAAATAGGGTTTGTCGTTTTTGGCTACGATGGTTGGGGTCATACTGGATAGCATTCTCTTTTCCGGTTCTACTAGATTTGGAGCCGTACCGATTTGACCGTTACTTTTTGTAATCCCGGCTTGGGGGTTAAAATCACCCATTTCATTGTTGAAGATAAAGCCCAGCTCTTCGGAACCCATTTTTGATCCGTAGCTATATTCTAAGGTGTACGTTAAGGAAACTGCATTTCCGTGTTTATCCAAAACCGAAAGGTGGGTGGTGCTTTCACCATCATATAATTGACCGAATTTAGTAGAATCACTAACTGAGGCCTTTGTCATATCGATACCATTAAAACGTTGTTTTGCGAATTCTTTTGAGGTGAGTTTTTCCAAGGGCATGTCAAGGTTAAAATCGGGGTCTCCTAAATGTTCGGCCCGATCTGCGAAAGTACGTCGCATGGCTTCGGTAAGCAAATGAACGTAGGCGGTTGAGTTGAATTCAATCTCCTTGAAATCGGCTTGTTCCATTAAATTCATCATTTCGATTAAGGCTACCCCACCGGAGCTAGGTGGTGGCATTGAATATATTTTATATCCCTTATAGCTGCCTTCCATGGGCTTTCGTTCTATGGCTTCATATTTTTTAAGGTCCTTTTTTGTAATGATACCCTCGTTCTCTTTCATCCATTGTGCTATTTTCTTGGCAACTTCCCCTTTATAGAAACCATCTTTCCCTTTTTCCCGAATAATTGACAACGTGTTGGCCAGTTGAGGTTGTTTCCAATTTTCGGTAGGTTGCAATACGGTGCCATTTTCATTTCTAAAATAGTTATCCATAAACCGATTGTCATTACCCTCTTTTGTAAAATACTCTGCAGCCTTGAAAAGTGACCAATTGAAGGTAAATCCGTTTGTTGCTTGATCGATAGCGGGTTGTACCAGATCCTTCCAAGGGAGTTTACCATATTTTTGGTGGGCAAGGTATAGTCCGGCAACCGTGCCGGGAACCCCGATTGCTTTTACGGTATTGTGGTTGATTCCCTTGATAAGTTCCCCTTCTTTGTCAAGATACATATCATTAGTTGCTGCCAATGGCGCTTTTTCCCGAAAATCTATTGTGGTTGCTTTTCCCTTTGAATCCATATAAACAATAAAACCACCACCACCGATATTACCGGCAGACGGAAGGGTTACCGCTAGTGAGAAAGCAGTAGCGACCGCGGCATCAATGGCATTGCCTCCTTTTTGAAGAATGGCCCGGCCTACCTTACTAGATTCCATGTTCGAGGAAACCACCATGCCATTTTTTGCATAGGTCTGTGCGGAAATTAGGTTTATCGAAAATAAAAACAATAATAAATAGGGGAGTGTTCTAATGTATGAATTCATATGTTTGGCTGTTTAATGTTTTTGAAGATAGAAATTTGATTTGATTTTGTTGTTTTCACAATCTTGAATAGCGTGCCTTTGTATGATTTTTTTAGAATGGAATAAAAAATCAATATAAAAATTGAGGATTAGTCAGTTGTAATGAAAAAATGGTCTTATATCGAATAACTGGGAATCCATATGGGTTTGTATATTAAATCCGGTATTTTGCGAACTTCCGAAGTGAATAGGACTTATTCATTATCGGATTGAATACTATCTTATGAAAAAGTATCTTTTTATCTTAGTGTGCATCGGTTTTAGTACGGCCATGAATGCCCAGCTAACGATTAGTGAAGACAAACCGAAACATTTTGGTGCGGGATTCGTTATTGGGTCTGTTGGCGGCTATACGGCTCATCATATGTTCGATGGAAATCCTTATTGGATGTGGGCAGGTGCCGTGGGAAGCAGTCTAGCGGCAGGGGTGGTTAAAGAATCTATGGATTATGCAGATTATGGTGGGTGGGACAATAATGATATTGTATATACCGTACTTGGAGGGGTCGCTTCGGCCGTGGTGTTGGATCTTTTTCTGAAAAAGAGTAAGAAAAGACGTAAATACAGACCTTGTAATTGTTATGCGGAATCATACAAACCCAAGGGAAACATGAACCTGGATTTTTTTGATATCACCCTTTCCGAATCCCATGATATTACCTCTGCACTGCAAGCAGAGCGTATTCTTCAACTTCCGTGAATAGTCTATTAGAGTAATCCGCGAGCCTTGATTTCAAGGTACTTGTTTATGGTATTGATGGTCAATTGCTCCGGTTTGGTTAGAATAGTCTGAATTCCATACTGCTGTAATTCTTTTTGCATCAATCTTTTTTCCAGCGAGAATTTTTCGGCAATGGTTTTATGGTATATGGTCTGTAGGTCTTCAGCATGGGTATCAATTAACGCTTCCAATTCTGTGTTTTCAAAAAAGATGACCACCAGTACATGTTTCTTGGCTATTGCCAATAAGAACGGAAGTTGTCTTTTTAGGGCGGATATATGTTCAAAATTGGTGTATAAAAGCAATAAACTTCTATGTGTTACCTTTCGTTTCACATGGGCATAAAGCATTCCATAGTCAGAGTCAGTAAATGCAGTGGAAACATTGTACAGTTTTTCTAGAATGGTATTCAGATGCGTTATTTTTTGAACGGCAGGTACAAAAGTTTCAACATTTTTTGAAAAGGTGATCATACCCGTTTTGTCATTTCGTTTAAGGGCAACATTCGAAAAGGCCAAGGTTGAATTTATCGCATAATCCAATAATTTAAGTCCGTTAAACGGCATTTTCATGACCCTGCCCGTGTCAATAATCGAGTATATGGGTTGTGATTTTTCATCTTGGTATTGGTTTACCATTAATTGGTTTTGCTTTGCCGTTGCTTTCCAATTCACGGTTCTTAGGTCATCACCCGCAACATATTCCTTGATTTGCTCAAATTCCTGGGTATGCCCAATACGTCTAATTTTTTTGAGTCCAAACTGGGTTAAGTTATTGCTGATGGCCAAAAAGTCGTACTGCTGCATTTGAATAATGCTTGGGTAAACGGGTACCATTTGGTCTTTTTGAAAAACAAAACGTCTTTTGACGATTTTCAGGGGGGAAGAAACGTAAACGTTGAGGTTGCCAAAAACATACTCACCACGATCAACCGGTCTTACGGTGTACTCAAATTCTTTTTTTTCGTTTTTCAACAAAAAGGTTTTATGTTCAAAGTCGCGTTTCTGGAATTGCTGTGGCAATTCATCTATCAATGAGATGTAGGCTTTAAATGGGTAGAACGATTGAAATATGACGCTTACAGGATTTAAATCGCTGTTCGATAATTTTTGGGGTAACCGACGTTTGGCATCCACCCCTTTGGCATTTGTGAAAAGCAGATATATGTCGAATAAGAACAGTCCTATTAACACCCATGTGAATACCCAGGCAATAGGATAGAGGGCGTGTATCCAAAAACTAAGCATAAAGCAAGCTGCCAGAACTGCGATATACCTAAAAAAGGTATTGTGAATGTAGAACGATTTAAGGAACTGCATAGAATTATCTAGGAATTTCTACAGACTCCATGATCATGTTCACCACGCTATCGGTGGTCATACCTTCCATTTCGCGTTCAGGGGTCAGGATTACCCTATGGTTCAATACGGGGACGAGGGCTTTTTTAATATCTTCAGGTATTACAAAATCCCTACCTTGAATGGCGGCGAAGGCCTTGGCAGCATTTAAAGTTGCGATGGAGGCCCTGGGGGATCCCCCTAAATATAAATGAGGATGATTTCTGGTCTTGGTTATGATGTCAGCAATATATTTAATGATTTTTTCCTCAACCACAACATCTTGGATCTTCGATTTAAAATCGTCCAATTGCTCAGGGGTCAATATACCGGATATCTGTTCTTGTGGTTTTTGTCCTTTGCGTTCATGATGGGTTTGTATGATCTTTATTTCTTCTTCTACCGAAGGGTAATCTACCTTTATCTTAAAAATAAACCGATCTAATTGGGCTTCGGGTAGGGCATAGGTGCCTTCTTGTTCAATGGGGTTTTGGGTGGCCAGCACCATAAAAGGGGTTTCCATACCATAGGTGGTGCCATCCATGGTTACTTGGCGTTCTTCCATGGTTTCGAACATAGCAGCCTGGGTCTTGGCCGGGGCACGGTTGATCTCATCGATTAGGATGATGTTAGAAAAAATAGGACCTTTTTTGAACTCGAACTCCGATGATTTTACATTGAAGATCGAAGTTCCTAATATATCACTGGGCATTAAATCCGGGGTAAACTGTATACGGCTAAAATCGGTTTTCAGGGTTTTGGCAAAAAGTTTGGCCGTAATTGTTTTTGCTATACCGGGAACTCCTTCAATAAGTACATGCCCATCAACCAAAAGGGAAACGATCAACAGCTCTATAAAATTTTCTTGCCCAATGATGACCTTTGCCAGTTCGGTTTTGATATCATTGACTGCTTTTTTAAGATCCTCGAGTGGAATCCTATTGTCAAAATTAAGGTCGTTGGTAGGTTGTTCGTTATTTTCCATCGGCTTTCGATTTAAATTGTTCAATTCGTTCATTCAATTTTATGAGTTCGGCATTGTTGATCTCCGAGCGTATCTTAAGTTTTTGCATAAAGGTAAACAGGTCTTTCACTTCATCAAAGGTATGGTTACTTCGGGCGGCAAGGTTGCGAAAGAACACATCGTCTTGTTTAATGATATTCAAATAAAAACGGGAGCGAATATACTCCAAGAAATATGCGATCTTATGTTGAATAATCGGTAGCCGTTCCCCTTTTTCATAATACATATCGGCAATGGTACGTGTAAACGCCAAAGTCTGGTTTTTTAAAGGTTCTAACACGGGAATGGCCCTTTGTTTGCGTTTTCCTTCAAAAATAATATAGATGACGACCCCTATCAACACAATGTAATAGGCCCATTTTAGAGCTTTGTTGTTTAGGAATATGTACATGGGGGAAGTGTAGAATGATTTTCCCGATTTATGATGCTCATCGATATAAACAGGTCTATTTCCGTCGATATAAGAAAGGACTCCTGCCGTATAATCTTTATTCTCGTTCTTTAGGATGAAATAGTTCGTAAATGCCTTCGGGAACGCACTGAGTATTATTTCCCCTTTACCGAAATCTTGTTTGATTACATTGAAATGTTTGGACTTTTCCGATTCATTGTCCAAAACATAATCCACTGCGGCCAGTACCGTGGTTCGTAAGGTGTCCAATTGACTGAAATACCTTGCACTATTATCCTTTTCAAAGGTGTAGGTCGTATGGTTCTTTAGGTAGGGATTCAATAATTTATGCCTTTGTTCCCGATTATCATCCAAGTCGGGATACAATCCAGAGGTACTTAAATTCAAAGTGTCCTTTAATTGTTCGTCAAAGTTGTTGGATGCTATAAAAAGGGTATTGCCTTCAGAGGTCCAATCCAACAAACCGTTCAGTTCGGCCTCTCCGAAAGAAACATCATTGTTCACAAAGAAATAAGTGCCTTGAAGGGTATCTGAGGATTGAAGCATTTCGAAGGGCGGCCTGCTGATGTGTTTTAGATCGTTCTTATAAAGGTTTTCCATAATATCATTCAGGACGTAGGTACCATATGGTATCTTATGTTGGGATACATAGGAAGGGTACCAATTGATTTCTTTAGGTTTGCTATATTGAAATAGCATGAGAACGGCTAAAGTGACCAATGCGATGATTATATATGATGCTCCTTTCTTACCCATTTGCATCCAAGGTTTTTCTAAGCGAGACGAACTTATTCTCGGCCTTTAGGTATTGCTCCCCATCTATAGGAAAATCGCCATACCAGATATAGTCGTACAGCCATGTGATATGGCCGAAGGGTTGTTGTAACTCTTTCTTCTTCAGTTCACTGATATAGTCGTCATTGGTTTTTTGGGGCTCCCAGGCTATCAGTTCCTTATCGCTCATCTGTCTAAGAATGAGTAAATAGTAATAGCGAATGGCCAAGCGGTAATTTTTCACTTCCAAGGCCTTCTGTATCAGTTGGTCAATGTCCTCGTTTTTGATGATATGTTCTTCTTCGGATAGAGCAACGGTGGCCTCATTGTTTTTTGAATAGAATAAGGACCTGGCATTTACGTTCAGGAAGAATTTTATCAGAAGGAAAAGAAGGATGCCTATTAAAATATAGGGTAATAACCGCAGGAATATAGAGAAAAAACCAACCGCTTTTTCAGCCCCGAACAACCATTCGAAAAAACGGAGTAAAAGATTGCCGATCCATGAGGTGAAATTGTTCCACCAGGTTAGGTCGGCCTCAACGACTTCATAATTAAAATCAGGATTGTCCTTGTACGTCTGAAGGTCTTCATCGGTAATTTGTTGTACCTGTAGCTTTTCCGTATCGTACCTTACCATGGTCGAATCTTGCTGGGCGTAGAGCGAGCATATCGTTAGAATGGCAAGTAATGAAAGGAAAAGCCTTTTAAAGATCATAGTGTCGGGTTGCCCCTTTTAATTATTCTTCCGTGGTTTTCCCTAGGTTTTGAATACGTTCAAAAGTGCCGGTAAAGTTTTTCTTCTCGTTCAGATTGAAAAAGATAAATGCCCCAGCGACTATAGAAATAATATTCAAAAGCATCTGCGCCAATGTACCTATCATATTGAGGATAAGATAAACCGGATCCACAAAATTGCCGGATAGGGAGGTAGCGTCCATTTCACCCGAAAATATCCCCATACTTGCATATTGATAAATAACCGCAGGTAAATTAAAGGCATATCCTGCGATACCGACAATAATACCAATTATGAAAAGTGTAGCAAAGGTGATCCACCATTCATCCTTTACTAGGGTAAAACCATAGTTGTACGATTCTCCCACACTTTTGTTCATGAAAATCATGATGCTGAATGAAAGTGAAAGTGGAACGGCCAGATAAATTCCGGGTATAAAGCAGAATATGAACCCGACCATTATCGATAATACCACTATAATTCCTAGGCCAATAAAGCTCCAGAGGGTATCATATACCTCTTTTTTTATTTTGTCAAAGTCAGTTTGTCCCTGAAGTTCGGTATAGGATTTTATATAGTGCAATACCGTGGATTGGGAAACGGCATATACCAAAATCATGGCGACGATAAAAACGAGAGCACTTACCATCATGCTAATTCCACTAAATAATTCATTGGAACTTGTGGAGTTAAAATCCAATATGGATGAAAACGAATAGAGATAAAAACCCAAGGCTATCAAAAGTATGATCAAATAAGGTGCGACAATCTTGAAATAAGTTGTCATAAAAGGCTTGAACTCTGTACGAAGAAAAGCAAAGGTATCGGATAAAATTTCTCCTAATTCACGTTGTTTTTTAAATTGGATGTATTGGTTCATTTTTGGTTTGGTTTTGAATGTAATTGATATGGGTATATAACGTAATAAAATAAAATTAGTGCTAAGGAAGCCGTAATAATAATAATGGCCAACCAATCGGGCATTTCGGTATGGCGGGTCACGAAACCTTCCAGAAATCCTGCGATGATAAAAAAGGGAATGGTACTGAGCATTATTTTAAGTCCGTTCTTCACTCCTCTTTTAAACGATTCCAATCGGGTGTACGTACCAGGGAAAAGCATACCGTTGGCGAGTACCAATCCGGCACAACCGGCAATGATGATGACCGAGATTTCAATGGTTCCGTGAATCCAAATGGTACGGGCAGATTCCCAAAGCAATCCTTTTTCATAAAAGAAATATTGAAAACTACCCAGCATTATCCCGTTTTGCATCATGATCCATAATGTTCCTATGCCCAACATAATGCCATAGACAAATGCCATTAAGGCCACTTTGATATTGTTTATGGTAATACCCATGAACATATTGAATTCCCCCATTTGTTTGTATACGGCCATGGGGTCGCCCTTGTCAATATTATTGAGGGTCATGTTCACATAACTGTCCCCGAGGATCGAACGTACAAAATCGCCCTCATTGGCGGCGGAAAAAGCTCCGACCAAACAAAAGAAGGTAAAGACAAGGAAAGCGATCAGAAGTTCTCTTTGGTGGTAATAGAACAGGGTAGGGAATTCGGTCTTCCAAAATTCCACAATTCGGTTTTTAGGCTCTTTTTTGGTTTTATAGATTTTTTGGTGGGCCTGTGATGCCAAGGTGTTTAGATAAAACTCCGTATTACTTCCTGCATAAAAAGTTTTGGCGTAACTCAGGTGATCGGTAATTTCAATATATAGATCGGACAATACATCGGGTGCTATCTTCGTTTTGTTCGAAAGGGCATTTTCAAAAGTTACCCATTTATCTTTATTTTGCTTAACAAAGGCGGCCTCGCGCATTTATACCGGGTTTTACCCAAAGAAACTAAAATATGGAACAATTTCAAATAGAAACTGCCCAAAATATAAGCATCAGTCAAAATACCGCTCACTTAGGTGATCGTATGTTGGCCTACCTCATCGATAGTTTTGTAATCTTGGCGTATACCATCTTAATGATTTGGTTATTGATTTCGATGGATATTGATCTCGAGGATATGTGGGCCATTTATATGCTTTTGGGGTTGCCGGCATTTTTATACTATGTATTGATGGAAACCTTTATGGACGGAAAGACCATCGGTAAGGGTTTAATGAAGATTCGTGTGGTAAAGTTGGATGGGTCCAAACCTGGTTTTTCAAGTTATTTCATTCGTTGGATACTTCGTATCATTGATGTGGCACTTACTTCCGGCGGATTGGCGGTCTTAACGATTTTAATACGTGGAAAGGGCCAGCGTATTGGTGATATCGCTGCCGGCACAACCGTAATAAGCGAGAAAATACGCGTTGGGATTAAGGATACCTTGTTAAGGGAACTGCCAGAAGATTATACACCCAAGTACGCACAGGTAACCGTTTTCAAGGACCGGGAAATGCAGACCATTAAGGATTTGTACGAACAGGCTCGTCGTAATGGCAATCACCAGATTATCTTGTCTTTAAGTGAGCAGATCAAAAAAGTCACCCATATAACCACGGATGAAAAACCATTTGATTTTGTGGACAAGGTGATTAAGGATTATAGTTATTATACACAGCGACTTTAGGGGTTAAAAGAGCAATTGATCAATCCTTGTTTTTCCTTCAAAAAGTTATCGTTTTCACACCTGAAATTTTTTTAAAATAGTTCAGTGCAATTATATACTTTTGCGCACCAAATAATTTTTCGATGCTTTATTTGATTATTGATATATTAGGAGCGGCAGCTTTCGCAATTTCCGGCGTATTGGTTGCCATGGAAAAGAAACTCGATTTGTTCGGGGTACTTATCATTGCCTTTGTAACGGCAACCGGAGGAGGAACCCTACGTGATGTGTTGATAGGGAATAAACCGGTTTTCTGGATGCTGAATCCCGTTTATCTCTTTACGATATTAGGGGCAGTTATTTTAGCGATATTGTTCGTAAATCAATTGAAATATCTCAGGAAAACACTTTTTTTGTTCGATACCATCGGGATAGGGCTTTTTACTATGGTAGGCATAGAAAAGGGGCTTGAAGCGGAATTGGCTCCTCCTATATGTATTGTACTTGGTACTATAACCGCATCGTTCGGTGGGGTGATCCGGGATATCCTTTGTAATGAGATCCCCGTAATATTCCAAAAGGAGATTTACGCTACTGCCTGTATTTTAGGGGGAGTGTCCTATTTTTTATTGGCCATGACGCCCATTAATTCGGCTTATTCCTATATCGTTGCTATTTTGATAGTAATCGTTTTTCGTCTATTGGCCGTAAAGTTCCATATTGCCTTGCCGAATATTTATAAGGTGAAGAAGTAGACAGTAATCAGTAGGCAGTAGGCAGTGAACAATAAATTGTGAAGAAACAAATTCTAAAAACCAAAGAGGAAGTACTAGTTTTTGTTATTTCTTAAAAGCCAAAAGCCAAAAGCCAAAAGCCAAAAGCCAAAAGCCAAGAGCCAAAAGCCAAGAGCCAAAAGCCTACTTAACGACTTCCGCCTTGGTAATATAAATGTTCTGAAATGGCCAATCGCCTTTACCCACGCGTTGCACATTTATCTTGTCAACGACATCCATACCCTCGATAACTTTCCCGAACGGAGTATATTCTCCATCTAAATGATAGGATCCCGGTTTGGTGACCACGATAAAGAATTCATAAGGAGAGGCCAACATATGTGGGTTATCAACTTCACTACTGGGCATGGAAATAGTTCCACGATGATGTTTGTATCCTTTTTTTGCATCCGGAGGTAATAAGTACCTACCGATAGCACCTCGTTTATCGGCCGTGGCTTTATCGTCCGAGTTACCACCTTGAATAATGAAATTCTTGACCACCCGGTGAAACTGGGTATTGTTGAAATAACCTTTTTTGGTCAAGTAAATAAAGTTGGCCTTATGGTAAGGAACATTGTCATAGAATTGAACGGTGAAACTTCCCAAACTAGTGGTTATTTTCACCTTATCATCTTTCAATGTCTTATTGTAATTATAAAAGAAGTCAATGGCATTCTCTTCCGTGAGTTTAAAAGGTTCTTCCTCTTTTTGTATTTCTTCTTTTGGTGCTACGGAATCCTGTGTTACAATTGTTACTTTTTCAGTGGTAGGTTTAGGTTCTTCCTTACAGGCAACCAAAAATATAAGTAGTAATATTGTAGTGGAATAGAATTTTTTGGATATCATGAATTTTGATGATTTTGCCTTACGTAGTTCAAAAATAAAAAATCTGCCCTTACCGGGTAGCGCTTCCCACTATAAAATGGCCCCTTCAATTCGATTAAAGGAGTTGGAAGCCGGTGAAATTAAAAAACAAAATGCAAGAAAAGCCGCTGTATTGGCCTTGTTCTACCCGGATCAGCGAAGTCTTACCCATTTACTGTTGATCCTTCGTAAGACCTATGAGGGTGTACATTCAAACCAAATAGGATTCCCCGGGGGGAAGTCCGAAAAAGAGGATACTGATATTTTGCATACCGCATTGCGGGAAACATATGAGGAAGTAGGCGTGCCTCCCGAAAAGGTATCGATAATTAAATCATTGAGTGAAATCTATATTCCGCCCAGTAATTTTGAGGTAAAACCGTTTATGGGACTCATGTCGAATCCCTGTCCCTTTATCCTGCAGGAGTCCGAGGTAGAAGCATTGGTAGAGGTGCCTTTGATCGATTTTATGGATGATTCCAAGGTATTCACCCAAAAATTATCGACATCTTATGCAAAAAACATGGATGTACCCGCCTTTAAATTAAATGGTTACACCGTTTGGGGGGCAACAGCAATGATGCTGAACGAAATCAAGGAGCTTTTGAGGCAGGTTTTATAATGCTTATTTTGTAGTTTTGTAGTTATGGGTATATTCAAAAAAAATCCTTTTGGCCATATTCTTTTTATAAAAAGATGGCTAATCCGTATTTTGGGTGTATTCACCCACCAACGTTATAAGGGCTTTAATACTTTAGAGATTGAGGGCTCTGAAATTATCCGAAATCTACCGGATAAAAATGTACTTTTTGTAAGTAACCATCAAACCTATTTTGCCGATGTGGTTGCCATGTTCCATGTATTCAATGCGAGTTTAAGTGGTCGTGAAGACACCCTTAAAAATGTTGGCTATCTGTGGAATCCTAAACTGAACGTTTATTATGTGGCCGCTGCCGAGACCATGAAGAAAAGTCTTTTGACCAAGATTTTCGCCTATGCGGGATCGATCAGTGTTGAGCGTACTTGGCGTTCCGAAGGAAAAGATGTGAAACGCCAGGTTAAGATGAGCGATATCTCAAATATAGGTAAGGCTTTGAACGATGGCTGGGTAATTACCTTTCCCCAAGGCACCACTACACCTTGGAAACCGCTTCGAAAAGGTACGGCCCATATCATTAAAAAATACAAACCGGTAGTTGTGCCTGTTGTCATTGATGGTTTTAGGCGATCTTTTGATAAAAAAGGACTTCGGGTAAAGAAAAAAGGTATTCTTCAGAATATGGTTATCAAAGAACCGTTGGATATTGATTATGAAAACGAATCGTTCGATGCGATTATTGAAAAGCTGGAATACGCCATAGAGCAACATCCTTCATTCTTAAAAGTGATTTCCCAAAAAGACCTATTGGCCTTGGAAGAGGAAAATGAACTCCGTAGGTTTCGAAATAGTAAGAAAATCTAAACTTCCAATTGTTTCAGTTCGTTATAATTTCTTTTGAGCTTGCGTAATAACAACCCGTAGAGTAAAAAGTAGATTCCGCCCATCACTGCTGTTAGAACGATTCCCATAATGCCCATTCCGATCATGAGGCTTATTTTAATTTTTTCAATGGACACATTTTGGGCCTTATCCTTTAACCCACTGAAGGTTGAAAATATGTCGTCATTTAAATAAACCCCGATAATCATAAGAATAACGATAACCATTATCATGGACAAAGAGTAGATGATGTAGTGTTTTACGGTTCTTCGTGTTCGTATAATCTTTTTCATTAAACTTTTGGCACTGTCCAACACGCATATTTCCTTGTACCTTCTATAGAATTGAAAAAGGAAATAAAAAGCCACGCCATAGGAAAATATGGTAATCCCAATGATCCAATTGTGCAATCCCAATTTATCGTAAATCTCCATATTCTTGTTGAACGATGGTATCAGGTATAGTAAATGGGGTAGTGTAAATTCCAATATACTGATGATCAAAATCCAACGAACGATTGAGGAAGATTTCTTCCAAATCATATTATGTATTTGATCAAATGACAATTTAGGAAGGTGTTCGTCCCTTTTCTGCCAATCTTTTTTTAATAAATCTAGTTCGTCAATCATATATCGTCAAGGATTCAATATGGTTCTTAATTTCTTTTTTATCCGGTTCATCTTCACTCTTGCATTTACTTCGGAAATTCCCAGTGTTTCGGCAATTTCCCGATAATCCTTATCTTCCAGATAAAGGAAAACTAAAGCTTTTTCAATATCACCCAGTTGTTTTACCGCGGCATACATGAGCTTTAGTTGCTCTTCTTCACGTGGATCATATTCATTGGCCGTTATTTTGTAAATGACCGAGTCATAATCCTGTGTACGTATTCTTTTTTTTGATTTTCGGTATAGCGTTATGGCCGTGTTCAGGGCAACCCTGTACATCCATGTACTGAATTTCGATTCTCCCCTGAATTTTGGATAGGCCTTCCATAGCTGTATCGTTATTTCTTGGAACAGGTCATTGTGCGAATGCTTGTCATTGGTGTACAATGTACAGACCTTATGAACAATGTTCTGATTGTTCTCAAGTTCGGTCACAAATTGATGCTCCAGTTTTTTGTTCACGCTTGGTTGGTAGTTGTTACCTAATAAGTAGTAGTTTTTGTGATAATGTTACACTTGGAATAAAAAAAATATTTTTAATAGCCATTAGCCATTAGCCATTAGCCATTAGCCATTAGCCATTAGCCATTAGCCATTAGCCAATAGCCAAAATTACTTCCTATAATCCAAGGCAGGGGCCCTGTCTCCCAATAACGGAATATATTTAAAGTCTGGCCCTCTTCGTTCAAGGAATTCTTTTTTGGCAGCTTCTACGATTTTTGGGTTTTTTAAAAGGTCAATTGCCGTTAAAGTAATGGTTTTTGCAGCTATCATCATGCCCTTGTTGCCAATACTTGTGCCTCCTGCAGCAACGGCTTGCCAACTATGCGCAGGAGTTCCCGGTACCCAGGTTGCGGAACCCATACCCACCGTGGGTACGGTAAAACTAACGTCCCCAACATCGGTAGAACCAAATGCCTTGGCTTCCGTTTTATAAGGTTGTATGTCTTTGGCCATGGCCAAATTAGCTTCTTTATAACCCAAAGTTTTTGCGATCTTATCGGCAAATTCCTTTTCTTCCGGAGTATATTCCATACCACCGACCATAGAAAGTTTGTCGTGCATCAATTTTTGTAGGGTAAGGTTGGGTAGCAATTCGTGCGTACCACCGATCATCTCATAGTCCATCGTTGTTCCTGTTCCCAATGCGGCACCTTCGGCCGCTTTTACCATACGGTCAAAAATATCTATGACCACATCCCTGTTATTATGACGGGCATAATAATAGACCTCGGCAAAATCAGGAACCACATTGGGCGCCTTACCACCTTGGGTTATTACATAATGTATTCTTGCTTTTTCCGGAACATGTTCGCGCATCATGTTCACCATATAATTCATGGCTTCAACTCCATCTAAGGCAGAGCGACCTTTTTCAGGGGATGCGGCGGCATGGGCAGAAACACCATAGAAACGAAATTTGGCCGATTTATTAGCAAGTGCAGCGCCAGCACTGGCCGCGTTCTGTGAACTGGGGTGCCAATGTAACGCTACATCAACATCATTGAAAAGTCCTTCGCGAACCATATACACTTTTCCAGAACCACCTTCCTCGGCCGGAGTACCATAAAAACGAATGGTGCCTGTTGTTCCCGTTGCGGTCATCCAGTCCTTTACGGCAATAGCTGCTGCTGTTGAGGCCGTACCGAACAAATGATGGCCACAAGCATGGCCTGCTGCTTTCCCGGCCGATTTTTTCTCAGCTAGTCGTTCTTGTGATAGTCCCGGTAAGGCATCATACTCGCCCATAATGGCTATAATGGGTGAACCGCTGCCGTATTCCGCAATAAAAGCCGTAGGAATACCTGCTACGCCCTTTTGTATGGTAAAACCACTATCACTCAGCGTTTTTTGTAATAGGGCACTACTTTTTTCCTCTTGGTAACCCATTTCTGCCAAATCCCAAATGGTTTGGGCTATTTCGCCATAAGCTTCACTCTTTTGGTCCAATTGTGTTAAAACATCCCCGCTTTTTTTCTGGGCGGTCAAAGCCGTTAAAGTAAATAAGTATAAAGCAACTAGGGAGATTGGTTTTTTGAATACGGAAATCATAATAAACTATTGTTTTTTATTGGTTTTTCTTAATAGTGGGGCTTGGTTTTTTACATTATCGTTTGAGTTGGTAAACGATGTTTAAATATAATGAAATCATACCAATCAAGAGGTAAGAATTAAGTCAAGATGCAAGGGACAAATTCTAAAATAAGACCAATTGACAATACCGAACTATTTTCTCGGATGGTACTTATCCATGACTTCGGTTAAGTGGGACCGGTCCAAATGTACATAAACCTCGGTCGTTGTAATACTTTCATGGCCCAACATCTGTTGAATGGCCCGTAGGTCGGCCCCATTTTTCAATAAATGTGTGGCAAAGGAATGCCGAAAGGTGTGCGGACTTATATTTTTACCCAAATCTATTTTGGTAGCCAATTGTTTAATGATCGTAAATACCATGGCACGTGTAAGTTGCTTACCTCTTCGGTTCAAGAAAAGGATATCTTCGAATCCTTTTTGAATGTTCTGGTGTACCCGTACTTCTTTCCTATAAATATTGATGTATTTTTTATTAAAATCGCTAATGGGCACAAAGCGCTGTTTGTCCCCTTTCCCGGTAACCTTTATAAAATCCTCCTCGAAAAAAAGGTCCGATATGCGTAGGTTTATGAGTTCGGAAACCCGAAGTCCACAACCGTACAAGGTCTCAAGCATGGCCCGGTTACGTTCTCCTTCGGGTTTTGAAAGATCTACGGCAGCGATGATATCATTAATTTCATCTATAGAAAGCGTGTCTGGCAGTTTTCTTCCGATTTTAGGCGATTCGAGCAGATCCATAGGGTTGTCGGTACGGTAATCCTCAAAATTCAAATAGTTGAAAAAACTTTTTAAACCGGAGATAATTCGGGCCTGGGAACGTGGGTTCACACTTGTGGCTATTTCATAGACAAAACGTTGAACGGTTTCTTTATTTATTTGTAAAGGGTTTAAATTGAGTTCGTTTGACTCAATAAATCCGATTAATTTGGTTACATCCAGAATATAGTTTTTAATGGAATTTTCGGATAAACCACGCTCTAACTTAAGGTAGTGTTCATAATCTTCCAAAGCCTGTTTCCATTTCATGCTGCAAATGTTTTAATTATAAGATCAAATAATCTTAAAAGCAGAAAAACAATATTACACAACATATTTGGATTATTACACAACGAATATTAGTCGAGCATTTAAAGTCGATATAAGTTTGCTCCATAAATTAAAACAATCAATTATGAAAAAAGTAGTAGCAGTATTGGCCTTTGCGCTAATCGGATTTTCAATGAATGCCCAAGATGGTTTTAGACTAGGGGCCAATTTAGGTTTGCCTACTGGTGATGCCGGCGATGTTTCAGGTTTCAGTATTGGTTTGGATGTCCAATACATGTTCGAAACTGCAGGTGATTTCGATTTAGGGGTCGCAACCGGTTTTACCAATTCTTTTGGTAAGGAAATTGAAGAAGGCGGATTTACGTTTGAAATCGATGATGTGCAATTTTTGCCATTGGCAGGAGTCGCCAGGTACAAAGCTAGCGAAGAGTTGTCTATCGGTACCGATTTAGGGTATGCCTTAGGTATCAACGATGGTAACGATGGTGGTTTTTATTACAGACCTACCGTTGGCTATGCGGTTAGTGAAGGGGTGGAAATCAATGCCTCTTACACAGGAATAAGTGCAGATGGTGGTACTTGGTCTACAATCAACTTAGGCGTACTTTTCAGTTTATAAATAAAATTTTCATCCATTTTAAAAGCGAAAACATATAATGTTTTCGCTTTTTTTTTACCCTATATTATTTTAGGCATCGTATTTGCATACCATAGTGTACACTATTCATGTTTTATGAACTAAACACTATATTATGAAAAAATTACTCTTTCTTTCGTTTATTGCTTTTTTGGCCTTTTCTACGACCCAGGCCCAAGAACCGATTCGATTCGGGGTTACGGGTGGACTTTTGAATACCAATGTTGATTTTAAGACCGGCAATTCTTTGTTGAACCTTGTCGGGGTAGAAAAATACGGGAACATCAACAATACCGGTTTTTATGTTGGGGCGCTATTGGATATCGCAGCTACTGATAAATTCCATGTACAGCCAGAATTGACTTATGGTAAGTCCGAAGACCTTTCTTTTGTCTATTTGCCCATCATGGCCAAATATTATGTAGCTCCCAAATTTCATATACAAGCAGGTCCGCAATTGAATTTTTCTTCTAATCTCGACGATATTAAAAATACCATTCGCGATGCCGAGGAACTTTTGGGCACCAATGGCGATGTTGATGATGTGCTACGTACTGTCGGGGTAGATTTAGGCGTGGGTGCCGGTTTCGATGTTACCGAAAATTTTACGATCCAGGCGCGTTATTCCTTTGAACTTACCGATAGATATAATGGCCCGGCAGGAGGGGTGCTCGATATTAAGGGGTCTGCATTGCAAGTGGGCGTGGCCTTTATGTTCTGAGATTATATAACCCTGCGTAGAAGTACTTGAGGGCAACATTATGAATTTGAATTTCATCCCGAATAAAAGGTCCAAATCCTGAGCTTGAAAAATCCTTATTGGAACTGAAAAAGCTATATTTTAAACCCGTTTCGCAAGTATCGTTAAAATAATAGTTGCCTTCTGCATTTAAGGTAAACCCCTTGCGCAGCGATTTTGGATAATCATTGACATCGCTATCGAAACCGTCAGGGATTTTGGCCAAACGTTGTCCGTAGCCCGCAAGAGCTACTAATTGAAAACCTTTATTTACTAAATTTTGATTTGAGTTTCTTTTTTGTGAAAATAAAACTGAAATCGAGCATACAACGAACAGCATGGTTAAGGCAGATTTAGATTTTTTCATAAACCTAATAATGATTATTTTTTGCATAAAGTGTATTATTGATGTTAATTGGATTTTTATTTTTAGCTATTTTTCATTCGAAGATCTTTTTTAAAGATTCAACCAGTTCCTCTCTCGCAGATTCCTCAAAAATCAATAAAAAACATGTAAATAAGAATAACATGATTATACCAAAATTCCCAATCCATGCCGGAATCTTAGCGTGATTCTCTTCATAATATTTGCCATACACTCCATAACCTCTAATATGCCTCACTATTAAATGGACAATTACTAAAGAAAACATTGAAAAGGAGACAATTACTAAACCTAGCATATGGGACAATTTTAAAAATATTAGCTTTATTATGGTTTTTTTTATACTTAATAATTAAAGTTAATCAATTCTTGATAATGTAGTTCCTGTCATATAACCCCACATATCGCCATTAACTGCAGCTTGCCATTCACTCATATGTTTATTTGTATCACCTAATTTATTAACAAAAAGGCTTGCTCCAAAACTTATACTTGATTTTGCTACTATACAATAATTACCCGAACCATACGATTCCATTCCGGCGCCAGCTATTCCAATTGCAGCACTAAATCTATTAATTCCAACTCCTATTGGAACAGCTCCCATAACTGTAATAGCTGAAACTACATACTGAACATAAGAACCTGACTGTTGCCAATCACGCCCATTCTTTATAAAAGTAGTGTCCCAGTCCATTATTTTATATGACAATGTTATGGTCATTGTTGTTGGTCCACTAGGTGTTCCTGTCCAAGAATAGTAATCCCCTTCTGCGTATACTATACCTTCTTTTCCAAATTGTTCAGTTAGTATATCATTGTTATATTTAGCCTTACCCCCAAAATAGTCAGCATAAGCTGCTTGAATCTTTAACGAAAGTCTAATACTGCTTGCTATTACATCTAAAGAAGCACTGATTATTGCATTATAACGACCCCGGAACGGGTCGTTTTTTTATGTCTGTCCTATTACTTTGTAAACAATTAATTTCGGTTCCGTTTACTAAGTCTATTGTTCTAGTTGAATTTTCCGTGGTTAGCTGCAACAAAAGGCAATTGAAAGCGTTTTGGTAGGTAGAAAAAACCAAAACCAAAAAAAACCAGACCAATGCAGAAAAACCTAATTGCCCTGATGTTCCTTTTATTGGGGAGCGGAATTTTCGCCCAAGAAGGCTTTAAACTAGGATTCCACGGGGGCTTGCCCATCAACGACTTTAATGATGCCGTAACCCTGACCCTCGGGTTGGATGTCGGTTATATGTATGCCGTGAACGAAACGATAGATGTTGGAATTTCTACGGGATTTATCAATGGTTTCGCCGAAAGTTTCAGTTCAGAGGCTATTGAGGCCGATTTTCCCGATGTACAATTTTTACCATTGGCCGCCGCGGTTCGCATATGGACCTCAAATTCATTCTCCTTTGGGGTTGAAGGTGGGTATGCCGTAGGTATCAATGACGGTAATGATGGAGGATTGTTTTATAGACCCATTATCGGGTATCTTATGGGCCCCAGTACCGAGGTCAATTTTTCATATTCCACGGTAGAATTGGATGGCCCCATTTGGAACACTTTGAACCTTGGGGTACTTTATACGTTCAAATCAAAACGCAGTAGATAAAAAAAGTTATAACCGAATAAAATTAAATAGAGGAAGGGGAAGCTAGATGGCTCCCCTTTTTTTATTACATATAAATCGATACATTTATGCTGTAAAACCACGAACGGACTTCGAGTGGTGTGCTGGGGGTGCTGTTACACGTGCCGTAGTAGTATCGAGGCAAAAAGAATTTACAATGAAAATAATGATCATTAATGGGCCCAATCTGAATCTTTTGGGTAAAAGGGAACCTGAAGTATACGGGAGTACCACTTTTGAGGAGTATTTTGGGCAGTTGCAGGCCAAGTTTAAATCGGTGGAATTGGGTTATTACCAATCTAATATCGAGGGGGAGCTTATTAACAAGATCCAGGAAGTAGGTTTTTCATATGATGGTATTATTTTGAATGCAGGGGCCTATACACATACCTCGATAGGTATTGGTGATGCCATTCGGGGCGTTACCACCCCGGTGATCGAGGTGCATATTTCCAATACCTTCGGGCGAGAGGAATTTCGTCATGTATCCTATATTTCACCGGCGGCCAAGGGGGTTATTTTAGGGTTTGGCCTACAGAGTTATGATCTTGCCATTCAGAGTTTTTTGTGAGATGTAAAAGTATTGTCAATAAACCTTTGTAATCCCATCGCGGATATAAGGGATTGATTTATTGTCATATGGATAAGTTACAGGTAAACAAAAAAAGGTTGGATTTTTGTTGTGGTAGAGGACAAAGCATTATAACTGAATAACGTATTTACAACTATAATAATTAAATGAAGAAATTAAAAGAACTGACAGAGGCTAAAATTGAATCAGGACGACAAGCTAATCCAGAGTTCATGAGGGGTGTTGATGATATTATTAAACAAGAAAAAGCTTTTGAACAAGGTAAAGATGCCATCAAAATAGGACAGAAAGCTCCTGATTTTGAGTTGCCTAATCCTGAAGGGAAATCAATTTCATTAGATTTTTTATTAAAGAAAGGTCCAGTTGTCATTACTTTTTACAGAGGTAATTGGTGCCCATACTGTAACTTACAACTTAGGGCCTTACAAGCTAGATTAGATGAAATCCATGCTTTAGGTGCTACATTGGTTGCTATTAGTCCTCAAGTACCGGATGGGTCTTTGACAAAGGATGAGATTAGTAAGATGGACTTTATTGTCTTGTCTGACCAAGATGCAAAAGTTGCCATGCAATATGGTGTTGCATGGGAGGTGCCAGAGTTTTTGGCCGAACATATGCGAGTAGATCGTAAGCTTGATTTGGATAAAATAAATAATGGTAACGGTAATGTTTTGCCTATACCCGCAACTTTTATATTAGGACAGGACGGTTTGGTTACATGGCGCTATGTCAATGTTGACTATAGGACTCGTTCAGAGCCCGATGAAATTATCGAGGCTTTGAAAAATTTATCTTAATTGAGTTAAGTTGTTTAATGGGAATGCTTTTTCTTTAACTTTTGGAATAATTCAACGTTATCTATAGCATAGGTTTGTTATATGTTTTCGAAATAAAATCAATTTAAAAAAACTGTGCTAAAAAACAAATAGGCATAATGCAAAGCCAAAATGCCAATCATTAGCTAAACCTGATTTAAGTATTCCTTTAGCTTGTTTTATCGAATAAGGCTGTCAAGACCAGTTTTGTAAATGCGGACAAAGTGGGTTCGTTTACCACACTTTGCGAACGTTTTTGGGTGAACTTCGGGTATTTTTTCTTGCGGTGAACATTCCATCCCTTCTTGAAATTTCCCCAAGTCAAACTATAATATCTATTCTTCGAATCAATAATCAAACATGCGAACCCTACCGTTGTAAAGCATATTAAGAACTAATAAGAGAAACTGACAATTTTCGAAAATTCATTTTTGAAAAAACAAAGTACGGATTCGAATTGCTTATGGATTTACATAAGTTCGAAGGTAAGTCGAATGTATTTTTTGGTCTTGCTCCACAGACAACTGATTTTTTTAATTAACATTCTTAAAATCAATTTTTATAAGATTTTTAAAAATAATGAGATCACCCTTCTAACAATTTATTATTCAGGGTTAAAGCTAAAAAAACCACCTCAAAACATGAAAATCTTGAGGTGGTATTTTTATACATTGGTCTTGATGGTCAAAGACCTATTTCCTACATAAAGGGTCGGCGCCAATAGTGCCTTCCAAACTATCAATATAGGCAGGGGAACTAACATCCTTAAGCGAATTTTCTACATTCATTAAACGGGTTTTCAAGTCCATTTTATCTACCAATAATCCATTGTTCGGATCAGTGATAAATTCGTCAAGGTAGTTTTTTTGTTTGGTATAGAATTGAATATCCTTCTGTTGTTTCAATTTCAACCTTTCTTTGTACCAATCACTGTTTATGACATATTCCCTTTCAAAATATCCCCGTAATTCAGGGTCGCTCATTTCCTTTCCTTCATAATGGCCATAGGCCATCATATGCAATAGTATTTTCAAAGGCGGAATCGCAGCATCGATACTGCCGTCCTCAAAATAGCGTAGGGCCACTTTTTGTTGTGCTTCTACGATGTTGTTGATACCATCGACATAATCTTCCATGCCCTGTAATTCGGGTTTCAACATCTTTTCGTTGAATACGGCATTTGGTTCATCGAACAAACGGTTTAAACAACGTAAAGAGAAGGTACTCGTAATACGGTAACCCAATCTACTGGCCAATATTTTTTTGCCATTATACTCAAAATCATCGATTTTTTCCAACGAACCATTGGCTATCAAAGCTTTTGGGTCTCTATCCTTAGATTCCATGCGTGCCCAGATTTCAGGGATCAGAAGGCTAATATCATGGTCTACCTTATTATCGGCACCAACATAGCCCGCAGCCGTACTGAATGCATTGGATTCGGTTAAAATATGGGACAGCAGGGCATTGTTCAAGTCCGTTGTCGGGGTCAACATATTAAAAGGACCTTTGGTCAATGCACCTTCGGAACCTGCACCAGTAGTAGAAGGGGATTTACCGGTAAGGCTACAGATGAAATCCATGAACAATTCCGGTGTTTCCTGATAATGTATCGGGTTATATACGGCTAATGGCCGTATGCCCGCTTTTTTATCCACGGGATTGTTCCTTCTTCCCGGCAATACCGCATTTACTACATCGATTACGGGGTCTTCTGATTTTACTTTTCTATATAAACGAACGCCTATTTCCCCAAGGTAACTTGCTTCGGTCTCATTAATGAATAGATTACGCTCTAAATAACGTGGGTTTTTGGTAGGTTCACCATCTACGATCCTAGTATGTGAGGGTAAAGCAAAGTATTCTTCATCATTGGGACTCGAGATCACACTTAAGATCAGGTCTTTTACCGGTTGGGTATACTTATCAAAATTGATGGTATCCTCATAAATCGCGAACGCATCCTTTTTGGTCAATAATTCGTAATTGGTCAAAAATACATTGTTAGAAACCAAGTCGCGTTCCGCGCCTTCATCATATCCACGAACAATAGCTTCATCAGGTCTTTGGAATAAATGGGACTCACAATTGGCCACTACCTTTAAACTTTTGTTGGGGTATAACGGATTTAAATTTTTAAGCTGATTTCTTGGTATCGTAATCGATGCCGAAATATCATCCTCCATTTGGATTTTTGTCGAAGCGGAGAAGTCAGATCGTAGTTTATTCAACATCCAGCTTCCTTCTTGGTTAAATCCTATACGAACGTAACTACCTACCACAGGATTGTCGAAATACCATAATTCCGTTCCTTTTTGGCCGTTTATGA
Source organism: Maribacter sp. TH_r10 (assembly GCF_033101095.1). Taxonomy (NCBI): domain Bacteria; kingdom Pseudomonadati; phylum Bacteroidota; class Flavobacteriia; order Flavobacteriales; family Flavobacteriaceae; genus Maribacter; species Maribacter sp. TH_r10. Next base: position 308,526 of record NZ_JAWMPY010000003.1, on the reverse strand, counting down.
TTTGAACGGACATGCAGTCTTTCCAGTTCAACTCCCCGTGATCCTGTCTGTATAACCTTTTTACGAAAAGTACCAATGATCTGATATGTACTGGAATATTCGAAATAAATTCATTGTACGCGTCATTGTTCTTATCCGATGGTGTCAGTAATTTAACGGCCGACCCTAAAGTTCTTCCCTTATCTAAAAAAGAACGGGAAGGGGGTAGGGAGGGGTCGTAATTTTTCCAACGTGTTGAGTAATTGTACTCAATGATTTCATCGGCCTTTTTAAAGTCTTCATCTATATCTATTACGTTGAACGAATTATAGGTGATGGCGTTCAACATGGATTTTGATATCTCTGATTTTCCTCCACCGGAAACCGTACAAGGTTTGTGGCAAAAAACACCCTCGGGAGAGGTGTTCACGATTCGCCATAACGAAATCGCTTTATGTTTTTCCAATTTAAACTTATTGCCTGTAGGGTGTATGTAGGTTTTAAGTGGGGATAATATGAGTTTTTGGGGTTCGTTGTCATAGGTCCATGTAATACTATTGGTATTCGTATTAATGTATGCATCCTCAGGAATATAGACCAAATTGGGGTACTTTTTATCTATGGCATAATTTGATGGTTGTATTTCTATCCTATCTCCCAGCAGTTCTTTTACATCTTCGAATGTGAACCTATTCCCGAATTTTGCGGAAAAGGCACTACCATCAACTATATCGCCCATAACACCCCTCGGGTAGGCAATTGCCCCACCGGAGTGTTCTTCTTCGACCAGACCGAATAAATTAGCGGAATAACTGATCTGTGTTTTTATTTCTTTTTTTGAATAACCGAAATAATTGTCTGCGATAAGGGTTACGACTACCCCTTTGTCATCCCTGCATGTTATTTTGAAGGCACTACCTTCATTGTATAATTCTTTTTCATTTTTCCAACACATGCCGTCATTTCTTTGTCGCTCCGTGGCATCATCGAAATGGGGTAGGCCAACTTCTTTTTTGGTCAACGTTTTAAGCTGTGGCGCAAGAATGATGCAGCCTGTATGTCCCGTCCAATGTTCTGTATCCAAGGCGGCATCGTTTTCTGCCAAATAAGGGTCGCCTGCATTTCCGAAAATGGATTCCACAAAATCCAAATTACTTACTAGGCTTCCTGGGGCAAAAAAACGAACCTCTAAACTCTTTTTGGAAATAACGCCCTTGACCTCAGGGCAGACCATGGGGCGCATTAAGAAAGATACCATTATTTTGGCCTGTTCTTCCTGGTTTGCGGTAAAGGGTAATACCTTTAATTTGTCAGACGGGTTAAAGGCAGCCTTCAAAAAATGTTTGAAGGCTATTTTCGGTACTTCTTTTTTATCCAAGGGAACAGGTAATGAACCTTCTACGATATGAAAGGTACCTTTTGTGGTCCTCTTATCGTGAATAGGATTGTTTAAAATACCTTGTTTTATACGGTAAGAAGAAATATCGTCACTAATGAAGGTATTACCGTTCGGCGGAAGGCTAACTTCCCTGGCATGGCCTTTTTGGTTCAAGACCAATGTATCGTTTGGTAAATTTATAAAGTCGCCTTTCAATTCTTCTTTTAAATATTCATTCAAGAATTGTTGTATCCTGGAATCGGCAGGAGAAAGATGGGTTGATAATAATCTTGATTTTTCGCGGAAATTCTGGATCAATCCGTTCGTCAATTCTTGGAATTTCGGATTGCAGAACTTTTCTTCCGCGTTCTCATCATCCTGGTAAATCGGTTGGCCAAGCGCCGATAATTGCAGATTTATATATTGGATCGTATCTTTTCTACTTTGTTTGGTCCGATCAAGATCTAATGTACCTTTTATACTCATTTTGTTAAGAATTTTACTGTGCACTACACTTATAGTCAAAATAAGAATAGGCACGACTATCCTTATCTTTTAGAATAAAAATTAAATTGGTTAACCAATTTTTAAAAATACAAAAATAACCCATGAAACATGTGTTTTTATACAAAAGTCTTATCTGGAATGGCGTTGAAATATAAATAATCACAAAATTTATTGAACTAAGGGTATTTATAAATAGTTTTATGTGCATCTGCATGTCAAAGCTGTTTTTTAATCAAATTGGTAAAAAGAATTACATAAAATCTGTGAACATGGAAGCCAAGGACAATCAAATAAATTATATTGAATTCAAAGCTAAGGACCTACAGGAAATAAAGAGGTTTTATAAAGATTCGTTTGAATGGACATTTGTAGATTACGGGGAAACTTATATCGCTTTTTCTGATAGTGGTCTTGAAGGTGGATTTGAAAAAACTGAAAATGAAATAATAAACGGGGCATTGGTTGTTTTGTACCATCATGATTTAGAAAGCATAAAAAGTAAGATCGTAGAGCTTGGGGGCGAGATAACACAGGATGTTTTTTCTTTTCCCGGCGGACGTAGATTTCATTTCAAGGACCCTTCTGGTAATGTATTGGCGGTTTGGTCAGATAGGTAGTTGCCTTTCATTACCGAATGATGGTAATCTGGGAGGTTGTTCGGATTTGTAATCCATAAATCATTAACTTTAAGCAGTTTCCTGTTCTGGTTCTTAAGAGTGATTTCGTTTTGTGTCACAAATTATACAGGGCAAATGCTAAAAAATGAAAGCTGATTCTATCAACATATCACAAATATTGAAAGGGACAACCTTGAAACCAATGGGCGAACATTATGCCGTTTGTTGGATCAAGGAAAAGGTCAAAATATTGGAAATAGATAAGAGAATATATAAGAATGTCTCAAATTCAATTTTCTTTATTGATCCTAAATATTCTATGAAAATCGTAAAAAAGGATGGAGTGTCGGCAGCGGGATATATTTTATACCTATCAAAGGAAATCCTTAATGATCCCTTGTTGAACAACTTACATATTAATACGGTAAGGTTGTTCAACTCAGGTGAAATTCCCTTGTTCAAATTAAGTCCAGGTATAGAAAAAAGAACACAATCGATACTGGAAATGATCGATGAACTCTTGGGTTCCCAATTGAACCACAGGGAAGACGCCCTTCTTTCCCTACTGAATACTTTTTTTATTTATTGCGATGGGCAATGCAATATAAAAACGGTGATCACTGATACAAATGCCAAAACGAATATTGTCTATAAGTTCAAGAACTTGGTAGACAAACTTGTATTGGAATACCATGATGTTGGCCATTATGCCCGCCTTCTTAATATTTCACCGAAATACTTGAATGAATGTGTCAAAGAGATTTTGTCGGTAAGTTCAAAGCATGTTATCGTTGAACAGTTGCTTATGAGATCAAGACACGAGTTAAAGTTTTCCGATAAAAGTATAAAGGAAATCAGCTTTGAATTGGGTTTTTCTTCCCCGGATTATTTTAGTTACTTTTTCAAATCACACACCGGAATTACACCTTCGGTATTGAGAAAGTTGTAAGAGTTCCTAAAATCCACTGTTTTACCGTGGTTTTCACATTGCTTGCCAAAGGGCTAAATTCTAATTTGCCATAAACTAATAGTATTATGGACAGGAAAAATTTTATAAAGACTTCGGGATTAGGTTTGGGACTTACTTTGTTTCCTATTATGGTACAATGCCAAGATACTGGCGGGAATAGCGAACTTTCAGGGAATATTGGTCCTAAGATCGTTAAGGATGGTGAAGGCGAAACATTCAATGTGATCGGGGATATACAATCCCATAAGCTAATAGGCGCTGAAACGGGGAACCAAATTGTTGAATGGGTCTCTGATGTAGAACCAGGGGTTGGTATTCCCCTGCATATCCACACCAATGAAGATGAGATATTCAGGGTTGTCAAAGGGCAGGTCGAGATTATGGTAAATGGGGAAACCACTATTTTAAATGAAGGGGATATTGCTTATGCACCTAGGAACTTATCGCACTCTTGGAAAGTTGTGGGGACTGAAAAGGCCAAGATGATTACTTCCGCTTTCCCTTCGGGAATAGAGTTTATGTTTGCCGAATTGGCAAAACTACCTGCCGGTCCTCCGGACTTTGAAAAGGTATCTGAAATTTGTGGAAAACATGGAATTAGCTTTGTTTAAATAACACACCGGTCAAAATAACTGATGAATTGATCATCGTTTCGTATAAAGCCTCTTTTTAAGGGGCTTTTATTTTTTAATGCTCCTGATTAGTTAGCGTTCTCTTCTTTCTCCTAAACATCATAAAAGAGGATATATAAACTGATTTTCGTGTTAAATAAGGAAAAGGAATCGTTTGATTGGGCATTAGTAATCCCAACCTATGACATGAAAATTGCACGGGCCACAATAGCGGATAAAATTGTTGCTGATATATTGTTTATTCGAAGCACTGTGCGTACTTTGTATTACGACTTTATTTGAAAAGTGGATAAAAGACGTACCGATATTATACGCAGTGCGTAATCTTAGTTGGGTGTTCGTAATGAATAAAAGGAATGGATAAACAGGTAACAATTTTGAAACCTGATGCTTTGCTGTTCGATATGGATGGTACATTATGGGATGGGGTAAATGCTTATGCCCAAGGATTCAATGATTTTTTCAAGGCCCATGGGATTAAACGAAGTGTTACAAAAAAGGATTTGTTCAAATATATGGGGATGGAAGAAGAACCTTTTTTAGCGTTGATCCTTCCAGAATTCACGGCCGTTGAAAGAAAAACAGTCTACAGGGAAATAATCGAGTTACAATATAAACGTATTGAAACTGACGGTGGTGTATTGTATGAAGGTGTAAAAGAGGGTTTATCAAAATTGGCGGAAAAGTACAAACTGTTCATAGTGAGTAATTGCCCGGAATTTACAATCCAATACTTTATGGATTGGGCCCATATCGGAGCATATTTTACCGATACCATGGCCCATGGTATGAATTATAGGCCAAAGCATGAAAATATAAAATATCTGATCGATAAATATCATTTACAATCACCGGTATATATCGGTGATACCGATTCGGACAGAAAGCAATGTGAATTATTGGATATTCCCTTTGGTTTTGTAAGCTATGGCTTTGGGGACACGATGGATTATAATTTACGATTTGATTCATTTGATCAATTGACAAACTATTTTTATACCAATACGTTGTAAACTATTTAAGGATGACCGAGGAAGCCATGCGAATTAAGCCTGAACAAATGCAAGATGTGTTTTACAAACTGTTTGTAAAATATAAATTTGCGGAAGGGAAAGCAGAATTATTGGCCAAGGTCTTCACAGAGAGTACTTTGGTCGGTGTAAATTCCCATGGTATCAACCGGTTGCCCCTTTTTATTGAATATGTCGAAAAAGGGTTGGTTAAAATTGAGGCCGAAGCGGAAAAAGTGGCAACTTTTGGAAGTTTGGAAAGATGGGACGGCAATTTTGGTGCAGGCATTATCAATGCAACAAAGTGTACGAATAGGGCAATAGAGCTGGCAAAATCACACGGGATGGGATTGGTGGCATTACGCAACACGAATCACTGGATGAGGGGTGGTACATACGGAAAACAGGCGGCAGATGCCGATTGCATTTCAATCCTTTTTACGAATACGCAACCGAACATGCCACCTTGGGGAGGTAAAGACAGCCGTATAGGCAATAATCCCCTTGTGATATCAATACCACGGGAACAGGGGCATGTGATTTTGGATATGTCAATTTCCCAATTTGCATTCGGAAAGATCAACGAGTATAGGTTAAGGGGTGAAAAATTGCCTTTTCCTGGAGGTTGGGATGCCAATAATGAACTTTCCAATGATCCTGAAAAGATTTTGATAAAAGAAAGAGGATTGCCCATTGGCTACTGGAAAGGTTCCGCACTTTCAATGATTTTGGATATGTTGGCCACTTTATTATCAGCCGGTGACTCTACGTGTAAAATTGGAACAAGGGAATTTGAAACAGGAATTTCCCAAGTGTTCCTATGTATTTACCCAGCGGTTTTTGGTGATAGGGACATACAGGAAAAACTCCTTGAAGAAATCATAGCATATACCCATGATGTTGAACTTATGAATACAGGGGATAAAACGTATTACCCCGGAGAACGGAGTGCAATGACCCGATTAAGGAATTTGAAAGAGGGAATCTCTGTCAACACTACAGTCTGGAAAAAGGTAATGGCTCTATAAAGAAAAACAAAAAAAACGAGACTACCGTTGAGCTTGTACCTGGGGGGCAATGTTTTTTTGACTTGGATTAGAACAGTGTTTAAACATCTGGAATCGTAGTGGGTAGCAGAAACAATTATTATCTTGCCAATACAAGAAGTATTAATGACAAAGAGTTTGGAAGCACTAACGATTCAGCAAGCACAAAAATTGGTTTTATTGTCCCAAAGGGTTCCGCCAATAAAACATAAAGGGAGTGCCCTGGATGCAACTTTGCATACCATTGAGCATCTTGGGTATATACAGATCGACACGATATCAGCCGTTCAACGAGCGCACCACCATACACTGTACAGTCGTAACCCTCGATATAAAAAGACCCACCTTGAAACCTTGATGGGTAAAAGACGAATATTTGAATATTGGTCCCACGCAGCAGCATATTTACCGATGAAGGATTATCGATTTAGTTTGCCACGAAAACAGGTTATAGCTATTGGAAAGGAAAGCCATTGGTATTCGCGTGATAAGCAATTGATGAAGTCGGTACTTCGAAGGATAGAATCGGAAGGGCCGTTAATGGCCAAGGATTTTGGGCATAAAGGCAAGAAATTGGGGGCTTGGGAAACAAAAACTACCAAACAGGCTTTGGAAAATTTGTACATGCAAGGGGAGCTTATGGTTTCGTCCCGCAAAAATTTTCATAAGGTTTATGATCTTACCGAGCGGGTATTGCCCGGGCATGTAGACACAACCATGCCCAATGAAGGGGAATACATGAGGTATTTAATCGCAAAATATCTCAGGGCAAACGGTTTGGGGCTGGCTTCTGAGATAACTTATTTGCTTAAGAACACCAAAAAACAAGTAGTTGTTGCCCTGAAGGAAATGTTATTCAGTGGCGAGTTGAAACAGGTTGAGGTCAACGGGGTTTTGTATTATGTTTTACCGGAATCATTAGAGTTGTTGAATAATTCATTGGGGCGTGGTAAACTTAAAATACTATCTCCATTCGATAATCTTCTTATACAACGCAAACGTACAAGAGAGCTGTTCGGGTTCGATTATTTGCTCGAATGTTATGTGCCTAAGGCAAAACGGCAATTCGGGTATTTTGTACTTCCGATATTATGGAACGGTACATTGGTCGCCCGTATGGATTGTAAGGCAGATAGGAAGACTTCCATTTTACAAGTTCATTCGGTTTTTCTGGAACCATCACTAACGAAGATAGATGCTTTCGTTGAGTCCTTTAGTAAGGAGTTGGAATGCTTTATGCACTTTAATGATTGTAAGACCATTCAGCTGAACGTTACAAAGCCTACAAAATTGAAAACATTATTACAAAAAGCAATTGACCATTTGGCTTCTTTGGAGTAACTTGCTATGTAATTAAGATCGTAACCGGTTTTAAGGATTGATCATAAAAATTACTTTCCAATTTACAATAGGATGCTAGCAGGTAAAAGAAGTTTTTTCATAGTATTGGGACTACTGGTGATAGCCGCATGTTCAACAACAAAAAATAGTTTATACGTTGATTATTCAAGTCCTAAATTGGGTTATTCCGGGAGGATCGATACCTTAAAAAGTAAGGCGGTAGGGTTGTATTGGTCGGGGACCTCGATAAAAATGAATTTTGAGGGCAAAGCTATATCCACAGTATTGGAAGATGAAAAAGGTGATAATTATTTTAACGTGATCGTTGATAATGAGGAGCCTTTTATTTTACGTCCCGATACGATTAAAAAGACCTATCTTTTGGCATCTGGTTTATCAAAAGGGAATCATAGCATTGAACTTTTTAAAAGAACGGAATGGGATAGGGGAAAAACAATATTCCATGGTTTTAAGATAGCTGGGCATGCGAACATACTGCCCAAACCCGAATCCTATAATCGCAGAATGGAGTTTTATGGCAATTCCATTACTGCAGGTTATGCAGTAGAGGATTTTTCGGGAGCGGACAGTCCCGATAGTACGTACACGAACAATTACCGCAGTTATGCCCGTTTAACGGCAAAACATTTCAAGGCCGATTATCGATGTATCTGTAAAAGTGGAATTGGGATTACGGTCAGTTGGTTTCCTATGACGATGCCGGAACTTTATGATAGGCTAGATCCAGAAAATGCAGATAGTAAATGGGATTTCTCACTATATACACCCGATATTGTTGTGGTCAATTTATTTCAGAACGATTCCTGGTTGGTTGAAAAACCTGATTTTGAGCAGTTCATTGCTAAATTCGGCACACAACCTCCTACTGAAGACTATATCATAAATACATATTCACAGTTTGTAAAATCGATTAGAAATAAGTACCCCAAAGCACATATTATTTGTATGCTTGGTAATATGGATGCCACTCAGGAAGGCTCTAAATGGCCTTCATATATAGAGCAGGCTGTTTCCAGATTGAATGATTCCAGAATGTACACCCATTTTGTTCCGTACAAAGGTACTCCTGGGCACCCGAGTATATCGGAGCAGGAAGATATGTCAGAAAGTCTTGTTCAATTTATAGACGAGCATATAGATTGGTGAAAAAGGATTCATAGTGTTGGTCAAATGAGTGAGTGGCTTTTATACCGAATTCTAGGGTTTTAGGAGGTGAAACATTAGGGTCAACCGCATTGTTGCCTTGTTGATTAAGGTTCTTTTTCATGTAATTTTGTAAAAAAGCCAATGAAAACCAAGTTACACATATTTAAGGTCGTTGCCAACCATTTGAGCTTTACCAAGGCGGCCGAACAGTTGTTCATTTCCCAACCAGCGGTATCCAAGTCTATTCGGAATCTAGAGGAAGAGTATCATGTGACTTTATTTATTAGGAAAAGAAATTCTATTGAGTTGACCAATGACGGTAAGGCTTTTCTGATTTACGTCAATAAAATTCTGGAAATATATTCCCAAATGGAAAATCAGTTTCTACATAAAAATGAGGAATTTCCGGATATGATAAACTTGGGGGTTAGTACAACCTTGGCCAATTATATTATTCCCAAGGTAATTGCAAAGTTCAGGACCCAATTCCCGAAAACACATTTTAAGATCACGAGTGGAAATTCAGAAGAAATTGAAGCACTGATATTGAACCAAGAATTGAATTTCGGGATTACGGAAGGCAAGAATACAAATCCAAAATTGCATTTTAAAAAATTCGTGAAAGACGAAATTGTACTGGTGACCAATGCAAAGAACATTACGGGCAAAAAGGATACAATTGATATAAACGTTCTAAAACAAGTACCCATTATTGAGCGGGAAATGGGTTCGGGCACCAAAGAAATATTGCACGAATATTTGAAGAAACATATTATTGGTAAGCTGAATACCGTAGTTACGTTGAACAGTACCGAAGCCATCAAGAATTACCTGCTTCATTCTGATAATTATGCCTTTGTATCTATCCATGCTATTACTGAGGAATTAATGAACAACAAACTTAAAATCATCGATGTTAAGGATTTGGCCATTGAACGGTGGTTCTATTTTGTTTCCCGAACAGGGTTTCAGTCGAGCCATATGGACTTTTTTGAAAAGTATATATTCGATAACTATAACTTTTAGTTATGTTATATGCTAATTTAACTTGCAGAATAGTTATTTGAAGAACTTACTTTTGTATCGTTGGTTTTTACGATATGAAAGACATTACATCAAAAATAATTTACATTATTATCGCCATTACTGCGGTTTTTGGGGTAATCAATAGTCCGACAGCTCTATTGCTCGGATTCGCATATACGCTTGTTTTCAATAACCCGTTTAAGGCATACAGCCATAAGGCCATTCAATATTTTTTGAAAATTGCTGTTGTAGGTCTGGGTTTCGGTATGTTCATCAAAGAAACGTTGGCTGCTGGTAAGGCGGGTTTCAGCTTAACGTTTTTCTCCATTCTCCTTACCATAAGTTTAGGATTACTTTTGTCTAGAGCATTGAAGATAGATTTGAAGTTGGGGCACTTAATTACCTCGGGTACATCTATTTGTGGTGGTAGTGCCATAGCGGCTATATCACCTGTGATAAGGGCAAACGGTAAATCGATAAGTATAGCTTTGGGCGTGGTTTTCTTATTGAATTCGATAGCCCTTTTTGTTTTTCCTTCTATCGGTCATTTACTGCATTTGACCCAAGAACAGTTTGGATTGTGGTGTGCCGTTGCCATACATGATACCAGCTCGGTCGTTGGTGCTGCATTGGAGTATGGTGAGGAAGCCTTAAGCATAGCCACAACGGTAAAATTGTCAAGGACATTATGGATCGTTCCTTTATCTATTTTCTCAATGTTTATATTTAAGACCAAAGGAGAGAAGATTAAAATTCCATATTTCATTATCCTATTTATACTGGCGATAGCTATTAATAGTTACCATATTTTGCCCACATCGGCAACAAATATGATTGTACTTTGTTCCAAAAGGTTATTGGTCCTGACCTTGTTTTTGGTAGGCTCAACGATTTCAATTAAAGATTTAAGGTCTACGGGAATAAAACCCATGCTTTTGGCGATATGTCTATGGGTTTTTATTTCAACGTTTTCGTTGATATACATTATCCATTAATTTTGAATCGTTCAAAAAAGAACAGGTAAAACCGTTACAAAGACTCATCTATCCTTTTTTCAAAAAGGATTCCGCCCCTGAACATTCCCTTTAGATAAGGGTGTATTTCTTTCCCAAGATCGGTTAGGCTATATTCTACCCTTGGTGGAACTTCAGGATATGCTTTACGATCTATTATGCCATCCTCTTCCAATTCCTTGAGCTGTTTAGTAAGCATACGTTCGCTAATATCGGGCAATAATTTAGCCAATTCATTATACCTCTTATCGCCTTGGAAAAGGTGTAGTATTATAGTGGCTTTTCGTTTTCCCTTGACCACATTTATAAACGTATCGATCGGACAATAACTTTTTTTCATTTTTTTTTAGTCTCTAATGTGCTGAAAAGGTTTAATTCGGAACTAAATGTTCGTAAGGGTATAATTTGTAAGTTATTGATAATTAATGCTTTTATATTGATATTTGCCAAATATAAGAGTTTTTAAATATAATGAAGATGAAGTTACATAACACTATGTTCAAAGCATTTGTAGTTGAAGAAAAAGATGGAGTTTATATGCGCGATATAAAAACAAGAACAATAGGTGATTTACCGGAAGGGGATGTATTGGTTAAAGTTCATTATTCTGCCCTTAATTATAAAGATGCCTTGTCGGCCAGTGGTAATAAAGGGGTAACGAGAAATTATCCGCATACACCGGGTATTGATGCGGTAGGTGTGGTGGTCGATTCCAATTCCGATACTTTTAGTCCGGATGATAAGGTCATCGTTACCAGTTATGATTTGGGTATGAATACCGATGGTGGCTTTGGTGAATACATTAGAGTGCCTAAAGAGTGGGTGGTTAAATTGCCGGAAACCCTTGATATGAAAGAAGCAATGATCATTGGTACTGCAGGATTAACGGCCGGAATGTCGATTCTAAGACTTTCGCAATTGGTTAAACCAGAAGATGGTAAAATCGTTGTTTCAGGGGCTACAGGTGGGGTTGGTGCCTTAAGTGTATCCATCTTAAGTAAATTGGGATATACTGTGGTAGCGATAACCGGAAAGGAAACAGAAAGTGAATACCTCTATAAATTAGGGGCAAAAGAAATACTATTGCGTAGTGAAATTGAAAATTTTGATAAGAAACCATTATTAAAGCCATTATTTGCAGGTGGTATAGATACAGTTGGTGGGGTTATTCTAGAGAATATCATCAAAGCGACCCAACCAATGGGAGTGGTAACTTCCTGTGGTAATGTTGCATCACCGAAATTGGAATTGACGGTATTCCCTTTTATTTTAAGAGGGGTAACCTTAATAGGGATAGATTCACAGGATTATCCGATGGCCTATAGGGAACAGGTATGGAAAAAACTGGCCAAGGATTGGAAACCCGAAACATTGGCGGATACCTGTACTGAAATAACGTTAAATGAATTGAATGAAAAGATAGACCTAATGCTTGCAGGAAAATTAAAAGGAAGAACGGTTTTGAATATGGGGGCTTAGAATGATAATCGTGAAAATTGTTTATGAAGAGGAAGAATGAATTAAGCCCCTTTTTTCAAGGATCAACTGGCAAACAATAAAAAAAGCAAGAGCGTTCCGTTCTTGCTTTTTTTTATGAAAAATGTTCGCTTTCCTAGCTTAAGAATGACTCGAGCATCCAAATGTGTTTTTCTTGGTTAGATATGAAATCGCTCACCAAGTTGGCAGTTGCTTCATCCGAATTTTCACCTGCTTTTTCCAAAATCTCACGCTCTTTGCGCAATAAGTGCTTTAAATTCCCTAAAACAAGGGCAACACCCTCTTCACCCTTAGAGACCTGTTTAGCAACTTCAAGGTTTTTATTGGCTAAATAGTCCTCAAATGTATGTAAGGGACTGGAGCCAATGGCTAAGATGCGTTCCGCGATTTCATCGACCATTTCATCGGCCTCGTTGTACAATTCCTCATACTTTTCGTGCAATAAGAAGAAGTTTCTTCCTTTTATGTTCCAATGCAATCCCCTTAGGTTCATATTGTAAATTTGTACATCGGATAAAAATGCATTTAGTTCTTTTGAAATAGAGATGTTATAATCTTCTGTTTTTACTGATGTTACTTCTAGTGTTTCCATTTGTATTTGTTTTATAAGTGTAAAAGTACTTCCATGCCTAAGTATTATGTGTAACCTTGGTTACTCAGGTCATCATAATTGATTATCTAGGTATTTGTAAAAACTATGCGGATTAGAAACGCTATAAGTCAATTCTATTTATACATTTTATTGTACTGTTTCCGGTTTCATTCTAATAAGTTAACTTTAAAACTTTCTAAAATATTCACATAATCAAGTAAACTGTTTGCTTGCCTTGATTGGGCAATACTTTAATTTTAAACTATGAATAAGTTAATATATCTCTTTGTTTTTTCCCTGTTCATTTCGGGAAGTATTCATGCCCAAGTTGAAAAGAAAGTGGATCTAAAGGCGTTGGACAACTATTTTGCTAAAATGGTAAAAGATTGGGATGTTCCGGGTGCATCAATAGGTGTCGTTAAGGATGGTGAACTGGTTTTTACGGGAAATTATGGTGTATTGGAAAAAGGGAAAAAAGGAAAGCCCAATGCCCGGACCTTGTACGCCATCGCTTCAAATTCCAAAGCATTTACTTCGGCCATTATGGGCATGTTGGTTCAGGAAGGTAAATTGGATTGGAACGATAAGGTGAAAAAGTATTTGCCATATTTCGCTATGTATGATGAATGGGTGGCCGAACATATGACGATTAGTGATATTTTAAGTCATCGAGTAGGTTTGGGCACATTTAGTGGGGATAATATATGGTATAAATCAAACCTTACGGCAAAAGAAATCATAGAGAGGATTCAATACGTGCCCCAGGCTTATGAATTTAGGTCGGGTTATGGGTATTCTAACCTTATGTACATTACCGCAGGTGAAATCATCAAGACCATTACCGGTAAAAGTTGGGGACAAAATGTAAAAGAACGCATTTTAGGACCGTTGGGTATGGATCGTAGTATCTATTCATTGAAAGATTTGGACAATATGGGCAATTATGCCCAACCACATGCACGAAAGAATGATGAAAACTATGTGATCCCGTGGGTAGATTGGGAATATGTCGGTGCAACGGGCGGACTTGTTTCAAGTGTTGAGGATATTTCCAAATGGATGATTTTCAATTTGAACAATGGTATTCATAACAGTGATACCCTTTTGACCAAGGATACGCGGAATATGGTGTGGACACCCCATAATAATTTTAAGGTAGACCATACGAAACAGAATGATTTTGATAGGCATTTTAGTGCTTACGGACTAGGTTGGGGACTCAGTGATTACCATGGTAGAATGCGTGTTGGCCATACCGGTGGATATGACGGATTTATCACTGCCATCAATTTGATTCCTGATGAGAATCTGGGTGTGGTCGTGTTGACCAACGGAGTAAAAAGTCCTATTATGGCGGCATCCTATTATGCCTTGGATACCTTTTTAGGAATTGAAAACGGTAAGGATTGGTCTACCGACTTGCTGAAAAGGACCAATAATTATGCAGCCTCCGATACCCGTATTGCGGATCGCAAGGCGAAAAGGGTTCTTGGTACCAAACCTTCCATAATACCTGAAAAAATGGCAGGGGAATATACTTCTGACCTATGTGGTAAGATAACTATCCAAGAGGTAAATGGAGTATTTAAATTGATTTTTGAAAACCACCCATTGTTATCCGCATCACTCACGCATTGGCATTATGATGTGTGGGAAATACATTGGGAACACCCACAAGCTTGGTTCAGTTTTGGAACCATTAAATTAAGGACCGACAATAATTTGGAGGTGCTCGGTTTTGATTTTGATGTACCTAATGATGATTTCTTTTTTGAGGAATTGAAGCCTTATAAAAAGTAGGTTGTATCCTTAATTTTAAAAGCCCAATAGGTAATTGGGGCAAAAGGTTGTTCAGTAAATAATAGTTGCGTCAAAGTGGAGCCCTTTTCCGGTGCATACATGTTCTTTTATACGTAAATAAGGCTAACCCCAATTTTATTAGGCTTCAATCAAATAGCCATTTTGGTCAACCCCCAATATTTTATTCCCCAGAATACTTATACCCCCATTTGGTCAATCGTAAATTGTAAATGACAAAGTTTTATGGTCTGTTGGGTTAAAAATAAATTACATTTTATTTTATTATGAGAATATTCTCATTACTTTTGTTGTGTCAATATATTTAATCAATATTTCATTTGACCATATGTCAAGACCAAAAACATTACGCAAAGTAGTAGCGCCACCAAATTTCAAAGGGTACAGACCTTATGGAACGAATGTGGAACCCACTGACTCCATAGAATTGTTGTATGAAGAATATGAGGCCATTAAGCTTGCGGATTATGATTTAATGAATCATTTGGAGGCATCTAAGCTAATGGGTATTTCTAGACCTACGTTTGCGAGGATATATGAAACGGCACGAAGAAAAATTGCAAAGGCGTTCGTAGAGACCATTGAAATAAAAACCGTTTATGGAGATGCTTTATTGGAAAAGCATTGGTATGTGTGTGAAGATTGCCAAACAAGGTTTACCATACCCAAAACCATAGAGGAGCATGAATGTCCTTTGTGCAAATCTGAACGAATAGAACTATTAAACACTTAGTAAAAGATTATGAAAACGGTAATAACATCATCAGGTGAGAATAATTCAGCTCAATTTGATAAACGTTTCGGTAGGGCCGCTTGGTTTTGTGTTTTCGATGAAGAAACGAAGGAGTCGATTTTTGTAAAGAACACAAATACGAATGCAAATAATGGTGCAGGAACAAAGGCAGCTGAAAGAATTGTTGCCATGAACGTCCAAAAGGTCATTTCCGGTGATTTTGGTCCCAAGGCCAAAGATCTCTTGGATAAATTCAATGTACAAATGGTCATTGTCCAGGATAATGATGTTACCGTGCAGGAAATCATTGAAAAACTCAAAACGTAAAATAATAATCATGCCTGGATTAAATAGAAAAGGCCCAGAAGGACAAGGTCCTCGCTCGGGCAGGGGATTGGGAAAATGCAATTCCGAAAATGGTTTAAGAGGTTCCGGAAGGGGGCTGGGAAGAAGAAAAGGAATGGGGAGACGATGTGGTTCGCAACACGAAAAACCCATTGATAACGAAGGATGAATCCAGTTAAGAATATTGGAAATTGAACAATGTGGTGCATCCATCACAAAAAAAATAAATCTATAAATCAACCCCCGAAAACAATTCAGGGATTAATACGTAAAAAATGAAAAAAATAGCGATACCAGTTGATGAAACAGGGATGTTGGATGCCCATTTTGGGCACTGCAGATTCTTTATGGTCTTTACAGAGGAAAATGGCCAAATAATTGCCCAAGACAGAATTGTTCCTCCACCGCACGAACCTGGGGTCTTGCCCAAATGGCTTTCTGAAGAAGGTGTTACCGATGTAATTACAGGTGGAATGGGGCAAATGGCCTTGAACCTATTCAATCAAAGGGGTGTAAATGCTTTTGTTGGTGCCCCACAGGTTTCATCTTTTGATCTAATACAAGGTTTCATGAGCGATTCTTTGAGCTTAACAGCCAATTATTGTGATCATGAACATGAAGAAGGTTGCACTGGCCATTGAATTCGAATGAAACGAACCTCAACCTTTAGGTCAAGGATGGTTAAAGCTGTACAAAAAACATCAATATGTCCTATAAAATCGCCATAGCAAGTGGTAAAGGAGGTACCGGTAAAACGACAGTTTCGGTAAATCTGTTTAAAAGATTGAATGAGCGTCAGGGAACAAGGGTACAACTGGTAGATTGTGATGTGGAAGAACCCAATGACATCATCTTCTTTTGCGATGCTGAGGTCATCGATGTTCAGGAAGTATCGCAAAAAGTCCCTGAGATAGATAGTGAAAAATGTACTTTTTGCAGAAAGTGCGTAGAGTATTGTGAGTTCAATGCCATTGTGGTTTTACCATCTGTTTCGTTTGCTGAAATCAACCCTACATTATGTCATTCATGCGGGGCCTGTTCCGTGGCCTGTGAAGATGATGCCATTATAAAGCATTATAAACCCATAGGTGCGATACATTATTATAAAACGAAGGAAAACAATGGGTTGGCAGAGGGTAAATTGGAAATAGGTTCTACCATGCAGACCAAGTTGATTCGTGAGTTAAAGAAAAAGATTTCGGATCAAAACGATATTATTATTTATGATGCCCCACCTGGCACCAGTTGTCCTGTGGTCGAAACCATTCATGATTCCGATTATTTGATTTTAGTGGCCGAGCCCACATTGTTCGGTCTGCACGATCTAAAATTAATGGTGGCCTTGGTACGGGAAATCGGATTGGAGTTCGGTGTGGTGATCAATAAGGTTGGTTTGGGAGATAATGATATTTATGAATACTTGGTAAATGAACATATTGAATTGTTGGGAGAAATACCTTTTAGCAAGGAATATGCAAGTCTTTATGCGGAAGGGGAGATAACAGGGGAAATCCCCGAAATGATACACCAAAGCTATACGGAAATACTCGATACGTTGAATTTGAAAATGATGCACCATGAAGGAAATCACCATTTTAAGTGGTAAAGGGGGAACAGGGAAGACTTCGATTACAGCTGCCATAGCTTCCGTTGCCGAGAAAACTGTCTTTTGTGATAATGATGTGGACGCAGCCGACCTCCATTTGATTTTTCAACCAGAAATACAGGAAGTTCATCCTTTTAGTAGTGGGTTCAAAGCATCGATAAATACATTGGAATGTACAAGCTGTGGCATTTGCATTGATCATTGCCATTTTGATGCTATTGACTATAATGAGGAAGGTGATCTGGTTATTGATCCCTATCATTGTGAAGGATGCCGGTTATGTGAGCGTACTTGCCCTGAAAATGCCATAAGTTCGGTAAAGGGTAAGAACAATAAGTGGTTCGTGTCAACCTCCCGGTTTGGTGATTTTGTTCATGCGGAAATGGGTCCAGGGGAAGAGAATTCCGGAAAACTTGTAAGTCAGATACGAAAAAAGGCGATGGAGATTGCACAGAATACCCAATCGGAATATATAATAAATGATGGGCCTCCGGGAATAGGTTGTGCAACAATATCTTCCATTTCTGGCAGTAATGCGGTAATCGTGATTATTGAGCCCACATTGTCTGGACTGAACGATGCTCAGCGTTTGGTAGATTTAATTAAGATCTTCAATATTCATACATATGCGGTAATCAACAAATTTGATATCAATATGACCATGACCCAAAAAATTGAACAATATCTTATCTCAAAGAATATTGCATTGTTGGCTAAAATCCCTTTCGATGTTGAAATGGTAAAGTCAATGACCGTGGGTAAAACCATTATTGAATACAACCCGGCTTCCATAATATCAGGTCAAATACATCGGATGTGGAATAAGGTCAAAGAAGATCAGGATGTTGCAGTCCTTTAAAAAAATCATCCTGATAATAATAAGTAATAATCGGTAATCGCCTGAATAGGTGATACCCGAAGTTTGAAGAATTAGTTAGCGAATGAAGGTTGATAAGAATATAGAACAAGGTGAAAGGGTGAGTCTCCCTACCAAATATGGTGATTTCGAAATCATTCCTTTTCAGGAAAATGAAACTAAGCTGGAGCATATTGCATTGGTGAAAGGCGATTTCAGCCCTGAAGATGAAGTACTTACCCGAATACATTCAGCCTGTGCTACAGGAGATTTGTTCGGTTCGTTGCGATGTGATTGCGGCGAACAGTTAATAAAAGCCATGGAGTTAATAGAACAAGAGGGTAAGGGGCTTTTGGTTTATCTGCAACAAGAAGGTAGGGGAATTGGTTTAATGAATAAAATAAAAGCCTATAAACTACAGGAAGAAGGTTATGATACGGTTGATGCCAATTTGCATTTGGGGTTTCGGGCCGATGAAAGAAATTACAATATAGCCTCCCAAATTTTAGATGCATTGCACATCCGGAAAGTAAGGCTCATGACCAATAATCCCGATAAGATTTTGGGAATGGAATTGGCTGGTATCGAGGTAAAAAAACGTATTCCATTGGAAATAAGACAAAATAAATTCAATGTGGATTATTTAACTACCAAACAAGAAAGAATGAACCATTTTCTACATTATCTAAAGACCGCTGAATAAAGAAATTGAAGAAGGATACCGTAAAAGGACCATATAATTTATAGTAAATATGAAACTCACCGTATTAACAGAGAATGTTGCAGGACCTGGTTTTCTCGCAGAACACGGACTATCTTATCTGATCGAGGTAAAAGGGGAAACCATTTTATTCGATACAGGGAGTAGCGATGTTTATTTGGAAAATGGTAAACGTCTGGGTATAGATATAGTTGAGGTTGTAAATACGATCGTACTTAGTCATGGGCACTGGGACCATGGTGACGGACTCCGGTTCATCAGTGGCAAGACATTGATAACCCATCCAGATTCCTTTATGAAACGATACCGAAAAAAGGACCATTCCAGGATCGGATTGGGATTTTCAAAGGAAGAAGTGTCAAAAAGGTTTAAGGTCATTACTTCAAAAAAACCACATAAGATCAATGAACATATCATATTTCTTGGGGAAATACCTCGTTTAACCGATTTTGAGGCCAAAACCACCCAACATATTAACGAGAAAGGAGAGCCGGATTTTGTGCCAGATGATTCGGCTTTGGCGATTATTGAGGATGGTATTTTACATGTGGTAACGGGATGTTCGCATGCCGGCATTTGTAACATTGTGAATTATGCCATTAAGGTCACGGGAATCAAAAAGGTAAAAACGGTAATCGGAGGTTTTCATCTTAAGCATGATAATGAACAGACCCGAAAGGCGATTCAATGTTTTAAGGAGTTGGATATTGAGACGATCTTCCCTTCCCATTGTACCGAACTCCCGGCATTATGTTCCTTTTCCAAAGAGTTTTCCATTTCCCAACTAAAAACAGGTATGGTATTGATGCTGTAAATACACGATAAGGAATACCGATTAAGATTAAAGTAAAAATAATAATAGGTTGAAATAATGAGTAAAAAGATAATTGTAATAGGAGGTTCCGCAGCAGGGCCGAAAGCGGCGGCAAAAGCCCGACGTATGGATGAGTTTGCCGAAATAACCATGTTTCAAAAAGGTCCGGATCTCTCAATGGCATCATGCGGGTTCCCTTATTTTGTTGGTGGTTTTTTCGATGATCGCAATAAGCTTTTATGTACGCCCACAGGAGTAGTTCGGGACCCAAAATTCTATTGGAATGCGAAAGGTATCGTGGCAAAGGTGAATACCGAAATAACTAAGATCGATAGGAAAAATAAACAAGTTGAATTTACGGATCTGGTAACAGGTGAAAAGGGTACTCAACCTTATGATAAGTTGATAATTTCTACAGGGGCAACCGCAAACATGCCTCCAATACCAGGCTCCGATTTAGATGGTATTACCAATCTGCAATCCATGCAGGATGCGGATTATTTAAGACAAATCAGGGACGATGGTAAAATTAAAAAAGCCGTTGTTATTGGTGGCGGACTTATCGGTATTGAAACCTTGGAAGCCCTTCATTTAGCTGGAATCGAATTGACCATGATCGAGCTTTTGCCACAATTGTTGACATTTCTGGATTGGAAAATGGCAAAACTGGTCCAAAATTACTTAAAAACCAAAGCCAATGTTATCACCAAAAATGGAGTGGCCGAGTTTAAAGGTAAAGACGGTAAACTTACCGGTGTTAAACTTCAAAACGGAACAGAGATTCCATGTGAATTGGCCGTAGTGGCCATTGGGGTTCGCCCAAATGTTGCCTTGGCCAAAGAAGCGTTACTTGAGATAGGTAGCCTTGGGGGAATTACCGTGAACGAGTATATGCAGACTTCCGATCCCGATATTTATGCTGTGGGGGATTGTTGTGAAATAAAGAATATCATTACAGGAAAGCACGTTCTTGCACCTTATGGGGATTTGGCGAATCTTGAAGGTCGTGTGGCTGGTGAGAATGTCATTAAAGGGAATAAGGCCACTTTTCCGGGTACCATACAGACCGGAATATGCAAATTGTTCGATTACGGTATCGGAATTACCGGTTTGTCGGAAACAAAGGCCAAAGAGGCCGGTATTGATTATGTTAAGGTGATAAATGCCAGTCCTGACAAACCTGGGTTTATGGATGGTAAGATGCTCATCACCAAACTTGTTGCCGAAAAAGATACGGGGAAGATTTTAGGTGCCCAATGTATCGGCCCAGGGGATGTAAGCAAACAATTGGCTATTTGGGCCACTGCCATAAAAGGGAATTTGAAAGTCGAGGATATGGTAAATGCTGATCTTCCTTATGCGCCGCCATTTTCATTGGCCATTGATCACAGTATTGCCTCTGCCCATATTTTACAGAATAAAATGCAAGGTATCTTTAAAGGTGTATCCGGGTTGGAGGTTATGGATAAGATTAATAACAATGAAGATGTTTTCTTGTTGGATGTACGTGGAGCAGATGAATATGAACAGACCCGTTTGGGACTGGGGGAAACATTGATTCCATTAGGCGCTTTAAGGTCTAGGATCGGTGAGATGCCCGAAGACAAAAACAAGGAAATTATTACATATTGTAAAATTTCTTTACGGGGGTATGAAGCGGCTGTTTTATTAAAGGCCCATGGGTATACCAATGTAAAAGTACTGGAAGGCGGAATTACCGCTTGGCCATTTGAAAAGGAAAAATAGTATTGTGGTTGTTGATTAGGAGTGGGTTGTCCAGGGGTTTATGATTAATGGGCAATCCACTCTGTTTTTACAGAAAATCTTAAAACATAAATTAATCCAATCAAAGGTATTTCTTGATTTTGGGATAGGGAATTTTGATAATACTTGTTAGAATAACGTTTTGAGGTAAGGACTATTGGCCTTTAAAATACTTCTCGTCTATATAAAATGTTGCAAAGGGCAAGAGTGAAGCTGCGAACAGGATTGCCAATCTTTTAATGCCCCATTTTTTGGATAGGGTCAATAATACGGCAAGTGCTATGTAGGCAATGAACAAGAAGCCATGGGCGTACCCAATATATTTGTTGGGCTCCCCTAATCCCGCCAAGTATTTCAATGGCATACTGATAGCGAATAAGGATAAATACGAAATGCCTTCGAGAATGGCCGTAAGTCTAAAGGTTTTCAACATTATTTAGTGGGAGTTCAATAGTTCCGTTACGGTTTTTGGAAAATTAACCTGACTTCCCCCGAATGATTCAAATTGTTCTTTAATCATAAATGAAAAAGAAGGTGGTCAAATCATTCGGGATAAGTACAAGGTTGTTATTTATAGATGTATTACTTCATCATATGCATCGGCAACAGCTTCCATAACCGCTTCACTCATCGTTGGGTGAGGGTGCACTGCCTTAAGTATTTCGTGTCCCGTGGTTTCCAATTTACGGGCCACTACTGCTTCGGCGATCATATCGGTAACACCTGCACCGATCATATGGCAACCTAACCATTCTCCGTATTTGGCATCGAAGATCACTTTTACGAATCCGTCTGAATTACCGGCAGCCTTAGCTTTTCCACTAGCTGAGAAAGGAAATTTACCTACTTTGATGTCATAACCTGCATCTTTTGCCTGTTGTTCCGTAAGACCAACGGAAGCAACCTCGGGTGTACAATAGGTACAACCAGGTATATTACCATAATCCAATGGTTCAACATGCATTCCTGCAATTTTCTCAACACATAGAATACCTTCTGCAGAGGCAACATGTGCCAGAGCCTGTCCTGGGGTTACATCACCAATGGCGTAATATCCGGGGATATTGGTTTGGTAATAATCGTTGACCAAGATCTTGTCACGATCGGTAGCTATACCTACGTTCTCAAGACCAATGTTCTCTATATTGGTTTTTATACCTACGGCAGATAGAACAATATCTGCCTCCAATACTTCTTCGCCTTTTGCTGTTTTAACGGTTGCTTTAACTCCCTCACCGGAAGTATCAACACCGGTAACTTCAGCAGAGGTTTTTATTTTGACACCTATTTTTTTGAAGCTACGCTCCAATTGTTTGGAAACATCCTCATCTTCAACAGGTACAATTTTAGGTAAATATTCCACTACGGTAACTTCGGTGCCCATTGCATTGTAGAAATAAGCGAATTCGATACCTATGGCGCCGCTACCTACGACAATCATCTTTTTAGGTTGTTTTTCCAAGGTCATAGCCTCTCTGTACCCAATGATTTTTTTACCATCTTGCGGTAAGCTTGGCAATTCCCTACTGCGGGCTCCCGTTGCAATGACAATATGGTCGGCACTGTATTCTGTTTCTTTGCCTTCAGCATCCTTAACAGATACTTTTTTGCCCGGTTTTAGGGTTCCGTATCCGTTAATGACTTCAATCTTGTTTTTCTTCATCAAAAATTGAACACCTTTGCTCATTCCATCGGCAACGCCCCGGCTTCTTTTGACGACGGCATCGAAATCCTTATCAACGCCTTCGGCCATAAGTCCATAATCTCCGGCATGTTGTAAGTATTCAAAAACTTGGGCCGATTTTAACAATGCTTTTGTGGGAATACAGCCCCAATTTAGACAAATACCACCTAACTTTTCCTTTTCAACAACTGCTGTTTTCAATCCAAGTTGTGAGGCACGTATCGCAGTAACATATCCTCCTGGGCCACTTCCCAAAACAATAACATCAAAATTGCTCATATTTTTAGTCTTTGATTTTTTTAAAATTAGAGGCTTGCGAACTGACAAGCAGGTGCAAAAATACAAAACCTAATGGTAGTATTTCAAAATTGCATTTTAAAATAACAAATTGGGATGTCAATGATAGATTGGTAGTATATTCGATATACTAGAGAAGTTAAGAATTGAATTTTTCCTTATTAAACAGTGCCGATCCACCTTTTGGTATGGATAACGAAACCCAATGATCACCTTTGATCATTTTGCCTAAAAGTACTATTTGTCCCACATGGTTGGCGTAATGGCCCAATTGACGGTTTACGGCTTCTACAATGGTGTGTTCTTCATTACGTATTTTTATAAGGCTATTGAAATTATCGGGATTTATGCTTGCAAGGGCATTGAAAATGCAGTCCCAACCTTTTTCCCATCCTGCGATCATTTCTGCTTTTGTGATGAACGGGTCTTCGAATTCGGTGTCTCTGTTTCGCCAAGGCTTTTCGCCGTCCTCGGTTAGGAAATTCGTCCATCTACTCAACATGTTCCCTGAAATGTGCTTAACGATTTGTGAAATGCTATTGTCATCCCTATGATATTTCCAAAGAATATCCGCTTCGTCTAGTTGGGCAAAGGTTTTGTCCCCCATGGTCTTATAGCGACGGAATTCGAAAAGTGCACTATCTAGATAATTCGTAGGAAAGTCCATTTAAACCAAATATCAGTTTTTTACTTTTCAGATGGAATAAATTTTAATGCAGCCCCATTTATACAATGTCTTTGTCCGGTCGTTTCTCGAGGGCCATCGTTAAAAACGTGGCCTAAGTGACCTCCACAGACCGCACAATGTTCCTCGGTACGTTTATATCCTATTTTATAATCCACATCAAAGGCTACATTGCCTTTGATCTCACGGTCAAAACTTGGCCATCCCGAACCGGAATCGTATTTGTGTTCGCTCATAAAAAGTTCAGTGCCACAGGCGGCACAAACATAAACGCCTTTCTTTTTATTGTTCAATAATTCACTGCTGCCTGCAGGTTCGGTGCCCGCCTTTCGTAACACATAATACTGAAGATCGGAAAGTTCTTTTCGCCATTGTGTATCGGTTTTCTTAACTGAATAAGCTGTCTCTTCCGAAACCGGTTTTTCCTGTGAATTGCCTTTGCAGCCGACGAGTAGAATTACTAGACCGATAAATAATCTCTTCATATTCTTTTTGGTTTTAGTCGATAGATGTCAACCATCCTTTCAAAAATAAGAATATCGCCGTTGTTCAGGCTTTAAGGTTTTGTTAATTACGCTTTTAAATGAAGGGCAAAAAAAAACCCGCTTTACAAAAGCGGGTTTGTGGGGGGGTAAAGTTTTAAGAAATTAATCTAAAGCAATTTTTTGCACGTCTAATTCGGAAGCACCCATTAGGCTCATAACCGCATTGATATTTGAACGATCAAGTCTTGAGCCTTGAGCTAGGTCGGCAGGTAAAACAGCGATCCTGAAAACTTGGTCATCGGTATCTCCTGCAGGTAAAGTCCCTAGGTCAAAATCAGCCTCTAGAAATATATTTACATCAAAAAAGGTATAATCATAATTGTATTGTAAAATACCTTGGTCCAATAATCGGGTTTGGGGTAAAAGTCTCCATATATCTACGGGGTCACCATTGCCATCCTCAGTTTGGTCCCAAAGTATATAAACGAGTACAACATCACTCTCAAAAACCTCTACGGTCTGCGGGAATTCATAAAAAATGCTATAATCGTCAGCTACAAAATCACCTTGTATATCTATGACGGTTCCCAATATATTCACTCCGTCTTCACCATCTTGTCCATCTCTGCCATCGTAACCATCATACCCCGGAGGGCCTTCAGGACCTTCACAGGAAATAATGAATAAGGATAAAAATGCTCCGAGTATTAAACTGATTTTTCTCATAATTATGGTTTTAATTGTTTGTTTCAACTAGATAGATATAGGTATTGTTTCAAAAAGCGTTCCACTTTTTATTTTCTCCTTATTTTTATATAACTAATTTGTGAAGGAATAAAGTAAATCCTTTAATCCGTATCACTTAATTCAAAGTTGATTAGCTTTGTCCTAAAATATAACCTTACTATGTCGAAAGTTATTGTACATTCTCTTTTTTCCGAATTTGATATCGATTTATTCAAAGCAGGCAAACATTTTAGACTGTATGAGAAATTAGGTTCACACCCTATGGAACTAAATGGGGAAAAAGGAACTTATTTCGCAGTTTGGGCCCCTACGGCCAAATCCGTATCCGTAGTAGGTGACTTCAATGGATGGCAAGGCAAGTCACATGAATTGAACGTTCGTTGGGATGGTAGTGGTATTTGGGAAGGTTTTATACCTGAACTTGGCCCGGGAACACTTTATAAATATTATATATTATCCAATAATTTCGGAATTGCAACGGAAAAGGCGGATCCTTTTGCAAGACTTTGTGAACATCCTCCAAAAACCGCATCAGTGGTTTGGGAAGGTGATTACTCATGGCAAGATGGGAATTGGATGGATACAAGGGGAGATAAAAATGCCTTGGATAAACCATACTCCGTTTATGAAGTACACTTGGGTTCATGGAAAAGAAAAGAGAACAATGATTTTCTGAATTATACCGAATTAGGGGAAGAATTGGTAAAATATGTGAATGAAATGGGTTTTACCCATGTAGAGTTCATGCCCATTATGGAATACCCTTTTGATCCTTCATGGGGTTATCAACTTACCGGTTATTTTGCCCCAACATCACGTTTTGGAACTCCGGATGAATTTAAACAACTGGTCGATAAATTGCATCAAGCAGGAATAGGGGTTATTTTGGATTGGGTACCGTCCCATTTTCCTGAAGATGCCCATGGACTTGGGTTTTTCGATGGGTCTCATTTATATGAGCATCCCGATCGTAGAAAAGGATACCATCCAGATTGGAAAAGTCTTATCTTCAACTATGGTAGAAACGAAGTAAGGGCATTCTTGATCAGTAACGCATTGTTCTGGTTGGATCAATACCATGTTGATGGTTTACGGGTAGATGCCGTGGCATCAATGCTTTATTTAGATTATTCTAGGGAAGAAGGGGAATGGGAACCGAATATCTATGGTAACAATGAAAACCTAGAGGCTATTTCATTTATCCGTGAATTGAACGAGACCGTTTATGGTAATTTCCCAGGGGTACAGACCATCGCAGAGGAATCCACCTCATTTTCAATGGTCTCCAAACCTGTTCATATGGGCGGTTTGGGTTTTGGGATGAAATGGATGATGGGTTGGATGCACGATACCTTGGAATACTTTAAGAAAGAACCCATTTATAGAA
Organism: Maribacter sp. TH_r10; assembly: GCF_033101095.1. NCBI lineage: Bacteria > Pseudomonadati > Bacteroidota > Flavobacteriia > Flavobacteriales > Flavobacteriaceae > Maribacter > Maribacter sp. TH_r10. The sequence goes on along the minus strand of NZ_JAWMPY010000003.1, from coordinate 281,809 downwards.
AGCATCATCAGAACGACCTTACCTTTAGCATGACCTATGCGTTTACAGAAAATTTTATGCTTCCGTTTTCGCACGATGAGGTTGTCTATGGCAAACGTTCCTTATTATATAAAATGCCGGGCGATGAATGGCAACAATTTGCCAATCTACGTTTATTGTACAGTTATATGTTCACCCACCCAGGTGCTAATTTAATATTCATGGGAGGTGAGTTCGGGCAGTCATCCGAATGGAATTACAACCAAAGTCTGGATTGGCATTTGACCCAGTACGAATTACATTCAGGCATTCAGGAATTGATCAAGGATCTGAACAACATTTATAAGTCTTATCCTGCCCTATATGAAAAGCAGTTCAGTCAGGAAGGTTTTCAGTGGATCGATTATGGAGATGCCGAAAACTCCGTTTTAACTTATATCAGGAAGGGGCATAACCAAGAGGACGATCTGGTCATTGCGGCCAATTTTACCCCCGTACCAAGAACAAAGTATCGAGTAGGTGTTCCCAAAACGGGTACTTTAAAACAGATATTCAATAGTGACTCCAAAAAGTACGGTGGTGCCGGTTCTAAAAAAATGTCGGTAACTACAGAAAATGAACCGTGGCACGGATATGATAATTCTATTGAAATAACAATTCCGCCTTTGGGAATCGTTATTTTTCAATAATTCTTTTCGATTATATCGCAATTGTTGACAATTGGTCGTATATCATTTCGCAATTACATGGTAATATGCGTATTTTGTCGCGCTTTTAAATTTGAATATTATGATTACAAATACAGAGCTTGAGTATAAAGGAAACCTTTATCCAAACCAAATAATAAGCTTTAATCAAGATGTTGATAAATTCAATTTCACCTCTGAGAATGGTGTCATCTTACAAATTACGGTTTTACGAAATAGCGCACTGCGTTTTAGATATGCGACTGAAAATGTTTTTGAACCCGATTTTTCATACGCCATAAGTGAAGATGCAAGTAGGGGATATGGAGATTTGGAGGTATCCGAGGAAGAATCCTATTATTTGATCACTACCACCAAATTAAAGGTGTTGGTAGATAAGTTGACCATGCGTATTCAGATTTCCGATCATGAAGGCAATATCATCAATGAAGATGAAATTGGCTTTCATTGGGAAGAAAACTATGAGTATGGTGGCAATACCGTAAAAATGAGCAAAATCACCCAAAATGCGGAAAGCTATTTTGGCATGGGTGACAAGGCTACCCACTCTAACCTTAAAGGTAAAAGGGTAAATAATTGGTGTATGGATCAATATGCCTATGGTAAGGACCAGGACCCATTGTACAAGGCAATACCTTTTTATATAGGATTACATAAGAATCAGGCTTACGGTATTTTCTTTGATAATACCTTTAGGTCTTATTTTGATTTCGCCCATGAACGAAGGAATGTGACGAGCTTTTGGGCAGATGGTGGCGAAATGAACTACTACTTTTTTTATGGACCCGAAATGTCAAAGGTAGTAAAGGCCTATACCAACCTTACCGGAACACCCGAACTACCACCGATGTGGGCTATGGGGTACCACCAATCCAAATGGAGTTATTTCCCGGAAAGTAATGTTAAGGCATTGGCCGCTAAGTTTCGCGAATTGAGAATTCCTTGTGATGCTTTGTATTTGGATATTGATTATATGGACGGATTCCGATGTTTTACATGGGACAAGAAAAAGTTTCCTGATCCTAAGCGGATGATGGCAGAACTGAATGAAGATGGTTTCAAAACCGTTGTAATGATCGATCCGGGAATCAAAATAGATAAGGATTACTGGGTATATCAGGAAGCTATGGAAGAAGATTACTTCTGTAAGCGTGGTGATGGCCCTTATATGAAAGGGAAAGTATGGCCGGGCGAATGTCATTTTCCCGATTTTACGAATCCTGAAGTTCGTGAATGGTGGGCAGAATTATATAAAGAATTTATGTCAGAATTAGGGGTTCATGCCGTTTGGAACGATATGAACGAACCTGCCGTGATGGAGGTGCCTACGAAAACGGCGCCACTGGATACTCGGCACAATTATGACGGTCACCCTTGCACCCATCGAAAAGCGCATAATATCTATGGCATGCAAATGGTGAGGGCCACTTATGAAGGTATTAAAAAGTATGTATACCCAAAAAGACCGTTCGTGATTACAAGGGCTGCCTATGCGGGGACACAACGTTATTCTTCTACATGGACAGGTGATAATGTGGCGACGTGGGAACATTTATGGTTGGCCAATGTTCAGGTACAGCGTATGTGTATGAGCGGCATGTCATTCGTTGGTTCCGATATCGGTGGGTTTGCCGAACAACCGAACGGTGAACTTTTTGCCCGCTGGATCCAATTAGGTGTTTTCCACCCTTTTTGCCGTGTGCATTCAAGTGGCGATCATGGTGACCAAGAACCTTGGTCTTTTGATACTGATGTTACCGATATAGTTAGGAAGTATATTGAATTGAGATATCAACTCCTTCCTTATCTGTACACTATGTTCTGGAAATATTCGAAATTCGGGGAGCCCATGTTGAAGCCTTTGGTCTATTTTGATCAAGAAGACACACAGACCCATTTTAGGACCGACGAGTTCATTTTTGGGGATCATATTTTGGTATGCCCGGTACAAGAACCAAATGCCCAAGGAAGGCGAATGTACATTCCGAGAGGAAAATGGTACAATTATTGGGATGACAATATTGTAAAAGGAGGAAAAGAGCAGTGGGTAGAAGCTGATATAGATGTAATACCCTTGTTTATTAAGGAAGGTGCGATAATTCCTAAATTCCCAGTACAGCAGTACGTTGGGGAACTGGTTATAGAAAAGTTGGATCTAGAGGTGTATTTTAAATTGGGAACAGAGAGTTCTACAGTTTATGAAGATGCTCAAGATGGGTATGACTATAACAAAGGGGATTTTAGCCTAAGGAGTTTTAAAATGAATGGCAAAGAGAATAGTCTGGTCATTCAGCAATTTAAAGACGGAGCCTTCATGACTTCCTATGATTCTTTTAGGATCAACTTGCATGGTTTGCCTTTTGCAATTGAATCGGTAGAGGTAGATAATGAAGAAGTGCCATTGAATGAGGTGAAGCCGAACGGTAACGATGTTATAGAGATTTGTAAGGATTTTACGCAAGTGATCATTAAGGGATAATAATTTTTTGTATTTTAACTATACTAAACACTATAATAAAATGAAAAAATTTCTATTGATTATTGCCATTTTTATGGGAGTGGCAGCTTGCAAAGTAAATCCCTTTACGGGTAAGAAAGTATTGAACTTTTACCCGAACAGTCAAATTTTTCCAACGGCTTTTGCCCAATATGATCAATTTTTGACCGAGAATAATGTTGTTGAGGATACTCCGGAAGCCCGAATGATCACAAAGGTGGGACAACGTATTTCTTCTGCTGCGGAAAGATGGTTGACGGCCAACGGTTATCCAGGTTATTTAAGTGATTATAAATGGGAATATAACTTGGTAAATGATGAAACGGTTAACGCTTGGTGTATGCCAGGAGGTAAAATTGTTTTTTATACCGGAATATTGCCTATTACACAGACAGAAACCGGGATTGCAGTAGTTATGGGTCATGAAGTCGCCCATGCATTGGCGGATCATGGTGCCCAACGTATGAGCGCCGGGACCTTGCAGCAATTAGGTGCGGTAGCAGGGAATGTGGCTATCCAGGATGAGCAGAAAAGGAATATGTTCAATCAGGCATATGGGCTAGGTTCCTCTATAGGGTTAATATTGCCTTTTAGTAGAAGTCATGAGACCGAAGCCGATAGAATAGGCTTGCAGATCATGGCCATTGCCGGTTATGACCCATCAGAAGCTGCCGAACTTTGGAAAAGAATGAAAGCCAATAGTGGCGGCCAAGCCCCACCGGAATTTCTAAGTACACACCCATCGAACGATACTAGGATTGCCAATTTAACGGAATGGGCTCCCGCAGCCAAACAAGAGGCGATTAAATTCGGGGTTACTTCTTTTGAATAATCCGTTAAAGGTTTTATGTAATAATTGTATATTGAAAGCTGTTCTTAAAAGGGACAGCTTTTATTTTTATATATGACTAGAACATTGGCCCAAAAGGGCAGCAAAAAGCTATTGAATGCATGGGCCTTTTATGATTGGGCAAATTCAGTATATACCTTAACGATAGCCTCCTCGATATTTCCGATTTATTATTCTGCACTTTTTTCTTCCAAAGAACAGCTTGTATCCGCTTTTGGATTTGAAATGAAGCAAACCGTTTTAATTTCAATCATTACGGCTTTTACTTTCTTAATGGTCGCAATCCTATCACCTATTTTATCAGGAATTGCTGATTATGTGGGGAATAAGAAGAGTTTTATGAAGTTTTTCTGTTATGTGGGTGGTATGGGCTGTATAGGATTATATTGGTTCAGTATTGAGAGTATACATCTGAGCCTGCTGTTCTATTTTATGGGGTTAATTGGGTACTGGGGGAGTTTGGTGTTTTATAATTCTTATCTGCCCGATATTGCTTTTGAAGACCAACAAGACCGTATTAGCGCCAAAGGTTTTTCATTAGGTTATATAGGTAGTGTGCTCTTATTGTTGGTTAATTTGGCAATGGTAATGAAACCGGAATGGTTTGGCTTTGATATCGGGACTACGGAGCAAGAATTGGGAATGGCCAAGATTAAGGCCATGAAAGTTTCGTTCATCACCGTGGGATTATGGTGGATATTATTTAGTCAGTATACCTTTTATGTGCTTCCAAAAGGGGTGTCCAGTGGGCATAAGATTACTAAAAACGTATTCCTTAACGGCTTTCGAGAACTGCAAGCCGTTTGGAAGCAGTTGAAGCAAAATTTGAGGTTGAAACGTTATCTAGGGGCATTTTTCGTTTTTAGTATGGCGGTACAGACCATTATGCTCATGGCGGTTTATTTTGGGGAGAAGGAAATTGCTTGGGCCACCGATTCTGAAAAAACGACAGGGTTAATCATAAGCATATTGGTAATACAACTTGTGGCCGTTGTCGGTGCCGTGGTCACTTCAAGGGCTTCGGATAAATTCGGTAATATTAGGACCTTGATCGTGGTGAACTCTATATGGTTATGCCTTTGTTTTTATGCGTATTTTATGATCACGCCCATGCAATTTTATATAGCTGCGGGGTTGGTAGGTTTGGTAATGGGTGGTATTCAGGCATTGGCAAGATCAACTTACTCCAAGTTTTTGCCCGAAACTGAGGATACCACTTCTTATTTTAGTTTTTATGATGTGGCCGAAAAAATAGGTATTGTTATCGGAATGGTCATATTCGCATTGGTTGATCATATAAGTACCATGAGATACGCGATTTTATTCCTATTTGTATTTTTCTTGGTGGGTATTGTTTTGTTGTTTCGGGTGCCAAAAGAAAAAGCCCCTTTGTAAAAGAGGCTTCCTACATGATTGTTATTCGCTTTTTGATGTGCCTGTTCGAAAACAGTTATGCTTTTGTAATATCCCCGGAACCGGAGGATTTTGTATTGACTTTTTCGGGATTTCCTTTATAGTGGATATCGCCAGAACCCGATACACGTGCTTTTAAACTTTTATTTGCTGTTACTTTTATGTCGGCAGACCCAGAAACCGTTGCATCTACATTGTCGGCCTCCAATTCATACGCCTTTATATCACCGCTACCGGATATGGTTGCTTCAAAATCGGTCGTAGACCCACTTAACATGATGTCGCCGGAACCAGACATTGAAGCATCAATGCTGTTGGCCTCTATATCCAGGGTAATATCCCCGGAGCCTGACATTGAAGTTTTAAAATCCCGGGTTTCAATAGTGGTTTTACCCACTATATCACCGGAACCGGAAAGGGATACCATACTAATACTTTCGACAGGTACGGTAATGAGTATACCGTTTTTCCAAGATGAGGGTTTTAAGTTCATGCCTTTTTCTACCTTAATGACCAATTTGCCATCCTTCACCTCTGTGATAATATGTTCCAAAAGGTTCTCTTCTCCTCTTAAAGATATATCACCTTCATTTCCCGCTACGAGATCAACGTCAAACCATCCTGAGACGGCAATCCCGTCATAATCTCCAGTAGATCGGTCTATGGTAACGACATTACCGTTTCCTTTTACTCTTTTGCCCCATTGTGCAGAGCATGAAAATGTGAACATTGCGATTAACCCGAATAGTGCTATTTTTTTCATTACTTATGTTTTAAATCTTGAGTTTGTTTTTGATTTTAATTTCTTTTGAATGATATACCCCCATATTCGCTATTGATCATGACCGAATTACCACTGTTGGGAGTACCATGGTAACCTTTATAATAACGGTTGTTCGATTTTTCTGTGCTAATGTTAATTTCAAAATCATCTTTACCACTGACACCGGCGTACTCGGCCCGGATTTCAAAATCAAAGAAATATTGTGGGGAGTATCCAATTTTTATTCCGGTATAGTCAGAACTTATATGTAGGTTGCCGGCATCTGCTGCCATATCGTTTATCCGTAACGAACCATAGTCCGAATTTATATCCACATTGCCGTGAACGGTACCTAGTTTAACATTGATATAATCCCCATTGCCATCTACATTATGGGCTTCACCGACTTCTATATTCCCATAATCACAGGAATATTGAAGGTTCTCCATGCTAAGTATGGTAGAGTTGGTGTAGTCTGCGTTGATTTTCAGGTTGCCGGCTTTATCGATAGTGAAACCTGAATAATCGGCTTTGATCTCCCCACTGTTTATATAACCTATACTCGATTTGGAGGTGTAGTCAAAATTCAGGTAATTGTTTCTTCCGTGAAGTTCCCCGATTTCCAATCGGCCATAATCACAGTTGATTTTGGCATGGCCGTCAATGCGGTCCAAAATAATATTACCGTAATCATTATCTAAGTGAACACTGTTTTTAACAGGTAATTTAATGGTGTAATTGATCTGCATGTTCACATTGCTATTGCCCCAGTTCCAACCCCAGCTACTCTTGTTTTTATTGAAGATGGTCTTAGCGGAAACCATTTCGTTCGAGGCTTCAAAGTCAACGGTAATATCGTCTAATTTTTTTTGCACCTTTTCTTCGTTATTACCACTGGTTTTGATATGTACCTCGATGAGAATTCGATTTTCTTCCCAAGAAATGACATTTAGGTTGCCATAGCTGTTATTTACTTTCAGAAGGGCATTCGAGTTGACATTGTACTCTTTTTTAATGGTTTTTTCCTTGGAATACTTTCCTCTAAGTTTGCCATCGTTGGCAGCAAGGATCATCGGTGCTATGAAAAAAAGCACCGTTACGTATTTATATAGTAATATTCGCATTGTTCTGATTTTTTAAGTTCTTAATTGTTTCAATTTGATTGATGACATCTTGCAGGAGGTCTATCCGTGTTTGAAAGTTGGTTATCATTGCACTTAGAATCAGTTTGTCATTACCACCATTGATCAGGTCGGTTTCCAATTGTTTGTAATTGGCTTCCAGCTTTTTCAATTGTTCCAAGGTGTCACTGATGATCCTTTGTGTTTCAGGGGAACTTTCATTTTCAAGTTGTTTTACCTGGTCTTCTATAAGGCTTGCAAAATAAACTTGGGTATTACTTACTTCGGGTGATATCTGCGCAACTTGTTCATCCAAAGAAGGTTTTGTTGAATATATGCCTATTGCAATAAGGCAAAGCACGGCGATTGAAGCGGCAATCGATAAGGTTCTCCACCAATTCTTCTTCTTATTGTTAAGGGTGATTGTCTTCTCGGAATGTTCCAGTTTTTTAAGGAACCGTTCCCGATGACCATATTGGGGTTCCTCCGTGTCGAAAGTACCTTCCAGACCTTTGAACAGTTCTTTTAATTTATCGTCTTCCATCTAATTCTCATTTATCATTTTTTTTCGTAGACTTTCCTTTGCCCTTGAAATCGTTGTTCGGCAATTGGCGTAACTTATATTCATTATTTCACTTATTTCTTCATAATCATACCCTTCTATTAAATATAAGGTCAAAGAAATTCTGTAATTATCTTTCAGTCGTTTCATGGTTTCCATCACTTTTTGAGCCTTCTGTCCGGTAAACACATGATCCGAAGCAACTCCATCATTATCTTCGACCTTGTACAATATATCATCTAACGCAACCTCATTTTTCTTTTGGTTTTTTCGATAGTGATAAATACTGTTGTTGATGACAATCCGTTTTAACCAAGAACCAAAGGTTACTTCACCTTTGAATGTATGCAGTTTCGTAAACGCGCTTAAAAACGATTCTTGCATTACATCTTCAGCTTCGGCACTGTCTTTCACAATACGCACCGATGTGTTGTACATGGCTTTGTAATAGCGATTGTAAATTTCCATTTGGGCATTTTGGTTTCCCTTTAGGCACAATGGAATCAAATCATCAGTATGTTCTTTTACTTGGCTCAAAAAAGTGATCGATTTGTTTTAAAGATGACCTAAATTACCCAATGTTACAGTTTAAAGAAAATATTTAAGGCTGTTGGCACAGGAATTGCCCATTAAGGGTAGTAATGAAACGTGCTGTAGCCTAAAAACAATGGCTTTGGACGAAATAAGATTTTTTTTAAACACCAAAAAATGCCTATTACTGTTGAATATATGACAGAATGGCCGAAAATATAATATGGGAGATTCTAATTTTTTAAATTTTGACAATATGTCCTTGCAAGGTATTGACCAAGATGCCGAATTAATACCGTTATTGACCCCTGAGGATGAAGAGGAAATGAACAATGAAGGTTTACCGGAAACCCTACCTATCTTGCCTTTGCGAAATACGGTTTTGTTTCCTGGGGTGGTGATTCCGATTACCGCAGGTAGGGATAAATCGATCAAATTGATCAAGGATGCCAACAACGGTTCAAAGGTAATTGGGGTCGTGGCACAGAAAGATGAGCAAACCGAGAATCCCGGTATCAATGATATTCACACTCTTGGTACGGTTGCCCGTATTTTAAGGGTACTTCAAATGCCGGATGGGAATACCACGGTTATTATACAAGGTAAAAAACGGTTCGAACTTGCAGAAGTACTTACCGAGGAGCCTTATATTACGGCCACGGTTAGGGAAACGTTGGAGGAACGTCCAGATAAGGACGGTCAGGAGTTTTTGGCCATTATTGAATCTGTTAAGGAATTGGCCTTGAAAATCATAAAGGACAACCCTAACATTCCGAGTGAGGCCTCCTTTGCCATTAAGAATATCCAGAGTAATTCGTTCTTGATCAATTTCGTTTCTTCGAACTTAAACCTCGATGTAAAAGAAAAACAGGAGTTGTTGGAAATCGGGAACCTGAAGGATCGGGCATTGGCCACATTGAAATATATGAACATAGAGCTTCAGAAATTGGAATTGAAGAATGTTATCCAATCCAAAGTAAGGAGCGATATGGACCAACAGCAAAGGGAGTATTTCCTGCATCAGCAAATGAAGACCATCCAAGAAGAATTGGGAGGGGTTTCCTATGATGAGGAAATAAGTGAAATGCGTGAAAAGGCCAAGGATAAGAAATGGAATGCCAAGGTTGCCGATCATTTTGAGAAAGAATTGGCGAAATTACAGCGGATGAATCCACAGGTGGCGGAATATTCCATCCAAAGAAATTATTTGGATCTGTTTATTGAGTTGCCATGGAATGAGTTTTCTGAGGATAAATTCGATTTAAAAAGGGCCCAGAAAATATTGGACCGTGATCATTATGGTCTCGAGGACGTAAAGAAAAGGATTATCGAGTATTTGGCAGTCCTTAAATTGCGTAACGATATGAAATCGCCCATACTTTGTTTGTACGGTCCTCCAGGGGTGGGTAAAACTTCTTTGGGCAAGTCCGTTGCCGAAGCCTTGGGTAGGGAATATGTTCGTATGTCATTGGGCGGATTACGCGATGAGGCCGAGATTCGGGGTCACCGTAAAACCTATATTGGTGCCATGCCAGGTAGGATAATACAGAGTATCAAAAAAGCCGGAACATCGAATCCGGTGTTTATCCTTGATGAAATCGATAAATTGGCCAGCAGCCATCAAGGGGATCCCTCTTCGGCGATGCTAGAAGTATTGGATCCTGAACAAAACAGTGCGTTTCATGATAATTTCCTTGAAATGGGGTATGACCTCTCCAAGGTTATGTTCATAGCCACTGCCAATACTCTGTCTACCATACAACCTGCCTTAAGGGATCGTATGGAGATCATCAATGTTACCGGGTATACGATAGAGGAAAAGGTAGAAATTGCGAAAAGGCATTTGTTGCCCAAACAGTTGAAAGAGCATGGATTAACTGCGAAAGACCTGAAAATAGGAAAACCCCAATTGGAGAAAATCGTAGAGGGGTATACCAGGGAATCGGGTGTGCGTTCACTGGAGAAACAGATTGCTAAAATGGTGCGTTATGCTGCTAAATCAATTGCTATAGAGGAAGAATACAATATTAAGATCAGTAATGATGATGTTGAGAAAATATTGGGGCCAGCCCGTCTTGAAAGGGATAAGTACGAGAACAATGATGTAGCGGGAGTGGTAACAGGACTCGCATGGACCAGTGTAGGAGGGGATATTCTTTTCATAGAATCTATCTTATCGAAAGGTAAGGGGATGATGAACATTACCGGGAATTTAGGTAAGGTAATGAAAGAATCGGCCACCATTGCGATGGAATATATAAAATCGAACGCCGAAAATTTCGGTATAGATCCTGCGGTTTTCGCAAAATACAATGTGCATATTCACGTACCTGAAGGGGCGACGCCCAAAGATGGTCCAAGTGCGGGTGTAACCATGTTGACTTCTTTGGTTTCCTTGTTTACCCAAAGAAAGGTAAAGAAAAGCTTGGCGATGACGGGAGAGATTACTTTACGAGGAAAAGTGCTTCCGGTCGGGGGTATCAAGGAAAAAATCTTAGCCGCAAAAAGGGCAAGGATCAAAGAGATCATCCTGTGTGAAGATAATAGGAAAGATATCTTGGAAATAAAAGAGGATTATCTAAAAGGACTTACCTTCCATTATGTTACTGACATGAGTGAGGTTATAGACCTGGCCATTACAAAACAAAAAGTAAAAAACGCAAAAAAGCTTTAATGTTTTAAGGCTTCCGATTTTCTGTTTATTTTTAAGGTATGGAAAAAATCACCATTGCGATCGATGGATATTCATCAACGGGTAAAAGTACTATTGCAAAGCAATTGGCCAAGGCCCTAAATTATATTTATGTGGACACAGGTGCCATGTATAGGGGTGTAACGCTTTATGCCATGCGTAATGGTTTTATTAGTGAAACTTCCAATGATTTGGAGGGCTTGATTGCTGCCTTGGACAATATTGACCTGCGTTTTGTTTATAATGAAACCCTAGGTTTTGCCGAATTGTTCTTGAATGACGAGAATGTTGAGCGTGAGATCAGGACTATGGAAGTCTCAAGATTGGTAAGCCAGGTAGCGACTGTTGAGGAGGTGCGTGAAAAATTGGTGGCCATACAACAAAGAATGGGATTGGAGAAAGGCATAGTTATGGATGGTAGGGATATCGGTACGGTTGTTTTTCCTGATGCCGAACTAAAGATCTTTATGACGGCTTCCCCTGAAAAAAGAGCTACGCGAAGGTACAAGGAGTTATTGGATAAGGGAGAGGAAGTAAAGTATAGCGAGGTCCTGAAGAATGTGGAACATAGGGATTATATTGATTCCCATCGGGAAATATCACCCTTGAAAAAAGCGGATGATGCCATTGAGTTCGATAATAGTGACATGGGGTTGGAAGACCAATTCTCTAGGATTTTGGATTTTGCGAATCGCGTAATCGACAAACAAAAAAAAGACGTTCATTAGAACGTCTTTTTTAATATATGTTACCTTAGCCTTATAAGTTTGGAATAACCAATACTTGATCAGGATGAATTACATCCGGATTTTTTAAGATACCGGTGTTTGCTTCGAATATTTGTTTGTATTTCATTGGGTCGCCATAATATTGCTTTGCGATCTTACTTAAAGATTCACCACTTTTGACCGTGTGTCTGTGAAATACGGATTCATCGGCAACAGTGATATTGGCTTTTAAATCAGAAGGTGATTGTCCTCCTATTTCCTTTATCTTATCCCAAAGAAGGTTTTTTTCATATTGAGTATTGGCCGTGCCCTTAATTTTCAATACGCCATTCTCTTCAGTAACGTTTCCGTCCTTGATGGATAATTCTTCGCCAAGATCTAAAACTGGCTGATATTTTGCTTTAACGCTCATAGTTGTAATTTAATTACGGTTAATATTTATAGGGACAATATAAGAATTAATGCCATATTTTAGAAAAAAATGGATGAAATACTCCATTTTCACTAATCCAAGGGCTCTGATTGTTTGTTAATACATAATAAAATCGTAGTTTTGCACACCTTTTTTACAAAGAATCGAGAGGAAAGAGGTGGAAAATAAAAATTCATATAACATCTTCTGTAGTAATTGTTTAACTCTTGTGGCACTACGGAATACAAATTTAAATCAGCAAATGGCTGAAGAAAAAGCAACAAATCCAGTAGAAGAAACTACTGAAGCTACTCAAGAAACAAAGGTGGAAACACCTGTACAGGACCCTAAAGAGTTTTTAGAAAATTTTGATTGGGAAAAGTACGAACAAGGCATTGAACGTGTAGAAGACTCTAAACTTCAAGAGTTTGAAACATTGGTTGCCGAAAATTTTGTCGATACAGCAGATGAAGAGGTTGTTGAAGGTACCGTAGTGTACTTGACCGATAGGGAAGCTATTATCGATATCAACGCTAAATCAGAAGGCGTTATCTCCTTGAACGAATTTCGTTACAACCCAGACTTGAAAGTAGGGGATAAGGTAGAGGTATTGATCGATATCCGTGAAGATAAAAGTGGTCAATTGGTACTTTCGCACAGAAAGGCCAGAACCATTATGGCTTGGGATAGGGTCAATGCAGCTCATGATAAGGAAGAAATCGTTAGTGGTTTCGTAAAATGTAGAACTAAAGGAGGTATGATCGTCGATGTATTCGGGATCGAAGCTTTCTTACCAGGTTCTCAAATCGATGTTAAGCCAATCAGGGATTACGATCAGTATGTAAATAAAACAATGGAATTCAAGGTTGTTAAGATCAACCATGAATTCAAGAACGTTGTTGTTTCACATAAAGCTCTTATCGAGGCTGATATTGAAGAACAGAAAAAAGAAATCATCAGTCAACTTGAAAAAGGTCAAGTACTTGAAGGTGTTGTTAAGAACATTACTTCTTACGGTGTCTTTATCGACCTTGGAGGTGTTGATGGACTTGTACATATTACCGACCTTTCATGGAGTAGGATCAACCACCCGAACGAGGTTGTTGAACTAGATCAGAAATTGAATGTTGTTATCTTGGATTTTGATGAAAACAAATCAAGAATCCAATTGGGTCTTAAGCAATTGGAGAAACATCCTTGGGATGCCTTGAGCGAAGACATTAAAATAGGTGACAAAGTAAAAGGTAAAGTTGTAGTTATAGCTGATTACGGTGCATTTATCGAGGTTGTTGAAGGTGTAGAAGGATTGATCCACGTTTCTGAAATGTCATGGTCTACCCACTTACGTTCAGCCCAAGACTTCGTAAAAGTTGGTGATGAGGTTGAAGCTGTAGTATTGACCTTGGATCGTGAAGATCGTAAAATGTCACTTGGTATTAAGCAATTGACACCAGATCCATGGACTGATATTACTACAAAATACCCTGTTGGATCTAGACATAAAGGAATCGTTAGAAACTTTACCAATTTCGGAGTATTCTTGGAATTGGAAGAAGGTATCGACGGTTTGATCTATATCTCTGATCTTTCTTGGACCAAGAAAATTAAACACCCATCAGAATTTGTAACTGTTGGTGATACATTGGAAGTGGAAGTATTGGAATTGGATGTTGAAGGACGTAAACTAAGTTTAGGTCACAAACAGACTACCGAGAACCCATGGGACAAATACGAAAGCGAATTTGCAGTTGGTACCGTTCATAAAGCGGCCATTACAGATATCGTTGATAAAGGTGCAACGATAGACTTTAACGAGGATATCACGGCATTTGTTCCACAACGTCACTTGGAAAAAGAAGATGGTAAGAAAGTTGGTAAAGGCGAAGAAGCTGAATTCAAGATCATTGAATTCAATAAAGACTTTAAGCGAGTTGTTGCAAGTCATACCGCGATCTTTAGAGAAGAAGAACAACGTAATGTCAAGGCAGCGGTCAAAAGACAAGCCGCCAGTGCTGATGAGGCTAAACCTACTTTAGGGGATGCTAACGAAGCATTACAAGCGTTGAAAGATAAAATGGAAGCTAATTCTAAAAAGTAATAAGCTCCTGTTTAATAGAACTTCCTGTGTAATCGGGAAATTAAAAGCCCTGACAAATTTGTCAGGGCTTTTTTGTTTGTCTTTTGATAAACGAATATTTACAAGAATTCCCTATTTTTGTCTAACAAAAGTGTTGCTGGCCTACTATGAGTCAAAAAGTACTACTCTCTTCAAAAGAAATTAATATCATCTTACATAGATTGGCTTGTCAATTGTTGGAAAATCATCTCGATTTTTCAGAAACCGTATTGATCGGTATTCAGCCACGGGGAACGTTCGTAGCGGAAAGACTTACAAAGATACTTAAGGAAGAATATAAGGTTAAGAAGATAGACGTTGGCTTTTTGGACATTACTTTCTATCGTGATGACTTTAGGCGCGGAGATAAACCACTTGAGGCCAATCAGACCAAAATCGACTTTTTGGTGGAGGATAAAAAAGTGGTATTAATCGACGATGTTCTTTATACAGGAAGAAGTATACGAGCTGCTTTGACCGCCATACAATCTTTTGGAAGACCTTCGGAAATAGAACTGTTGACCCTGATAGATCGCCGTTTCAGTAGGCATTTACCCATACAACCAACTTATAGGGGGCGCCAAGTAGATGCTATTAATAATGAAAAGGTTGTTGTAATGTGGGAGGAGAATGACGGTAAAGATCAAATATATCTGATAAATAAATAAACAATGAGCGAACTGAGTGTAAATCACTTACTGGGTATTAAATATATCAACGAGAAAGATATTCAGCTCATTTTTGAAACCGCCGATCATTTTAAGGAAGTCATTAACCGTTCTATAAAAAAGGTACCTTCTTTACGTGATATCACTATAGCCAATATATTCTTTGAAAATAGTACAAGAACAAAATTATCGTTCGAGTTGGCAGAAAAGCGACTTTCTGCTGATGTCATTAATTTCTCTGCGGGCCAGTCTTCCGTAAAGAAAGGGGAAACCTTGATCGATACGGTGAACAATATATTATCGATGAAAGTGGATATGGTGGTCATGAGACACCCCAATCCAGGAGCAGGCATATTCCTTTCCAAACATGTGAAAGCGGCCATAGTAAATGCCGGTGATGGCGCACATGAGCATCCTACCCAGGCATTGCTGGATTCATTTTCAATCCGAGAGAAATTCGGTGATGTAGCCGGTAAGAAAGTTGTGATCGTAGGTGATATACTCCATTCCAGAGTTGCCCTATCCAATATTTTCGCCTTAAAATTACAGGGGGCACAGGTAAAAGTCTGCGGACCTAAGACATTGATGCCCAAACATATAGAATCATTGGGAGTAGAGGTTGAGACCGATTTGAGGAAAGCCTTGAACTGGTGCGATGTTGCGAATATGCTCCGAATACAAAATGAACGATTGGATATTAGTTATTTCCCGACAACAAGGGAGTACACCCAACAATTTGGGGTAAATAAAGCTTTTTTGGATTCATTGGACAAAGAAATCGTAATCATGCACCCAGGTCCGATAAATAGAGGGGTCGAAATTACAAGTGATGTTGCGGATTCAAAACAATCTATTATCTTGAACCAGGTTGAAAATGGGGTTGCCATACGAATGGCTGTTATTTATCTGTTGGCTTCCAAAATAAAATAAAAGCATATGATTTTTGATAAGGACGGTACCACTACCATCGTATTCCAAGAAAATATTTCCATTAAGGAGTTTTTAAAAAATCTTGAAAAAGGATATCCAAAGCTTAAGAACGACAATATAATCCTTAACCTGTTTTCTTTCTCAAAACTTACCTCAAGTGATATTTTGGAATTTTTACCTATTTCCAACTTACATAGGGAGTCGGGAAAATCTTTTGTATTGGCTACCGAAAAGGTTTCTTTTGACGAAGTTCCGGAGGAGTTATGTGTGGTGCCGACCATACAAGAAGCAAAAGACATCATTGAAATGGAGGAAATAGAGCGCGATCTGGAACTTTAATTATTATTAGGTAATAATTGGTAATAGTTCCTTTTTAAACCTTTAACTTTCATTTTTTAAATATTTATGAAATTACATATTCTTGGTTGCTATGCAGCTACACCACGTACTTTGACCAACCCGACCGCACAGGTGTTGGAAATAAAGAACCATATGATATTGATAGATTGTGGTGAAGGTACGCAAGTGCAACTGCGAAAACATAAGGTCAAGTTTTCCAGGATCAACCATATTTTTATTTCGCACCTTCATGGGGATCACTTTTTTGGCCTACCTGGACTAATTTCTACTTTCCGGCTTTTAGGTCGCGATAAGGAGTTACATATTTACGGACCGAAAGGGATAAAGGAGGTGATTACCCTAATGCTTAAATTAGGTGATTCATGGACCAATTATCCACTTCTCTTTCATGAATTAACGTCGAAAGAACCTGAACTTGTTTTTGAGGACGAAAAAATTACCGTAGAAACGATACCCTTGAACCATCGGGTGTATACCAATGGTTATCTCTTTAGGGAGAAATTAGGGGAACGAAAATTGAATATCGAAGCTGTAGCGAAATATAAGATAGACAAGTGCTATTATCAAAATATCAAGAATGGCAAGAATATTACTTTGGATAATGGCGAATTGATCCAGAATAAGCTCCTTACTTTTGATCCCCCAAAACCCAAAAGCTATGCCTTTTGTAGCGATACGAGTTATCTACCGCGAATCATAGGGCAAATACAAAAGGTACATACCTTATATCATGAGTCAACATTTTTGGATTCGGAAGCTCATTTGACAACCAAAACCAAGCATGCCACTGCAAAAGAAGCGGCTACAATAGCCTTAAAAGCAGAAGTAGGCACATTGATTTTAGGTCACTATTCTACCCGTTATAAATCCATTGAAATGTTTAAGGAAGAAGCCATGCAGATTTTTCCCAATGTAGAGTTGGCAGAAGATGGTAAAGTGTTCGAGTTGTAACTGAACTTTACCACGCAACCATTATTCAAAAAGGTATCTTTTTATAAAACCTGTAATGCGAATAAAGCTTATTTCGATTATTTTCATCTCATTTCTTTTTTACTCCTGTGAAACGGACGATTCTGTTCCGGTCGATGAATATGGGGCGGCCCTATTGGGTTCCTGGAGTAGGACCGATGTTATTCCCAGTGGTGGTTCTGAAGGGGATTATCGATATTTTGATATGGTGGCTACATATCGGTTTCTTAGTGATTATTCATATTCCTATACCATCGATTTTTATGGATTTGAAGATGATGATCCTGAGGAAATAATAGGCTCTTCGGAGAATACAGGCACATATAGGGTAGAAGGGGATAGTGTCTTTATAAAAGCAATGATCAACACCTCTTGGGATAAAGTTTTCCAACCAAACCCTGAAACTATTGACTTGAATGTTGAAGCATATGGCAGTAGGTTCAAAATCGTTGATGAAAAGTTGACCTTGTATTACATATCTTATCCTGCGGATGCACCTGTTGCTGCCCAAATCAGTTATATAAGGCAAAACCCTTAAACCACAATTGTCCTTAATTTCTTTTTGTTGCCGTAATAAGAAAAGTCTTCAATAAAAACGGAGGAAGCCTTCCTGTTTTCCGTTCTTTTGGTGAACTTTGTATATCTTGTTCAAGATTACATTACAATGGAAAAAGATTTAAGCAATTATAGGAAATCCTACGAAAAAAGCGCACTCATGGAAGATGCCATTTCAGACAACCCAATGGAGTTGTTTCAGAAATGGTTTTATGAAGTAGAAGCATCGAATACCGTTGATGAGGCCAATTCAATGAACGTTTCTACCATAGGTTTGGATGGTTTCCCCAAGAACCGTGTGGTCCTATTGAAAAGGTACACCTATGAGGGTTTCATTTTTTATACCAATTATGAGAGTGAAAAAGGAAAGGCCATTGCTGCTAATCCGAAGGTATGCCTTTCTTTTTTTTGGCATTCGATGGAGCGTCAGGTAATTATTAAGGGTACTGCTGAAAAAATCTCGGAAAACCTGTCCGATGGTTATTTCGAATCCCGGCCAGATGGCAGCAAGTTGGGGGCCATAGTCTCCAATCAAAGTGAGGTCATCCCATCAAGGTCTGTATTGGAAAACGGTCTAAAATCGTTGGAAGATCAATATAAGGGCAAAGAAATTCCACGTCCCCATTATTGGGGTGGTTATTTGGTGAGGCCCGTTTCAATGGAATTTTGGCAAGGGCGTCCAAATCGTTTACACGATAGGATCCGATTTAGTTTACAGGAAGATTTTGATTGGAAAATAGAACGATTGGCCCCCTAGTTTAAATATTGCATCAACTTTTTTCGGTATACTTTGGTCGATTGATTAATTTTATTAGTTTGAATTAAATCGAAGAGGTAAAATGAAGGAACTTATACTGGTGCGACATGGTAAATCCTCATGGGAATATTCCGTAAATGATAAGGACAGGCCGCTGTTGCAAAGAGGAATCAATGATGGTCATTTGGTGGTTGGGGCCTTTAATAGAAAGAAAATTCGGCCCGATGCCGTTTTTTCAAGTCCGGCCAACAGGGCATTGCATACTTGTATGATTTTTTTGAGGAGTATGGATTTTGCGTATGCTGATTTTCAAATTACAAATGCGCTCTATGACTTCTCCGGTGATGATGTTCTACAATTTGTAAAGGAGTTGGATAATGGCCTTGAAACCGTAATGATTTTTGGGCACAACCACGCCTTTACCCATATTGCGAATAGTTTGGGCAGTGAATATATAGACAATGTACCGACCAGTGGATTGGTTCACCTGAATTTTAATACCAACGATTGGAGTGCCATAGGAAAGGGCTCAACATCGTATACAATTTTTCCTAAATCCTTAAAATAATGGTGAAAGCAAAAAATCAATATATAAATAGAGAGATCAGTTGGTTAAGTTTTAATGAAAGGGTGCTACAGGAAAGTGCCGATAAAAACGTGCCATTGATCGAACGACTTCGTTTTTTGGGTATTTTTTCGAATAATCTTGATGAATTTTTCAAAGTGCGCTATGCGACCGTAAAACGTATTGTGCATGCCGGTAAAACCGGAAAAAGTGAATTGGGTGGAGAAACGGCAAAGGATTTATTGGCAGAAATTACCAGCATCGTAATAAAGCAACAGGCGAAAAGCCTTTCTATTTTAAGACAGATAACCAAAGAACTCAATACGCATAATATCTTCTTGATCGATGAGACGAAAATAAGTGAAGATCATGAAGAATTCATCAAATCATATTTCACTAAAAAGGTAAGTCCGGTCTTAATGACCATTATTCTTAATGACCTCACGGAGTTTCCTACCTTAAAAGATACGGCAGCATATCTTGCGGTAAAAATGGTATTGATCCCTGAGGAAGGGGCTCCCAAGGGCAAAAAAAACGTAAAATATGCACTTATTGAGATACCTAAAGGGATAGATAGGTTTATTGTATTGCCCAAAATCGATGGTAAGGATTATATCATCATGTTAGATGATATGATTCGTTATTGTCTGCGTAACATCTTTACCATGTTCTCCTATGAGTCCATAACGGCACATATGATCAAGATCACCCGTGATGCCGAGTTGGATATAGATAGCGATCTGAGTAAAAGTTTTATTGAGAAACTGTCCAAAAGTGTCGAAGGAAGAAAAATAAGTGACCCCGTACGTTTTGTATACGACAAGCACATTGCCCAAGATACCCTTCAATTTCTCAAAGAAAAAATGAATGTAGAGGAAACCGATAGTGTAATTCCTGGTGGCCGATATCATAACCGCAGGGACTATATGGGGTTCCCAAGTCTGGGTAGAAACGATTTAATGTATGATACCATAGAGCCTTTACCGATAAAGGGACTAAGTTTGGAAGGGAGTATTTTGGAAAAAATCGCTGAAAAAGATTATCTACAATACACACCGTACCACACATTTTCCTATGTTATTAAATTTTTAAGGGAGGCCGCTTTAGATCCCAAGGTACGAAGTATAAAAATTACGGTGTACCGACTTGCAGCTAATTCGCAAGTAGCCGCATCGTTGGTCAATGCCGTAAAAAATGGGAAACAGGTCACGATGCAAATAGAATTGAGGGCCCGTTTTGATGAACAGGCGAATATAGAATACGCTGAACAATTGCAGGCTGAAGGAGTAAAGCTCATTTTCGGTGTTCCTGGTTTAAAGGTACACAGTAAAATATGTGTTATTGAGCGGGAAGAGGGCGAGAAAATAAAACGGTACGGTTTTATCAGTACCGGTAATTTCAACGAATCTACTGCTAGAATATATACGGATTATACACTCTTCACCGCCCATGTACCCATATTGAAAGAGCTGAACAAGGTGTTCGATTTCTTTACGACAACATATAAAATAAATAAATACAAACATTTGGTGGTATCCCCGCATTATACCAAAAGTTATTTCATTTCTTTGATCGATAAAGAAATAAAAAATGCCAGAGCTGGTAAAAATGCTTATATCAAAATAAAGATGAACAGTTTAACGTCCTATAAAATGGTCGATAAATTGTATGAGGCGAGTAATGCAGGTGTGAAAGTCCATTTGATCATACGTGGTATTTGTTGTCTTATTCCCGGTGTTGAGGGTATGAGCGAGAATATAGAGGCCATAAGCGTGGTAGACAAGTTCTTGGAGCACCCTAGGGCATTTATCTTTTGTAATGATGATGATGCGAAGGTTTATATTTCTTCAGCAGATTGGATGACCCGAAATTTGGACAATAGGGTAGAAGTAGGGTGTAGGATATATGATGAGGATGTTAAGCAGGAATTGATTGATACGTTTGAGATTTGCTGGAGCGATAATGTAAAGGCCCGTCTTTTTTCTGCCGAACAGGACAATGCTTATAAAAAGAACCACAAGCCCAAGGTACGTTCCCAATTTGCTCTGTATGATTATTATAAAAACAAATTGAATTCTTAAATCCATACAATTTGAAAGTTAGAAAATTCGCTGCAATAGACATAGGATCAAATGCTATTAGGTTGCTGGTAAACAATGTTATTGAGGAGAAAGGCAAAAAGACCGTATTTACAAAAAGTGAGTTGGTACGTGTACCCGTTCGTTTAGGAGAAGATTCTTTTACCGTTGGGGAGATATCCGAAGATAATGAAGAGCGTATCATAAAATCTATGAAGGCCTTTCGACTTTTGATGGATGTAAACCGGGTTGAAAAATATATGGCTTGCGCAACTTCAGCTATGCGTGAGGCAAATAATGGTATGGAAATCATAGAAAAGGTACAGCGTGAAGCAGGTATTAAAATCGATTTAATCGATGGTAAACGAGAAGCCGAGATCATCGCTTCCACAGATTTGAAGCAATTGATACAGAAAGACCAGGCCTATCTCTATATAGACGTGGGTGGTGGTAGCACCGAATTCACACTTTTTAATGAGGGGGTTATAAAAGTTTCGAAATCCTTTAAATTGGGGACGGTAAGGCTATTGAACAATATGGTAGGGGACGCCACCTGGAAAAAATTGGAGGATTGGATAAAACAACATACGGCCGACCTAGAACGCATTTCTATCATAGGTTCCGGTGGTAATATAAATAAGTTACATAAGATGTCTGGTAGAAAGGAAGGCCAACACCTATCTTATGTCTGGTTAAATGCCCAATATAATTTTTTGAACAGCCTTACTTATGAGGATCGGATATCAGAGTTAGGCCTGAATACGGATCGTGCAGATGTTATAATTCCTGCCACACGAATTTTCTTAATGGCTACCAAATGGAGCGGTGCCAAAAAAATATTCGTTCCTAAAATCGGTTTGTCAGACGGAATCATTAAAAGCCTATATTTTTCGGCGTCTTAATTATGTATAATTCCAATTAGCTAGCCGTGCACGGTTTCGTTCTTGCCTAAATTTTTCATGATCTTGGCCTCATAGTCCAAAAGATCCTGCCATTTTTGATTTACCTCTTCAAGATTGCCGTATTTGCGGGCAAATTTCAAGAACATGGTATAATGACCGGCTTCGCTGACCATGAGTTTATGGTAAAACTCAGCTAATTCCTTGTCCTGTAATTCTTCGGATAGCAAGCGAAAACGTTCACAACTTCTGGCTTCTATCAAGGCGGCATAAAGTAAACGATGCACCAATTGATTGGTTCTGCTGCCTCCTTTGGGAAAAAATTTCATCAATTCAACTACATAAAGGTCTTTACGGTCACGCCCTAAAGTTTGTCCTCTTGCGATGATGCGATCGTGAACCATTTTAAAGTGGCCCATCTCCTCTCTGGATAAGGCGATCATTTCTTGGGTAAGATCCGTATATTCCGGGAAGGAAACAATCAAAGAAATGGCAGTACTTGCCGCCTTTTGTTCACAATAGGCATGGTCGGTTAGAATTTCATCAATGTTCTTTTCTACAATATTGACCCATCTTGGGTCTGTGGGTAGTTTAAGGCCAAGCATATTTTAAGTTTTAAGATCTTTCAAAAATAGTAGGTTCAACATCCGATTCAAAATAAGGTGCTTATATTTATAAAATGAATACTTTTTTCAAGTTTTTTGGATGGCTCTTTGTACTTCTGTTCTTATGGTCGGCATTATTGCAATATAATGACGCCGATCCTATTTTATGGATTGTGGTATATGGTGTGGCCGCCTTGGTAACCCTTGGTTTTTTGTTTGATAAAATAAAGTTTATAGTTCCTTTGACCGCTTCGATATTCGGTTTTTTAGGTTTCTTATATCATTTTCCCATTAAGTTCGAAGGATTTACAATTGGTCAGGGTGATATTAAAAATATTGAAGAAGGCAGGGAAGCTTTCGGTCTTTTGATTATCGCAATAGTAATGCTTGTTATCTCTATTCGTATTCGGATGCGGAATAGGCTAAAGGTCTAGGTCGAATGTTTTGCGTAGAATGTCTATGGCCGGGTTCTTTTCCCGAAGCTTCTCATATTTTTCTTCAGGGGTAAAAGCGAATTTTTTGGCCACTTGTTCATTGACCGTAATTTTAAGGGTAATGAAATGGTTGTTGAGGTTGGTACGTAAATACTCCATTAGGTCGAATTTTTCACGTTCCACCTCTTTTTTCATGGTGTCATTGGGAAGTTCGATCCAAATGGTGGTGGCATTGGCCATTTTAGGAATGTCGGTACTTAAACTGGATGCCAATAATTTTCTACCATCATTGTCTATTTTTTTTACAAAATCATTCCAATGTTTTTGCATGTCTTCTTCGCTGAAATCCTCTTTAGGCAGGTCATTTTCATCGATTACAACATCTATTTTATTTATCTCATGTTGTTTTTTTGCCTTTAAACTTGAAATTGAAAGTCCGGATACCCTTTTCGTATTGCCCTTTATTGATATTGGCTTAATGGTTGCCTTGGGTTCTTCGACGGCAGGCTGTACGGTATTTTCCTGCACAACCACTTCGTTTACCGTGTTAGTAGTAGGGGGTGTTTCCGTCTTTTTTTGCTCTATTCCAGTAGTTGTGCTTGGGTCGAATGCATCACTTTTGCTGGCTTCTTCTTTTTCAGGGGCTTTGGTAGGGGGTTTAATGATGTTCCTGTAAAACGCAGCGGGAGCAATAAATTCAATAGTAGTATTGGCTAATGCGACTGATTCAGGATTTTTTTTTTCAGCTCCAAAGTTAATGGACGCCAATTTCATCAATGAAAGCTCTACTAAGAGCCGTTGGTTTTTACTGGTTTTATATTTGAGATCACAGTCGTTTGCAATATTCAAGGCTTGTAACAGAAAATTGTTTGATGTAAGTCTGGACTGTTCCAAATAATTTTTTTTGGCGGTTTCACCTACTTCCAATAACTCAATGGTCTGTTCATGTTTACAAACCATAAGATCCCTAAAGTGGGAAGCGAGTCCCGATATAAAATGGTTGCCGTCGAAACCCAAAGACAGGGTTTTATTGAATAGGAGTAATAAACCGGGAATATCGTGTTTTAAAATAAGGTCGGTAGCCGAGAAATACGTGTCATAATCCAAGACGTTCAAATTTTCGGTAACCGCTTTACGGGTTAGGTTGGTTCCCGAAAAGCTAACGACCCTATCAAAGATAGATAGGGCATCCCGCATTGCACCATCGGCTTTTTGTGCTATGATATGCAGGGCATCATCATCGGCTTCAATTCCTTGGTTTTCAGCGATATATTTTAAGTATGAAGCGGCATCTTTGACCGTAATGCGTTTAAAATCAAAAATTTGGCAACGAGAAAGAATAGTGGGGATGATTTTATGTTTTTCCGTTGTGGCCAAAATGAAAATCGCATGTTTTGGCGGCTCTTCCAAAGTCTTTAAGAAGGCATTGAAGGCCGATTGCGATAGCATATGTACCTCATCTATAATATATACTTTGTACTTTCCTACTTGGGGAGGAATACGGACTTGATCGATCAAGTTCCTGATATCGTCGACTGAATTGTTCGAAGCAGCATCCAACTCAAATATATTGAAAGCAAAATCCTCATCTTCCCGTTCCGTGCCATCTTGATTGATCTGTTTGGCCAAAATACGGGCACAAGTAGTCTTTCCTACCCCTCTTGGTCCGCAGAATAATAGGGCTTGGGCCAAATGATTGTTCTCAATGGCATTGAGCAATGTATTGGTTATCGCCTGTTGGCCAACGACATCTTTGAATGTCTGTGGTCTATATTTACGTGCTGATACAATAAATGGCTCCAAATCGTTTGTGTTTTTAAGGTATTCTGTTTACCGAGGCTATTTTACAAATATAAAAATAGCGGTGTTTATAGCGCTTTATTTAAGATGGATTAAACACTTTTTTATCAACAATTGAAGTAAATTTGCATCTTAGCAGGTCTCCTTATCGATTTGGCTTTAAACGTCAGATAGGAAAGTCCGGACACCATAGTGCAGTATAGCGGGTAACGCCCGTCACCTGATAGTTACTGTCAGGGAGGACAAGTGCAGCAGAAAGTATGTACAGGTAAGGCTGTAGTGAAACCAGGTAAACTCTATACGGTGAAACGTCATGTAAATCAGTGTTCGAGGGCGGCACGTCCGAGCTGAAGGGTAGGCGGTTAGAGCCTTTGGGCAACCAAAGGTCCAGATAAATGATAAGGGCATTCTGAATTTTTCAGGATGAACAGAATCCGGCTTATGACCTGCTTTTTTAATAAAATAGCATTTCCAAAGGAAAATGTGTTGTCGAATTATCCCTGATTTCTTTTACATTCAACAGTGATCACCGTATTTACTTTACCCAAGTGCTTGGTAAAAATACCCTAATATATGCCTTAATCGGGTTATAAGGTGAAATGTAATATCATATTAAAGGAAAAAGTGTTGGCTATTTTTCAAAAAAGCTGAATACACTTCCCCCATACCTTCTGTTTTTGGAATAATGTTCCAACTGCGAAAGATCAGTATGTTTTGAGTGTTCAACAATCAGTACCCCATCATCATTAAGGAGGTTGTTTTTAAATACCAATTCCGGTATTTTGGCAAATTCCTCTACGGGAAAATCGTAAGGTGGGTCAGCAAAAATGATATCGGCCTTAATGACTGTCTTTTCCAAAAATTGAAAAACATCACTTTTAATGGCAGAGATACCAAAACTTAATTCCGTTGAGATTTTATCAATGAATTTTATGCACCCAAAATCGACATCAATAGCCGTAATATCAGTCGTTCCCCTAGAGGCAAATTCAAAACTTATGTTTCCGGTACCGGCAAATAGGTCTAGGAAACTTATCTCCTCAAAATAGTATGAATTATTGAGGATGTTGAAAAGGGCTTCTTTCGCCATATCGGTAGTAGGGCGAACCGGTAATTTTTTTGGGGCCGTTATTCTTTTGCTTTTATGTTTTCCGGAAATTATTCGCATTACAGGGCGCTGATTAAGGTGAAATCTATGGTGTTTTTATCAGTATCGGCCATTGGATAAGATGTAATGGAGGGGATAAAAATGGTTATGTCCTTAATATAGGAATAGCAAAGTTTATAGATTTCATCGTCTTCTTCTATAGAACCGAAAAGTTTCAACTTTGTGGTTTCGGTCTCTAAGTTCAATTGCTCCATGGTAAAGAGCAAATAATAAATGAAATCCTCTTTGGAGGTAAAGGTAAAGTTATTGTGGAGTTGTAATTTTTTTTGTGATATTACGGTGATGCTCATTTGTTGGCCGTCAACATGAACATAGCAAATAGGCTCTTTATTGGCGCCGGAATTATTCAATAATGCCTCAACCAATACAGTACCGTTATGTTTGTATTCAAATTCTCCGAAAAGTTCGAAAATATAATTATTGATGTTTACAAAAGGCACGTAAACGTTGACCATATCATAATTCTCCAAGGTGTCGTAAGCCAAATGGTCATTGGCCAGGATTTTGGCATTCAGTTTCAAGTAGTTGGCCAGTTCATTTTCATCAAATAAAGATTTTGGCACAAAACTGAAAAGTCCGTTACTGTGAACGACAATGACTTCGGAAAAAGAGGTTTTGTGTATTTGATGTTTTTCCAGTAATGTTCTTAGGTTATTTTGAAGTTCAAAGGGGTTTAGGATTTTATCGAAAACCTGTCGTTCAGAATTGGTAATGGTGTTGGAAATTGTATCAAGTACACAAAAAGAAAGTCCATTCAAGCTAACTTGAATGGACAGTTTGTTAAATTTTTCCAATGGAATATCGTCCGTTTTAAAGATCTTCTTTTTTGTCATAAATAGGAGGCCAGTTACCACTAGTACTCACCTGATCAAGAGAACCAACTTTAATAACATCGCCATTTACCTCTTCAACACTTATTTGTGCATTTTCGCGAGTCAATAAGTCTTTAGGTTGGTCAAATAATACTACGCTCTTTTTGACTTTGGCTTCGAAAACCGGGGCTTTATAGCCACCTTTGTCAATAATCGCTGATTTCATTTCAAATTTTTCCCCGCCTGGAGCGTAAGGAACATCCATTAAGCTTTTATAACGATCGTCATTTTTGAACAATGAATCTTTCACCGATACAAATCCTAAGGTGTCAATGATTTTGATTTCTTTCAGAAGTTCAATACCATATGTTTTGTCCATCTCCATATAAGAAGAATCCCTTTGCTGGGTAATTGTATATTTACCAGTATCTACGAAACTTATCAGACTTTTAAAATCATTTGCATATTTTCCATTAGCCGTTTTATAGGCTTCCTGGGCATTACGAATGTCCTTTAATTTGGATACGACTTTGGCAAAACGCTCTTGTTTTACTTTCTTGAATTCTATAGGTCCGGTTACTGAGCTATAAATAAGGTATGCTAATCCGATACAAGCAATCCAAAGTACAATTTGTATTATGGTCTTCATTTCTTACGTGTTATTTTTTTGATTTAGTGGTTAACACAAATCTACAATTTTTTTACAAACTGCCTAATATTTTATTGCGGTAATTATTAAGGTTTATCAAATTTATCGCTTCGCCTATAAAGACGGTCGTTCTATGATTAAATGAGGTGCATATCATAACCGTTTGAAACGTAATGGATAGTGTGTGTTTTAGTCCAATTTTATATGATATTTCAGTAGAATAATATAGCAAATGGTTTTTGGGCCGATAATCATGATTATCTTTGAAAACTATGAAGGTCCTTACTGCATCCTCTTTTTTTTCTATCCTTAAGGAAAAGTTTCCACATGAGCCTACACCTATGCAGTCGGTGGCATTGCAACAATTGTCGGATTATGTGCTTTCTGATGAAAAAGAACGATTGTTCTTGTTGAAGGGATATGCCGGTACTGGAAAAACTACGATTGTTGGTACCTTGGTTAGTAATTTATGGCGTACGACTATGAAGGCGGTGTTGATGGCGCCAACGGGAAGAGCGGCTAAAGTAATGTCAAATTACTCAAATACACAGGCGTTCACCATACATCGTAAAATCTATTTTCCCAAAAAGCAATCAGGAGGTGGGGTACAATTTGTTCTGGCGCCTAATAAGCATAGGAATACCATATTTATCGTTGATGAGGCCTCAATGATTCCGGATACCCCTGCAGATTCCAAACTTTTCGAAAACGGCTCGTTGTTAGACGATCTTATGATGTTCGTTTATTCCGGACACAACTGTAAGTTGATTTTGATCGGGGATACGGCCCAGTTACCTCCGGTTCATCTCGATTTGAGTCCGGCTTTGGATGAAGGCAAATTAGGTCTAAATTATAACAAAGAGGTTACAAAGCTCGAGTTGGATGAGGTGGTTCGGCAATCAGAGGATTCCGGTATTTTGGTCAATGCCACATTGCTCAGGGAGCAATTGGCCGGGACATTTTTCGAAGGATTTCAGTTTGATGTAAATCCGTTCAGTGATATTGTTAGACTCATAGATGGTCATGAAATACTAGAGGCTATTGATTCATCTTATTCAGAGAACGGGAAAGAAGAAACTACCATAATTGTGAGGTCGAACAAAAGGGCCAATCTCTACAATGAAAATATACGCCAAAGAATCCTTTATTTGGAAAATGATATTGCCACAGGGGATTTTATGATGGTGGTCAAGAATAATTATTTTTGGTTAAAACCCACCTCTGAAGCCGGATTTATAGCGAATGGTGATATTATCGAGGTGCTCGAGATTTTTGCGATAAAGGAATTGTACGGGTTCAAATTTGCTGAGGTGAAGGTGCAAATGGTCGACTATCCGAATCAACCACCTTTTGAAACGGTCCTGTTGTTAGATACCATCATGGCGGTAACCCCTTCCTTATCTTACGAAGATGGTAATCGTTTATACCAGGAAGTAATGAAAGATTACGAACATGAAACTTCAAAATATAAAAAGTTCCTTGGTGTAAAGAACAATAAGTATTTCAATGCGTTACAGGTCAAGTTCTCATATGCCATAACCTGTCATAAATCACAAGGTGGCCAGTGGAATACCGTATTTGTTGAGCAGCCTTACTTACCCAATGGTATCGATAAAGAATATCTTAGGTGGTTGTACACGGCGGTTACTAGGGCAAAGGAAAAATTGTATCTTATAGGCTTTAAGTCCGATTTTTTTCTTGATTCGGAATAACCTAATTTAGTACAAAGTATAAAAAATGAACTCGGAAACGATAATCAGTATATTTTTGGGTGTTGGTCTAGCGGCGTCAGTGGGTTTTCGTGTTTTCCTGCCCCTTTTCGCACTTAGCCTGGCTTCATATTTTGGGGTTTGGGAATTGAACGATAATTGGCAATGGATAGGGAGTGTTGCTGCATTGATAACCCTAGGGGTGGCTACTTTAGCTGAAATTTTCGGATATTTTATTCCTTGGGTAGATAATTTATTGGACAGTATTGCCATACCTTTGGCAGCTATTGCAGGTACAGCGGTTATGGTGTCAACGGTAGCGAATCTCGATCCAGTGGTTACATGGTCATTGGCCATAATTGCTGGGGGAGGTACGGCAACTGCAATAAAAGGGGCGGGAGCCTCGACCCGATTAACATCGACAGCAACTACGGGAGGCTTGGCAAATCCACTGGTTTCAACAGTTGAAACGGGGGCTGCGGTGGTGGTTTCGGCCGCATCCATTTTTGCCCCGATCCTGGCGGCTATTTTGGTCATCGCCATTTTGGTGTTCGTCTTTACGATTTATCGTAAACTAAGGCCAAGGACAAAATCTTAATCAACAACTTAAAGCGAATAAAGTGAAAATTATAGCAATGATACCCGCACGATATGCGGCTTCAAGATTTCCTGCCAAATTAATGCAGGACCTATCGGGCAAACCCGTTATTGTGCGTACTTATGAAGCGGCGATAAAAACCGAACTTTTCGATGAGGTTTATGTTGTTACGGACAGTAAAATTATTTTTGATACCATTACAGACGCTGGAGGGCAGGCGATAATGAGTATTAAGGAGCATGATTGTGGCAGTGATCGTATTGCGGAAGCCGTTGCCGACATGGATGTTGATATCATTGTCAACGTGCAAGGTGACGAACCTTTTACCGATCGTGAAAGCTTGGCAAGTGTATTGAAGGTTTTTGAGGAAGATGTTGTCAAGGAAATAGACCTGGCTTCTTTAATGGTAAGGATTAACGATTGGGATGAAATTAACAACCCGAATACGGTAAAGGTCATTATCGATAATCGTAATTTTGCCCTTTATTTTTCCCGATCGCCAATACCATTTCCACGAGACACGGCCATTGAGGATATCTATTATAAACACAAAGGCATCTACGCTTTTCGGAAAAGTGCTTTGATGGATTTTCACCGTTTGCCCATGTTGCCTTTGGAAGCTAAGGAAAAAATAGAGGCCATTCGATATCTTGAGTATGGTAAAAAAATTAAAATGGTAGAGACGAAAGTAACAGGTATCGAAATAGATACGCCTGAAGATCTAAAAAAGGCCCAAGCAGCATGGAAGTAGATTTCAGTAACATAAAAGTTATAGGCTTTGATGCCGATGATACCCTATGGGTGAACGAAACGTATTTTCGGGATACCGAGGAATTGTTCGCCGATTTACTCGAAGGCTTCGAAACTAAAAACAAAATAGATCAAGAGTTGTTCAAAAAAGAGATGGACAATCTGGAACTGTATGGGTATGGAATTAAGGGTTTTATGCTCTCTATGATCGAGTCGGCCTTGGAACTTTCAAATAATAGGGTTTCCCAAGCAACGATTATGAAAATTTTGAATCTAGGTAAAGATATGATTAGTCACCCAGTTGAATTGTTGGATGGGGTCAAAGAAGTCTTACTGGCATTGAAAAATAAATATCGATTGATCGTTTTGACCAAAGGCGATTTGTTGGATCAGGAACGAAAGCTCGAAAGATCGGGACTATCAGAATATTTTCATCATGTAGAGGTGCTGAGCGATAAGAAAGAACTGAATTACAAAAACCTATTGGAACATCTTGAAATAGGGGTCGATGAATTTTTAATGATAGGGAATTCCTTGAAGTCAGATGTTTTGCCCTTACTTAATATTGGGGCAAAAGCAGTTCATGTTCCTTTTCATACGACTTGGCAACATGAGCAGGTGTCGATTGAGGAAAATGATTACAAATATTTGAAATTAAATAGGTTAGAAGATGTTCTAGGCTATTTGAAATAGTATTATGGAGGTAAAGAACACAAGTATATTGAAAAACGATCCTACCAAAAAGAAAGTGGA
Source organism: Maribacter sp. TH_r10 (assembly GCF_033101095.1). Lineage (NCBI taxonomy): Bacteria > Pseudomonadati > Bacteroidota > Flavobacteriia > Flavobacteriales > Flavobacteriaceae > Maribacter > Maribacter sp. TH_r10. The sequence goes on along the minus strand of NZ_JAWMPY010000003.1, from coordinate 250,379 downwards.
ATATAAAAATTTCCCAATGGTGCCACGTGTGGTTTTTGGGAACGGAAGCTTTGATCAACTAGGTACTATATTAATGGCCAAAAGGAAAAATTCCGAAGCTCCATTTATTTTCTTGGTTGATGATGTTTTTGAAGGAAAGGAATTACCGTATCGTATACCGACCATGTTCAATGACCGTATTGTATTTATTTCGGCCGATGAAGAACCCAAGACCAATCAGGTTGATGCTTTGGTACAAAAAATAAGGGATGATTTTTCAGAGATTCCATCCGGTATTGTAGGTATAGGAGGGGGTACGATAATGGATTTGGCAAAGGCCGTGTCCATAATGATGAATAATGAAGGGAGCTCTTATGAATACCAAGGTTGGGATCTAGTGAAAAAACCATCCATTTACCATGTAGGTATACCCACAATTAGCGGAACAGGGGCAGAGGTTTCGCGAACAACGGTACTATTGGGGCCTGAAAGGAAATTAGGTATAAATTCTGATTACACGACCTTTGATCAAGTTGTTCTTGATCCCGATTTAACTAAAGGGGTTTCCAAAGAACAATGGTTTTATACGGGCATGGATTGTTTTATCCATTGTGTGGAGTCGCTCAATGGGACTTATCTAAACGCCTTTAGTCAGAGTTATGGTGAAAAGGCATACGAACTGTGTAAGGAAGTGTTCCTTGATGGGTTGGGCGAAACAGAATCGCGGGACAAATTAATGATGGCTTCGTGGCATGGTGGTATGAGTATCGCCTATTCCCAAGTCGGTGTCGCGCATGCCATGAGTTACGGACTTTCTTATCTTTTAGGGGTGAAGCATGGGATTGGTAATTGTCTTGTTTTTCAATATTTAGAGGAGTTTTATCCCGAAGGAGTGGCCTTGTTCAAGATTATGCAAGAAAAACATCAAATTGAGCTTCCAAAAGGTATATGTGCCAACTTATCTGAAGAGGAGTTCGAAACCATGATCTCTGTAGCTATGGGAATGGAACCTTTATGGGAAAACGCATTGGGAAAAGAGTGGAGAAAAACCATTACACCAGCTAAATTAAAATCGATCTACGAAAAGATCTAAGCCTATATGCATACACTTGCAAAATTTATTTATTTCAAATTACTCGGTTGGAAGATCATTGGAGAGTTTCCCGATATTGATAAATGTTTATTGGTCGTTGTACCACATACCAGCTGGGTAGACTTCTTTTTGGGACTACTTATTCGAAGGGTCATCAATAAGGACATGAATTTCATAGCAAAGAAGAGTCTTTTTAAACCTCCGTTCGGGTGGTATTTCAGATGGATGGGCGGTGCACCTATTGATCGCTCAAAAAGCAATGACACCGTAACTGCTATTGCCGGTATTTTTGACGAAAAGGAAGTTTTTAGGCTGGCACTATCACCGGAAGGAACCCGTAAGAAGGTTGAAAAATGGAAAACAGGATTCTATTACATTGCCAAAGCCGCCCAAGTACCTATTGTTTTGGTTGCCTTTGATTATGGCGGTAAACAGATAAAATTTTCGAAGCCTTACACTCCTTCGAAAGATATAGAGGCTGATTTTAAACTCTACAGGGAATTTTTTAAGGGTGTTACGGGAAAGAAACCCGAATTGTCATAACCTATTCCTGCATCGTATGATAAACGTTCTGAACGTCATCATCCTCTTCGATTTTTTCCAATAATTTTTCAACATCGGCCGCTTCTTCCTCGGTCAATTTTTTGGTTACCTGTGGAATGCGTTCAAAGCCGGAAGAAAGAATCTCGATTTCCCTATGCTCCAATTCTTTTTGAATGGCACCGAAACTTTCGAAAGGGGCGTAAATCAATATTCCGTCATCATCGACAAAAACTTCCTCAGCACCAAAATCGATCATTTCGAGTTCAAGTTCTTCCGCATCTATTCCTTCTGCATTGATCCTGAAATTACAAGTGTGGTCGAACATGAATTCTACCGAACCTGATGTACCTAAACTACCATTGCATTTGTTGAAGTAACTACGAACATTCGCTACGGTCCTTGTGTTGTTGTCCGTTGCGGTTTCTATTAAAATAGCGATACCGTGTGGGGCGTACCCTTCGTATAATACCTCTTTGAAATCACCTAGACTTTTATCAGTGGCCCTTTTTATGGCCCTTTCGATATTGTCTTTGGGCATGTTCACAGATTTGGCATTCTGTATTACCGCTCTAAGCCTTGAATTGGAATCAGGGTCTGGGCCACCTTCTTTTACGGCCATAACAATGTCTTTTCCAATACGCGTAAACGCTTTGGACATTGCGGACCATCTTTTCATTTTACGTGCCTTCCTGAATTCAAAAGCTCTTCCCATAATGTGATGTGTGTATTATTTTAACGGCTGTAAATTTAAGAAAATTTAGACAGTATCATAAACCTTCGGCGAAGTATAAATTCAAAGGATTGAATACGATAAGGTTCAAGGGTAACTGCCTTTTGCAAAGGAGTTCCTAAGATTTTGGTTTTAGGGCATTTATCAATCTAAATAGGTTTTTGTTCCTGCGATTTCCAAAGTATTGTAAAAGATCGGGTTCAATCACTTTCAATAATATCCTCTATGCTTTGGGCCAATTTAAAATCTTTTAAGGTTACCCCATTGGCATCATGGGTGTTCAAACGTATCGTCAGGGTATTGTATACATTGCTCCATTCGGGGTGATGGTTTTGGGCCTCGCATTCAAAGGCAATGCGGGTCATAATGGAAAAGGTTTCTTTAAAATCCTTGAATTCAAAAGTAGTTTGCAAAGCGTCGTCAATGTATTCCCAACCTTCCAAATTTTTAAGACGTTCCTGAATTTCGATTTCATCTAGTTTTGCCATAACCTCATTTTTTTATCAAAAATATAAAAGCAAATGACTTTCAGGAACTTAATCCATTAAAAGATGATGGTCAATGATTTCTTGATAAGTGGTCTGGAGGTTATTGGGAAGCTTGTTGGTTTTCGCAAGTACGGCCAAATAACGATCGTCATTCGTTGTATAGACCCTTTTATAGATGGGGTTGAATTTCCCAATACGCTCCACAACTTCCTTTATGAAATCTTCATGGTGCACCAAGTCCTTACTGCCTAAATGGAAAATACCTGTTTTATCTTGATTAATGATAAAGTGTATTTGTTGCGTTAGCTTATCATCATGTGTTACGTTCATGATCAAATTAGGGAAAACCTCAATGGGTTTATTGTTCCATATAAGGTTTCTAATTTCCTTGATTCTTGGTGATGAGTTGCCAAATACCATGGGTACCCTAAGGATAGCCATTTTGTGGCTCGGTAAGCGCATCATCATATTCTCGATTTTGATCTTAAGCCTTCCGTAAACACTTTCTGAAAGGGTTTTGTCATTTTCGTATGACGGGTACTTACTATAAGCATCGAATACATTGGCCGATGAGATAAAAATCAACCTACAATCGTTTTCCGAAACATATTCTACCAGATGTTGGTGTGCTTGTATTTGAGAAGCAAAGTTTCCGCGCACTGCTGAAATTATGATTTGTGGACGAATTTTCTCCAAAACCTGGAAGATATCATCAGACGCTAAATCGTATTTTAAAAACTGCTGGTTGCCCTCAAAAGACCTTCTGGCAGAATTATACGTACCATAAGTATTGAAATAGGAGCGAAGCTCTCGATAAATTGCATTACCGATAAAGCCGCTTGCGCCCAGTATTAGAATCTTTTTTGAGTCCAATTTCAAAAAATTGATTGAGAGGTTTTTGTAGTAAGCTTTTCAAGGGCTTGCATGCCAAGTTTTGAATTACCTTTTAGGTTCAAGCCGGGTGACCAAGTGACTACGGAGAATTTGTCAGGGAACACGGCGGCAATTCCACCTCCAACGCCACTTTTACCGGGTAGCCCCACTTCAAAGGCAAATTCGCCTGCCTCATCATAAAACCCGCAAGTAAGCATTAAGGCATTGATTCTTTTCACTTGGTTAATGTTCAGATAAGTTTTACCTCTCTGGCACTTGCCATGGTTCATGAACATGTAAAATGCATTTGCCAATTGTTTACAGCTCATTTCGATGGAGCACTGGTGGAAATAAAAATCAAGGACTTCGTCAACATCGTTTTCAAGATTACCGTAAGATTTAAGGAGATTTGCCGCGGCAATATTCTTGAATCCTGTATTTTTTTCAGATTCCGCTACTTTTTCATTGTAGGTGATGCTATCGTCGTTTGTTATTTGACGAATAAAATACAGGAACTCATCTTTGGGGTTTTCTAGGTTGGAAACAAGAATATCGGCAACCACAATAGCCCCTGCATTTATCAACGGATTTCTAGGAATACCATTTTCGAATTCCAAAAGGGATAAGTGGTTAAATGGATCACCCGAGGGTTCAACATCCACGCGTTCCCAAATTGAATCACCGACCAAAGCAAAACATTTTGATAGGCTTAAGACTTTAGAGATACTTTGTATCGAAAACAATTCGTCAGCGTCTCCCGCAGAATAATGGTTCATTTGGGAATCTACCAAATGGATCCCAAATTTGTTGGGGTCTATTTTCGATAATTCAGGAATATAAGAGGCTACAGTCCCTTTTTCCTTAACATTATTTAATTCGGAAGCAATCGCTTCTATTATGTCCTGATAGTTCGGCATTAATTTTTATAAAAAGGTAATTTGACTACAGTTGCCGGTACTGCCTTTTTTCGAATTTGAATGCTGATCTTACTACCGGTTTCAGAAAATATGGTCGGTACGTAACCGAGCCCAATTCCTTTTCCTAAAGAAGGGGACATGGTGCCAGAGGTTACTTCCCCTATCGTTTTTCCTTGTGAGTCCACGATATCATACCCATGTCGGGGAATACCGCGTTCGTCCAATTCAAAACCTACCAATTTTCTTTCGGGTCCATGTGCTTTTTCTTTCGCTAAGGCCTCGCTATTGACGAAATCCTTTGTAAATTTTGTAATCCAGCTTAAACCAGCCTCAAAAGGGGAGGTTTCATCGGTAATGTCATTTCCGTAAAGGCAATACCCCATTTCTAAACGAAGGGTATCCCTCGCTGCCAGTCCAACCGGTTTTATTCCAAAATCTGCACCGGCCTCGAAAACCTTGTCCCATACTTGTTTTACTTCACTGTTCTTGCAATATATTTCAAAACCGCCAGAACCTGTGTATCCGGTTGCTGAAATGATAACGTGTTCAATTCCCGCAAAATCACCAACGACAAAATTGTAGAATTTGATGCTGCTTAAATCGACTGAAGTTAAACTTTGCATGGCCTCAACCGCTTTTGGTCCCTGAATGGCCAAAAGTGAATACTGTTCGGAAAGGTCTTTCATTTCAGCCTTTATGCCTTTATTGTATGTTGAGATATGGTTCCAATCTTTTTCAATATTGGAGGCATTTACCACTAAAAGATAGGTTTCTTCTTTAATGCGATAAACGATTAAATCGTCAACAATTCCTCCCGTTTCATTAGGAAGGCAACTATATTGTGCTTTACCTATGGTTAATTTCGAGGCGTCATTAGAAGTGACTTTCTGAATTAATTCCAAGGCATTAGGACCTTCAATGAGAAATTCCCCCATATGTGAGACATCAAAAACCCCAACTCCTTCTCTGACAGTTTCATGTTCAATATTCACGCCTTCGTAGGAAACCGGCATATTGTATCCTGCAAAAGGTACCATTTTTGCACCTAGTGCTTCATGGGTTTTGGTAAGGGCCGTATCTTTCATCATTCTTAATTTTGTGAGGCAAAGCTATTGAATAATTTAAGGATAGAAAAGGAGATGCTTTCGATTTGCCAGAATGAATTTGTAAGGAGAAAATATTCAGCGAGAACAAAATACACTAGTTCATAAAGTATATTGAAGGTGTAGATTGTAAATTGATACTGAAAACCCCTTATTTTATCGATTTTAACATTGTTTGTAGTAGAAAATGGAGTAGTCTTGCTAAATTGGTTAACCAATTTAATATTCATACGTTTAACAGTACTTGCATATGCAGAAAGGATTAAGATTTTGGAGATTACATACCTATTTCAAAATACTATTTGCCTTATTTTTTATTTATAGTTGTTCAGATAATGGTGCGGATTCTGACACTATTGTTCCCGATAGTGAGGTTGTTGAAACTGAAACCGAAGAGGAAACTGAAACTGAAGAGGAAACAGAAACGGAGGAAGAGACCGAAACCGAGGAAGAGACCAACTCGGATATCCCAGGTCAAGTATTGGGGCTATCAACTTCTGATTGGAAGTTGAACGGTTTTATTGGTACGGGGGCTGATGCGGTCTATGAAGATGATTTGTTAAAGGCCTTGGGTAAATCATTCGATGATTATGTTGATGATAATTATTTTTATGCGCTTGACGGTTTCACGTATTTCAAATGTTATCGTGGTTTGGGCGGGTCAAAAAACTCAAATAATCCAAGAGTAGAGCTTAGGGAGATGAAAGACGGTGAAACCCATTATTGGGATGGGGATTCCGGTAGGCATATTATGGAATGGACGGTACGTGTGGATCAATTACCTAAAAGTACAAGTGGAACTGATGGGGTGCTTTGTTTTGGACAAATACATGGGCCAAGCGATAGTCAAGGTTTCAATGATGATGGTGTGGATGTAGATGACACTATACGACTGCAATTTCGTGGGGAGCCCAACCAAGAAGAGGGCGAGGTAGATTTAAAGATAAGTGGGTACATTACAGAAGAACAAGGTGGTTCAATTAGTTTGTCCGGTTATAATTTGGATACCGTTTATGATTTTAAACTGGTTATGGAAAATGGAGTTATAACTGTCTTTGTGAATGGGGAAATGGTTTTTGAACGAACTTTGAATACTTCTGGGGATACCAGTTATTTTAAAGTCGGAAATTATCTACAATCGGTAAAGGAAGCCACATATGACGCAGCTTCGTTTGGGTTGGTAGGTATCAGTGCTTTGAAAGTTACTCATGAATAACCGTTAAAATATAGAAAAAGCCCTTATTTTCATAAAGACTTTTTTGTAAAGTTTCGGATATTGTTTGATCAGCGTTTTAGCAAATAACTTTTCAGTTCCTCATACTTGCCTATTTTGATAGACGTTTTTTCTTTACCCATTACTTTTTTAATTTGGGTAGGAAGCTCCAAAGTTTGGCCAATGGTTTCTTCAACTACATCCAAAAATTTCACGGGATGTGCCGTTTCTAGAAAAACCCCAAAGGTTTCAGGATGGTCTTTTCGGTATTTTTGTATACCAAGGTAACCCACTGCCCCATGTGGGTCGGCGATATAATCTGATGTCTTATAGATATCCAACATCGCTTTTTTGGTTTCTTCATCCGTGAAAGGATAAGAACTTAAATTAGCCTTTAATGCCTCGAAATCGTCATTATGTAAATGTCGAATTCGAATAAAATTACTAGGGTCGCCCACGTCCATAGCGTTAGAAATGGTTGCAGATGAAGGCTTGGGTTTGTATTCCCCGGTTTCCATAAATTCGGGAACCGTATCGTTCACATTTGTGGCAGCGATAAAATGTTTTACGGGCATACCCAATCTTTGGGCGACCATACCGGCACAAATATTTCCAAAATTTCCACTAGGAACAGAGAATACCAATTCCTTACCTTTTGACTTTAATTGCTTATAGGTAAAAAGAAAATAGAACAGTTGTGGTAACCAGCGAGCCACATTAATCGAATTTGCTGAGGTCAATTGCATTTTCTGTAAAAGGGCATCATCCAAAAAGGCAGTTTTTACCATTTTTTGGCAATCATCAAAAGTGCCGTCAACTTCTAGAGCGGTAATATTCTGTCCTAGAGTCGTTAGTTGTCTTTCTTGTATGTCACTGACCTTGCCGCTTGGGTAAAGGATAACCACTTTTACACCATGGACACCAAGAAAACCATTGGCCACGGCCCCTCCCGTATCGCCTGAAGTTGCTACCAATACGGTTACCTCGTTGCTCGTGCTTTCAGAAAAATACCCCAAGCATTGCGCCATGAATCTCGCGCCTACATCTTTAAAGGCCATTGTAGGGCCGTGAAAAAGTTCCAGTGTTGCCACATTTTCCTCGATTTCAACAACGGGAAAATCAAAATCAAGAACATTCTTGATGATTTTTCGAAGTTCATTTTCGGGAATATCGCTACTTACGAACTGTTGAATGGCCGTAAATGCTATTTCTTCGTTCGATAATTTTTCAATATTCTCAAAAAAACTTTTAGGTAAAGGGGTAATGCTTTCAGGAAAGTAGAGTCCTTTATCGGGAGCAATTCCCTTGATGACAGCTTCTTTGAAAGAAACATTCGGGGCTTTATTGTTTAGGCTATAAAAATTCATGGTTGTTATATGGTTCTTCCCTCTTTATAGGGAGAACATCTTTTTTGTTCTATTTAGATTTCTTTGACTCCTTCGGTATTGATTTTTGATATATGCACATCATGGTCAATTCCGATTTTCTCGTACACTTTTTTCATCGAAAGGGCAACTTTTTTGGCTGTGGCCTCACCTTTACTAAAGGCAAAAATCGATGGTCCCGAACCGGAAATACCACAACCTAATGCTCCTGAAGTCAAGGCTCCTTTTTTCACATCATTGAAACCGGGTATTAATATGGATCGGATGGGCTCCACGATATGGTCTTCCAAGGAACGCCCTATCAAATCATAATCCTCGGTAAATAGTCCGGCTATCAATCCTCCTAAGTTTCCCCATTGTTTTATGCCTTCTTTCAAGGTGATATGGGTTTTCAATATTTTCCTGGAATCTGAAGTTTTGATTTCTATTTGCGGATGTATTACCGTTGCAAATAATTCTGACGGACTATTGATCGGTATAATATCCAACGGTTCATAACTGCGAACCAAGGTGAATCCTCCGAATAGGGCAGGGGCTACATTATCGGCGTGGGCGACCCCACTGGCCAAGCGTTCCCCTTCCATGGCAAACTCAACCAATTTGGAAGTTGTGAAAGGCTTGCCCAATAATTGGTTCATGGCCCAAACAGCACCGGTTGAACTAGCGGCACTGCTGCCGATACCACTTCCGGCTTTGATATTTTTATAAATTTCAATTTCAAAACCTCCGTCGTAATCGCTTTCATTTAACAAGGCCAATCCTGCAACACCGGCTACATTCCTTTCGGTTTCCATTGGCAAGTCCTGACCTTCGAGTTTTGTAATGAAAATACCTTTTTTTGGTGTTTTTCTAATGACCATCTCGTCACCCACTGAATCCAACGCGACCCCAAGTACATCAAATCCACAGGAAATGTTGGCGATAGTGGCCGGACAGAATACTCTTAGTTCCTCCATCTTTAAAAATTTCCGATTCTTATTATATCGGCAAAGATACCGGAAGCTGTTACATCTGCACCTGCTCCTGCACCTTTGATGATCATAGGTTGGTTAGGATAGCGCTCAGTGTAGAACAAAACAATATTGTCACTACCTTCAAGATTATAGAAATCGTGTCCTTTAGGAATCTCTTGCAGGCCTACGCTGGCTTTACCGTCTTCAAATTGGGCAACATACTTTAACTTACTGTCTTGGTCCACGGCCTTTTTATATAATTCCTGGAAAGAGGATTCATTCTTGGTTAAAGTAGCGAAGAAATCTTCGTTATTGGTAGTATCCAAACTTTCTTGAGGTAAGAACGGATTATTTTGAATATCGTCGATTTCCAATTGGTTGCCACTTTCCCTTGCCAGAATGAGTATTTTACGCATAACGTCTATACCGCTTAAATCTATTTTTGGGTCTGGTTCGGTGTAACCTTCTTCTTGGGCTTGTTTTACAACATCATGAAAAGTGGTCTTGTCGTTGAAATTATTGAAGACAAAATTTAGGCTACCGGAAAGTACGGCCTGTATTTTTTGGACCTTGTCCCCTGAGGCTATCAAATGTTTTAATGTGTCTATGATCGGTAGTCCTGCACCGACATTGGTCTCAAATAGGAAAGGAGCATTGTATGTTCTTGCTAATTGCTTAAGGTTTAGGTAGTTTGAGTAGTTAGAGGAACAAGCGATTTTGTTACAGGTTACTACCGATATACTATTGCCTAAATAAGAACTGTAAGTATCCGAAACTTCGGCACTTGCCGTATTATCGACAAAAATACTGTTACGATAATTCAGTTTGTTCACCGTCTCGAAGAATTTGGCCTTGTCTGCCTTTTCACCATTACTTAGAACGGACTCCCAATTTTTCAAAGGGATACCATCTTCATCAAAAGCCATGGTTCTTGAGTTGGAAATACCGATTACCCTTACATTGAGCTTAAGGTTCTCCTTGAGGTATTTTTTCTGTTGATTGATTTGGTTGATGAATTTACCACCAACATTACCAACACCCATTACAAAAAGGTTCAATTGCTTAATGTTTTCCTCAAAAAATTCTTCATGAAGGGCGTTCAAAGCTTTTTTTACATCATCCTTATTGATTACGGCGGAAATATTTCGCTCAGAGGCACCTTGGGCAATGGCCCTGATATTTACGTTGTTTTTTCCTAGGGTACTGAACATTTTACCGCTTAACCCTTGATGGCTTTTCATATTATCACCCACCAAAGCGATTATGGCTAGATTTTTTTCTACCACTACAGGGTTTATTTTTCCACTACCCATTTCAAATTCAAAGGCATCGTTAACGGCTTGTTCTGCCAGTGCTACGTCATCGGCCGATATTCCTACACAGATTGAATGTTCTGATGAGGCTTGTGTAATAAGTACCACACTTATGTTAGCTTGGAAAAGCACCTCGAAAAAACGTTTTGATATTCCTGGTATACCCACCATTCCTGGTCCTTCAAGGGATAATAAGGCAATATTCTCAACGTGGGTAATACCGCGAACGGTTTTCCCCTTTTCATTTTTGTTTTTGGTAATTATGGTGCCTTCATTTTTAGGATCGAAAGTGTTCTTTATTTGAATTGAGATTCCTTTTGCCAAAACAGGCTGAATAGTTGGTGGGTACAATACCTTTGCTCCGAAATGAGAAAGTTCCATGGCTTCCTGGTAGGAGATATGAGGAATGGCCTTGGCTTGTTTCACCAATTTTGGGTTGGCGGTGTACATACCACTTACATCGGTCCATATTTCCAATAATTCAGCATTTACGGCAGCAGCAACAATGGCAGCTGTATAATCGGAACCACCTCTTCCCAAAGTGGTTGAGTCGCCATTTTCTGCCGAAGCGATGAACCCGGCCATTACAACTACTTTTTGTGGTGTTACCGAAAAGAAGTCACTGCAGAGGGTATTGGTTGCTTCGAAATTAACAATGGTTTTCCCGTTTACGGTATTGGTTTTTATGAGCTTTCTGCTATCGGCATGCACAACGTCCAGACCTTCTTCCTTAAAGTATTCACTAATGATGTATGATGATAGCAATTCACCGTAGCTCACTATTTTGTCGGATAGTTTAGGAGTAATCTCCCCGATTAAAAAAGCACCTTCCAAAAGTGTCTCTAAAGTATTGAGTTCACTTTTTACCATACTCAAGACACTGCTTTGTGATGCAATGGGTATGAGCGTTTTGATCGTTTCAATATGCCGGTCCTCGATTTCCTTTACGAATGCTTTGTATGAATCGTCCTGTAAAGCAGCAAGGGTTGCCGTATTCAATAGTAAATCCGTTACGCCTCCTAAGGCTGAGACAACGACGATATTCTTGTCGCTTTCGGAATTTGATACAATATTTTTTACTAACGCAATATTTTGGGCATTGGCAACCGAGGTGCCCCCGAATTTTAAAACTTTCATTATGTATATTGATTAACTGGTACTGAAGTATTTTTGGCGAAAAATCGCAATAACGGACGGATTGATTATATGTAGCATGTTACCCCAAAGGGGTCGTACGCAAAATCGTGGTATTGCATCCATTAGTGAATGGAGAAAATAAGGTAGCTATGTTCGAAATGTTCAAAGGCATAGTTCGTTCTAAGTTCCAAAAGTAGTATTTTTGGGCTGCTAATCAAACGTTTCGTCATATTTTTATGGAATTGTCAATAATTACCAAAAATTCTTACTGAATGAAATTTTTTAATGCCGAGCAGATCTATGCTGCTGATAAATTCACAATAAAAAAACAGCAAATTTCCAGCAATGAACTCATGGAGCGTGCCGCTGTGCAAATATTCAACTGGCTTCACCTTCGTATGCAGGGTGCCCAAGTGAAAATACATCTTTTCTGTGGTATAGGAAACAATGGCGGTGATGGTATGGCCTTGGCAAGACATTTGAAAGAACATGGTTATAATATAACGGTAAATGTGGTCAATTACAGTGAAAAGCGGTCCAAGGATTTTTTAATAAACCTTGACCGACTTAAGGACCGTAAGATTTGGCCTAACTTTCTGGAAAGGGATTGTGAGTTTGAAGAAATCGGCAGGGATGACATTATCGTAGATGCGATTTTCGGAATCGGTTTGAATAGAACACCTGATTCATGGGTTACTAAACTTATACAGCATTTAAATGATTCCGGTGCATTTATTTTATCTGTTGACTTGCCCTCCGGTGTTTTTATGGATAAAGCCATAGAAAATACCCAAGCGGTCATAAAGGCAAACCACGTTTTAAGTTTTCAAGCACCAAAATTGATTTTTTTCTTGCCGGAAACGGGTATTTACAGTAATCAGTGGGAGGTATTGGATATTGGATTGGATCCAGAACATCTTGCGGGTCTTGAAACCGAATTTGAGTTGATCGGTAAAAATGAATTACTTCCCGTTTATATACCTCGTGAAAAGTTTTCGCATAAGGGAAATTACGGACATGCATTGATAATTGGAGGGAGTTATGGGAAAATAGGGGCTGTATCATTGGCGTCAAAAGCAGCTATGGCCATAGGTAGTGGGTTGGTCACCGCTTATGTCCCAAAATGTGGATATGTGCCAATTCAAACAGCATTACCAGAGGTGATGGTCATTACCGATAAGGATGAAAACCATATCCAGGATATAACATTCGATATTGCGCCAACCGTAATTGGTCTTGGTGTAGGAATGGGTGTAGCCCAAGAAACGTCCGAAGCCTTTTCTAGTTTTCTGGATTCTGTAAAATCACCATTGGTTATTGATGCTGACGGATTGAACCTGCTTTCGAAAAAGAAGGATCTGCTCAAGAAACTAACGCCTAAAACCATTCTGACACCACACCCGAAAGAGCTGAAACGGTTGATAGGTGAATGGAAAGATGATTTTGATAAATTGAAAAAAGCCAAGGCATTTTCAAAAAAATACGATGTTATCCTTGTTTTAAAAGGTGCGCATACCATAACGGTCTATGAAAACCGTGGTTATGTAAACAATACGGGTAACCCGGGAATGGCCACAGCGGGAAGTGGTGACGTTCTGACAGGGGTTATTACTGGTTTGTTGGCCCAAGGATACGAACCTTTGGATGCTGCCGTTTTTGGGGTTTATCTTCACGGTAGGGCAGGCGATATTGCCCTGGAACAAACAGGTTACCAAGCATTGACCGCTTCCAAAATCATCGAAGCTATAGGCTTGGCCTTTATAGATTTGTTTAAAATGCCGGAGGAACCGGTTCCGCAAGAAGAATCGAATGAAGCCCAATCCTAATGAAGATTGGGCATCTGAATAAAAATTTTATTTGGCCGTCCTTATTCTTTTTTTGACCCATGCCAAGGCATTGTCGTATTCGATAAAGAATTTCATAGGTTTTTTATAGAAAAGTTTTTCGATTTTAAAGTTGTGCATGTCTATTTCCTTGACAGAAACAATAGCAAAAGCTTTCATATTGTCCAATTCCCGTAAATAGGTGTAAACGGTTGGGTCGATCGCATAGGAATTCTTTCGAAGACTTATGTAACCAAAAGGCTTTTCTTTAAAATGTATTTCCGAGATCCCTATAATCTGGTATACCCTTTCCATGGTTAAGGTAGCTCCTTCCTCAAATTTTGCTACCATATAATTGTCGTAAACTTGAACTACGCCAACCTCTAAATTGTATTCTCGTACAATTATGGTCTTTTTAGATCCCACATTCATTTCATGTAATTTATAGTGTCCGAAACGAATGTAGATTTAAGTAAATGGAATATATAAAAAAATAGACCAAAGGCTCAAATATCTTATATATGGCTATGAAAAGTGTATTTGTGGTTGTTTTTCGTTTATTAAAAGAGTGTAAAAAAGAAAAGGGAGCCATTTGGTAAATGGCTCCCTTTGATTATTTCGGCTATTCAAAAATCAACTATTTTGAAGATTTTTCAGCCTTTTTGATTTCTATGGTTAAAATTTCATTTTTCTTATCTAAATCCATGAAAATACTATCCCCTTCCTCAAGTTTCGAGTTTACGATTTCCTCTGCCAAGGCATCCTCAATGTATTTCTGGATAGCCCTTTTTAAAGGTCTTGCACCGTATTGCTTATCAAAACCTTTTTCAGCAATGTAATCTTTGGCTTTGTCGGTTAGGTTTAAATGATAACCGATATCCTTGATTCTTGCATAAAGCTTCGCTAATTCTATATCTATGATTTTGTGGATATCGTCCCTTTCCAAAGCATTGAAAACGATCACATCATCAATTCTGTTAAGAAATTCAGGGGCAAATGCCTTTTTCAAAGCATTTTCGATAACGCTTTTTTGGTGGGTGTCCGCTTGTGATTTTTTTGCGGCGGTACCGAAACCTACACCTTGTCCAAAATCTTTCAATTGTCTGGCGCCGATATTCGAGGTCATTATAATAATAGTGTTCCTGAAATCGATTTTCCTTCCCAAACTATCCGTCAAGAAACCATCATCCAATACCTGTAATAACATATTGAATACATCTGGATGCGCTTTTTCCACTTCATCCAAAAGTATTACGGAATAAGGTTTGCGTCTTACCTTTTCGGTCAACTGACCACCTTCTTCGTAACCGACATATCCTGGAGGTGCCCCTACCAATCTGGAAATGGCGAATTTCTCCATGTATTCACTCATGTCTATACGTATCAAGGCATCTTCCGAATCGAAAAGTTCCTTGGCCAATACTTTGGCCAACTGTGTTTTACCAACCCCGGTTTGACCTAAAAATATAAATGAACCAATGGGTTTGTTAGGGTCTTTAAGTCCGGCTCTATTTCTTTGAATGGCTTTGGCAACTTTCGCCACGGCATCATCTTGTCCAATGACGTTCGACTTGATAAGTTCTGGCAATTCGGCCAGTTTATTGCTTTCGGTCTGGGCGATCCTGTTCACGGGTATACCGCTCATCATTGAAACTACATCGGCAACATTGTCCTCAGTGACCGTTTCTTTATGGAGCTTGCTATCATCTTCCCATTTTTCTTGGGCTGCGGCTAGTTCCTTTTCCAGTCTTTTTTCGTCGTCGCGTAATTTTGCAGCTTCCTCGTATTTTTGTTTTTTGACTACACTGTTCTTCAGGTCCCTCACATCATCCAACTGTTTTTCAAGTTCAAGAATTTGTTTGGGAACATCCATATTTACGATATGCACCCTTGAGCCGGCTTCATCCAAGGCGTCTATGGCCTTGTCTGGTAAAAACCGGTCGGTCATATATCTATTGGTCAATTTAACACAAGCGACAATGGCTTCATCTGTATAGGATACATTATGGTGATCCTCGTATTTCCCTTTGATATTCTGTAGAATTTCAATGGTTTCGTCTACAGAAGTAGGTTCAACAATTACTTTTTGGAACCTGCGTTCCAATGCACCGTCCTTTTCAATGTACTGTCTGTACTCATCCAAAGTAGTGGCTCCTATACATTGGATTTCACCCCTTGCCAATGCAGGTTTGAACATGTTGGAGGCATCTAGGCTACCTGTAGCCCCACCGGCCCCGACAATGGTATGTATTTCATCAATGAAAAGAATAACGTCGTCATTTTTTTCAAGCTCGTTCATGACCGCTTTCATTCGTTCTTCGAATTGCCCACGGTATTTGGTCCCTGCAACAAGTGAGGCAAGATCCAGTGTTACAACCCTTTTGTTGTAAAGGATCCTGGAAACCTTTTTGTTGATGATGCGTAGGGCCAAACCTTCTGCAATGGCACTTTTACCTACACCTGGTTCCCCGATCAATAACGGGTTGTTCTTTTTACGTCTACTCAATATTTGAGAAACCCTTTCGATTTCTTTCTCACGGCCCACAACGGGGTCCAGTTTGTTTTCTTCGGCCATTTGGGTCAAATCCCTGCCGAAATTATCCAAAACGGGAGTCTTGGATTTTTTGTTTCCTTTTTGGTTCGATGTGGCTCCATATGAACCTTCTTTACCACTGCCCGTTTCATCCGAGTCACTGGGGAAGGATTCTGAGGTTGGGGAATCCACAATATCATCGTCACTTGTGATCATAAATTTGAATTGTTCTTTAACACCGTCATAATCTACCTTTAGTTTATGAAGTAATTTGGTGGTTGGGTCATTTTCATTTCTGAGAATGCACAATAATAAGTGAGCAGTATTGATAGAGGAACTCTGAAATAGTTTCGCTTCAAGAAATGTTGTTTTTAAAGCGCGTTCCGCCTGTCTTGTCAAATGAAGGTTCTTTTTGTCCTTCTGTACCCCGTTTGGGTTTGGGTTGGATGGGCTTAGGATTTCGACCTTTCTTCGTAAGTGGTCCAAATCAACATCCAAAGCATCCAAGATACTTATCGCCTTCCCGTTTCCATCACGTAACAAGCCCAACATTAAATGCTCGGTACCAATGAAATCATGTCCCAATCTTAATGCCTCTTCCTTGCTGTACGCAATTACATCCTTTACCCGAGGTGAAAAATTATCATCCATATATTATCCTTTCAACAATAAAATTAGTAAATCTAGACTAATCTAGACCAATTACCATACCTAATAATCGATAAACATAGCCATAATGTCGAAAAAACCCTCTAATTACAAAATAATTAACAATCAAATTATCAACTAAAAAGGGGGGTAAGAGTGTTAATAAATTCTTGGATAAAGATTGTGATATGTATGTTGAAACCTATCAAAATACGTATATTGCCATGCTTTTTTAACCAAGTTAAATAGATAAAAATTAGGATGGCAGAAGGAGAAAAATTGATTCCTATCAACATTGAAGACGAAATGAAGTCTGCTTACATTGATTATTCAATGTCGGTCATTGTGTCACGTGCCTTGCCAGATGTCAGGGATGGTCTGAAACCTGTTCATAGAAGGGTGCTATATGGTATGCATGAGCTAGGTGTTCGTTCCAATAGTTCCCATAAAAAATCGGCTCGTATCGTGGGTGAGGTTTTGGGTAAGTACCACCCTCATGGTGATACCTCAGTATACGATACCATGGTGCGTATGGCACAAGAATGGAGTTTACGCTATATGTTGGTCGATGGTCAAGGTAACTTTGGCTCTATAGATGGGGACAGCCCTGCGGCCATGCGATATACTGAAGCCAGGATGCGTAAGATCGCGGACGATATGTTGATAGATATCGATAAGGATACTGTGGATCATCAGTTGAATTTTGATGATTCCCTTCAGGAGCCAACCGTTTTGCCTACACGTATCCCCAATTTATTGGTAAACGGAGCTTCCGGTATTGCCGTAGGTATGGCCACGAATATGGCCCCACACAATCTTTCCGAGGTTGTTGATGGTACCGTTGCCTATATAGATAATAATGACATCGAAATCGATGAACTCATCACCCATATCAAAGCACCGGATTTCCCTACTGGAGGTGTCATTTATGGTTATGATGGTGTAAAGGAAGCTTTTCATACAGGTCGTGGTAGGGTTAAAATACGTGCCAAGGCAAGAATAGAGGAAGTTCAGGGGCGTGAGTGTATTATCGTTACCGAAATTCCTTATCAGGTCAATAAGGCAGATATGATCAAGAAGACTGCCGATTTGGTCAATGATAAAAAAATTGAAGGTATTTCCACGATCCGGGATGAATCGGATAGAAAGGGGATGCGTATCGTATACATACTTAAGAGGGATGCAATACCGAACATCGTATTGAATATGTTGTATAAGTATACACCATTACAATCGTCGTTCAGTGTTAATAACATCGCATTGGTCAATGGGCGACCACAAATGTTGAATGTCAAGGAGATGATCCACTATTTCGTGGAGCATAGACATGAGGTTGTGGTAAGAAGAACCAAGTTTGAGCTGAAAAAAGCGGAGGATCGGGCACATATACTTGAAGGGTTAATCATAGCTTCTGACAATATAGACGAGGTCATTGCCATTATCAGGGCATCTTCCAATGCCGATGAAGCTAGGGAGAACTTGATGGAACGGTTTAAATTGACAGAGATCCAGGCCAAGGCGATCGTAGAAATGAGATTGCGTCAACTTACCGGTCTGGAACAGGATAAATTACGTTCGGAATACGATGAAATCATCAAGACCATAGCCGATTTAAAAGATATCTTGGAGCGTAAAGAGCGCAGAATGCAGATCATTAAGGATGAGCTGTTGGAAGTAAAGGAGAAATATGGCGATGAAAGACGTTCCGAAATCAACTTTGCCGGGGGCGATTTAAGTATAGAGGATATGATTCCTGATGAGCAGGTGGTCATAACCATCTCCCATGCCGGTTATATTAAAAGAACCCCGTTATCTGAATATAAGACACAGAATAGGGGTGGAGTCGGTCAAAAAGCTTCGTCTACCAGGAATGAGGATTTCTTAGAGCATTTGTTCGTTGGAACCAATCACCAATATATGCTGTTCTTTACCCAAAAAGGGAAGTGTTTCTGGATGCGTGTCTATGAAATCCCAGAAGGAAGTAGAACCTCGAAAGGAAGGGCTATACAAAACTTGATCAATATTGAACAAGATGATAAAGTAAAGGCGTTCATATGTACTCAGGATCTGAAGGATGAAGAGTATGTGAACAACCATTATGTCATTATGGCCACTAAAAAAGGAACGGTGAAGAAAACTTCATTGGAGCAATATTCCAGACCGCGTCAGAACGGGATCAATGCCATTAGTATAAAAGATGATGATGAACTGCTAGAAGCAAAATTGACCACCGGAACCAGTCAGATTTTCTTGGGATTAAAGTCAGGTAAGGCCATTAGGTTTGAAGAAGGTAAGACCAGGCCAATGGGTCGTAATGCATCCGGTGTTAGGGGAATACGCTTGGCCGATGAAACAGATGAGGTTATAGGAATGGTATCGGTACACGATTTGGAAGAAGAAATACTTGTAGTATCTGAAAATGGTTATGGTAAACGTTCCAGTATTGATGATTATCGGATTACCAATCGTGGAGGTAAGGGAGTAAAGACCATATCCATTACCGAGAAGACAGGAGGTCTTGTTGCCATTAAAAATGTATGTGATTCCGATGATCTTATGATCATCAACAAATCCGGTATAGCCATTCGTATGAGCGTAGAAGATCTACGTGTAATGGGTAGAGCCACCCAAGGTGTGAAATTGATCAATATCAAGGGCAATGATAGTATTGCTGCCGTAGCTAAGGTTATGAAAGATGAAGATGCCGTAGATGATACCGACATCATGGATATTGAGGTAAAAACCGAAGATGGCACGGCTCTTGATAATGAGAGTACTGATGATAATAAAGAATAATCAATAAACACTAATATTTTAATTAAATCGTAATGAAGACTAAAATTTTTATACTTGCGGCGATGTCCTTTACAATGGTGGGGTTTGCGCAAAAAAATGAGATCAAAGCCGCAGAGAAAGCCTTGAAGGGTGGTGATTCTGCAGGGGCCAAAACCAGTTTGGAGGCAGCGGCCGGTTCAATTTCCGGGGCTGATGCCAAAACCCAGGCGCATTATTATTACCTACGGGGTAAAATTTATGCTGATTTAGCGAAAAAAGGTGACAACAGTGCATTTGAAACAGCTATAACTTCCTATAAAAAAGCTGATGAGGTAGAAACTACCAGTGGTAAGGCCAAATATGGTAAGATGATCGAGCAAGAATTGGCGGTCCTTGCGGGTGATATGGTGAATTCGGCCGTTGAGGATAACAATAACAAAAAGTTCAAAGAAGCAGGCGAAAAGCTATATATGAGCTATAAGCTTAGTCCTAAGGATACGGTTTATCTTTATTATGCTGCAAGTAGCGCGGTAAACGGAGGTGAATATGAGCAAGCCTTAACGTATTATAACGAACTTAAGGATTTAGATTATGATGGTGGTACCATTGAGTATAAAGCAACCAACGTTGCTACAGGCGAACAAGAGGTGATGGACAAGGTTCAGAGGGATTTGATGGTAAAATCAGGTACTTACAAAGATCCTGTTGATGAAAAATCTCCTTCTAAAAAAGCAGAAATCGTTAAGAATGTAGCTTTGATCTACACCCAATTGGGACAAGACGATAAGGCATTGGATGCCTACAAAGAAGCTCGTATAAACAATCCTAAGGATGTTAACTTGATTTTGAACGAGGCGAATTTACACTATAAATTAGGTGATAAGGAAAAGTTCAAAGAATTAATGGCTGAAGCTGCAAGTGTGGCTCCTGACAATCCAGATTTGCACTACAACATCGGTGTGATCAATATGGAGCAAGGTAATTTGGAAGAAGCTAGGGAATCATATAGAAAGGCACTTGAGATTAACCCAGGATACACCAACGCTCAATTGAACCTTTCCACAACTTATGTAAATGAAGGTAATGGTTTGATTGATGAAATGAATAGTTTGGGTAATTCTAGGGCTGATATTGCAAGGTATGATGAGTTGAAGAAGAAAAAAGACGATTTGTTCCAAGAAGGTGCAGACGTTTTGGAAGAAGCTCTAAAAACAAATCCTGACAACCAAGGTATCTTAACACAATTGAAGAATATCTATGGTGCAATGGGAGACAATGAAAATTTCATGAGATTGAAAAAACTTTTGGGTGAGTAGTAATTTATCCGCAGATTATATGAAAAAGTCCTGATTATCTAATCAGGACTTTTTTTATACGATCTGTTTTATTACCCTGAGCTTGTGGGTATAGGTTTTGGAATCGTTATTGAAAATTCCAGTATGGTCCAAACGGTCTATTCGTACCTTCCCGTGAACATGGATAATATAGTTGTTGTCCATGATTATGCCTACATGATCGATAATCCCTTCATTATTGTCAAAAAAAGCTAGGTCCCCAGCTTCACTTTCCTCAATAAAACTTAAAGCATTGCCTTGGGTGGCCTGTTGGGTTGCACTTCTGAGTAGTTTGTGACCGTTTATTTTGTACACCATTTGTGTAAAACCGGAAGCATCTATTCCAAAGGGGGTTTTACCACCCCATAAATATGGAGTGTTCAAATATTGGAGGGCACTATTTACCAAATTTGGTTTTTCTTGCATCAGGCTGGTTAGTCCACCTTCATGAACATGGTTAGAGCTATCGTTGAAGACAGAACCAAGTACAACGGGTAAAAGATTGTTTTTGTCCATCTCTATATAAGAAACCAAATCCGTGGTGTACTTTGGATGTTGATCGCAATCCAATTCATTATATAGGGGTTCATCGATCAAGGTAAGTTGTAAATTTTGAATCCAACCTTCACATTTGTCAAAAGCCGCACGAATTTTACTCCAATGTTTGCGCTGTTCAAGAACCTTATAATGTTCACCATATAATAATTGGGAAACCATCTCCGCTGATTCTTCTGCACTGGATCGAATAGGAACGATGCTTAAATGACAAATACCGTATTGCATAGTATTATAGCAGTGATAATTTAAATTCGCTCTAAAATCATGGCCGAAGCTCCACCACCTCCATTGCAAATGGCGGCAGCACCGATTTTAGCATTATTCTGTTCCAATATGTTTAAAAGGGTTATTAGTATTCGGGCTCCCGAACACCCAAGTGGATGTCCCAAAGATACCGCACCGCCATTAATGTTTACTTTAGAATCACTTAATCCCAGTAATTTCATATTAGCCAACCCTACGACGGAAAAAGCTTCGTTGAATTCAAAAAAATCGACATCATCCAGACTTATACCCGCTTTATCCAGAGCTTTAGGTAAAGCCTTAGCTGGGGCTGTGGTGAACCATTCCGGTGCTTGTGCGGCATCGGCATAACTTTTTATAGTTGCCAATGGGGTAATATTCAATTCATTGGCTTTTTCCAGACTCATAAGAACCAAGGCAGCAGCTCCATCGTTTATAGTAGAGGCATTGGCAGCGGTAACCGTTCCGTCCTTGGTGAAAGCAGGACGTAGACTGGGTATTTTTTCTATTTTCACATTCTTGAATTCCTCATCTTCGGAAACTATAACGGGCTCGCCTCTTCTTTGGGGAACTTCTACAGGGATAACCTCTTTTGAGAATTTACCGGCTTTCCAAGCTTCTGCCGATCTTTGGTAAGACTTTAATGCAAAGTTGTCCTGATCTTCACGGGAGAACCCATATTCAGTTGCACAGGCATCTGCACAAACGCCCATGGCATTTTGGTCATAAGCATCTACCAGACCGTCTTTTTGCATGCCATCTACAAAAGTAGTTGGTCCGAATTTTACCCCGGTTCTAAGATTTGCATAGTGTGGTATAAGGCTCATGTTTTCCATACCACCTGCAACTGCAATTGATATGTCGCCCAAAGCAATAGCTTGCGCAGCTTGCATTACGGACTTCATTCCGGATGCACAGACTTTGTTCACCGTGGTACATGGTACAGTGTTGGGAATACCCGCATAAATGGCAGCTTGCCTTGCCGGGGCCTGACCGGTACCTGCTTGTACTACATTGCCCATTAAAACTTCATCGACCAAGTTGGGGTTCAGGTTGATTTTCTCCAAAGCCCCTTTAATGGCTATGGCTCCTAATTTGGGTGCAGGAATTGTGGATAAGCCACCCATAAAACTTCCTATTGGCGTTCTAACAGCGGAAACAATGACAACATCATGCATATTTAAATGTTTTTATTCTTGCGAAATTAATAAATTAAAGTGCAATCAATAGGGGTGATGTAACAAAAGGTCTATTATATTTTCTATTTTTGATGGTAGTTAAGAATTTGAAACACTATTGTTGGACAGACTTTACAAAAACCAATCCCTTCTATATAAATACTTCCTTTACGTAGTATCCATCTTTTGTATTGTGTTCTTTTTCCCGAAAGGGGGTAAGTTCAAATATGAATTCCAAAAAGGAAAACCATGGCAATATGAGAATCTTTATGCCCCGTTTGATTTTTCAGTAAAGAAGACCCAAGAGGAGATATCGGCAGAAAAACAAAAGGTCATAGATGGGCAATTGAACTATTATAGATTTAATGAGGCAACGGCAAAAGAAGTATTCGGTGAATATGATACCGAATTTGTAAAAACATTCAAACCCGAAGAACATAGTACTGCAGAATTGGCCATGTTGAAGAAAACCGGCCAAGATATTCTAGATAGGGTATATGAAAATGGGATCTTGCAAAAATCAAATTCTAACGAAATAGGTAAGCAGGTTTATCTTATAAAACAGAATGAAGCTTACCAAATCAACTATGACGATCTTTATAGGGTTCGTGATGTTGAAGGACTTATGCAAAGGGTATTGGAAAAGAAACGGCTCGGGTCCTATACCAATGCATTTCAATCGGTCTTTTTCAATTTAATTAAGCCAAATGTCGAGTATGATGAAAATCTTTCGAAAATGGCCTTGGAAGAAGAACTTTCCAAGTTGTCCTTAACCAGGGGTACCATTGATGAAGGTAAATTGATCATCGCAAAAGGTGAAGTGGTAGAGTCTGATAATTATATGATATTGGAGTCCTTAAAAGGTGAATTTGAATCAGAACTCTGGGCCTCTAACAATTACTATTACATTCTTGCGGGTTATACAGTGCTTGTTGCATTGGTATTGATGATGCTTTTTCTGTTCTTGAAAAAGTATAGGAACGAAATCTTTGAAAACGGGACTAAGGTCACGTTTATTTTTATAAACATACTTATTATGGTGTTCGTGACCACCTTAGTGGTCAAATACAATGAAGCCTTTGTGTTTGTTGTTCCCTTATGTATTCTGCCTCTTATCTTAAAAACTTTTTTTGATGCCAGGTTGGGCTTGTTCGTTCATGTTCTTACCGTATTGATCTTAGGTTTTGTGGTGCCGAATAGTTTTGAATATATCTTTATTCAGATTATTGCCGGTATTGTAACCATACTTACGGTGTCCGAGTTGTACAAAAGGGCCAATCTTTTTATTTCCGTAGGGCAGATCACCTTAATTTATATCGTTGGTTATTTGGCATTCCATATAATTCACGAAGGAAATTTAGATAATATCATTTGGTTGACATTGGGTCTGTTTTTATTGAATGGAATGATTACACTGTTTGTGCAGCCCTTGATATATATCTATGAAAAGATTTTCGGGTTGGTTTCCGATGTATCCCTGTTGGAATTGTCAGATACCAATTCAAAGTTATTGAAAGAACTATCGAACAGGGCGCCAGGTACGTTCAATCATTCGTTACAAGTCGCAAATCTTGCGGAAGCGGCTGCCAATGAGATAGGGGCAAATGCCATGTTGGTGCGTGTTGGGGCCCTTTATCATGATATAGGTAAATTAAGCAACCCCACGTATTTTACGGAGAATCAAATTACGAATGCGAATCCTCATGATGATTTGGAACCGCGCGATAGTGCCCGTATTATTATCAATCATGTGATCGAAGGAATTGAAATTGCAAGAAAAAACAATTTACCCGATCGGGTCATAGATTTTATACGTTCGCACCATGGTACGACCTTGGTCTATTATTTTTATAAAAAACAAAAGGAATTGGGAGGTGAGGTAAAGCAAGAAGATTTTAAATATCCCGGTCCTACACCTTTTTCAAGGGAAACGGCTATATTAATGATGGCAGATTCAGTAGAGGCGGCCTCTAAAAGCTTAAAGAACCCGACATTTATGGTATTGGATGAGTTTGTTGATAAAATTATCGGTGGGCAAATGGCGGCCAATCAGTTTTTGAATGCGAACATTACCTTTAGGGAGATAGAGACCATAAAGAAAATCTTTAAACATAGGTTGACGAACATCTATCATTTGAGGGTAGAATACCCAGAATAAGGCAATTATAAAATTGATTGAAAAAAAGTAGTAAAATAGTTGCTTTTTAGTATTGGAAAAATGTACATTTGCAACCGCTTTAAAGCAAAGTTCATTAAAATATATTCAGGAGAGGTGCCGGAGTGGTAACGGAGCAGATTGCTAATCTGTCGACGCGCAAGTGTCGCATGGGTTCGAGTCCCATTCTCTCCGCAATTTTTTTGAAAAGATAACCTATCGGGGTGTAGCGTAGCCCGGTTATCGCGCCGCGTTTGGGACGCGGAGGTCGCAGGTTCGAATCCTGCCACCCCGACAAATTATAGTATCAATCTATAACAAAAACCTGTTAATCGTATGATTTTCAGGTTTTTCTGTTTTTAAGAATATCATAAGAATTGATATGTTTTGATTAAAAATGTCAACAAATCGGATAACAAATTAAAATTTCAAAAAGTGTTGACCAGATTTATGACCAACGGTCTGCTAATCAATAAATAAATGTATCTTTATAAGTGATTTGACTTTCGTCTGATAACAACGAATTATTGTTAACTAAAAGACGAAATAATGAAAACATCTACCACCTTCAGTATTTTGTTCTGGGCGGACTTCTCCAGGGCAAAAAATGACCAAGCATCTATTTACGCAAGAATTACGGTAAATGGCAAGCGAGCTACCATCAGTCTAAAACGAAAAGTTTTAGTGTCTGATTGGGATGTCCATAAAAACAGAGCTCGGGGAACAAATCAGAAATCAAGAATTCTAAACAGTTATTTAGATGAAACTTACAATCATCTGTTTAAATGTTATCGCGATTTAATGAATGAGCATAAATTGATTACCGCACAGGTCGTTAAGGCTCGATATTTCGGTAATGACGAAAATAATCGTTCCATTACAGATATTATCAATTACCATAATGAAGATATGGTAAACAAATTAAAGTGGGGAACACAAAAAAATTATTACACTACACAGAGTTATATCTCCAAATTTTTATCGAAATCCTATAAGACCACAGACCTTTATTTACGGGAACTTGATTATCACTTTATCATAAAGTTTGAGAAATATCTCCGGGACTACATACCAGAAGACCATCAAAAGCCAATGGGCAACAATACCGTAATGAAGCATATCGAGCGTTTTAGAAAGATGATAAATTTATCGTTTAAATTGGGTTGGATTCAACGCGACCCATTTATCAATTTCAAATCTAAATTCATTAAAAACGAAAGAGGCTTTTTAAGTCTCGAAGAGCTTCAAGAGATAGAAAATAAACAATTTAGCATTCCAAGATTGGAATTGGTAAAGGATTTGTTTGTTTTTAGTTGCTATACCAGTTTAAGTTATATCGATGTCATCCATTTAACTGCGGATAATATCTGTATTGGCATCGATGGCGAACTTTGGATTTATTACAAACGGGAAAAGACGACAAAGCCCATACGAATACCTTTGTTGCCAAAGGCGATGCAAATTGTTGAAAAATACAAGAGCAACCGTAAATCAATATCACAAGGAAGTATATTTCCTAAAATCTCAAATCAAAAACTAAATTCTTATTTAAAGGAAATTGCTGATGTTTGTGGTATTAAAAAGAACCTTACTTTCCACATTGCCCGACATACATTTGCTACAACGGTTACATTAAGTAATGGTATGCCCATTGAGACGGTTTCAAAATTGTTGGGTCACTCCCGAATATCTACAACCCAAATTTATGCTAAAGTCATTGAACGTAAAGTAAGTGATGATATGCAAAAATTAAGGGCTCAATTCAATGAGATAGAAAATGAATCTATCTCTAAAGTGGTTTCTCAAAATTCATAATTCCAGTTAATTAAAAATACAATGGAACTATCTATAATAAAAAATAAAATCCATAATATTCAAGGAAACAAAGTTATTCTTGATTTTGACCTTGCTGAACTCTATGAAGTAGAAACTAGAGTACTAAAACAAGCGGTTAGACGTAATCTTAAACGTTTCCCCGATGATTTTATGTTTCAGCTTTCAAAAGATGAGTGGAAAGAGGTTATCACAAATTGTGACAACCTTCCAGAGAACATTAAATTTAGTCCTGCCACTCCGTTTGCCTTTACCGAACAGGGCGTGGCAATGCTTTCTAGCGTACTTAACAGCGACAAGGCCATTGACGTAAATATATCTATTATGCGTGCATTTGTAGCGTTACGGCAGCATCTTACAGATTATAGCAACCTTAAAGAACATATAGCCCAACTTGAAAAAGAAATGAATATCAAATTTAAGGACATTCATCAGGCTTTGAATTATTTACTGCAAAAGGACAAGGTACAGATTGAACAGCATAACAGGGAACGAATTGGTTTTAAAACGGATAGGAAAGATTAGTAACTTTTCTTTGCTTATCAGAATAGACAATTTTTATGAATATATTGCTTTTATTAATTCGGTTCAATATGAATTAGTATGTGTCCTAAATTCGGTATTTCTTTTTGTAAATGGTCTTTTAACTTATGAGCAATGTCGTGACCAGATTTTACCGAAATTTCATTATTCACAATTGCGTGTAAATCCACGTGGAATTTCATTCCGGATTTTCTAATAAAACATTTCTCTGTTCCTAAAACACCTTGAACTTCTGTTGATTTTTCTCTAATTTCAATTATCAGTTCGTCATAAAGTTGTTCGTCCATAACTTCTCCTAAAGCTGGACGTAATATTAAATAACTATTATATAAAATGAATCCAGAAGCGAATAAGGCAGCCCAATCATCTGCTGTTTCATAACCTTTTCCATATATGATTGCTATCGAAATACCGATAAAGGCCATTACCGAAGTTATGGCATCACTTCTATGATGCCAAGCATCTGCTTTTAATGATGAACTATTTGTTTGTTTACTTTTTTTAATTACAATTTGAAATGAGATTTCTTTCCAAGCTATTATTAGACCTAGCACAATCAAAGTCCAAGATTTCGGGATTTTATGAGGTGTTTGAATGTTTTGAATACTTTCATAGGCGATTATTGTGGCAGAAACAACAAGGAATGTAACAACTCCAAAGGTAATTAATGGCTCAATTTTGCCGTGTCCATAGGGATGATTTTCGTCCGCTGGTCGTTTTGCATATTTAAAACCTAATAAAACTAAAAATGAAGCAAAAATATCCGTTGTCGATTCAATCGCATCTGCAATTAAAGCATAAGAATTTCCAAAAAATCCCGCAAGTCCTTTAATTAAGGCTAAAGCAGTATTCCCAATTATGCTGAAATAAGTTGTTCGTATTGCGGTTTGTTCGTTATTCATTCTAATTTTAGTTGTCAATAAATTTGTTATATTTATAACAAAGATACTTTTTTAATCACAAAAAAAAGAGGTGATAAACACCTCTTAAATTTTGGTTTCCAAAATCATTTTTCTGCTCCCTTTTAGCTCCTTCAGCTCCAGCATTAACTTTTCGTTGTCGCCTAAAACAAACTTTGGAACTACATACACAAAGCATTGACTTTCTCCATCAGTAATGGAATATGGCATTTTGTGTTTGTAAATAACTTCTTGTTGTAATCTTTGGTAAGAGGCTTTACGCTTTTTGTTTCCGTTGGTTCTATAAACTTTAATGTAGTCAATTTCAAAATCGATTCCAGACCTGTTCTTGACCTCTATAACCAAATACACTTCAGAAGCATCATACGCTATTTTTTGTAATTGGACTTTAATTCCTTTTTTGCGTTTGGTTTCAATACGCTCAAAGTTGGATTTTAATAAATACTCGCTGAATTTTTGAAAATGTGTTATTCTATTTGCATATTCGTTCAACGGTTTAACTTCTGGCTTCTGCTTAATCTTTTCCGGAAGTTCACTGCCAATGCTTTCATTTTCATTGATAAAATAATTCAGTTCTGGAAGTTTTTCAGAATATTTCAAAATATAAGAATAAACGCGACCATCACTTGTAACGGTCAATAGGTTGCTTTCTGTTCCAGGCTTCGCCTGTAA
Organism: Maribacter sp. TH_r10; assembly: GCF_033101095.1. NCBI lineage: Bacteria > Pseudomonadati > Bacteroidota > Flavobacteriia > Flavobacteriales > Flavobacteriaceae > Maribacter > Maribacter sp. TH_r10. The sequence continues at coordinate 221,437 of NZ_JAWMPY010000003.1, read as the reverse complement.
CAAACCGAAATACTGCTCTTTTTCACGGTTGTAAGTGAACACAAAGTGGGAAGCTCCAGTAATTCCCTGTCGTATGGGATTTGGGAAAAACAGGGCGACATTTTTCTTGTCGTTGGCATAAATGGTGTCGAGGGGTTGTTGTGCAACTATTGACATTGTACAAATAAATAGTAGTAATGTGATATATGTCTTCATAATAGTAAGTTTAGTAATTGCCCGTTATTGGCTTACCTTGATATTTGGTTTTAGGAAGTCTTAAAATGAGTTTGTAATTGTCGGTTATCGTAACCTTTACGTTTTTGTGGTTACGTTGGAATATTTTTTTGAAACCGCTTACCTGTGGTACACCTGTAATGTTGATATCGTCCACCATATCGCCAACGATTTCATTGGTAACTTCGGCTCTAAAACTGTTTTCAACATAAATTCCTTCGCTACCATCCTGAAAATCATAGGCTTTCAATTTTACTGGTTGATGATTGATATTCTCAATGTCTATGATGGTGCGATTGGGTTTAAAATTGACAAATCCATAAATAGGCGTATTCTTGGAATAGCGTTGTCCATAAATGGTAGCATCTTTTATCAACCGCATTTGTAAGCGATAATTGGTTTTAACTGTTTGTGTGCCATCTACTCGTACATAAATGAAATCATCGGTATTTTTTGAATTCAAATCCTCATTTTCAATAGGATGCGAAGCAAAAAAGAGTTGATGCTCCAAAGCACGTTCTTTGGCTTCCACGTTCGTTTCTTGCTCTTCAATAGCATCCGTTGTGTCTTTTTCCTTCTTAACAGGTGGTTTTGGTGGATAGTATCTTGGATTAATATTTTCAAACGTTCTATCTGAATATCGAATCTGCCCTTGTTGGTAAATGCTATCTACCATCTGCATTTTTTTCTTGTCCAATAAATCAGGGTCATATACGCCTGTGGAATCCAACAGCCGTTCATCATAAATGCTGGGTGCGTTGGTTTCCCTAACTTCCTTTAAGTCGTTTAGGGCATCCAATTTGGAATCGTATTCCTTTTGGTCGTCTTCCAGTTCCGGTACAGGAATCTGGTTGTTCTCAATGGTCGGTTCTTCGTCCTCGCCCAATATAAGCATTGCATAGCCACCTATAAAAAGCAGGATGCATACCAACACGATGGCAAAGACTATTTTATTTTTTTCTACTTTCATAATTTTCTAATTTTCGTAATGTGCTTTCAAAAAAGTTGGTAATTAGCAGTCCGTGGGTATTGTTTGGAAAGTTTCTATCTACGTGAATCAAATTTCCAATAGTGGTCAACTCATAAGTATCTGTGATAGTACCTCTATTGATTTCAAAAATGGTTTTCGTTTCAAACTTGTAGGGTTCGTTTTGAATATCAACTTTGGATTCGATATTCAATACTTTTTGAACCAACGAGTATTGCAACAAACGGTTATAAACTCCATCGGCTTTTTTCTGTCGGTACAGAGCATCTACAGAACTATTACCCAACCAAAGGGCTTTCTCCAAGTTCTTTTCGTAATTGCTGGCATCAATGTTATAGAAATAAGTGTGAAACAACTCCAATTGTGCCAAGACTTCTACTTTTAAATTTTCTTGTTGAGATACCAGTTTCAAGGGAATAACACTTCCGTCCGAATTGACTACAAAAGCATTATTAACTGTTTCTTTATGCAGCTTTATGACCATCAAAACGGAAATGACGCACGTGAGCACTGCTCCGATAACAACCGCTAATACGATAAATCGATTGAGTTTTAAGATGTTATAAATGTTTTTATATGGTGTTTTCATTTAATTATTGATTTATGCTTTATCAGCCTGCAAAGAGCCTGAAAGTGAACGAAGTTGCCCGTTTATATAATTTGAATTTCAGCAGCACAATAAATCCAATAGACCCTAACTGTAAAAGTGGTGCGAAAAAATTACTGCCCCAATCTGTACCAAATAAGTCGCTCCAGAAATTGGTGTTGATTTCGGTATAAAGATTATTCACGAATACATTGACCAGAAAGAAGGCAGGCACTAACATATATACACCAGCGTAAAGTTTGAAAAAGTTGTAGGCCAACGACCTGAATTTTTCAAAAACCGCCAAGCTGATGACCAAAGGGAAAAAGGCTTGCATTATGCCCAGCAAAAAGAATCGCTCTGCAAGGAATAATGGGTAGATAAACAAATCCAAAAGCCACAGAAATATTCCGACAATAAAGGATAGTATCTTTAAACCATATAAAGGTGTAACCAGTGCTTCGTAGAGCATTGCCATTGCTTTAGTGGCGGCATCCCAAGCACTTACATCCTGTTCGATGTCAATATCTTGCATCTGCAACGGAAGAAGTGCGGGTGCCGTGTCCCGATATTGGTTTTCAATGGCCACCAAAATAGTGTCGAAAACACCCAATACCTGTGTGGAAAAAATCACTAAAATTACTATTGCAAAGTTTTTGGCCAACTCCGCAGGTGTTAATCCCCAAGTGTAGCCCTCATTGTTGGCAACGCCTTCATTGTATTTTTTTAGGATGTTGATGAGAAAGAACAATATGGCAAGGGTCTTCATCCCCGCAATAGTGTATTGCGAAAAATCACTATTTTTTATCGTTTGAAAAATAGTGTCCACATATTCTAACCCTATGCCTAAAAAAATACCTGACATTAGTAATTGGTTTCTCGATTATTGATTTTGTGCTGCATTTCCCGAAATTGAATAATCTCCCGATAGCGTCTGGTTTTCGCCTCAATTTCCGCTACCATTTCCTTGGATTCCAATTCCTTTTCTTTGAGGACTTCGGCACGTTCGCCATCGGTCATCTTCATATTGTCGCTGGACAGTATTTGGTCAATATATTCCATACCTGCCATAGAGTTCTGAAGGATGGCATCAAAGGAATCTGAAATACGAGTGACTTCATTTGGTTTAATAAAAGGGGAATTGAGGATTTCCCTCAAATCATCCTGTACAACATCAAACAATCGTTGGTTATTTCTTGCCAATTCCCTGACCGCTTTAAGTTGTTTGATGACATCGTTTACCTTATCGATATTTTCCTTTTGCGTTTTAAGGAATTTTACCGTCTTCATTAAATTGGCGGTTTGTTTACCTGATTCCAATAATGATTTTACAAAAGAGATAAAGTTTGTGTTGTCATACACAGGCATCCCCTGGGCCGAAGCCTTACTTCCAATTAGCACTACAAATAGTGCGGATAACATTAGATTTCTGATAGTGTGTCTCATAATTTTTATTTTTAAGAATTAATAAATATTTTAATGGCTTTCTCCATATTTTGGTGTTCTTCAAAATGTTTCATAATGTCTTCGTTTTCTTTGCCATCCGTGAGGTAAGCAGCAAAGACTTCGGGCGGTACTTCCAATCGGAAAATGTTGCTTTCCTTTCCGATTTTGATGAACATTTCGGTATATTTTCGTGTTCCTGTAAGGTTGTTACGAATGGATTTTAACTGGTTTAAATCGTGACTGGTAAGGTTGAGCCTGTTTTTTAATTCGGCATAGCCTTTTTCATTACGAAGGCTGTAAATTACTTGGGTGTTTTCAAGAATACTCGCCGATGTGGAATTGTTGGGCAATTGGTTAATGGATTGCAGTATAATCCCAATCGCTCCATTTTGTTTTCTAATGGCTTGATAATAGAATTCTACACTTTCGAGTACATTTCCAAATTTGAGCTGTTTGGCAAACTCGTCGAATAGGATGATTCCCCTCTCGGCTTTATTTCTCCAAATGGTTCTTTGAATGGCAGATTTAATCAGCTTCAACATTACGGAAAGGATTTCCTTATTGTCCTTTACTTCATCAAGTTCAAAAACAATCAGTCTTTTATCCTCAATTTTATAGGTCTGGTCTTCACTTACATTGAACAGGAAGCTGTACAAGCCATCATCCACATATTCAGAGAGAATGTGCAGAAAATCGTAGATGTTGAAATGTTGCTCTTGAATATGTAGTTCTTCTAAAAGGGTGTCTTTTTTTGTATCAACGAACTGGTATAAATTTTCCAAAGAATGTGTACCACCCACATTTTGTAGATAGTAGTACCGAAGTACTTTTTTGACCGCCACTTCTTCAGCTTTAGTCGTTGCTTTGCCCGAAGCCAAGAGCTCTAAAAGGAAGATTGCCAAATCTTCCAATCGCTCTGGTGTCAAATCATTGACATCAGAGATATAGAATGGATTGATACCCAAATTTTTTCCCTGTTCATAGCGAAGGATGATATGGTCGTCTGGATAGAGCTTGGCAAATTTTGAATATGAACCACCTAAATCAATAATGACCAATCGAACATTTTGTTCAAAATATTGGCGTAGAATATTGTTTGCCAAAAAAGATTTTCCCTCTCCAGTAGGTGCGAAAATGGCAAAGTTCCTTGCCTTGATGCGTTTCTTCTTTTCATCCCAGACATCTTTCAATACCGGAATGTTATGTTGTCTGTCATTAAAGATGACACCTGTGGCATCTGACTGATAGTTGGTATTGTTAATGTACAGGCAAAGAGCGTGTTTTAAATCGGTTACGTATAAATCCTCATTAGAAAAATTGGAAGTAAAACAGCAATATGAGTTTAAGAAATATTGCTTGCGTTCTTCGCCTTTTGGATAATAAGGCACTATATCCAATTCTTTGAATTCGGTTTTTATTTTGGAAGCAATTCTTTCTAATTGTGCTTCATCTTTATCCCAGAATATAATATTTAGATGACCCCTAATAATTCTTGAACTATCGTCCTCATTGATTTTGGTAACAATGTCTTCAATCTTCTTTAAGATGACTTTGTTCTGTGTTCCAAAATTGGAACTCTTTTTGAGTTCTTCAATTTTCTTGTCCAACAGCTTTCGCCATTTGTGCTTATCATCCAAATAAATGATTTGGTTGACAATATGATTTTCATTGAGATTCAACCCTAATCCGTCAATAAATCCTTGGTGGAATACAAAGTCGTCCGAAGTAAATTTATCATTGGTCTTGCTACTCTGAACCACATCGCCAAAACACAGTTCGCTATTAACTGCCAGCACATCAAAATGATGGTCGCCAATTTCAATATTTGATTTTTTCAATAGAATGTCGGTATCAAATCCTTCGTTGAATCCATTAAAATAAGCATTGGTCAATGACAGGACTTTATCGATACCCAAAGGCATCAATGACACTTTCCGGCTGTTATTTACAAAGGAAACGGCATCGTTAACAGAAGCAATAAATTCCTGAACGTTATGGTCCATTTGCTTATGAATACCCTTTTCGACCTTGCGGAATGGGTTGGTAAACTTCGGTGCGTTCAAAGCTTTGTTGTGCGGAAGTATAAAGAATAGGTAAGAAGAATGTTTAATGAATTCCCGACCTTTAAAATAATCGTGTGTGGCACGTTGCAAAAAGCTTTTGTTCGGAAGTTCTTCCGCCAAATATTCAGCTTTCTGATAGATGTCCTGTTTGTGGATAACCGTGGCAATAGGCAATGATTTAAACGCTTGAAACCACGAACCGTGAATATCCTCAAAATCTTTTTCCGCGAGGGAATAGATTTCAGGATTGTCCACTTGATAGCCCAATACCACATTGCCGTTATTAGCGAACACGATATGGTCTTGAATATCCAAAATAGGATGATATGCCGATAGGTTAATTTTCTTCATAGTACAGACGACTTCCTTTTTTGTTACTAATTGTTTGTGGGAATACCTTTTTGATGTGCATCAATGCAGGGTTTTTGGTAATGTGAGTCAATACGATATACAGTGCACCGTTCAATAGAAATACTGAAATGATAACAGTAAAGCTGAACGAAAAGATGATGAACAGCAATGAACCGATAACAACGGTCATCATTAAAGCGAACAATGATATGGGCAGACCCATTATCACGGCTCGCTTGCGTATGTTTTTATAGACCTCGAATCGTTTCATTACACTACGATGCTAATGAGGTACGTAAAGATGCCCACGACTGCTCCCGCAATCAATACAAAGACCAGTACGCGGGTAATCCCTTTTTTTAAATCGGCATTTTCGCCAAAGAAATGTCCAGCATTAAATAGGAATCCAATTAAAAAGATAACGCCCAAAATAATGGGGAAAATGGTTCGGATAGTATCTGAAACATCGTTTACGGAATCTTCGATACCTCCAATTTGTGCAAAAGTTGTACTTGAAATAAGTAATGATAAGATGGTTACATAATGTGATTTTTTCATAATCAAAGTGATTTAGATTTTACGTCAATTTTGATATTTGAAAAATAGTGTATATTGCAATACAAAGAACTGATAATCAGTAAATTGTGAATAAAATAAGTTTTGATGTCAATTGTTTTTATTTGATGCGAATTGGTATCAAATTTTATGAAAATTGAAAAGTGCGATGTTGATAACTCTAAAATTTTGGAAGTGGGTAACGCCCAAAAACGTCAGTTTTGTGATTTTGATGCTACAATTCTGTGTGATTTTCGGTCAACAAAAAGTCATTATCATCGACCCTGGACACGGTGGAAAAGATACTGGTGCAATCGGTACAAATAGTATTCAAGAAAAGGATGTATCGTTAAGTATTGCCAAAGAGATTATAAGGCTAAATGAAACCCTCTTAAATAACGAGTTTGATATGTATTCGACCAGATATATGGACACTTTAATTTCTTTATCCGATAGAAGTCGATTAGCTGAAAGCTTAAAGGCTGATGTGTTTGTATCGTTACATTGCAATGCCTCTAACACATCGGCAAAAGGAATGGACATTTACGTGCATAATACCAACGATGAAGAAGTACTTATAAAGAAATCTATCGGAATGGGATTGTCCATTTTGGAAGAAAGCACTCTGAAATTGGACTTTAAAAAACGAGCAGTTCGATTCGCAAATTTTCAAGTGCTACGTGAAAATATCGAAATTCGCCCTGCTATACTCATCGAAATGGGCTTTATTTCGAGCACCGATGAAGCAGATTATTTTTTAAAGCCCAAAAATATAAGAGCAATGGCATTGGCCATTTTAATGGGATTGTATAACTATTTAAATGTTGGGTTATGAAGGAAATATTTATGGAAATTGTAAAAAGCATTAGAAAGATTATTATAACTATCTTCAAAGAGATAATTAAAACTAAAAATCCTCAATCCTAAATTTTAGTTTTTTGTCAAAATATAACTTGTCAAAATAATTTTGTAGGGTTGGGTCAGTAAAAACAACATATTCACTTTCACATATTTCTTTGAAGTTCTTTGGGTCTTTTAGGAACATAGCACATACATCCAATTCATCATTGGTTATTAATCTTCCGTGTAGTAATTCTCTATGCTCCAAAAAGTTAAAAATCTTTCTGGATGGATTACTGAAACTATTGTAAAGCACTTTCAAAAAAGTTTCTAAATCATCGACATATATTGACCAAGGGTAAGGGTCTTCATTATTTTTCCTTTTAAGCATTAATCCTAAATCGGTTTGTATGGAAGCAAATCTTTCTGAAGTAACTACAATGCAAAAAATCTCGTGAATTTCATTCGTGATAATTACCTCCGATTTATTTTTCAAGCTAACAATAACCTTTTCATTGTTTAACAATTCCTGTTCAACCTGATAGCATTGGTCATAACCTTTTTGAATACAGTCGTTAAAGTCAGATTTAATTCTTTGGTATGCTTGTTCCGTAACCCTTCGTGGTTCTCTATATCTTGAAGCCTTACATTCAATGATATAGGCGTTATTATCCACAAGGATTAATATATCTTTTTCTTCTGGCTCGTTGTTTATGTAATAGTTGGTGAAAATTTTAATCCTTTTTGATTTTTTGAAGAATTTTTTAAATATATCCAAAGTATGGCTTTCCAAAACAACTTTTCCTCTACGGAAATTTACTTGTTCTTTTTCCTTTTTTGTTTGAGTAAGCGTGGTATAAAGTAAATCATATAGAGCTGAAGGCAATTGTTTTTGATATACGTTTAAATACTGATTATCACTAATTCTTATAATCGGTTTATTTTCTAAAGGATTTTGTTGGGAATAAAATAAATTACTATGATTATCTTTAATATCAATTGAAAATAAGCCACAGAAAATATCAATATGTTTTTCTTCAAAAGAGAGGTGAAAATCTTGTTTGGCAAAAAGTAAACATTGGTGGGGTTTCTCAAAAAAATTCAAAAAACTTTCTTGGGTCTCATTCGAAAGTTCTAACAGCTTATCTGTAAACTCATTCTCTGCTAATAATCCATTTGCAGATTGTCGAGCCAGTTTGTCAAAGCCTTTGTCTAAAATAAATGACTTTGAATTTATTGACTTTGCACGATAAATTAATTCAGAATGATTGCATAAATTAATTAAGGTTTTTAAATCGATTTCTAATCTTTCCTGTATTTTATCTTGATAAGGTTTAAACATCCTAATAACCTTATTTACCTCTTGTTCTCTATAATTTAATATTCCGTTTTGAAAGTAATTTTTGAATGCTAATTCGTGAACAAGTAATTTTTGTCTTTTATCAGAAATCTCATCAAATTCATTTCCCTCATAATTTTCTGATAAATAGAAACTAACTATCTCTAAAAGAATGTCAGCAACTTGCTGAAGTACTAAATCATTTTTTTCTGAATAATGAAGTTCTTCCTTGCCTGCCAATGGTGTAGAGAGTCTTAACATTATCAGATATAAAGAATCTTTTAATTTTGACTTGAATTTTTTTGAAAATCCAATATTGCTTCTTTCTGGATGGTGTCTAATAAAATCAGCAAAAAAACATACAAAGCTCTCTTTTGTATAACGAGAGATTATTTTTTGAATTTCTAATGATTTTTTCTCTAAATCTATTTTCTTCATTTTATCCTAAAAACACTATCCTTAATTTTTCAAATCGTTACAAATGGATTACAACATTTTTTATATTTCATCAAATTCAAAATTAAGATTTTGCAATTCTGGGGTAATCTCTAACGGGTTTCCTTTTTTGGTTTGTCTGCCAGTTTCTGATATCAAGTGTAAATTGGTTTTGGCTCTTGAACAGATAACATAAAGTAGTTTTTTTGAAGCGGCAACAGGGTCTCCAGTAAAAATGTCATTCCAATGTGGGATATACCCATTTAGCAAACCATAAGCAATAACGGTTTCAAATTCTTCTCCTTTAACACCAACGCAAGTATTGATGACGACGCCTGACATTTCTCTATAAAAACTCATAAATGATGCTATGTCACTTGGAACTTGAAACGTTGGGTCTTCAAGACGGCTCTTTATTACATCGAAAAAGGTCTTCCTATTTATAAGAAGTTGTGCGTAAATAGTTTGGTCAATCCCAACAGCCTCTAAAAACTGGTCAAAACAATCATTAAGATAATCGATACCTTCAGTTTCATTGGATGTTATCGAGTTAATCAATTTCAATACATTTCGCTCTGTTTGATATTGTTCGCTGAATTCAGTATTGGTATGTTCTTTAAAGTTTTCAATTACTTCAGAACACCATTTGTATCGCAATGAATATATTTTTGGTTGTGGCTGCGTTAAGAACAACCTCGATAACTTATACCAAATGTTATTTCGATTTTTTGACATTGGTGCTAAACCTGAAGCATCAAAATTTACATCTGGTAGTTTAGCTCTCAACTGTTTTGTGATAGTAGTTATTAACCACCATTGCGGAACCAATACGCATATTTCATCTTCTGGAATTCCATTATCTAAACTATGCTCTATAAGTCGTCCAATTTCATCTACTAAATATCCTTTGTCAATGGTGTTATTGTACGTTATTATACTATCAACGTCTTTATTAGTACCAATAGCTTCAATTTTAATTGGGTTTGTCTGGAATATAGAGTAAAAGTCGATAATTCTTTGTGTGGACCTATAATTTCCAGAAAGCGTAAGTTGCTCAATAGGTAAAGTGTTTAACTCTTCCTGTATTTCTTCCAAACTTTTGGCAATGCCACCCAAAGATGCATAAATTGCTTGGTCTGTATCTCCTACTAAAAATAGATTTGAGCTACCTTCCCCAGTTGTTACAATCGACGAAATAATTGCGTAAAGCAAATCTTGCGTGTCTTGATATTCATCAACACATATAAGGCTAAAAATGTTCGATAACGTTTTTTTTATTTTAGGATGCTTGGTTAAGAGTTTGTATGAATAGTATAGTAGAAGCTCAAAATCAATTAACTTCTCTGTTTGTAGCCTTTCGTGATAATCCTTAAGGACTCTTTTTTGAATTGTTTTTGGTTCGGCAAATGTGCCGTCCCTATTGAATCTGAAATTAATCGGGTCAATAGGTTTTAACTTATGCTTTTCTTTAAGTTCACTTATGATATCCGAGGCATAAGTTTCATCGGCAATTAAATAGCCGTTTTCAAGTTCAGGTAAATAACAGGAATAGGGTTTTATAATCCATTCGAGACAAAATGAATGCAAAGTGCCAGACCAAACCCGATTACTATTAATTCCCATTGCGTTTAATCTGCGATATATTTCTTCGGAAGCCCTTACGGTAAAAGTTAGAGCGACAATCCTTTGTTTACTGTTTACATCAATATTTTTTAGAGCATAAGCGAGTTTATGAATAATCACTCGTGTTTTTCCACTTCCTGGGCAAGCTGTAAGAAGTACATTTCCATCTTTAACAACGGCATCTTTTTGTTGGTCGCTTAAAGTATCTAAAATCATATAAACGATAAAAATTTAGTAAATTGGTCATTAGGAAAGTTGGCTATATAGTCATCAATAACCTGTTGGTCTTCTTTATCCTTAAAACTAATTTTTGTTGCTACATCGTAATAACTATCATTTTTACTACGACTAATTTTTCGTAACCTGTATTTAGCGGTTTTAGCTTTAGAGGCATTATTTAAATGCGAAGATGCAAAAGCAACGGCTTTCAAAATATATTCAGGAATATAAGTATTGTAAACTAAATTATCTGCAACAACCAACGCCAGCCAACCTTTGCCTTTTTTATCAGCCAATCGTAAAACTTCTACACCTGCAATCGAAACTGATTTTTCTTCTAACTTTTTCTTTGAAGAATCAATAGCTGCTTGTTGTTTGAAAATTTCAGGAAGTGATTGTACGTATTCGTGGCTATTCCCATTCAAAAGGAAATCAACTTCAAAGGTGTATTTAGAGTAAAAAGGAATCAAGAAGTCGTTTTTGTCACAAAATTTATCCAATTCCTTTTTTCTTTCAGCTCCACTAATTTGCGATGCCCTACAATGTTTTTCATAAGCAGAATCATCAACTTCATTTGCAGGTAAATTGACAATACTGGCATCCAAGTCAGTTAGTATGGCACAGTTTTTCTGAATTCTATCCTTATGGAAAAGCCTTGCAACATTTTTAAAACCTGTACTTCCAATGTTTACGAGACTTATCCCAATTTCATCGAGCGAAATTCCAAAGACTTTTTTAAACATTTGAGGAATGAGAATCTGTTCTGCATCGCCTTCAACCAAAACAACGCCTTTCGCGAAAAGCAAGTTGCTTCTTATGGCGTCCAAGTACCTTTCGGCTCTTGTTATATAATCATCATCAAGATTGTTAGATGGTTGATATACCAAAGTCTGCATATTTCCTCGGCTTAAAATATTTACTGAACTTATTCGGCTTACAGATGAAATGTGAGTAGAATGCGTTGAAATAATAACCTGTGTTTTATTGGTTTGCACATTATCAAAAAGGGTTTTTTGAATATGCGTATGAATATGTGCTTCTGGTTCTTCTATTAAAAGAAAATTTGCAATTCTATCCGTTCTGATTTTTTCATACTCCAATAGCTTTAGTGATAGGTAAATCATATTTGCACCTCCCAAACTCAACTCCCATATTTTACCCATATAACCTTCTTCATCTGGGTCGCCAACCCATAGTTTGAGTGATTGCAGTAGTTTTTCCATATCATTTGGAAGTTCTGATTTGACATCTATATTAGGGCCGTAAGTAGTACCCACAGCTTCCTTAATACTTTTGTCAATTCCATCTTTCACATCCTTTACTTCTTTGAGAGAACTAATTTGGTCGTTAAGTTTGTTAACGCTATCAATGATGTCCGTTTGTTTTGAAACTTCAATAGTTTTTTCCTTTCCTCGTAATAAATTAATCAATGGATTAGTAGAATAGGAACGTAAGTCGCTTTCGACATCTCGAAGTGCTTTAATGAACGTACAAGAAACCTCGTTGTGCACACTTATTTCCCTCGGCAGAAACGTTCCAAAAATCAATTCTTCTTTATCATCTGGGTTTGGGAATTCAACAGCATCAAAATCGCCAACATACTTTTTATAGGTAGTGTCATCACTAAAATCTCCAGAGCCTCTGCATAAGTAAGACGTTTCATAATCATCAATCGTAAGTTTATCAAAAAAAAGCTGAAGCCCTGCTACACTTTTACCTGCGGTTTGTGAATAATCATATAATTCTTTTCTAAACTGATATTTTGGTCTAAAGTACACCGAGTAACTTCCAGTCTTTTTGCTGCCTTCCATATCTCCCGAAGATTGTACTGCCAGTACCTGTGCTTCTTCACTCGCATCCAGTTCGTCAAAAGTAACCGATAAAATTATCCAATGTCCAGCCCATTTACCCAGACCTCGGTTAAAGTCAGACTCATTAAATCTTATATATCTTGGAAGTTTATCATCAATTAAAACTCGTAAAGCAAAAAAGAGATTGGTTTTACCTGAACCGTTTTCTCCTAAAATAGTATTTATACCTTTTTTAAAAATGAATTTTGATTTATAGAAATTTCTAAAATTCCTAATGGATAGTGAACTTATATGCATAATAATTATTTTGAAACAATAAAAAAGCCAATGATTTCCCATTAGCTTTTTAAACATTAATATTTTAAGCGTAATCGCCTATAAATATACTGAAATGTCTTTTTAAATTCTTACGGTTTCCTACAAATTGTTAAAATTTTATTAAGAATATATCTTTACTTCTGGAAGTCAAAATTTTGGTTTTTTTTCGTAAATTAAGCCTAATTAGAGTGTTATAAACTCTAGTGCAAATAAAATGAGAGCAATTGCAATTTTCTTTTTGAACGTACTTCAAAATACTTTGGGGATGACTTTTGGATGGTTGTTTAAACCAAAAACCAAACGAAATTCATTTAAGGCCTTATCTGATGTTGAAATGGTAAAATATCTTGAAAAAAGAAGGCAATACAAAGGCTATAAAAAACAATGGCTGTATTACAGGTGTAGAGAAGAAGGTTTATTAGAAACCTATTACAAATTGTTCGATACTGAAGTTGAGGGACAAGATTCTGGAACGAAATTTAGTTTCGGTAAATATAGAGGGGAATATGTTGAAGCTATTTGGGAATCTGATAAAGAGTATATCAATTGGCTTTCCCAACAAGAATGGTTGGCTCAATATTTGGATGAAAGCGATATGATACACGAACTACTTCTTTTAGAGGAAGAAAACCAAAATTAGATTTAATCCCTTTTATCACGACTGCTTTTATCAAAGGCAATTAAATTGAACAGTTGTCGCATCCTTGAACGTACCCTATTCCCATAACGTTCCTCCAGTTCTTTAGCATTGAGGTTTGTAGTTGCGTGTGTTTTAGTTTTATGACTTAAAAATAAATCATAACGTGAAAGTAAGATTTCGCCCATTACATTACAATCTTTTCCAAAATGCCTTCCGGTGGGTTCTACACCCAAATCATCAAAACAATAAAACTTTTTGTCGCCGTAATTTTCAATGATGGTGTACCCAATATTATTAAAGGCAAAGGCAATGTTTCGTGTGGGTATAACCTCATACGATTTCTGATGTGGCACAATATGGCGTAACAGTTTCATTAAACTGGTTTTTCCACAACCAACAGGACCAGAAAGCAAAATCCCTTTATCGCGGTCGATGTCTAATTTTTTGCAATTAGCTTCATCCCTGATAAAATAATTACAGAGCTTGAATATAATATCACGGTCTTCTTCAAAAATTTTGAATTTCTTGCCAAAAAGTAGTTTTCCTTTGGCATTGAGATAAATTAGCATTTTATCAAAATCATAAAGCATTTGATTGTCTTTCAGTTCTCCCAAGGTGTATTGAACGCTACCCTCGGTAATGATATGTGGTTTGTGGGGATTCATAATGGTTCATTATAATTTTTGTTGGAACTTGTCTTTAGGTTGTCCGTATTTTGGCTAACTGCAACCATTGTTTTTTCTTCTTTTAGCTCTTCGGCCTTTATCATCCAGTTTCGAGCTGTGGCGTGCCAATCGACAATTTTTGTTTTTCCACCTACTTTCCAACCGATGCCTTGGTAGTGGTTGTAAAATTTTTTGGCTTCCAATTCTGGCCAATTTTCCTTTTCAAAAAAATCAATGACTTCATTTTCATTTTTTGGCTTGTCAAGTTTAGTATCATTTGCTTTGTTTTTTCCTGTTTGTATATGTTTGTTTATAGATACCACCGCTTGTCCATTGCTTGTCCCGATATTGGTAGGGTTTGGGTACAGAGCTTGTCCATCACTTGTCCCAAAATTGAACATCTTGATTCTGCTGCCTTTAAATGGATTATGTGAGGGTTCGTATAATAGGTATTTCCAATGATGTAGTTCTTTGATGCAGCGATGGTAGGTAGTTTTTGAACCAATCTTGGAAAACCGCATCGCTTCTTCTCGATTGATATAGAATTCTGTCGGAAAGTGATAGTTGTTCCATAATTGAAACAATGCCACGTACAAACTTATGTGCGTGGGATTTAAACGGCTATCCTTTGAGAATTGTAAGAATACAGCGTTTAGGTGCTTAATGTAATTGACCTGCTCCAAAACGATTTAGAATTTGTTATGAACTTTATTATTTTCCATTACGCTAATTATTTCTTCGTAATCGTAATAGAGTACACCCCCTACTTTGGTGTAGGGCAATGTGCCATTAATTCTTAAATTCTGTAACGTGCCAGAAGAGATTCCCAAAAGCTTTTTTACTTCAGGGGATTTTAGCCACCTTTTGGTAATATGACCAGATTGGCTATTGAGTAGTTCCTTGATATCATCGAGCAGTTCCATTTTGAATTCTCGAAGGTCGTCTGTGGTAATAATACTTGTGGGCATAATAGAACGGATTAAAAGAAAGGGACTACCGTTTTGCTTTCATCTAAAATGATAGCCCCTGACCTGATTTGACTTTCGTTCTACAAAATTGGGGTAGTTTGCTGGATTTTATTCACAAGTTAGGCCTACTTGGGTGTTTTTCTTCTCTCATTTTCAATGTAATACAATAGAGGGTTTTGGTACTTCTTCAGAAAAAATACCCTATCTAAAAACCACCAAATAAAATGAGATTTTCCATAAAACAAGAAACACCCAAGTTGAAGCATCTTGGGTGTTTTATTTTACGTTATCAGTATCATCCATCCGTTTGGTCAACTGCTTTTTCAGAATATCCAAAAATTTGGTTCTGCCATTTTTACGCATCCGTATTTCCAAAAAAGCTCTGTAATAATCGCCCAAGTCCACTTTAAATGTTTTTTCAACAAAATAGGCAATATCTTTAATGTCAACAGTACCATTATTAATGACATCTGTACTGTGCAAAGCGTATATCAGTTCAATTAAATATATTTTGTGGGCTGTCCAGGTAATTTTGGTTTTACTTTGTAACAATCTTAAACTTGCATAATTTCCATTATTCTCCAATTTATCAATTTCCCGTTTTAAGTGTACAATCAAAAGGTCGTAGGCTAAAATTGAGGCCACGGTACTATCGTGGCTTGTTGCAAATTCTTCATCAACAAAAAAGTGAAATGAGTCTGGGAACAACCGAATATCTGCCTTGCCTCTTAAAAAATATTGCTCATCAAATACAGTAGCTTCCCTGCGGTAATAATGGTAAAAATCAAGATTGTCGTTAAAGTAGGTTTGAAGTTTCTCAATATAATTGTTCAAATACTTTACTTGCGATTTATTGCTTCCCCTGGGTCTTTTACTTTCAATGTTAAATAATTTTACGTAATAAATAAGTTTGCTATAAATTTTTGGTTTAGTACATTTAAAGAAATGAATTTCCTCTAATTTGGTTTCAAATTCATAATCAACTACGATACTTCTAACTGATTTAAGGGTCTGTTTTGCAAGTTTAATCCCTTTTTCAGCTTTGAGTAAAATATCTTGTTCTTCTATTTCAAGAATATCTAATTTATTGTCTAATTTTTTTAATATATCGTCGTAATTTGTCGTCATTCATTCTGGGTATCATTATTTTCACTTAATCTTCTGCAATAGCGTTGCATTTAAAATTGTAATTAATTAAATAGATATAAAGTACTTTAGGAATTGCAAGAACAGTACAAAGAAGATTAACACAATAACAACGATTAGAATACTAATCCAAATTATTTTAACTTTTTTGGTAATACTATTTTTTACAGAGGGTACTTTATTGCTTTTTTTATTTCGTCTATTCCGTCTATTTTCCGACATAGAATATCATTTTTACTATATATCAATCATTTCCACTTCAATTTTTGTAGCCACACAAACCACTTGGAATATTTTATTATCTTAATTCATTAATGCTTATGAATATTTCCTTTTAGCACAAAAAAATAAAGCAGAAATGCGGCTATTACCATAAGGATTATCATAAGAATACCTTTGACCTTATCTCTTTTTGTGATGTCGGTATTCGATGATTTCCGATTTTTTTTGTTTCTTCTATTTCTTCTTTTTTGAGACATTCTTTTATACTATTTCCAATTCATCTTCTGTAATCGAACCGCATTCAGAATGGCTAACAAGGCCACGCCTACATCGGCAAAAACTGCTTCCCACATCGTTGCCAGACCACCTGCGCCCAAAACCAAAACCACTGCTTTTACACCAAAGGCCAACCCAATATTCTGCCAAACGATGCGTCTTGTAGAACGTCCTATTTTTATGGCTCTAGCTATTTTACTTGGTTGGTCTGTTTGGATGATTACATCTGCGGTCTCTATCGCCACATCGCTGCCCAAACCACCCATTGCAATGCCAACATCGCTCGCTGCCAAAACCGGTGCATCGTTGATGCCATCGCCTATAAAGGCTACTTTAGTATTAAATTGTTTTTTCAAATGCTCAACTTCGTTGAGCTTATCTTCTGGTAACAAACCGCCTTTTGCAGTATCAATACCCATTTCTTTTGCCACTTGTTGGGTTATGGAATCCTTATCGCCGGAAAGCATTATGATTTTGGAAATTCCAGATTCTCTAATTTGTTTGATGGCTTCGTGGGCATCTTCTTTCAATTCGTCTGCAATGATGACATAGCCAGCGAATTTACCATCAATGGAAACCATTACGATGGATTCTACAATGTTGTCGGTTTCAGATGGAACTTCGATATTATTTGAAGTCATCAATGGTTTATTCCCAACTAAAACAGTTTTGCCATTGACCATTCCCCTTAATCCTTTTCCTGCGACTTCGGTTACTTCTTTTGCCTGAAAATCTTCGCCATCGGCTTTATATTCCATTATGGCCTTGGCAATGGGATGGGTGGATTGTTCTTCCATTGCCATTAGGTATTTCATAAATTCGGGTTCATCCCAATCAATGGTTTTTATTTCCTTGATTTTGAAAACACCTTTGGTCACGGTTCCGGTTTTGTCCATTACCACTGTGGTTATCCTTGTCATTTCATCTAAAAAAGATGCTCCCTTAAAGAGAATTCCATTTTTTGAAGCTGCTCCCAATCCACCAAAATAACCCAACGGAATAGAGATAACCAAGGCACACGGACAGGAAATTACCAAGAATATCAATGCTCTATATAACCAATCGTTAAACACATAATCATCCACAAAAAAGTAGGGCAAAAATGTTAATCCAATCGCCAAGAATACCACAATAGGTGTATAGATTCTTGCAAATTTTCTAATGAACAATTCGGTTTTTGATTTACGAGCCGTGGCATTCTGGACCATATCAAGGATTCGGGCAATGGAACTGTCTTTAAATTCCTTGGTGGTTTCGATTTCAATAACGCCATCAAGGTTGATGCTTCCTGCAAATACTTTTTCTCCTTTTGCAATGGTGTCAGGTTTGCTTTCGCCCGTTAATGCTGCGGTATTGAACGAGCCTTTTTCGGACAATAAAATACCATCCAAAGGAATTTTTTCGCCCACACGGACTTGCACTTTTTCGCCAATAGCAACGATTTCGGGATTTACAGAAACATAATTGTTGTTCCTATAGACCAAGGCTTCATTAGGTCTTACATCTAGTAATGCCTTGATGCTTCTCTTGGCTCTTTTAACGGCGGCACTTTGGAACAATTCGCCTACCGCATAAAACAACATTACTGCCACACCTTCGGGATATTCGCCAATGGCGAATGCACCTATGGTTGCGATGGACATCAATAAAAACTCGGTAAAGAAATCGCCATTTTTGATGCTGTTCCAACCTTCCTTTATCACAGGAAAACCTACTGGAAGATATGCGACTGCATACCAGACAATACGTATCCAATCTTTAAAAAAAGCTACGTCAAAATAATCCATCGCAATACCAATAATCAGCATTACAAAGCTGAAAATTGCTGGTACATAAATTTTAAATTTCCCTATACTTTCCGGACTGCTATGGTTGTGGCCATCATTGCGCTTGTGATTATCGGATGAAGTTTTATTTAAATCTCTTAAATTCAGTTTCTTTTTTTTCATTTATATCAATTATAATTTTATTTAAATTCACAGTCATTCCAATCTCAACACCAATTGGGCAAACTGCACCTCTATGGTATCATCGATACCCTCTATTAAGGAATCCAAACCAGTATTTGAAACCAATAATTGTCCGGTTGCACTTATCAGGCAGGACATACTTACTCCTTGTTCTATATGGGTAATGGTTGCTTTAAATTGTGATTTAAAGGATTTCCCTTGATAAGTAACATCTATCAGCCAATTAAAGTTGATAGGGTCGTGCCGTTTTGATAAAAAATCCTGTGATGGAATAGTGCCAGTAAACCGAAGTATTAAAGGGTCTTCCCGCTGTTCTAAAAGGGCATTGATTTTAGGACTATATGTTGATAAAGTCTTAAGGTCGAGTACACCATTGACCACTTTGGAATCATAATCAAGATATAGTGCCAATTTATGGCTTTCTGCCTTGATGGGTTTATCATCAACCAAAGTCATCATCATAATATGACCTTCTTCAGTTGTATAAACTTTTTGGGCATTTACCTTATAATAACTAACCAACAAGATTATTAAAAAACAATGTTTAATATTCATAATGCGCATCTTTACTTGTATAATTTAAAAAAGCAGCTTCTACTTTTGCTTTTAATACTATTAATCATTTTGCTTTAAAAAGCATCATAAAAGCTGCCTGCTATTAATTAAGTTTTCACTTAACTTATTTAAATAAAAAATTTCGCTCATTCCTATAACGATTTACCGCTACTTGTTATCTATATCCTTTTCTCGTTTACCGAAATAATAAATTAGCGCAACACTTGCACCTAATAAGCCAAACAGAGTGTTCTCAAAAATTTGATTCCCATTGATATTTAAAATTTCAATGAAATTATTTATTAAATATTGCCATCAATTGATTTCGTAATTCTGGCTGCTAAACGTGAAAATTGTTATCCCAAAAGGTTGAAGGATAAAAACACCTATGGCAAACCCAATTAAAATGGTAATAAGAATGCTTTTTTTATTCATCGTCTGTCTTTTACGGAAGTAAGCTTACTGGCTCTCAATCCAATTTTTGGCATCTTCCTTTTGGTCTATATTGAAATACTTAATATCGGCATTGGTAAAAGGCTTCATAAATTGGGTTATCCAATTCTGCCATTTTTTATCTCCTACCATTGCTATTTTTTCATAGTCCGTGGCGTGGGCTGTGTCCATTTTTAGGTCTTCCCATAAACCAGGTAAATCCCAACCTGTAAAGTTGACCATCTCAAAATACCACCGGACTTTCATTCCTTTGTCCAGTATGGCGTGGATAAGTGGATGGATTTTTTCTATATCTTCTTTTCTCAATTTGCCCGAAGCTTTTGTTGCAACAATATTTTTTTCTTTTAATTCGATTATCTGTAACATTTTATATAGTTTTTAATTAATAATTATCCTTCTAAATCGTAAAACCATTCTTCCGCCCTTATGATGCCTTCTGATAAAGCTTCTTTTGCTGAAATATCTTTTTTTTCAATTAGTTCTTTTGCTATGGACAGGGCTTTTTCTCGTACAATAGGATTTAAGGTATCTAGGTCAGTTTTAAAATCTTCAAACATCCAGTCCATAGCTTCATTTTAATGGTTAAAAAGTTCCTTTTCTTTTTCAGGGTCTATTTCATCTTTTGACTTTTTGTCCAAAAAATAATCAAGCACAATACCCACGATAACAGCACCTACGAACGCTGAATAAACCTGCCAATTAAATTGGATTATCAATGATAGACTTATAAGTATCGCCAAAATGGGTAAAATCGGCACTCGTCCTATAGCCAAAGGAACTTTAAATGGTCGTTCTTGCTCTGGTGCTTTAAACCGAAGCACGATAAGTGCGACATTTACGGCAACAAAAACAAGTAAAGCGCCTAAAGAAGACATACCTGCTACAATCTTAATATCGCCCAACAATAAAAATCCCGCAACTGCTGCCATAACTACAATAGTAGTAACCCACGGTACTTTCTGTGCATTGGTTTTGGTCATAAACTTTGGAAGTTCTCCGACACTGGCCATTCCAAAAAGCAGCCTACTTATGGATATGATACCACTAAAAGCAGCATTAGCCGTAGCAAAAAGTGCAGCGATAGCCAATACCACAGGCAACCAATTGTTGAGATTGGAAGCTGCAAGAGAAAGTGGCGAATCCACGTTTGCCAAAGCGGAAGGGTCTGCAATATTCAAAACCGTAAAAGCAATAAATAAATAAATTATTGTAGTTATTACCATAGTCATTAAAAATGCACGGGGAATTGTTTTCCCTGGGTTCTTAACTTCCGAACCCAAAGCTGCCATATGTTCAAAACCAGTATAGATAAAGAACAGTGTAGCTGTGGCCGCCAAAGTTCCAGAAATCGATTCAATTTTAAAAAATTCTGCTTTGGGTGGACCAGTTTCCAAAAGTCCAAATACTATCAATAATAACAATCCCAAAAGTTGAATGCTGACCATAATAATATTTGCTGTCGACGATTTTGTGATGCCTGTAATACTAATTAATGACAACACCAATAAAATGCCATAACTTATTAGAAGAGAGGGCATATTAAAAAACGTATTGAAATACCCCGAAAAGGCAAGTAACACGGCTGCAATGGTGGCCGAACTATGAAACGCAATCGTCCAACCCGTGAGAAAAGACGGAATATCAATTTTTGGAAATGCCTTGCGTACAAAAATAAATTCCGCACCAGCATTGGGATAGGTAGAGGACAACTCTGCATAGGACATTGCAGAGACACTAGCCGCAATTGCTGCAAAAATAAAACTCAACCAAAGGTCTGTGCCCGCTTGTCCAGCAGCTGCACCAATCACGGTATAGATTCCTGCACCCACAATCGTGCCAACGCCATAAAAGGTAAGTCGAAGCGTACCCAAAGATTTTTTTAGTTCTGCCATATTTTTTAGTTAAAGAGGGTGGAAAAAACCTGAACTGGACCATTGGGCGCAAAGGTTCAAGGTTCAAGTACTCCCACCTGTTATTTTTTCCTGCATTTTTCACATATTCCTTTCAATACTAGGTTCACATCGTTCACTTCATAATCGTCTGGCAAGCTCTCTTCCGATATTTTATTTGGTAAACAGATTGTTTTCCTACAATCGGTACAATGAAAGTGCATATGTAAATCTGTACCGTATTTACCTTTGGCGTTTTCATCAGAAATCGCATATTTTGCCACTCCGACCCCATCATTAATCTGATGAATCAACCCTTTATCCTCAAAAATCTTGAGATTGCGATAAAAGGTCGTTCTGTTTGCTGTTTTATTGGTTTCGCTCTTTTGAACAAAGGCCTTTTTCAAATCGGAAAAGGACACGGCACTTTGTTTCCTTTTTAGGAACTTGTATATCTTCGACCTCATTTTAGTAGGTCGAATCCCGTGATATGATAGTATCTTTTCCGTTTTGGTCATTTTAACCTTTTCAAAAGCAACCCTTTTTTATTAAATTTATTTTTTATAAGCCAAAAGCCTTAACGCATTAAAAACCACAAGTAACGTTGAGCCTTCGTGGATGACCACTGCAATACCGATATTGGCCCAACCCATAATGGTCGATGGTATGAGCAATGCCACAATACCGAGGCTTACCCAAAGGTTTTGCTTAATAATGGTTTTTGCCTTCCTGCTCAAACCTATGGCAAAGGGCAGGGTTTCCAGTTTATCGGCCATTAGGGCAATGTCAGCTGTTTCCAATGCTACATCACTGCCCGCAGCACCCATTGCGATTCCTACGGTGCTGTTTGCCATTGCAGGGGCATCGTTCACACCGTCGCCTACCATTGCGACTTTGGATTCCTGTTCTTTTAATTTTTTAATGGCATCAACCTTTTCCTCTGGCAACAGGCTTCCCCAGGCATCGGTCAACCCAATTTCTTTAGCAACGGCATCGGCAACCTTTTGATTATCCCCGGTTAGCATTATCATCCGTTTGATGCCGATTTCCTTTAATTTTTTCAGTGTTTCCTTGGCCGCTTCCCGTGGGGTATCCATCAGGGCGATGATACCGATATATTCTTTGTTCCTTCTTATGAGCATTGTGGTATTTCCACCACCTTCAAGTTCTTTTACTTTATTCGATATTTCTTCGGGTGGTTTTGCTTCATCGAGGTCTTCGTACAAGTCAAGGTTTCCAATATAGATTTTATCCTTGCCCAAAGAAGCTTTGATACCTTTTCCAAGAACAGCTTCCAAATCGGTCGCATCGGGTATTGAAGTGCCTTCCAGACGTTCTTTTCCATCCCTTACAACGGCTTTTGCCAAAGGGTGGTCGCTCAAATTTTCAACAGCTACGGCTATTTTTATAAGTTCATTTTCTTCTATATCCCCAAGTGGAACAACTTGGGTAAGTTTAGGCTTTCCTTCGGTAAGCGTGCCTGTTTTGTCAAAAGCAAGGGCGGTCAATTCGCCCAAGTCTTCCAGAGGTCGCCCACCTTTAATAAGTACACCGCCCCGTGCTGCCCGTGCCACACCGCTCAATACGGCGCTTGGTGTTGAAATGGCCAATGCACAGGGACTTGCTGCGACCAATACCGCCATCGCCCTATAAAAGCTGGCACTAAATGGCTCGTCGATGACCAAAAAGGCAAAGAGTAGGATACCCACCAATATCAGTACGGATGGTACAAAGTATTTTTCAAACTTGTCGGTCAACAGTTGGGTTGGGGATTTCTGGGTCTGTGCCTCGTTGACCAATTTGACCAGTCGGGACAGCGTAGAGTCTTTGGCTTCTTTGATTACCTTTATTTCCAGCGTGTTATTACCGTTGATAGTTCCGGCGAACACGCGGTTTTCATCATTTATATCATCATCTGCGGAATAGTCCCTGCTCGTATCTTCCACGGGAATTTTGTCCACGGGTACACTTTCCCCGGTAATAGGTGCCTGGTTGACGCTGCTTTTTCCATTGACCACGACGCCATCTGCGGATATTTTACTATTGGGCTTGACCACTATAATATCGCCAATACTCAATTCCTCAATTCCAACTTCTTCGGTCTTGCCATCTTTTTTGAGCAATGCCGTTTTTGGTGCTAAATCTGCCAGTGCCGCAATGGACTTTCGGGCCTTTTCCATTGCATAATGTTCAAGGGCGTGACCCAAACTAAACAGGAACAGCAACAAGGCACCTTCTGCCCATTCTCCCAAAATGGCTGCCCCAATGGCTGCAACAAGCATTAAGAAGTCAATTTCAAAACCGCCTTTGGCGACGGTCTGTACTGCTTCCTTGGCCGTAAAGAAACCACCGAAAAAGTAAGCACCAATATATAAAGTAAGACTGACCCAATCTGGGATGGATTCTACATAGGAAAGTCCGAAACCTATTCCGAGAAGTGCCCCACAGATAATGGAAAAAATGAGCTCCGTATTTTTACCGAAAATACCACCGTGGGCGTGATCTTCTCCTTCATCGTGGGTCTCGCCCTCTGTGGAAGTTTGTTCTTTAGTATCTTCCTTCTTTGAACGCTCCTGTTTTTTGGATGCTTTGGTGTAATCATTTTCGTTTGAAGAACTCCGCTGAATCTGAAGCTCTTCTTTTTCAATTTGTTTACTTATTTCATCAAAATTCGTTTGCTTTTTATCAAATTCAAGTCGTACCATTCCAGAGCCTGAAACGGAAACTTCCAAAACTCCATTGATTGTCAAAAGGCTTTTCTCTATGGAACGAGCCTGCCTTGTGTGTCTGATTCCTTTAACTTCAATGAGCAAATGCCCGTATTTTTCGGTAATCTCGGCACCAGTACTTTCGGCGAGGGATTGAATGCGGTCAATGGAAATGATATCTGGGTCATAATGAAAACAGAGCTGCGGCACATCATCTCCGTTTGCATCGGCAATGTGCACTTTTTCGATGCCCTCTTTAGCTTGTAGTTTTTGAATAAGCCTTTCAACACAAGAATCTTTTTCGTTAGGAACTTGCGGAAGGATGACCGGTATTTTTAGTTGTAGTTTTTCCATTTTTTATTTTTATTTTATCCACTCTTTGGCATCGTCTTTTTCTTCGGTCTTATAAAATTTTATATGAGCTTCTGAAAAAGGAAGCAATACCTCGGTAAATTGCTCCTGCCATTTAACGCTACCCACCAAAGCAACACGCTTTAAATGCTTTTCATTCGGAAGGTCTAATTCAATTCCCTTCCAATGTGCCTCTGCTGTCCAACCTTCAAAATTTTCCATCTCGATGTACCAGAAAACTTCCGGATGGGCAGTTATATGTTCTGTTAAGACTGGTATCAAGTTTTCATAATCCTTGGCATCCAGCTTTTTCTCTGCCACCATATATACAGTAGCTTCTTTTTTATAGATTGACATCATTACTCACTATTTATAAATGATAATTAAATTTAAAAACCAAACGTTTAATCCTAATTGCCACTGCATTTTTCGCAAATGCCCTTTACCACCAAGTTGATATCCTCGGTAATATAACCATCAGGTAAGTTGATGTGAGGGATTTTATGCTCTGTTAAACAGACCGTTTCATTACAATTGTTGCAATGAAAGTGCAAATGAAGGTCGTTGCCGACCTCGCATTCACAATTTTCTTCGCAAAGGGCGTATTTTATAACTCCCGTACCATCCTCGATTTGATGCACAATACCTTTTTCTTCAAACGCTTTCATAGTCCTAAATAGGGTACTTCTTTCACTGACCTTAAAATCCTTTTCCAAGTCGCCAAGGCTGATGGCCACATTCAACTCTGCCAACCGCTTATATGTCATAAGGCGCATAGCTGTAGGTCGTATTCCTTTGCTTTCTAAAAATTGAACTATTTTTTCCATTTGTTTAAAAAGAGATTTACAGGTCGTGCCGTTTTAAGGAATCTCCTGTTTTAATCTGAAAGGCATCTTCAATATTTGCTATATAAATAATACCATCTCCAGGCCCGTCGGTTTTGGCGTTGGCTATAATTGTTTCAATGGCCGCTTGGGCTTCCTCATTTTGACAGACCAATTCCAATTTTACCACAGGACTATCTGTTACGTGAAAATCTAGCGACGGTCTTGCACCTTTTGCCTTGAATGCGCCCGTGCCTTCTGCTTGTGAAAGGGTCATACTTTCAAATCCATTGTCAGAAAGTGCTTCAATGACTCTTTGGATTCGGTTTGGTTTTATAAATGCTTTTATTTCTTTCATCTGTTGATATTTATTTGTTTTTTAATGGTCATATGTAATTCCCCAATCAACATTGTGGTTGGTATCCACATTGTTATAGCTCATTTCATATTTTTAAATTTTTAATCGATTTTGAACCGAGCCTGTTTTTTAATTTTTAACTAACTAATTAAGACGATAAACAAACTCGGAATCAAAATCTTTGATTGTTATTGAATTAATGTCCGTGTTCCAGTTCGCCCTTGACCATTTCCGAAGACAGGTTATAAGCTCCGTTTATCACGACTTTGGCATCCTTTGAAACTTCGGCAGGCAGGTTGACTTCAACAAAGCCTAAATCAGTAATACCAACCGTTACGGGTATCATTTTAAATTTCATTTTGTCCGCTTCCATTTCTTCATCTTCATCCAAAATAAAAATAAAGGATTGCTCGCCTTCTTTTATAATGGCAGCTTCCGGTACGGCAAAACCCTTTTTCTCGCCTTGCACTATTCGCCCTTCCACATACATACCCGGCAATAGGTTTTTATCCTTGTTTTCAATATCTGCCAGAACTTCCAAAGCTTTTGGGTCTGTATTGAAGGTTTTACCAACAGACCGAACGGTTGCTTTAAGCAGTTCATCTGGACGAGAGGCCGTGGAAAAATATATCTGTTGCCCTTGCTTGATTTGCTTTATGTCCTTCTCATATACTTTGAAGTTGACATAAATTTTTGAGTTGTCGCTTATCGAGAACATTTTGGATTGTTGTGCCACGTAATCGCCAAGGCTAATCATTACTTCATCCACATACCCACTTATAGGCGAGGTAATGGGAACAGCGGAATATATCTGTCCTTCCGCCACTTTGTCCGGGTTAATGCTCAACAGTCTTAATTGGGACCGCAAACCATTGACGCTGGATGTTGTAGAACGAAATTTTGACTGTGCCATTTGAAATTCCTTGCCAGAAGAAACACCTTTATCATAAAGAGTCTGCTTGCGCTCAAAATCCTGTTTCAAAAAGACCAATTCATCATTTTTTTCCTGATAATCTTGTTGCATTGCAATGATATCAGGGTGTTCTATATATGCCAACACCTGTCCTTTGCTTACGTTATCTCCGGGTATTACTTTTATGGAACTCACATTTCCACCAACAAAAGGACTTATGTTCGCCTTGTCCTGTGGGAAAAGTTCCAGCGTTCCTGTTACCTTAATGTTGTTCCCTAAATTGCGTTCCTCCAAAAGTTTCATTTCCAAACCTATGGTTTCGGCCTGTTGCTTTGTGAGTTCCACAACGCCTTCTTCCTCGCTGTGACCTTCTTCTTCTCCTTCACTGTGGCCTTCCTCGCCGTGTGCATCTTCTCCAGCTTCATTGGTTTTTGATACGCCTTCGGCTTCGTTATGCCCAAGTTCAGATTTTGGGGCATCATTACAACTCATAAACATAAGTGTAAATAATACGGTACTTACTAATAGTATATTCTTCATTTCTCTTTTTTTAAGGTTATAAATTGCCCAATTGATATTGCATATCAATGGTCTGCTGGTTAAACTGATTGATGTATTGTAAATGGTTTTGTTTAATGCGGATGGCACTATTGAGAATCGTGATGTAATTGACGTAATCTATTTCGCCTTCTTTAGATGCCAATTGTGCGGTGGTAATTTGTTCTTCTGCCAAGAGTAGTGCGCCTTCTTCGTAATATTGCAAAATCTTCTTTGTTTTTTCAAGGGATTTGGTCAATTGCGACACACGACTTTCCGTGACCGCCTTTTGTTCCAAATATTGATTCTCTGCTACCATTGCGTCTGCCTTGGCTGCCTTGACCCTCGACTTCTGGGGAAAAAACCATAACGGAATGCTAATACCTGCCTGATAGGTGTTGAAGCCTGACACTTCATCCACAACCTGTCTGCCATACGATAAGCTGAATTTCGGTAGGAATTGTGATTTCTCAACGCCCACGTTTGCTTTACTTACTTCGGCATTTTGCAAGGCATATTGCAACATTGGGTTATTCGCTACCGAAGTGGAATCTAATGTCGCCATAAAATCCAATGTTTTGTATGGTTCACTAATCGTTTCAATGGATTCATCCGTTCCCAAATATTGTTTTAAGGCACGTTTGGCTATTTCAATATCATCAAAGGCTTGTTGCCTTAATACTTGAATCTGTTGAAATTCGGAAGAGGCTGAAATAAATTCCAATTTGCCTGTTTCTCCCGTATCATACCGAAGTTGGGCAGCGGTCTTAAAATTGGCATAAATACTGTCCAGTTGGTCTGCAAAGCGCAACTGCGCCTTATAATAATTTATTTGGTCATACGCTTGCATCACATTACGCACCAATTGTTGTTCACTGGCCACATAAAACTTTTCTCCCAAGGCAATACGCTCTTTATAAAACTTCGATTTTGAAAATCCGGATAGCAAATCAATATTGCCCTGTTGCACACCAACGGTTGTTTGTACTCCAGGAAGATTATTACCATATTCTTCTTTGCCTGTGAAAACTTGGGTGCTACCAAGGTCAAAACTCGTTCCCTTTAGTGCTTTTTCCCGTTCAATAAAAGCTTGGCTCTCTTTAAGGGATGGATAATTCTGTTTTGCCAGAGCAATGGCCTCATCAATGGTCAATGTCTTTGGAATTGTACCATCTTGATTAATGTCTTGAGCAAACGCAGTTCCAGAAGCCATCAAACCTCCAACCATCAATAATACAGTTACAATGTTCGTTGATTTGTTGACATAACTTACATCTCCATCGTTATTGTTTCGTTTCTTTCTCGATTCGAGCCAATAATACAATACAGGAAGGACCACAAGCGTTAAAAATGTTGCGGTTATCAAACCGCCAATAACCACTGTTGCCAAAGGCCGTTGCACTTCCGCACCGCCAGAGGTAGAAATCGCCATCGGGATAAAGCCCATAATGGCCGCCGTTGCCGTCAGCAGAATTGGTCGTAAACGTTCGTGCGTTGCTTCGTATATTCGTTTTTTTAAGTCTGTCATTCCACTTTCTTTTAGTTCATTGAATTTGTTTATCAGTACCAACCCGTTTAAAACCGCAACTCCAAAGAGCACAATAAAACCTACTCCGGCAGAAATACTAAAAGGCATTCCCCTTATCCAAAGGGCAAACACGCCACCAATAGCCGCCAAGGGCACTGCCATATAAATCATTAGGGATTGTGAGAACGAACTCAATGCAAAATAGAGCAATATGAATATTAGGAAAAGTGCAATAGGCACTACAATCATCAATCGGTCTGAAGCACGTTGAAGGTTTTCAAACGAACCTCCGTAGGTTACAAAATAACCTGGCGGTAGTTTCACGTCCGTTTCCAATTTTTGCTGTATTTCCTCGACCATCGATTTCACATCGCGCCCACGAACATTTACACCAACCGAAATACGACGAGAGGTATTGTCCCTTGAAATCTGCATTGGCCCGGGTTTGTAGCTGATATCTGCCACTTCCTTTAAAGGCACTTGCGCTCCGTTTGGCAAATCGATATAAAGATTTTTAAGGCTGTTGATGTCCTGTCTAAATTCCTTTGCCAAACGAATGACCACATCGAATCGTTTTTCGCCCTCAAAAATCACACTTGCCTGTTCGCCTGCAAATGATGCACTTACATAATCGTTCAACTTGTCAACGGTTACACCATATTGGGCCATTTTTGCACGGTTATATTCCACCGTCATTTGAGGTAAACCGCTTGTAGCTTCCACATTGAGGTCAGCCGCTCCGGGAACGGTTCTGATGACCGCTGCGATTTCCTGTACCTTGTCGGCTAACACTTCTAAATCCTCGCCGTACAATTTAATTGCCACGTCCTCACGAACACCGGTAAGCAATTCATTAAAACGAAGTTCTACGGGTTGGGTAAACACGAAATTTACGCCGGGAACGACTGAAATTTTTTCTTGGATTTTTTCTATGAGTTCTTCTTTACTCTCTGCGGAAGTCCATTTACTCTTATCTTTTTCAAGAATAATGTAACTATCCGCAATGTCCATAGGCATTGGGTCTGTTGGGATTTCGGCCACACCAATCCTTGAAATTACCGTTTTTACCTCTGGAAATTCATTGATTAAATTTTGAAGTTTTTTTGAAGCCTCAATGGATTCTGTAAGACTGCTCCCCGGTTTTATCAACGCTTGAAACGCAATATCGCCCTCATCAAATTTAGGTATGAATTCGCCACCCATATTGCTGAAAATAAATCCTGCAATCAGTAATAGAGCAACTGCGCCAATCACGACACCAGCTCGAAAGCGAAGTGCAAAATTGAGCAATGGTACATACCCTCTGTTTAAACCGGACATTATTTTATCACTGAACCTATCAATCTTGTTTTCAAATTTGGCAAACCAACTATTCTGATTTTTAGCAGGTTTTAGGAACATTGCAGAAATCATTGGAACATAAGTAAGACAAAGGATAATCGCTCCTAAAACTGCAAATCCGAAGGTAAATGCCATTGGACGGAACATTTTTCCTTCAACACCTGTTAAGAACAAAATGGGGGTAAATACAATAAGGATAATCAATTGTCCGAAAAATGCCGAATTCATCATCGTACTTGCCGATTCATAGGCTATTTCATCCATTTCAGACTGGTCTATGGCGGTTGTGGTTTTTTTCATCCGTTGATGAATGTGGAATACCATTCCTTCTACAATGATTACAGCACCATCCACGATGATTCCAAAATCGATTGCACCCAAGGACATTAAGTTTGCCCATACACCAAATTGTTTCATCAAGATAAATGCAAAGAGTAATGATAAAGGGATTACCGAAGCGGTAATCAAGCCACCACGGAAACTTCCCAAAAGCAAGACAAGCACAAAAATCACAATCAATGAACCTTCAATAAGGTTTTTTTCAACGGTGCTTGTGGTTCTTCCAATGAGTTCACTTCGGCTTAAAAATGTATCTATGTAAACGCCTTCGGGTAGGGATTTTTGTATTTCTACAATGCGCTTCTCCACATTTTCGACTACGTTGCCTGGGCTTTCGCCTTTCAGCATTAAAATTTGTCCACCAACAGTTTCGTGTCCATCTTGGGTAAACGCACCATAACGTACCTGATTACCAAAGCCTACTTTTTCGGCGACATCCCGGATTAAAACAGGACTTCCATTTTGAGTCGTCACAACTGTGTTTTCCAAATCCTCGATACTTCGTGCCAATCCTTCGCCACGGATAAAATTGGCTTGGTGGTTTTTTTCAATGTAAGCACCACCAGTATTGGCATTGTTGACTTTCAAGGCTTCAAAGACCTGATTCATTGTAATACCGAAACTTTTCAGCTTATTAGGATTTATTGCAACTTCATACTGTTTTACATAACCTCCAAAAGCATTGACCTCGACCACTCCGGGGACTAATGCCATTTGACGTTTTACAATCCAATCTTGGATGGTACGAAGCTCCATTGCATCGTACTTATCTTCGTAGCCCTCTTTTAATTTTAAGGTGTATTGGTAGATTTCGCCAAGCCCTGTAGTTATTGGTGCCATAAATGGCGTGCCGAAGCCTTCGGGGATTTCTCCAGCAACTTCGGTTAATTTCTCTTGTACCAATTGCCGGGGAAGATATGTGCCTGCCTCGTCCTTAAATACAATGGTAACCACGGACAGCCCAAAACGGGATACTGAACGCAGCTCGATAACATCAGGAAGGTTTGCCATTGCCAATTCTACCGGATAGGTAACAAATTGCTCAATATCTTCAGTACCTAAATTTGGGGCAACTGTAATAACCTGTACTTGGTTGTTGGTAATATCGGGTACAGAACCCAGATTTATAGTGGCCATAGACCAAATGCCCGTACCTACAAGTGCCACTATAAAGAGCCCAATAATAAACTTGTTATTAATGGAAAATGAAATGATTTTGTTAATCATAGAAAAAGTATTAATTCAGTTTAAACCTCGCAATGCAATTAGATGCAATGCGTTTATAATGGGATGCTTACTTTGAAAAGCATCACGTAAGGATATAGCTATCCTTAAAAAACTGAATTATACTTTAGGGGGTTGGAAAAGCGATTCCAGATATCTGGAAGTGAAGTTTACTTTATGTAAGGTAAACTGTTTTTTCCCTTCAAACTTTAGTTGATTGGTTAAAGCCGAATTGTTGTTCGCAATAATTAATACTAGAGGGTGACAACATTGATGATGGGAATGGACTGGTGTATTCTCCTTATCTGGGTTATTATGATGCCCTTCATTTTTTGCATCATTGTCAATGTAATCTTCAACTACATATTCAAGGAAAGAGTCTCCATAAACTTTATGGTCTTGATAATGGGTAATAATGCTTGAAATTTCTTTAATTGGCCCACAAAAATCCATATCAATGCTAATTCCTTGAAAAAAGGATAGAAACGACATTGATATGGAAAAGAATATTTTCATAAAGTTTCACAAAGATACAAATTAATCGATGCACAGGTTGTGCAAAGATAGGTCTATTCAATTTCATCAGTTACACTCCCACAATCGAGCATTTCTTTTCCAAAATACGGATTGCGAATTTCCCTTTCTTTGCTCAACCAATAAGCTCCTACATTATTGTTTGCCATTGGGCAGAAATTCACATACACTTTTTCGTTGATGCCAAAAGTTTTTAATGTGTTAATGAAATGTGCCGAAAGATGGACAAAATGTCCCCGTTGTTTTTTGATGTCAGAAGTGTTGGCCATTGCGTTTGTGGATGCTTTTAATTCCTTTTCAAGGGTCATCCAATGGTTGTGCGCATCGCCCTTTAATAACTTCATATCCATTTTTTCCAAACTTTTCTGCAACCCATTTGCAGATTTTTTCGCTTTTTCTGCATCATCATTTACAAGTGCTTGGTCAATTAAAACATAGTTTTCAAAAACAGTGTTGAGCTGTTCCTTGAATTTTTTGGAAACTTCCAGTCTTTTGTTCATTGAGGAATGGTCTTTTGATGTACTGTCATTTGTATTTTCCATACCCAAATGCCCTTCGTGGCCTGTCATTGTCTTGCCACCACTG
Organism: Maribacter sp. TH_r10; assembly: GCF_033101095.1. Classification (NCBI taxonomy): domain Bacteria; kingdom Pseudomonadati; phylum Bacteroidota; class Flavobacteriia; order Flavobacteriales; family Flavobacteriaceae; genus Maribacter; species Maribacter sp. TH_r10. Next base: position 188,624 of record NZ_JAWMPY010000003.1, on the reverse strand, counting down.
GCATTCATCATACTTTTTTTGCCCTGTAACTGTGCAGCTGCATCCACTGTAAATGTACCATTGGTCACTACTTCTTCGCCGTTGTTCAATCCTTCATCAATGGTGTAAACATTTCCGTTTTTTGTTCCCAAGGTTACTTCTCGCATTTCGAAAACGGGTTCGTTGGGATTGGTCTTTACGTACACCAATGAACGTTCGCCTGTCCACATAACCGCTGTGGCTGGAACTGTTATCTGTGATTGGTTGGCATTGCCTTTTGACATCTGCACTTTCGCAGTAACGAACATTCCGGGTTTCAACAAATCTTCTTTGTTGTTCAATGTGGCACGAACCGCAACTGTTCTTGATTTTGTGTTTAAGGTTGGGTCTATAAACGATACCGTTGCCTCAAATTCTTTATTAAGGTAGGCATTGGTGGCCACTTTTATTTTTTGACCTTCCTTGAGTTGTGAAATTTGGTTTTCATAGGCATCGAACATTGCCCATACCGTTCCCAAATCGCTTACTTTTACGATGGGTTGTCCTTGCTTTACGTAGTCACCTTCCTCTGCCATTTTTTGCGAAACCGTGCCCGAAACTGTGGCGTAAATGGGAAAATTTTCCCGCACTTTCCCAGAGCTTTCAATTTGGTTGATTTGGCTTTCAGAGAGTTTCCATAGTTTCAACTTATTCCTAACAGCATTGTAAAGTGCAGGTTGGGATTCCTTCATTGAGGCTGCCGTCAATAATTCTTGTTGTGCAGCAACAAGTGTGGGTGCATAAATAGTTGCCAACAATTGCCCTTTGCGAACTTCTTCTCCCGTGAAATTGACATTCAGCTTTTCAATACGGCCTTCAAAATAACTTGCCTGTACTGCGTTGGCTTCTTCGTTTGCCATAATCTTTCCTGAAAGTTGCATTGTATTGTCATCTGTTCCGGAAACATTCCCAACGATTGTTGTTTGGATATTTGCCAATGCCATTGCGTTTTCGGACATTTTTATTTCGTTCATTGCCAATCCGTCTGCGCCTGTTTCCGCAGGAATCAAATCCATACCACAAATAGGGCAATCGCCTGGTTCGGGTTGCATAATCTGTGGATGCATTGAGCAGGTCCACATTTGTTTTTGGGTCGCTGAATTCTCGCTCATATCGGAAACGTTTTTGGTGTTTTCGAGACTATCAGTAGAACTGCCGAAAAACACGTAGCCCAAGATTAAGCCCAATACCAATATGGCGATATAGATGATATATTTTTTCATAATTAACTTGTTTAAACCTACAAAGTGTCCGCTGCGGCGGAAACACCTTGCAGGATTGATTTTCAATATTATTTAGCTGCTTCCAAACGCTTTATCATTTCTTTCATTTCGCCGATTTCTTTTCGTTGTGCTTCGATAATATCATCAGCTAATTTTCGTACTTCCGGGTCTTTTATATCGGCTCTTTCACTTGTTAGAATAGCAATAGAATGGTGTGGAATCATTGCTTTCATCCAAAGTATGTCGCCAATGATTGGGCTTTGCGCCCTAACCAAACCAAGTGCACTAACAAAAAGCACCAAACTTCCCAATAAAATGGCGATGTTCTTTTTCTTATTCTGATACATTTTTCGCATAAAAAACCACATTATTACTGCCATTGCTGCGATGCCCAAACAACTCATATAAAACCGTGTTAAACTGAAATATACGTGGTCGATTGAATATGTATTGAGGTACATCGTGATGTACATTGCAATAAATGATGCGGCGAGCATCAAAATAAATTTTGTGTAATTGCCTTTTCCTGTGTGTTGATTTGAATGTTCCATTTTTTTTATTTTTTGTTGGTTAAATTTTTACATTTCTTAATCTTAATGAGTTCATAATTACTGAAACGGAACTAAAACTCATTGCCAAGGCTGCAATCATTGGGGATAATAACAATCCGAAAACGGGAAATAATACTCCCGCAGCTATTGGTATTCCCAGAACATTGTATGCCAAAGCAAAAAATAAATTTTGCTTAATATTTTTCATTACGTCATCACTTAAATTTCGAGCTTTTACAATACCGTGCAAATCGCCTTTTACCAAGGTTATCATTGCACTTTCTATGGCGACATCAGTTCCTGTTCCCATTGCGATACCCACATCACTTTTTGCCAAAGCTGGTGCATCATTGATGCCATCGCCAGCCATTGCCACAACTTTTCCGCTGTTCTGTAATTTTTCTACTTCCTGAAGTTTGTTTTCGGGCAACATTCCTGCTTTGAAATCGGCAAGGTTAAGTTCCTTTGCTACCGCTTGGGCGGTGTCGTGATTATCGCCTGTAAGCATAATCACTGCGATACCTTTATCTTGAAGTTCTCTAATTGCTTTAGCACTTGTGGCTTTTATTTTATCGCCAATTACAACATAGCCTGCAACTTTTGAATCGATGGATAAATAGGAAACTGTTTTCCCTTGCTTTTGAAAAGCTTGTGCTTCAGTTTCCATTTCTGAAGTCAATTTAGCCTTGGCATATTCCATCATTTTGGCGTTACCCAAATCCACTTTTTTTCCGTTGATAGTTCCTTCAACACCCTTTCCTGTTACGGCACTAAAATTTTTAGCATCTAAAAAATCTATTTTTTGCTCTTTACCATATTTGACGGTCGCTTCGGCAAGTGGATGCTCGCTTGATTTGTTTAGGGACACTATATATTGCAGAACCTCATTTTCAGAAAAATCAGTACCAAAAGCACCAACTTTTTCAACCGTTGGTTTTCCTTCGGTTATTGTACCCGTCTTATCAATAATAAGTGTGTCCACCTTATCCATTTTTTCCAAAGCCTCTGCATTTTTGATTAGCACACCATTTTGCGCGCCTTTGCCAACACCTACCATCACGGACATTGGCGTTGCCAATCCCAAGGCGCACGGACAGGCGATAATCAAGACTGCAATGGCATTTACAAAGGCATATACATAAACGGGTTCTGGGCCAAAAATAGCCCATACAACAAATGTGATTACAGAAACAAGCACTACAATGGGAACGAAATAACCCGAAACAGTATCGGCCAACTTTTGAATTGGCGCACGACTGCGGCTCGCATTGTTGACCATTTGGATGATTTGCGACAGCAAGGTGTCTGAACCTACCTTTTCGGCTTTCATTAAAAAGGATTGATTGCCGTTGATTGTTCCGCTGCTTACTTTGTCATTCATACTTTTATTTACAGGAATGGGTTCTCCAGTAATCATCGATTCATCAACAGTAGTTTGGCCTTCGGTTATTATTCCATCGACGGGAATTTTATCGCCTGGTTTTACCCGTAAAATATCGCCTTTTTGAATCGTATCAATCATTACTTCTTCCTCTTTGCCATCCTTTACAAGAATTGCTTTATTGGGTGCGAGCTTCAACAATTCCTTAACTGCGGAATTTGTTTTGCTGTGGGCACGCGCTTCCAATACTTGTCCCAATAAAACCAAAGTTAGGATTACTGTGGCAGCTTCAAAATAAACGTGCACAGCACCTGATTCTGTTTTAAACTGCTGTGGAAAAAAATCAGGGAAAAACATTCCAAATACACTGAAAAGCCACGCTGCACCTGCACCTATTCCGATAAGTGTGAACATATTAAGGTTCCAAGTTTTGATGCTACGGTAGGCACGTTCAAAAAACATCCAAGTAGCATAAAAAACAACGGGAATTGAAAGTGCAAACTGTACCCAATTCCAATATTTTTGTTCCATCAAAGTGTACAACGGATTGTTCGGAATCATCTCGCTCATTGCCATCAGGAAAATGGGCAAGGTAAAGGCAACCGCTATCCAAAACTTCTTTAATAGTTTTTTATATGTTTTTTCCTCTGCGGATAGGTCTGGTTGCATAGGCACCAAATCCATTCCGCAGATGGGACAGCTTCCAGCTTCATCGCGAACAATTTCTGGGTGCATTGGGCAAGTCCATTGGTGTGATGCTCCCGAAGAAATACTTTGTTCCTCAACCAAATCCATACCGCAAACTGGGCAATCGCCGGGTTTGTCGTAGGTCTTGTCGCCTTCACAGTGCATTGGGCAATAGAAAGTGCCAGTTCCTTTCCCTTTAGGCTTTTCTTTTACTTTTACCTCTGAATCGTGATGATGTTCGCCCATATTGTGGATGCTATAATTTCCACCATCCTTTTTTAAGGCTTCTTGAAATTTTTCTATGGGAATATGGGTTTTCATCTCAATAGCTGCGTTGGCTTTTTCCAAATCTACAGATGCATTCTGTACACCTTCAACTTTAGAAAGTGTGGCTTCTACGTGACTGCGACATCCGTTGCAGGTCATTCCATGAATATGATATGTGTGTTTCATTTTATCTTAATTTTTTTCGCATTGCTTCAGAAATATTTTCGGCGTAAACTCCGTAAGCATCCACCAATAAACCTTTTATTCCGTTTTTGGAAGAAATGGCATATAGTACACTGTTGTCATCGGTACTGCTCATTCCTTCAAATCGAAACATACCATCGACCTCAAAATCTTCTGGATTCAATTCAAGCTTTAATGTTGCACATTCCAAACAATGCGATTTTAGGTTAAAATCGTAAACGTAGCCATCAGCCTGTAATCCTGTGATTGCTTCTGAAAGCGTATCATAATTTTTCATTTCTTATGTTATTAATTCACAAAAAATTTAACAATCAATCCACCAGCAAGCCACACATAACACGTCAATGCAGCGTATTTTAAAATGTTTTCCAACAGTTGGCTTTTTGGTGCCATTTCCTTCATTTGTTTTACATCCTTTCTTTTGAAAAATCCGAGGTAAATCAAAAACCCAGAAAGTGCTAAAAAGGCAATGTTCAAATAGAATGTATAGTCCAACTTAAAGTATTCGCTATCCTGAATTTTTACCTGTGATGGGTCGGGCAGAATGCTCAACAAATCAAAAGAATAATGCAAAATCAAGGATGCTCCTATAAGTGCAATAAAAAGCAAAAAGAGGATAAATAGTGACATTTTCCAACCGTAATATTTTGCATTGATACGTAGGATTGGAAAGACGACCAAATCGCTAAAGATAAATGCCATTACACCTGCAAAGCTTACGCCTTTCCCAAAAAGCAAAGCTGCCAACGGGATATTTCCCATTGAGCCAATAAAGGTCAAAAATGCTGCGATAGGTCCAACGATTATATGTTCGAGGATTTCAAAAAAAGTGAAATCTGTATTGCCGTTACCGCTATTGATGAACAAGGTTTGAAAGAAGGAATCTGGCACAAACGCTGCCACAATTCCGGCAATCGTAAAACCTACCGTTACGTCCTTCCACACCATTTTCCATTCCATACCGTATTGTTTGGAAACCTTTGCCCAGCCTTTTTCTGATTGGATTTTCCTTTTCCACGATTTGGAATCGTCCAATTCATCATCATCCTTGTCCTTTAAATTCTTTCTTGCTTTTTCTATAAGTTTTTTTGGATTTATCAACCGTATCAATAGCCAAGAAATCAGTATCAACAATATGCCGCCAACGTATTCGCCAACAACGAACTGCCATCCGAGGAAAATTGAAATGATAATTCCGAGTTCGATGACCAAATTGGTTGACGCCAAAAGAAACGCAATGGAAGATACAAAGCTTGCTCCTTTTTTAAATAGGGATTTTGTGGATGCCAGTGCGGCAAAACTGCACGAACTGCTTATAAAGCCAAAAAATGTACCGAGCAAAACACCCTTGCCTTCATTTTCGCCCATTGTTTCCTGCATCTTTTTTTCGGTCACAAAAACCTGAATCATACTACTAATGATATAACCAAGTGCAAATGCCCAAAGTGCCATCCAAAAAAAGCCTGTGGTGGTAAATGCCGCTTCTGCCCATTGTTTGAGAAAATTGTCCATATCGTTATTTTTTTTGTGCCTGACTTGGGAAGGGTTTTAACTAACCAATCAATGAAAAAAAAATCATTCCCTTCCCACATCAGGACTTTATTGTAAACTGTCTTTTATTTGCTTCATATAGTTTATAACCAATTCTTTTTCAGATGTTGATAAAATGGCATCCCTGTGAATCAAAGTGTAAGAATACAAAGGCATTTCTCCGCTTTCTATCTGTTTGATAATTGAACGAAGTTTACTTGATTTTCTTCGGCTTGAAAGCGAGTCCCATTCGTTAAAATTAAGTTCGGCCTTGCCTTCTTTAATGTGGTCTTCCAAAAACCAAGCAACAGGTTGAATTTTATTGTACCAAGGATAATCTGTATTGTTACTGTGGCAATCATAACAGGATTCTTGCAATATCATACTGACATTTTTTGGTGGTTTGTTGACCATCACAAAATCTGATTTTGGTATGACATCACTTTGGTTACGCTCTGTGGTCACAAACTGTATGCCCACAAAGACCACCAATAAAACCAATGCTATGATTTTTACAATTTTCATTTAGTTGATTTCCTTTTGCACTTTTCCGCAAGCCATCATTTTGCTTCCATAATAGGGGTTTCTGATTTCTTTTTCCATACTTAACCACGCACTGCCTTTATCATACATTGGACAAAATTGTTGGTACAACGTATTTTCTGTTCCAGTAATGGCAACCATATCGGTTATATCCTTGCTCAATGTTTTGAAATGTTCGCGCTGGTGGTCCATTTCGCTTTTGCCTATGTGTTCTGCGTGTTCCTTTGCATCTGCAATAATGTCTTTCAATTCTTTCTGTTCTTCGGAAGTATAGCTGCTCATATTAAAACCGTTCAAAGTGCTTTCCAATTTCGTTCCGGCTTTTGCGGCATCTTCTTTATTGGTTGCCACCAATGCATTTTTAAGTGCCATATAATCTGTCAATACTTGTTTTGCATCAGAAGTCTGTGCATTAGAATCCATCATACCATCGGACGCACTCATTTTATCGTGGTCCATTGCCGAATCATCGTGATGTGCGTCTTCATTCATTTCCGAATGCATTGCATCTTGCGAATCTTCTTTTTTACTGTCCTTACAGGACATTGCTGTTAGGCTTACAAAAGCCATTAGCATAATTACTGTTGTTACTCGTACTTTTTTCATTTTGATTTACATTTAAGATTAATATTTGTGTTTAACTTATTTTTAAAATCTCACAGAAAGCCCACCACCTGCACCAAAACGGTTGTCGTAGCTTGCCATCAATGAGAAGTTTCTTGATAAAAAATATTCGATTCCTGCGTTCCAAGTGACTTCCTTGCTGAAATTATCTCCCATTGGAAGGTCATCTACCCACCCGAAATCTGCTTGGTACTCGTACATCCCAAAAATTGCCGTTCTTGGGAAAATCATGATTTCACGGCTCAAACTTATTTGCGGCCGTAATTTGCTATCCATTCGCACATCGAGATTGAATAAATATGGGGTTAAGAATCGTACACCCGCAATGGCTGTGGTAGAAATTTCATCTAAACTATCTTCCATTTCATTTTCAATGTTCACACCACCAAAAACCCTTAAATAATCGTGCAGGTAGCGTTCGTAGGTTACTTCGGCTTCCAGATTTTGGTTCCATCCGTATTCTGCCATCACATTAAATTGATTTCGAATATTCGAAGCCACAAAATTAAATTCCGTCATATGCGAAGCGGCATCAACCATTGACCAAGCGTAAAATTTGTCGCCCTCATTAATTAACTTTGAAACGGGATAATTTGCCATTCTTGGGTCGCGTGGGGTATCGTAACTATAAATTCGGGCCATTCCGCTCATCATATGGTAAAGTATATGGCAGTGAAAGAACCAATCTCCAGATTCATCCCCTTCGTTACCGCTGAATTCTATGGTTACTTCTTTCATTGGTGGAACATTCACGGTGTGTTTTAAAGGCGAATACTCCCCATTCTTATTGATAACCCTAAAGAAATGTCCGTGAAGGTGCATTGGATGGTGCATCATCGTGAGATTATTGAGGGTAATTCTTGTAATTTCTCCTTTTTTGATTTTTATTTTGTCTGCCTCATTTAATGGGACACCATTCATACTCCAAATATAACGTTGCATATTTCCGGTAAGATTGAGCAATATTTCCTTTACTGGAAGACTCTTATCATAACTTGTTTTCTCTGGCGATTTCAAATAATCGTAATTGTATTCCGCATTCATATCCATTCCATCCATTTGCATATCGTCCATTTTCATTCCTTCCATTTTTGAATGGTTCATTTTCATATCATCATTCTTCATATTCATTTCATCCATAGTTGCAGTTGAATCCTTCTTCATTTCCATCTTTGAATGGTCCATTTTAGAGTGGTCCATTTTTTTGTTCATCATTGAATCCTTTGGCATATTCATCTTTTCATTGTTCATCTTCATTCCATTCATCCCATCCATTCCTGCCCGTCCAGCAGGCGGGTTCATTCCGTCCATCTGCATACCATATTCTTCCTTCATTTCAAATCGTTCATCTTTTTTGGGTTGAAATTTTAGGGCGTGTGCACCCATTTTCATATCCATTTTTGCCATTTGCTGCATCATCTTTATTTTATCTGGCCGTGGTACAATTTCAGCAGGAAGGATTTCTCCGTTACCAATGTAAGCCATCGCAGTTCCCGAACCATCCTGTGCCATTGCCCTAAACTCAATTTTACCGCTATCAGGAATTGTCACGATAAAATCATACGTTTCGGCGGTGGCAATGAAGGTTTTATTATGCTCTACTGGCACAACATCTTTTCCATCGGCAGAAACCAAGGTTGGTATTCCACCTCCAAATGTCATCCAAAATTGTGTGGAAGATGAGCCGTTAATTACACGTAGCCGGACTTTTTCGCCCGCCTTAAATTCTGGATATTCAGGCTTTTGCTTCCCGTTGACCAGAAATGCCGGATAATAGACATCCGCTATATCGGCACCTTCCATCCGTTGTCGCCAAAAATCGAGCTGTGCGCCAAATGCACCACGTCCAATCACTTGATTGAGCGGCGTAGATGTTCCTTTTTTTATGCCATACCATTCATTACCTCGTTTTAGGTTACGCATTACATTTACTGGTTTCTCGTTCGTCCAATCGGATAACATCAAGACCAAATCCTTATCGTAATCCAAAGTTTTCTCTTTGGGGTTTATCAATAATGAACCGAAAACTCCACTTTGTTCCTGTAGCATCGTATGGGAATGATACCAATAGGTTCCGGATTGCTTGATGGGGAATTCATATTTGAAAGTGGTTCCTGGCTTAATGGGTGGCGTGGATAAATAAGGAACGCCATCTTGAAAATTGGGCAATAAGATTCCGTGCCAATGGACGGAAGTCTCAACGCTCATTTCATTTTTTACATAAATGACGGCATATTCGCCTTCGGTAAATTCCAGAGTTGGTCCTGGAATCGTTCCGTTTACGGTCATTCCCTTAACCTCTTTACCAGACTTATTGACCATTTCTTCCTTGATGGTCAATGTGTATTCGTGAACTGGCAAATTATTTGTATTACCTTCATTTTGTGTGAATGCTGTATTGACGTAAAAGAATACGAGCATAAAAGCATAACATATTTTCTTCATTGGATTATTCATTTTTTTCAAAATTAATATTGATATTCAGCAGCTTGTGTCATAATCTTGGTTCATAGTTATATAATTCGGTCTAACGATGTGCGGTCATTTATTTGTTGTGATTTATAAATGGTAAGGCTCATTCCTGTTTCGGTTTTAAATTGCCTGCTTAAATGGTTTATGTTGCTATAATTTAGAATCTGGCCAATTTCAGTGAAATTGAATTCTTGGTTTTGAATGAGCTCTTTTACTTTTTCGATTTTCAATTTGATAAAATATTTTTCTATTGTAATACCTTCCGTTATTGAGAACAATTTGCTCGTTTTGGAATATTCCCTATTTAGTTTTTCTTCGAGATACTTGGAAAGTTTCCTGTTTATATCCAACGGTAAATTTTTCAATAGCTTAATCAACTCAATTTTTACTTGTTCCACCAATTGTTTTTCTGGGCTTTCTATCAAGGAAAATCCGTTTTTCTCTAAAATCGAAACCAAGGTTTCTCGATATTTGGCATCTTCGATATTCAATTTTATTCTTCCCAATTCAATTTCGAGCAAATCGATATTCTTATCTTTTAATTCGTCCGTCACTACTTTGATACACCTATCACAGACCATATTTTTTATGTAAAAAGTTTTTTCCATCGTTAATTGATTAGATAATTGATTAATGCCGATTGTACATAATAACTCTTGACCGATTCTATTTGGCTCATCTGGAATTTTAATTGCAGTTCCTGAATGTCCAGCACATCATTAAAATCAATCGTTCCCGTTTCGTAATTTTTTATCAGGATTTCCTCTGCATCCTCGGCCTGTTCAAGATTTTTCTGTTGGGTGTTGAATTTGATTCTTGCTTGGTTTCGTTGTGAAATAGCTTTTGCCAATTCTGATTCCAAAATATTCAAGCGTTCGTCTTTTTGGGATTTGATTTCCTGTTGACGCAAATCGTTCTGTTTGGTAATGGACTTATAGCGGTTGTTGAAAATGGGAATTGTAATTGAAATCATCGGCATTATAATATCCTTTCCATTGTCAGAAAAATTCATTTCCGGGCGTTCCGAAACGGGAATGTAATCCAACCCAAAGCCAAACATTGGCTGGGCTTCTCGAAGATTGAGCAGTTCAGATTGCGTAACCGATTCGTATAGTCTGTCATATTTCAACAATTCAGGGTTTAGTGAAAGTGCATCATAAGAAAACTGAATATCTTCAATGGGCATTTCCAATGTGTCAACCACTACAATGTCATTATCAAAATCACGATTCAATAAACTGTTCACAGCAGCTTGGAAACCCTTTGATTGTTGTGTCAACACCTCTTTTTCCTGTTGCAGTTCATTCTGTCTAATCTGCAACCGAAGCACATCCACAGCCGATGCTTTACCAACTTCCACGGAAGTGAGGGCAAGGCGTTCGTAGGTTTTCAACAACTCAATGTTTTGGTCAAGTACAAGCTGTTTTGTGTTGATTTCATATAGTTGATAATAGAATTGGGATACTGAAAGTGCAAGTTTACGTTTGGCAATGGTAACTTCCACATAGTCCGCTTCCGCCATTGAACTTGCATAATTTTCCCTTGCCGTGATGGTACCAAACCAAGGTAACATCTGTTTTAATGAGAATCGTGCTCGTTGTGCTCCTGTTCGTGTTTCGGGCTCACTTACAAAATATCCTGCGCTGATTTCTGTGTTGGGAATCCAGTTGGCTTCATTGACCTTTTCAGAAGAAATATCATATCGCAATTGAAATTTCTGGATTTCCGGACTGTTGGAAATGGCTTCGTCAATATAGGTCTGTAAATCCTGACCATAGCTGTTGACACTTAAGATGTAAATCCCAACAAACACGATATATTTTATAACTGATTTCTTATTTTTCATTGCTCAATAGTTATGGTTTGTGATTCTTGCTTTAACCTTCTTTTTGCAAGTCGTTCTTTTCGCCAACTGTAAAGCACAGGAACGAGGAAATAGGATGTGGTATCGAGTAGCATTCCGCCAAAGATTGGAATGGACATTGGTATCATAATATCACTTCCTTTTCCAGTGGATGTCAATACTGGCAATAATGCCAAAATAGTCGTAACCGTAGTCATCAAACAAGGGCGGATTCTTTTGGATGCAGCTTCTAAAGTTGATTTGCGGATTTCATTTTTATCCGTTGGGTCGTTTTTATCGAATGTTTGTGTGAGATAGGTTGCCATTACAACGCCATCGTCCGTTGCAATACCAAAGAGTGCAATAAAACCCACCCAAACTGCAACGCTCAAATTGACCGTCCGCATATTGAATAGGTCTCGCAGGTTTTCGCCAAAGAAATTGAAATTCAAGAACCAATCTTGGCCATACAGCCAAATCATTACAAAACCACCTGCAAAGGCAACGGCAATTCCCGTAAATACCATAAACGTTGTGGACACAGAACGGAACTGGAAGTATAGAATCAGGAAAATAACCAACAAGGCCAAAGGCACGATAATAGACAGTGTTTTTTCGGCACGTAATTGATTCTCATAGGTTCCCGTGAATTTATAACTGATGCCTTTTGGAACGATTAATTCGCCACTGTCAATTTTTTGTTGAATGAGTGCCTGTGCGTTTTCCACCACATTCACTTCTGCAAAACCGTCAAGTTTATCGAACAATACATAGCCTACCAAAAAGGTGTCCTCGCTTTTTATCACTTGCGGACCTTGTTCGTAACGGATGGTTGCCAGCTCGCTCAATGGTACAGGACTGCCTTTTTCAACTGGAACATAAATATTCTGTAAATCGGATGGGTCGCCCCGCAATTCCCTTGGATAGCGTACCCGAACGCCATAACGTTCCCTACCTTCAACGGTTTGGGTCAACACCATTCCGCCCACGGCCACTTTCAGTACATTTTGAACTTCCTCAATGGTCACGCCATAACGTGCCAATTTTTCCCTATTGATATCAATAAGCAAATAAGGTTTTCCCACAATTCGGTCAGCAAAAACGGCTTCCTGTTTTACGCCTTCCGCTTGTTTTAGAATGGTTTCCAATTCTACGCCAAACGCCTCAATCTGTTTTAAATCCTGACCTTTGACCTTGATGCCCATTGGTGCGCGCATTCCGGTTTGTAACATAACCAAACGGGTTTCAATGGGCTGCAATTTTGGGGCAGAGGTAACGCCAGGCAATTTGGTAACCTTTACGATTTCGTTCCAAATATCGTCGGGCGAATTGACTTCGGGTCGCCAGTTCCTAAAAAATTCGCCATCATCATTGGGAATTAATTTTTCGGAAGGAACATCCACGGTTTCTACAACTTTTTTACCATCTTCACGGTAGTTCTCGATGGTGCTTGAACTTATTTCTGTACTTGGATTAGCGATATACGTGCTATCCTTCCGAATAAAAAATCCATTGTCATCAACTTGAAAGCGTTGCCGTTTTCCATCGCTGTTCAACATATATTCAGATTTATACTGAATGACATTTTCATACATTGAAAGTGGCGCTGGGTCCAAGGCAGATTCCGTTCTACCTGATTTTCCGACTACAGTTTCTATTTCGGGAATACTTGCCACGGCCATATCCAGCTGTTGCAACACTCTTTTGTTTTCCTCAATACCAGCGTGTGGCATTGAAGTGGGCATCAAGAGGAATGAGCCTTCATTCAACGAAGGCATAAATTCCTTGCCGGTATTTTTATAGATGATGAAACCTGAAATTAGCAAGGCTGTGGGAATGGTCAAAAACAGAAGTTTATTTGCCAATGCCCATTTTAATATTTGGGTGTAATAGTTTTTGAAAAGAGAAAAACTTGCCAATAAGCCAAAACAGATTATGCCCACAAAAATAAGGTTCCAGATAACGCTTTTATCAACACCTAATGGTCGCCAATATTCTGCTAATAGAAAGACAATGGCAGCTGCGGAAAGATAAATATTGAATTTGTTTGACCTTTCTTTTGAAAGTTTTTCCTTAAGTACCGCCAAAGCCACAAAACCAAAGCCAATAAGGATAAGACCAATCCAATGGCCAAAAATGACTGCAATAAAACCAGCTAAAATCAACAAACTGCTGATACCATAATTTGTGGATTTTCGGATATTTCTGTTTTTAAAGAAAAATGCCGCAAACGGTGGAATTAAGAAAAGAGCTATAATTATGGATGCCGTCAATGCGAAGGTTTTTGTAAACGCCAAGGGTCTGAACAATTTGCCTTCTGCACCTATCATTGTAAATACAGGTATAAAGCTGATGATGGTGGTCATTACTGCGGTAACAATTGCCCCCGAAACTTCCGCAGTGGCATTGTACACTACGGTATTTATTGGTGTTTTTTTATCGTCTTCGTCCAAATGCCTGATGATGTTCTCGGCAAGTATGATACCCACATCTACCATAGTACCAATGGCAATTGCAATTCCCGAAAGTGCCACGATGTTGGCATCCACACCAAAAAATTTCATTGCAATAAAGACCATCAGCACCGCAACTGGCAATAACCCAGATATAAGTATGGATGCCCGAAGATTAAATACCATTACGATAATGACCAAAATGGTAATAAGGATTTCCAAGGTTAACGCCTCGTTGAGCGTTCCCAAGGTTTCTTGTATCAGTTCTGTTCGGTCATAAAAAGGGACGATTGTCAATTGCGAAGTCCTGCCATCACTCAACACTTTGGAAGGTAGCCCTTTGCTCAACTCGGCAATTTTTTCCTTCACATTATTTATGACCTCTAATGGATTTGCGCCATATCGGGCGACCACAACTGCGCCCACTACTTCCGCACCTTCCTTGTCCAAAATTCCCCTGCGTGTGGCTGGGCCCAAAGACACTTTTCCTATGTCCTTTAATCTAATGGATGTATAATTTTCGGAAGTAACTACGGCATTTTCAATATCTTCAATGGACTTTACGTAACCCAAGCCACGCACGAGATATTCCGCTTGGTTGATTTCCAAAGTCTGTGCACCAATATCCTTATTACTTTCCTTAACCGCCTTTACAACTTGATTGAGACCTATGTTGTACTGGCGCATCAATTCTGGATTTACATCTATTTGATATTCCTTTACATAACCACCAATCGATGCCACCTCGGAAACGCCACTCGCAGAAGCAAGGGCATATTTCACGTAATAATCCTGAATGCTTCGCAGTTCTTGCAAATCCCATCCGCCCGTGACGTTGCCGTCCTTATCGCGACCTTCAAGCGTGTACCAAAATATTTGACCCAATCCCGTAGCATCGGGACCCAAAGCTGGGTTAACACCTTCAGGTAAAAGACCACTTGGCAAGGAATTGAGTTTTTCCAGAATCCGACTTCGGCTCCAGTAAAATTCAATATCCTCATCAAAAATGATGTAAATGCTCGAAAAGCCAAACATTGAAGAACTGCGGATAGTTTTCACGCCTGGAATACCTAATAAGGTCGTAGTTAGCGGATATGTTATTTGGTCCTCAATATCCTGTGGCGACCTACCGTCCCATTTGGTAAAAACGATTTGTTGGTTCTCGCCAATATCGGGAATGGCATCAACTGCCACGGGGTCTGTCGGTAAAAAACCAGTGTCCCATTTAAAAGGTGCGTACACCGTTCCAAAACCCACAAATACGACGAGCAATATAACGGCAACGAGTTTGTTCTCTATAAGAAATTTGATGCTTTTATTTAGCATAAACTATGATAATTAAACAGTTATGAAAATGATTGTTTAGTTTGAATTCAAGAAATTGAACACAACAAAACAAGCCCAACACGGAAGTACCGCAGGGCAAAAATTTTACTGTTTAAAAATCAAATTAAATAACTCTCGTCAAGTTTGTAGATGTGCCTTATGACGAGTGGGGGGACGTAATCTCTGTATGAAGTTACATTTTCTTCTAAACCTTCAAAAAGGTTAATATAAGTGTAAACAAATGATGCAACAAACAATTGTTGGTCAAAGGTAAGTTTGTCAAAAGATAGTTTCAAATCGTCCTGACCTTGAACAACAAGCTGTTCATCCGAACAACAATCTTTTACCTTAACTGAACAATCTTCGGTGGAAGGGTTTTGCATTTCCATTCCACAACCTTTTGTTTTATGGAAAATTGAAGTATCAACTAAAGTGTCTCCACAATAATGCATATCAACAGTAAATGACAACGTAGAAAACAGGACTACAATCGCCATTAAAAAGGATGATATTTTATAAAATGCTTGTTTCATCAATTTTGCAAAGTTAAATAAATTCAAATAATTTATGTTAAAAAATTTGTTAAATCGAAATTTAGTTCAGTTTGAAATGGGATTTAACTTCTCGATAGATTCTTTCAAAGTTCAGTTTCAATTCATTCTCTGTGTATTGTTGCTGTATTTTAGGAATCTCCCTTTTAATATACTGTAGTTTAAATTGAACTCTTTTATCCTTACCATCTGCAAAAGTGATAAATTCGCCCTGTTTTAAACGGAAAAATACATCTGCTCTACGTTTGGAAACCTCTTTTTCGCCTGTAGTAATCCTTGTATCAAAATTCAGGTTATGGCCACGGTTGATACTTGTTGTTTCCTTGCGGACAATCTCAAAAAATCGTTCATAGTATTTGGCGGTATCTGGGTCATTAACTTTACCAAAAAACTGATAGGAAAGATTGCTTAAAATAGCCTTACTCGCTTTATCGCCATATAGCATATCATTCTGGATTTTATCTTGCATCACGTAAATTGTGGCAATATCATAGCTTCGTAAAGTTGCTGGAATGCGATGCATATTGAGTAGTTTAATGGTTGGGGCTTCTTCCATCATTAAAAATGACGACTGCTGATCTCTGACGCTCATTTGTTTGATGACTGTGTGCATAATTGCTGCGATTATAGGCGAATAAGCCGATTCATATTTGGGATGATTTACAATCGAAATTACCGCTGAATTTTCCTGATTATTTATATTTAATGGTACTTCATCTTTTGACAACGCCATAAACAACTGCTGTGAACTTATTTTTTTAAAAGCATTGGCCAATGTGCTTTTTACACCTGCTGTTTGCTTGTCAGAGTCCATTCCATTGATAAAAGCACTTGCCATACTTTTGGATGTGATATTTGAGCTCAAAAAAGAAATCAATTGCTTGGTGGTCATCGATTGAAAAATAGCAATCAAATGGGGCAGAGTGCAATATTGAGGATAGGACGTTTTAAGTTTCCAAATCATTCCACCCATCAAACCTTCAACAGCATCACTAAAGAATTTTGTGGTACTGTTTGTATCGGATTCGTTAAACTCCAAAAGATTTTCAATGAGTACCTTGGATAATTCATTCACACTTTCCTCATTGGGCAAATATCTTGGGGCAATTGGGTTTACACGATAATGGATTTGGTCAAAGGCAATGGTGTAGAATTTAATATCCTTTTCTTTAAATAATGGATAGGCAATTTCCGTAAGCTCAAAATCCTTGTAATCGTGTATGATACCACAAAATTGATGGGTACTAAAATGCTGTAAAAAATTATAGATAACACTTTCTGTTTTACCGCTTCCCGCAGAGCCAATAATCGATGCACCTCGCTTGATATTTTCGATTTGAAATTTTCCACGACGAAGTTTAAAGCGTACCTGATATTTCTTATCTCCGTTTTTGGGCTCTTCTTGATGAAGAAACACATATAAAACCGTACTGATAAACAATACCGGAACAACAATAAAAAGGATGATATGTGGTATTGACATACTCATATCCCAATAGAACCCGACTGTATGGCTCGGTCAATCCCTTTTTTAAACTTGTTAATTATCTTCAATGCTAACTGTACTTTGTTCGTTGGAATATTCATTATGGGCACACCTGCTTTAGCAAGTATTTTATAGGCTGTAGCTTTTTCATTTGTTGGCAATCCCGAAAGAATTGAGAAATACAATTTTGGATTTTTAAGGAATGTTTTGCGTGCCTTATAGGTTTCAACATAATTTCTTTTGTATTGAAATAAAGTGTCAAAGGTCTTTTCGGATGCCTTAAAGAATTTGTCCCTATCAAAACCACGTTTTACAGGTTTGCCATTAAAAACTGTTTCCGAAGCCTTGTACCTGCTTCCTGGGGATAAACTGTATTTATTAGACATATCCTTTCTGCTCACAATAATATGAATATGGCTTTGAGAGCCATCTTTTGGCATCCCTCTAACAATGCGTTTTCCGTCTTGTTGATGTGGTGCTTCTTTCTCCAATCGGGACATCGTTTGCTGTAATTTTTTAATATTTCCCTCTAATTCGCCACTTTCAATTTTTCGGATATCGTTCTTAATTTGAAGTATCTTGGTGGCATAAGGTTGGTTCTCCTGAATTTTCTTGTCCGTTCCTTTATAGGTGCGTTGATGTTCAATCTTCGCGTAATATTTAATGTCATCTACGGTTACAGCTCGTCCGTTTATTTCCCGATTAAAAGATTTAGCGTACTCTTTCATCAATTCTCGGGTGTACTGTTTTAGTTCTTCGGAATGATTTTGCAATCGCTTCAATTCATAAGCACTTGGATTAACCGTGATGGAATAAAACTTGGGTTCGGTCTTTTTGAGTTTAGCGGTATTTCCGTCGATTTCTTTGACGACTTCCTTTCCTGATATTTCTTCGCCATATTGATTGAAAAAATGTTCCATTTCATCAATGGATTTTCCGTCATTCTCTTTTTCGAGATATGCGACAAAATCGGAAGCGCTCTGTGCATAATTACCGTCTAATGTCTGTTTGGTTACCGTGATATACATTTTATATTTTTTGTTTAATGTTTTCAAATTCATCTTTGCTCAAATCCACTTTTAAATAGCCTCCTCCAAAACTGCCTTTTACATAAGTGGTCTTACTGATGATTTTTTCTAAATCATATTTTACCGAATGGAATTGTTGCCGAACTTCTTCGTACCGATTTCGGTAATGGTTCAGTTCCTCGTTTTCCGTAATCAGTTCCTGTTGCTCAAATTCATATAGTTCTTCTTGGGGTTCTTCCTCATTTGGGTTTTCTTGGAAAAGCAATTCCAACATTGCATTGGTGGGCTTGGTCTGGTTTTTTTCAATATCCCTAATAATGGCTACAAGGGCATTGATTCGTTTTTTTAAGCTATTCTCCAAAGTTCTCATATTCGCACCCAAAGATTCATTTGGGGATAGCTCGTTCACATCAAAAAAGTTCATCATTGTTTCCAGCGTATCGGTATGCGAACGTGAAATTCTTTTGGAAAATTTCCGAAAACGAGTTGCCACATTAGGTTTGATACTAATGGCAGAAAAACTGTATTTCTTTTGATGGTTTGAACTCATTTACTGTAAAAAATTGCCGTTTTATAGGGGTTTCAAAAGGATTTACTGTAAAACTTTATTGTTTCTCTATTTCATATAAACAGTAATTATTTGAATATCAAATAATTACAACTAAAAACCAATCGTTAACACCGCCTTGGCGTGTTACCCTCTTGCTTCTCCAAATTCGTCCCGCAGGGACAAAATTTTTCAAACAACCTGACTAAAAAGTCAGTTGCTTTTTTTCGGAATTAAAAAATTCCGATATGTTTAATTTTTGATGGGTATCATTATCTGCGAAAGTCAAATCAAAATGGGATAACGATACTTAAAATGGTACTGCTTAAAAGCCTTTTAAAGATATTCTATTTGCAAATAATATTCAAATACGGATTGTTTTCAAATGGTAGGTTTTGATACCAAAAAATAGGATTTTTATGAAAATGTAAATTTAGGACGTCGAGTTTTGGAATATTGGCTCTTGAAATTTTGAAAAAATAAGGCACAAAAATAGACCTCTGAAAGTTCAAAGGTCCAATTTCTTGTTTTCAATTTAGATATTAAAAACATAGGTATAAGTGTATAGGTTTTTTATCGCTTCTTCGTCCAATATTTTATCATAATCTATGTGGTGTTTATTGGCGTAGGCTTTAAGGTCGTTCCCAAATTTACTTTCTATATCTTCTTTTGAAACGGAAAGTAGATGCTGTTGGGTTTCGTCATCGAGATTGTTATAATTTAGATAAATCATCGCCTTTGTTTTTAGTATTCACTTGGTAACATCAGCGTATTATCCACAAAATATAAACGCAATTCATCTAAAGGAAAATCAGTAAAGTTGTATTGATGCGTTTCAAAAACATTTCCATTTCCATCGCTGTAAATTATTTCAGCTTCATAGCCTGTATAATCTTGTTTTTCTTCCGACAGCCTTTTAAAATCTATTGTGATAAAATGGCTTCGGTTCAGCAAACTTTTGGCGATTACTGAAACATCAGTAATGAGCCAAAAACATTCTGCTACATTGGCTAAATATTTCAATCCGTTCGTAAATCGGGTGCGTATCAATGGGATTTGATATAACATTTCAGAACCGTGAAAATGTTGCAATCCTTCTTTTATTTCGTTAACTTGTGCTTTCATTGTAATGTCTTTTTTAGATTTAATGATGAAAAGAAGAGGGCACAAACTAATTGAAAACTGGTATTAGTGCCCTCTTTACTTTTTACTTACTACCTAATAATAGGATTTCATCGGCTATCACTTCGGTAACATAGCGTTGGTTGCCATCGTCCGTGGTATAGGTTCGGGTCTTTAGTTTTCCAACAACTCCGATTTCTTTGCCCTTTTCGGCATACTTTTCGATAATTTCAGCAGTTTTGCCCCAAGCGACAACGGTGTGCCAATTGGTATCCGTTTGCTTTTCGCCCTTGCCGTTTTTGTAGTATTCATTGGTTGCCAATGATAAACGGGCTACTTTCTTACCGCTTTCAAGGTTCGTAATAGTTGGTTCTTGCCCAACATTTCCAATTAACTGTACGTGATTTTTAATGGTACTCATAATAAAAGATTTAAAAGATTAATAATTTCCCTTTTAGGTTTAAACTGAATTAAATTTTAAGGGGTGTTTGTATGATTTCTTTCGTGCTCCGCACAATGGATGAAGTGGGTTTTGTCAAGACTTTTAGGGAATAAATCAGGTGTGTTTGCGACGTAGTAAAATCCTTGGATTTTCAAGGAAGTAGAAACCTTATTTTTCACAAAAACTTGTATAGTCTTGACAAGTTCCATAAGGGCATTAGCAATTCTTTTAAATCCGGTTGCGATTTGAGCGTACCGACAGTTAAGCGAAATGAGCGGATGGGTTTAATTTAGAATTGGTTATGCACTGCCTGTTTTTCGACGACCCGAAAAACAATAAAGGCTTCATCCATTATAAACCCCTTAAAATGTGTAAGGCAAAGGTTTGATTTTTAAGAATTATCGAGCAAAGACCAAAGTAGGCTTTGCCGTTAATTCTGTTAAGAAAATCGAGGCTTTGACTTTCCGATTACAAGCGAACCCAATTCACGGTTTTGGCTTGGGAATGTAGCGTTCCTTCCCAGCGTAGCGGGAAGGGGAAGCGGAATGGAAAGCCAAAACGGTGAATTGGGTTCAAGACTTTTTTATAGAGAAGCTCTTTGCCCGAAATGTAGCTTTTCGCGAAATGAAGCGGTAAAGTGCTGAACGGTTTATAAAACGGATTATTCTTTTGAAGTAGGATTTAAAGCGGACTTAACTTTAAAGATGTAGATTGTAATAGAGTTTGACCACTTCCCGAATTTTCTCGGGAATGAGTGGGCAAGTGGAATGGAAATCGGAATCTTTGAAGTTGTGTCCAAGACCCTTTTTGAGTGCAGCTCTTTTTCCGAAATGTAGAGCAACGGAATGTAGGGAAATGTGCTAAACGGAATGATATGACGGAAGTAAAATTAAAAATCCAGTTTAGTTAGGTACTGGATAAACCTTTTACAATGTTTCTTTAAACCATTGCATATATTTTATCGAACAAAACCTTATCCAACTTTTCTTGTTGTGAAAAGGTCTTTTTCAAGGTATTGTGAAGCATCCAATTAAAGGCGTTGTAACCTACCCATAAATTAGGTTTTGAATAAGCTGGAAACGGTTCATCGTTGATAAGCTCCATAACCTCACGGGATTTTTTTGATGGGTCATCGTTTTTGTCGCTACATTCATATCGGAACAATTTCGTTTTTTCCAATATGTCCTTTACAAATGCCTTGGTATCGATAAGTTCGATTTCTTCCATTTCCCTGAATTTCCTTGTGATTTCGTAGTATTCATTATTTAGAAACTTATCAAATAGCAAGTTCAATTTTGGCATTATTAAATCTGTATTGTTCTTGCTGTGCTTTATCGAAAATGCGATTTCTGCTTGTGCAACGTGTAATCCATTGGTGCATATTTCCCTATAAAAACCGAAATGTCCGGAAGTTTTCTCGCTTCCATCATAAGAATTTTTGAAACGTAACATTGGCAGAATCTTGTCCTGTCCTTCTTTTAAAGAAAACTGATTATCGTCCTCGATTATAAAATCGGTAATGAAAGACCTGTCATTTCTGTTGATGGTGCGTTTATGATATTTCAAATTGGCATCCACTAATAGCTGTTCGGCTTTATTGAAAAACAGTTCATTTGGAATATGGCCATAGCTGTTCGAGACCACATTGACAATTTTGCCATTTGAGATTATCGCATTTTCGAGTCCTCGTCGAGACTTTATACCAGTAATACTTTTTAAAGATTTCATTTCATTAGAAACGAAAATTTCATCTTGTTGTAAACGATTTAAATACATAATATTAGATTTTAAACCTGTCTGGCGACAGATATGATTAAAAAAAGAAAGCCTACTCTTGCGAGCAGGCTTTCACATTTGAAGACATTGGCTTCTTTAAAGTTCAAATTGAACAATCTGTTCTTCAATTTCTGATTTACGTTGTTCCAATGTGGACTGTAAATGTGTAGTTACCAACTTTATCAAATTCGTGTTGGTAGTCTTAAATTCCAGATTACGTGAGTCCCTAATATGAAAGGAACTGGAACCATCCTGATTGTAATTGAACTTGGTAAGCTCACTCAAGGTTTCAGTAAGCCGTTCACGTTGATTGGCCAGGCCTCTCAATTTTTCAAACTTTTGGATTCTGTCATCTAAATTGATTGTAGGCTTCTCTACCGTTTTAGTTTTTTCAGGTACAACGGTCTTTCCAACAGCTTCTTCAGTTAACTTTTTTTGAACATCCTTTTTAACGGTTGCATTTACTTTTTTTGCTGTTCCGTTTGATTTTACTTTTGTTTCCATAATTAAATGATTTTAGATTAAACAATATTTGAGCAAAACCCAAACGAGAGACAAAATTTTAGAGTGGAAAGGAAACGGAATAAATAAGCTAGGGAAGAAGTGTTGGCTTTATGCCGTCCCTTTTCCGAAAAATATTTTGCGACGTTTATATTTCGGTAATATTGTATGAATACTCTCTACCTAAAATATGTATTGAAGTTAGCCACGAAATAGACCTATAATTAATAGTTAATTACTTGGTTTTTGGTGTATTACTAATGCAAAGCTGAAAAGATATTATGAGGATAATAAGGTTGAAAAAAACGTAATTTGAGGCAGTATTAAATGTCATAAAATAAATGACTTTTTATGTTGTTTTGAAATAATACAAATTATATATTTGCACCATCAGAAAGTAAAGCATATTACTTTAAGTTCATTTATAATATCGTCAACAAATCGGCTAACAGTTAAGTTTCGGAATCTGTAAAAGGCTGATAACTATAATATTATGGGGAAAGGGTATAATCCTGCCACCCCGACAAATGAGAATCCGATCATGTAAATGGTCGGATTTTTTGTTTTAAATAACTTGGGTCGAAATATCTTTCGGGTTTACCTACACATAAATATCGGTTTTATTATAGAAGGTTTTATACCCTATATCAAATAAGATGTTTTCGTTTTTAATCCATTTTTTAAAAAACTGCAGTCCTTTGTAGATGATTTTAGATTATTCCTTGGCTAAAGTGTACTCTTCAAGTTTGTTGTTTTGGGTAAATTTACTTCTATATCCGCTAGGGGTGATTCCTTTATTTTTTTTGAATGTTCGGTTAAAATTGGAAATATTGTTAAAGCCACAGGTGTAACAAATCTCAGAAATACTGTCATGGGTTTCCAATAGAAGTTTGGATGCCTGACCGATCTTTAAATCAATGATAAATTGGGTAAAACTTTTGTTCGTTCTTTTTTTAAAGAAATGGCTGAAAGCCGAATCGCTCATATTTACAATTTCAGCAACTTTACTAAGTCTAAGGTCAACATCATTATAGTTCTTAAGAACATAATCATAGACCATGTTTATCTTTTTACTGGTATTATGCTCCAATTTTAAATTAAATCCATCACTTGCTAAGGTGTTGTAATCTTGGCTAGAGGCCAACTCATTTAAAATTTGTAAAAAGGTAATCGTGGAATTGAACCCATGTAAACCTGATAAGCTTTCCATTAATTTTACCGTTTTGTTTCTTGCTTCACCGTAGAACTCTATACCTCTGGCAGATTTTTGTAATAGCTTTTTAATATGTACCATGGATTTTTTGGAGAGAAAACTATTCTCAACGAAGGCATCTTCAAATTGGATGGTGATCACATGCGAATTTGCCTTGCCATCATCGGTTCTTTCCCAACAATGGTATGTATTTGGACCTATCAAAACCAAATCTGTTTCTGAAAAATCCATAACCGAATCACCTACAATTCTACTTCCAGAACAATTTGTAACCAAATTCAGTTCAAATTCAGGGTGTAAATGTACGGGATAGTCAAACTTCGCATTGGGATGGTCTAAGATCACAAAAATATCATCTTCCCTCAATGGGGTAATTTCAGAATATACCTTCATGTTCAATTTTTTTGAAATTAATAATAAATAAGTAATATTTTCTAAAATACTGAAAATCAAACCATTATAGATGTATGTGTATTCTTTTTTTAATAAAGGGGTGATGAAAATACAATTGTCAATAATTTTCAAATATCATTTTTCAATAGTATAAATATATGAAATCAATAATTTATAAGGTGTTTTTTTATGATAGATTCATTAAACGCAAATTATCTAGCCTAATTGTGTCATTTCAAGACTGAACTTTACAATAATTTTACATCATAAATTAACTCATAACTTAAAAAATGGAAAAAAAATCTTTTGTCAGATTTACATTGGCTCTGGTGTTATTTTTCTTTTTCTCAAAAACATACTCTCAAACAATTGTGAAAGGTACTGTTGTAGATCAAGATAAGACTCCGGTTCCAGGAGTGAACATTGTAGAAAAAGGAACCACTAATGGTGTTTCCACCGATTTTAATGGCAATTACCAAATTCAGGTAGTCAACAATTCGGCAACTTTGGAGTTTTCGTACATAGGATTTGTTACGCAGACTATTCCTATAGCGAACAGAAACCAAATTGATATTACGCTAATCGAAAACGTATCTGAGTTAGATGAGGTTGTGCTAGTTGGCTATGGTTCTATGAAGAAAAGTGATCTTACAGGCTCTGTTTCTTCAGTAGCGATGGATAATATTCCGCTGAAACCATCGAACTCCATTGATGGACTCTTACAGGGACAAGTGGCAGGTGTACAGGTGGTGACTTCTTCAGATGCTCCAGGGGCGAGTTCAACTATTAGGATCAGGGGAGGTAGTTCCCTTAATGGAGGTAATGATCCTTTAGTGGTTGTAGACGGTTTTCCGATCGGGAGCGCTGGTGATCTAAAACAGATTTCCCCCCAGGATATTGAATCAATGGAAGTCTTAAAAGATGCTTCAGCATCTGCAATTTATGGTTCTAGGGGAGCTAATGGTGTTATCATGATAACAACTAAAAAAGGCTCAAAGAACAGAACGGAGATCACGGTTTCCCAGCAGAACACCTATTCAGGGTTCACTTCAGGGTTAAATCTTTGGAGAGACCCGGTTTTAATGGCAGAACTTAGTAATGAAGGCAGGGTAAATGGCGGTTTTGTTCCCCTTTATATTGGAGCTGAGGATGCCAATGGGGTATACTACCCTTCTGTTCAGGAATTAAAACAAGGAAGTTGGCCTTACCAGACCAATTGGGATGATGTTGTTTTCCGTAACCCGGTTTCGAACAATACCAACATAGCAATACGTAGCCAGTCAGAAAGGATACAATTTAGTTTAAGTACTACCTATTTTACCCAAAAAGGGGTGTATATACAAGATGATTATGAAAAACTGAATACGAACCTTAATGTTGTACACAAGATATTCGATGATAAGGTTACCATAGGGGCCAATATTATCTACTCAAAAGGAACAAGGGAAAACAACAGTGATTTGGCCTATTGGAGAAATCCTATTTTTCCCATTTATCAGAACAATGATCCAACACAAGGGTATTATTTGATAGGGTCTCAGGATTATTCCCATCCAATAGCCTTGGTTGAAAACAGGACCAATGATAACGAGTTCCAGGATTTTATTGGCTCTGCATTCATTGAAGCAAAACTTTTACCTTCTTTAACCTTGAAATCGCAGTTGAACTATAAGCTGGGACATTCCATTACAGATTATTATAATCCAAAGATCTATACCGAAGACGGAACCTTTAATAATGGTTCTGGCGGAATAAACAATTGGGATAGCAATGAAACGGTTGCGGAGACTTTCTTGACTTTTGATAAATTATATAATGATAAGCATAAGTTCACCGCAATGGGGGGGTTCTCCTATCAATATTATGATAGTAGGTCATCAGATTTAAAAGCTTATGATTTCTTAAATGAGTCATTGGGAAATGGGAATCTTGCCGCAGGTAACCCAGAACAACAATCAGTGTCTAACAACTCTACCGAAACGGTTATGTATTCAGGTTTAGGCAGATTCAATTATACCTATGACGATAAATACTTGTTCACCTTCACTATGCGTGCCGATGGGTCATCAAAATTCGGTGAGAACAATCAATGGGCATATTTCCCTTCAGGGGCAATAGGATGGAAAATGCATAATGAGGAATTTATACGGCAACTTGGTGTTTTTGATGAATTGAAATTACGTGGAAGTTTCGGTATATCGGGTAACCAAGGTATTTCACCTTACCTGATAAATAGTAGATATGGGCAAGATCAATATTATGTGGACGGAAGTTGGCAAACGGCCATCGGTCCTGGTTACATCGTTGGTTGGGATAGCCAAACCGGTAAAAAGACTTGGGGAGGTATTCCGAATCCCGATTTAAAATGGGAAACTACAAGACAACTCAACATCGGTGCTGATTTGGCATTTTTTGATAGAAGGCTGAAGGTCACAGTGGATTATTACAATAAATACACGAACGATCTACTTCGTGAACGATTGTTGTCACCTTCTTCTTCCTATGATAGAATGTGGGTCAATGATGGGGAAATTGAAAATAAAGGATTTGAACTTACTTTCGATGGTAAAATCGTGAATCAAGAAGATTGGGGGTTAGATGGGGTGTTTATCTTCTCTAAAAATGAAAATGAGGTGGTTAGTCTTGGTAATGCCTTGGCATCAGGTCTTAGTACCGATGCGTTAACAGGAATGAAATATGAGTTCTCTGGCAGTACGGTCGAAGCTTTCCGTTCAGTACCTAATATTCTTGCCGAGGGGCAACCTGTGAATGTTTTCTATGGATATAAAGTCGACGGGATTATTCAGTCAGAAGCTGAAGGTTTGGCCTCAGGTTTGATTGGTGATTTGGCACAACCAGGGGAATTCATGTATGTTGATTTAAATGAGGATGGAGTCATTGATGAAGATGACCGTACGATTATTGGTGACCCTAATCCGGATTTCGTAGCTAGTTTAAATCTGATGGCACATTATAAGAACTTTGATCTTTCCCTGTTCTTCAATGGTAGTTTCGGTCAGGATGTTTTCAATACCAAAGCTTTTGGAGAACCAAATAATATGCCTTTACGTTGGACACAGGATAACTTAACCAATGACTATCCTAGTTTGCGTGATGGCCGTAACTATTATATGTCCGACTGGTACATTCAAAAAGGAAGTTACCTACGTCTACAAAACCTTTCTGTCGGATGCAACATAGAAGATATAGAGCCGGTTTGGCTAAAACGCGCAAGGATTTTTGTGAACGCGACCAATCTGTTCACCATAACCGATTTTGATGGTTATGATCCAGAATTGGGCGAAAATGGGATATACTGGGGTGGCTACCCTAAGTTGCGAAACTGGACATTAGGAGTTGAATTAACTTTTTAATCCAGATGAAAAAAGCATTTACAATATTAAATGAATTGAAAATGAGACAGTTTAAAAATATAATAATGGGATTCGTGATCACGATAGGATTAGCATCCTGTGAGAGCTTGGAGGTAGAACCCGAGGGATTTTATTCAGAAGATAATTTTTATAATTCGGTTGAAGATGCCCAAGCCTCTTTATACTATGCTTATGATGCCCTAACATTGGTAAGTTACGCACCGGTAACTTTTTATTTGGCAGAGTTGTCAACAGATAACTGTTTGGTTAAACCTGATGAAGGGGCAGATGCCCAGGCTTTTGTTAATTGGGAGGTTACATCACAGAATGAGTTGTTGACCCAATTTTACAGATCATGCTACATTGCCATCAATAGGGCAAATGCCGTAATTGAAAATGTAGAGGGCAGGGGATTTAACGAAACTGATGAAAAGCGCTTGCTAGGCGAGGCTTTGTTCCTAAGGGCGTATAGTCACTTTAATGCGGTAAAAGCATTCGGATTGGCTCCATTGCAAACTTCCTTGATCGATCAGTTGAATGAGACCACTGCCAGTTTACCAGAAAATATGGATCAGGTTTATTCCTTTTTAATTGATGACCTAACTAGGGCTGTTGATTATCTAGACATAAATAGAGAGCCGGGCCTGGCAGATAAAGTGGCCGCCCAAGCGTTGCTGTCAAAGGTCTACTTGTTCGCTGCATCAGCAAAGGAAAGTGGTGTTCCTGAATATAGTTCGCTAACAGGAAGTGTTGATGATCTTTATGCAAAAGCTGCGGAATATTCGGGTTATGTGCTAAACGGCCAAAGTGAATATTCCCATGATCTTGACCTACAGAACATTTATGACGTAGAAAAGCCAAATGGCCCAGAACATATTTTTATTATGTCAATGGATCGTTCGGGGACTTCAGAAGGTGATTATTCAAAATTATCCAAATACTTTCTTCCATGGTTGGGAGGGGCCACCGTTTATTTAAAGAACAATGATGATACTTTTTTACCGACCCATGATGGTTGGGGTGTTTTTCAAACCACGGATAAACTTTATTCCTCATTTGATCCTGCTGATAAGCGAAGAACGGAGTTGATCGTATCGGAGGTATTTGATGAGACCGGAAACTCATTAGGAACCGTTAGTGATGGTACGGTACAATATGCATTTACCAGAAAGTATATTGATCCAAATTTTGAAGGTGATAAAACAAGTACAAGACCTTATCTTATTCGTTATTCCGATATACAATTAGTGTATGCCGAAGCGAAAGCTGATAATGATGGTTTAGAGCAGTACAACCAAATCAGAAGAAGGGCAGGCGTTGATGAGCTCCCAAGTCTTGGCGGTTTGTCCAAGGACGGGTTTAGGGATTTGGTTATAGAAGAACGTCAGCGGGAATTGGCTTACGAAGGAGACCGTTTGTGGGATTTAAGACGCAAGAATATTGTGCAACAAGAAGTGACAGAGGCCGCTGGCCTTTCACCATCCGCCGCTGCGTTTTATCCTATTCCCCAGCGTGAAATAGATTTAAATCCTAACATTGATTAAACCGATAGAAATGAAAAAAATACTTAATATATATCTAATTGTTGCAACACTGCTAGCAGTGGGCTGTACCGACGATCCTTTTGAGGATTTGGAGGGTACGGGATGGCAGAAAGAGAGGAATATCAACTCCATTTTGGTTGAAGGTCAAATTGGTACAGCGGTTATAGAACGCGATTTTGATGATGCGCAAATAACTATTTACGCCAAATATGGTAATATCGCCGATATTTCTAAAGTAAAGATTAAGAATCTTGATTTGTCTTATGGGTCAACAACCTTGAACGGGGTTGGGACTACATTGGATTTTACATCAGGCACTTCATCGATTTCAGTGGTATCCGGATCTGGTGAAACGTTAACTTGGAAGGTATCACTACTCCCATTTTCTTCGGACTTGGAAGGGACTTGGTATATACGTGAAATTGGTCTTTATGCCGATATGTGGTCTTGGGAATCCTGGGGTTGGGAGAAGTATGAGTTGATTACAAACTACTTACCCGAGTTGAGCCCAGAGCTTGATGATGTGTTCACTTTCACGGTGGAGGGTGCGGATGAAAACGGCAACCCATTTGGTGATTATGAGCATATTTCCGGTAATGACGGAGGGTATGGTAGTTTTAGTGACGCCGCCCAAGGGTGGGACTTTAATGACAGATTCCGAAATATCCCTACAGGTACCGGAACCTGGTTGCGTGATTTTGAACGCAATGTTGTAATCATTACAGATGCTGATAAGGTGGAACACGAACTTTCCCTTGAGTTGTTTGCAGAAAGTGGGGAAGTGTCGCTTAAATCGGATGTGGATTACTATTCAGAACTTTTTGATTGGGATGTGCAGGCATGGACTTATGAGGAATTGGCACATATGTCAAAATCCATGTGGTATAAGCTTACAAGGAACAAAGTACTTCAAACAGGAAATGACATTGCATCGTTAACTGTTATTGACCAAGTAGGTGATGCGGTAATCGATGCAGACAATAAAGAGGTTACCGTTGTTATAGAGGATAATGGGGCCGATTTAACCGCTATTGAAATAACAGGTCTTAACGTATCTTATGGCGCCAATGCAAATAGGGCGGTCGGGGATAGACTGGATTTTTCTAACGGATATACCTCCTTAATAACGGTATCTTCAGAAGCAGGTGAATCTTCAACATGGACCATTAACCTTCAAATAGATATTGATGTGAGCGATGTTTCAATTGCAGGAACTTGGACTATAGGGGAAATTGGTATTTATAGTGACCTTTTTACCTGGGAAAGCTGGGGTTGGGAGAAGAATGAACTACTTGATAATTATTTGCCGAATGCCGCTGCAGAGTTGGATAATACAATCACTTTCTCTGTAGAAGGGGTAAATAGTGATGGATTGCCTTATGGTACCTACGAAAACAATTCAGGTGCTGATGGGGTCAACGGTAACTTTGTTTCCGATGATGCCAGTTGGCCAGAATCTGATTTCAATAGTAGGTATAGAAAAGTGCCGACCGGATCGGGTACTTGGGTGTTGAATGGAGAAACGGTCACCATTACCGATGCAGGGGGAACAGATTTTGTTTTAACCCTAGAAATTCAAACCGAAACGGACATAGCACTGACTTCGGAGTTGGAGTATTTAGCCGATTTATTCGATTGGGATACCCAAAACTATAGTTATGAGGAAACTGCACATATGTCTAAAAAGATGTGGTACAGTCTTACTAAACAATAAAAAAATCTGAATAAAGGTGAATTATGCTTCCCTTTTGTTTTCAATAAGAGGGAAGCTCAACATAAGTATGTAATTCCACACTTCATTAAAAAAGTTTACAATGAAAATTAAAAATATGATACCTGTCTTTTTTGCACTATTATTTTGGTTGATTGGTTGTGAGGATGATAACAATGATGCTTTGCAAGAGGCAATAGAAAAAAATAGGGAAATCACTTTGACCAGTGACTTGGTTTCTTCCGATTTTAGGGGGAATGGAGTGCAATGGGGAGGCTATGACTTGGTGCCTACATGGTTAGGGGACCAAACACTTAGTGAGGCCGACTGGAATAAACTATTCAAGAGAATCGATTACTTACGTCCTCCATTTTTAAGGATAATGATCAGCTCAGGTTGGGCATATGACAATGATGGCGTATATGATGAAACAACAAAAACGATTTCATTGTTTAAAATGTTGGACTATGCTCAAAGTAGAAACATTGAGGTGACCTTTGGTGAATGGGGGCATAGTTATGACGGTGATATCAGCAATATTGATATGGATTGGGTCGCTAACTCCGTTAAGTTTTTGAACCATTTGGTAAATGAAAAAGGATATACCGTGATAAAGACAGCGAATATCATTAATGAACCAAACGGTGATTGGGCTACAACACAGGGTAGTTACGAAGTTTGGGAATCTGTACAGCAGGCTTACCTTACTGAAATGGGCAATTATTCTTTGGGGCACATTAAATTGATGGGACCCGATATCGCCATTTTCAATACGGCCAATCAAACGGATTGGTTTACAAGTGCTACCAATGATTTAAGCGATGCTATGGGGTTGTATGATATTCATGTTTATCCAAAGCAACAATTGGTCAGGGAAGGTGAATATGCAAATATGCTTCGGGCATACAAAAAGGTGACTCCAGCAGAAAAGCAAATAGTTCTTGGTGAGCTCGGTTTTAAATATACTGAAGTGGATGCCGAACTTCAATCTGAAAATCTAGCGGCCATAGCCAATGATCCTTTTGCGGGCGAAGATTCGAATATGATGGTATATAAAGCCTTTTATGGTATTGATATGGCAGATGCATTGATACAGACCATGAGAGAAGGTTTTTCCGGTTCTGTAATCTGGAATATGGATGATGCCATGTACAACAGTCCTGATAACGGGGATTACCAATCTACTAAATTAAAACGATGGGGCTTTTGGAACATTTTAGGCGAAGAGCTCGTAGGGGATGCTTCCGATGAGGATATAAGACCCTATTTCTACCCGGTTTCCTTGTTGTCACGTTACTTCCCTTCTGGAAGCAATATATATAATGTTGGTTTGCCCGACAAAAAAGGTGTTCGCGCAATAGTGGGTGAGCATAACGGAAAGTACACAGTGGCAATTGTAAATTCACATTATACAACATATGATGTAGTATTGAAATCAAACTTAATGAGCAATCTAACAGCTGACAAGTATATGTATAAATCCAATTCTGATGGTACTTTTGAAGGAAATATCGATGAAGACGGATTTGCGGCACCTGCAGAAAATGATGTTACACTCGATTTTGTTGAAGGTGTAAAACTTACCTTGGAAGGAGAGTCATTTGTTCTGTATACCAATATGGATTAAGTAGAATAGAAAAATTAGAAAAACAATATAAATCAGGAAAACAGGAACAGAATGAATTCTATAAATAAGATAGGAACAGATGTTTTACGTCTTAAAAAACACGAAGCGAATCCAATTTTAAAACCAAATCCGGAGAATGAATGGGAAGATTTAGTAGTATGTAATCCAGGGGTCTGGTATGAAAACGGAAAGTTCACGATGTTATATAGGGCTGCTGGGGATGATGAGGAGCATTACATTAGATTTGGCTTGGCAGAAAGCACTGACGGAATCAATTTCAAGAGAATGTATAAGGAGCCCGTTTTTGGCCCAAGTGTAGATGGCCCAGATCAGGGAGGGGTAGAAGACCCAAGAATCGTGAAGTTCGGTGATGAGTATTATGTAACTTATGCATATCGTCCGCATTACCCTGGCCAGTATTGGAAGTTTGCACATGATGTTATCCTACTTCCGGAATCGGGAGAACATTCACCAGCGGTTATCAAGGGGAATATTGCGAATACGGGATTGGCCGTCACAAAGGATTTTAGGCATTGGCGTCGTTTAGGACGTATTACACAGGCTAATTTAGATGATAGGGATGTAATTCTTTTTCCTGAAATGATAAATGGCAAGTATTGGTTGTTGCACCGCCCCAAACAATGGGTAGGAGAGGCATATGGTACCGAGAACGCTGCCATTTGGATTCAGTCTTCCGATGACCTTTTGGTTTGGAAAGGACCAAGTAAATTGTTGATGGCCGGTCGCTTAGGTACTTGGGAAGAAAAAATAGGTGGTTCTACTCCACCCTTGAGAACCGAAGAAGGATGGTTGATAATCTATCATGGAGTGGAAAATGGCGGTGAAGGTCATTATCGTGTTGGCGTCGCTTTATTGGATTTGGAAGATCCAACCAAAGTAATAGCGAGAGCCAAGAATTTTGTAATGGAGCCCGAATTTGATTACGAGATTGAAGGTTATTATAATGGTTGTGTTTTTCCTTCCGGAAATGTAATAGTTGACGGTACTTTGTATGTCTATTATGGTGGAGCCGATAAATACATAGGATTGGCAACATATAATGTGAGAGAGCTTTTAGATTACCTTAAAAAATGTTAGCATGAAAGTATTTTGGTGGGCGTTGGCCTCAATCGTCTTGTTGAATTTTGGATGTGCCCCTAAGGCAGATAATACAATCCATATATATCCAGAGCAATCTATCTCACACAATTTTATCGGAAATGGGGTGCAATGGTCCGCATATCCCCATGCCGATACCGAAATGGCCGAATGGGGTAAGCTTATGACCGATGAAAAGTGGGAAATGAATTATAAGAGACTGGACTATATGCAACCCAAGCTTTTCAGGGTGTTGGATCAGGCAAATTGGAGATATTTGGTCGATTTTGACAAAGAAGGTAATCCCATTCTGGATTTTAATACCCCAGAAATAAAAGCTGTTGAAAAGATTTTGGATTATGCCCAGAAGAACAGTATAACAGTGATGATAGGAGAGTGGGGGACCCCTTTCAAAATGCACGATACGGATAAAGGCCATTCGGATAAATTCAGTGGAGCCAAAGACCCTAAATGGATAAACGCCATTGCAAGTTATTTGGATTATCTGATCAACACCAAAGGTTATTCCTGTATTAAGTATTATAATTTCGTAAATGAGCCCAATGGTGATTGGGCAAGTACGAAAGGAGATTTCAACGAATGGCGCGATGGTGTAAAATTACTGGTGAAGACCTTGAGAGATAAGGGATTGGACAAGAAGATATCGATAGCAGGGCCAGATGCGGTAACACGATATGATAATCCAAGATCAACATATCCGGGATTGGGTTGGGTAGAAGAATCCGCAAAACAGATTGATAGTATTATCGGGATTTATGAGATACATGACTATACGGATCATGAATTGGTAAAAAGTGGTGGTTTTAGGGAATTTCATCAAAAAGCTGCCGATATTGCCGTTGAAATGAACAAGCAAATAATCTTTGGGGAATTGGGTATGACCAGAAATGGTCAACGCAACCAAGACAGGGTAAAAGCAGATCCATTTGCCAGTGAAGATAGTCAAATGGAAGTCTATGACCATAGTTATGGGATTTATATGGCCGATGCCATTATCCAAAGTATGAATGCAGGTTTTTCAGGAGCTGCGGCATGGGCGTTAGACGATGCTATGCATACTTTAGGGGATCTGGGGAACAAAAACGAATTGAAAAGATGGGGTATGTGGAACAGTCTTGGAAAAGAGATCTGCAATGATCCCAACGATGAAAAAATTCGTCCTTGGTTTTTTCCTTGGTCTTTGATGTGTCGTTATTATCCAGTTGGGAGTACCATAGTAAAAACAGATAGTACAGGTGTTGAAGGATTACGTTTAACAGCAGCGGTTTTCAATGATGGGGTAACGGTTGCAGTTGTTAATAATTCAAATGTTCCAAATACGATTTCACTTGCGGTTCCTACGGAAAAGAACATGCAGAAATTTATTTATGAGGAAGGTAAGAGTTTGGTTGATGCAGAAGGGTTCCCTGTGCCTATATCAACCGACATAAATCCTGTGGAAATTAAAGAATTGAACGTGCCGGCAAACGCATTCGTATTGCTCACAACATTAAAATATTAAATAAATGAGCATTAGCATAATAGATATTACCATTCTCGTACTTTTTATTGTTGGGATTGTATGGTGGGCTTTGAGAAATGGAAAAAGTTCAGATTCAACCTCATATTTTCTTGCAGGTAGAAACATGACATGGCCGGTAGTGGGTTTGTCCTTATTTGCGGCCAGTGTATCCAGTTCCACTTTGATGGGGCATTCAGGGGAAGGTTTCATTACGGGAATCGCGGTTTTTAATTACAACTGGATATCGGTATTGGTAATGGTCTTTTTTGCATTGTTCTTTCTGCCATTTTACATTAAATCGGGCATTTTTACTATGCCTGAATTTTTAGAAAAACGTTTTGACAAACGCTCTAGATATTATTTTTCGTTCATAACTATTTTTGGGAACGTTTTTTTGGATGCCGCAGCAACTTTATACACAGGGGCACTGATAATAAAATTGATTTTCCCTGAAGTCGATCTGTTTTGGATTATTTTGATTATGGCAATTGTAGCAGGTAGTTATACCATTATTGGAGGATTGTCATCCGCTATCAACGCCGATATGATACAGGCAACAATACTTATCATCGGTTCCGGGATACTTTATTTCTATGCCCTAAATGAAATTGGAGGATGGGATGAGCTGTACAATCGTTTTGGGGAAGGAGTATGGTTGAAACTCACCCGATCAATGAATGACCCAACGGTACCATGGTTGGGAATGTGGGTCGGTATTCCGATTCTCGGCTTTTATTTTTGGGCCAATAACCAAGTGATGGTACAACGGGTCTTATCGGCCAAGTCCATTGACCATGGTCGTAAAGGGGTATTGTTCGTTGGGTTTCTTTACTTGTTCACGCTCTTTATTTTCATTCTTCCGGGACTAATAGGTCGTGGCATTGATTTATTCGGGGTAGAAAACCTTCCGACCGAATTAATTGATGGGAGTACTTTAAAATCCCAGTATGGCATCAATACAGATGAAGTATACCCAAGATTGATCGTGAAACTTTTGCCCGTAGGATTAATTGGTTTGATTTTAGCTGCCATGATTTCTGCGCTGACATCTACTCTAAGTGCCACACTTAGCTCGGTCTCAACATTGTTTACTATGGATTTTTATTCAAGGATTGATAAAAATGCCGATAGTAAGGAGCAAGTTAGGGTTGGTAGGATCACCTCTCTTGTTGTTTTGGTTTTTGCTGTTATCTGGGCGCCTTTCATTGCAAGTTTCGATTCTTTGGTATCTTATTATCAAGAAGTTGTTTCTTATTTGGCACCACCAATAGTAGGTACCTTCTTTTTAGGCTTGTTCTGGAGACGTTCAAACGGAAACGGAGCACTTTGGGGACTTATTTCAGGTATTTTGGTAGCAATTGCATTAATGGTGTCAAAGTATGTTCTGGACATCACCATTCCGTATCATTTTCTACTTATTGCACCTGTGGTAATGTTATTTAGTATGTTGGTGAACATTGTGGTCAGCTTTATGACAGAAGAACCAGATGCCGAAAAAGTTGCTCAAAATACATGGACGGTGAAAATATGGAAAGAAGAGACAGAAGAATTAAAAGGAGTGCCATGGTTTAAAAATTACAGGGTATTGTCATTACTATTGGTGGTTGCCTGTTTTACAATGTACTTAATATTTATTTAGGGATATTTTTTTGCTGATCTGGTAGTATAGATGAAGATTCGATAATAAAAAAAAGAACCATGAAGAATTTAAGATTTTGTTTAAGGTTTTTATTTACGTTAGGAGTTATGTTCTTAAGTACAACCCTTTTTTCCCAAGACCCTGATTTTCATATTTATCTTTGTTTTGGGCAATCAAATATGGAGGGCTCGGCAACTATAGAAGAACAGGATAAAACTGTTGATAGTCGGTTTAAGATGATGTCGTCTATGAATTGTCCCGACTTAGGAAAAATAAAAGGGAAATGGTATGCAGCGGAACCACCCTTGAGTCAATGTGGGGTAGGGCTATCACCAGCTGATTATTTTGGAAGGACCATGATAGATAAACTTCAGAAAAATATTAAAGTAGGGGTTGTTAGTGTTGCCATAGGCGGGTGTGATATACGATTGTTCGATAAAGATCTTTACATGGATTATGATGAGATGTATGGTGATTGGTTTACAGATAAGATAAAAGCCTACGGAGGCAATCCTTACCAACGCCTAATTGAACTTGCGAAGCTGGCCCAGAAAGATGGTGTGGTCAAAGGAATTATTTTGCATCAAGGCGAAACGAATGAAGGCAACGGGGAATGGCCATTGTATGTAAAAAAGGTTTATGAAAATATATTGGCCGATCTTTCTTTGAATGCGGAAGATGTACCCCTTTTGGCGGGAGAAGTGGCACATGCCGAACAAAATGGCAAATGTGCCAGTATGAATACTATTATCGACAAATTGCCGGAAGCCATTTCTACGGCTTATGTTGTCTCATCCAAAGGCTGTGGGGTAAGGGAAGATAATGTACATTTTAATTCGGCCGGAGTTCGCGAATTGGGAAAAAGATATGCCGAAAAAATGATTGAATTAGAAGGTGATACTGTTTCGTCGCCAAAACTCGATTCCAAGACTATGGTTTCACCTGAAGTTCTTTCTGATAAAAAGGTTGCATTTCGTATATATGCGCCTAACGCACATCATGTTACCCTAAAAAGTGATGATAAATGGGATAAGATCAATTTAGAAAAAAGGGACAACGGCGTTTGGGAGGGCTTTTGGTTTAATGTTGAGCCTGGTGCTTATCGCTATCGTTTCATGGTAGATGGTGTACCTGTTTTTGAATCAAAGAATCCATCCAACAAAGAAACTGTTCCTGTTTTTATGATGACTTCGGGAAAAGAGTTTTTTGCCATGAAGGATGATATTCCTCATGGAGCGATATCACAAAGATATTATTTTTCCGAAACCATAGGGAAAACCCGTCGAATGCATGTGTGGACTCCAGCAGGTTACGAAAAATTAAAAAATAAATTACCTGTTTTATACCTGATTCACGGAGGTGGCGATGTAGATAATGCTTGGGCAACGGTCGGCTGCGCAGGTAATATTTTAGATAATTTGTTGGCAGAAGGCAAAATTGAGCCAATGCTTGTGGTAATGCCTAACGGTTCTATTGATCAAGAAACAGAAACAATGTTGAATAAAGTCCCGATTTTTAAAGAGGATTTAATGACCGGTATTATTCCATTTATCGAATCGGCATATAATGTTCATACCAATGCAAAACATAGGGCTATTATGGGCTTGTCTTTTGGCGGATTGGAAACTTTGGAAGTAGCGGTAGACCATCACGATATGTTTGAATATATAGTTGCATTAAGTTCAGGTTGGTGGATAAGTAAGGATTGGGAGGCGAAACGCGGTAAAGGTTGGATGGACGACAAAAAGCAACGAATTGATCAAATGAATAAAATAGCAAAAGATTTCAATACATCTGTTAAGCTAATGTATTTTACCCAAGGTGGTCCTGAAGATATCGCTTATAAAAACGGAATGGAGACCATGAAGATCTTTAAGGAAGCTGGAATAAAATTCAATTACAGTGAAAGACCTGGTGGGCATACCTGGAAAGTTTGGCGACAAGATTTAAGGGATATAGCACCATTGTTGTTTAAATAATTTTTTTCTTGATTTTTTTCGATTTCTCAATTAGTAAAAGGGTTAAAATAATATTTATGTATCTTTAGATCGTAAACCAACCATATAAACCTTTTTGTTTTGCCTTCGAATAGTCACCTGCATAAGACGAATGATATTGAAGATAAGGTTAATACCGTATTTGAATCTAGGCCCTTAGAAAAAAGAGGCGAAGTTTCCGATATACAATTATGGCAAGAATTTCAAGCAGGTAGTGAGCTTGCTTTTTCAACTATATATGAACTGCATGTTGAAAAATTGTATAGTTATGGATTGAAACTTGTTAGGGACCATGAATTGGTAAAAGATTGTATTCAGGATCTTTTTATAGAATTATGGGATACTAAACACAAGTTAGGTCTGGTCAGATCTATAAAATCATACCTATATAAATCTATACGAAGAAAGTTACTTTCACAAGTTTCCAAAAAAAGAAAAACCAATTGTTCCACTGAATTGGAGAAAGTCACTGAAACAACGGCGTCAATAGAAAAAAGCCTTATAGAAAAACAACGGTTTGATAATGAAAGGGCAGCATTGTCAAAGGAGTTACAAAAGTTAAGTGGTAAGCAAAGGGAAATAATTCATTTAAAGTATTATTGTCGCTTAAGTTATGATGAAATATCTGAAATCATGGCACTTGATAAAAAAGGGATTTACAATTTAATGGCGCATACCCTAAAGCTTCTTAAAAACCAATTAAATCTATTTTCCAAGTAAAATATCCCCTATACAAGCTTCATTTTTTTCTTAAAGCAAGAACACCTTCCTATATTTTGTCCTCGGTTATTTATAAAGGTATTAATAGCCAAAAACTAATTATTTTAGATGTATTGTTAAAAAAAATTAAATTTTTTTAAGTAATAATACTTTTTTCCCCTCTTGTTATAAAATAATAACGATTATCAATTTTTTTCTGGGTAATAATGAAATATGTCAATTACATTTTGGAAGATTTTGTGAAGGATGAATACTTCCAGAAATGGGTGCTGGACAGTGATGCCATGACCAATGGTTTTTGGGAGAATTGGTTGGCTGACCATCCGAATAAAAGGGAATTGGTTGAAAAAGCAAGAAGGTTGGTATTGTTGATGGATTTTGACAATGATAAGCTTTCTGAAAAAGATTTTGATGGTATGTGGAGACATATTATCGAAAAAAGAAATGATATACAAAAAGAAATACAGTTAACACAAAAATCAAAATCCAGGGTTTTCTTAAAGGTGGCCGCTGTTTTTGTAGGGTTGGTTGCTTTAGGAATAGTGAGCTATACACAAGGTGTTTTTGATGCGGCACCTGTTGAATCAGTCGTGGTACAACCGCAAATAACACTTGAGCTCGAAGATGGCACGGTAGCTGTCTTGGATGAGACCTCTTCAAAGGTTGTTACTGACGCTTCGGGAAAGAAAGTGGTGAGTCAAGAAAAAAACAAGTTGCAGTATGATAAGGCAAATAAAGAATCAGGGTCTTTGGAATACAATGTACTTACCGTACCCTATGGAAAGAAGTTCGGAATCGTATTATCTGATGGTTCTGAGGTTTACTTAAATTCAGGTACAAAATTACGCTATCCAATCAATTTTTTGAAGGATGCACCGCGGAATGTTTATTTAGATGGGGAGGCCTATTTTTCGGTTGAAAAAGATGAGTCCCGCCCTTTTACGGTTATTACTGACGATATGAATACTCGAGTGTATGGCACAGAATTCAATATGTCCAGTTACAAGGATGAAAACAATACCTCTACGGTATTGGTCGAGGGTAGTGTAAGTGTATACAAATCAAATAACGGGGAAGCCGGTAAGCCCATTAAGATAAAACCGGGACAGCGAGCAATATATAATGAAGAGGCGATATTGGTAGAAAAGGCCAATATAAATAAGTATATAGCTTGGAAGGATAATAAATTATTGTTCGTTGATGATAGTTTTGATTTGATGTTGAAAGAATTAGAACGCCATTTTAATGTCGAGATTGAAAATGAATACCAAGAGCTGGGTTTGAAAAAATTCACGGGCACGTTTGAAAATGAATCTTTGGAAAAGATTTTGGAAGTCTGCCAAGAACATACACCATTCGAATTTTATAAAGAGGATGGTAAAATTATAATTGTGAATATAAAACCTAGTGTTTAAATAAAATTGAATTCTAGGTTACCAATAATAAATGAAATAAATATTTAACGTATGACATAAAAAAGGTCACAAAAAAAACCGAAAAGTGTTGCAGCACTTTCCGGCGTATTAATGATTCCAGTAGTAACTAACTAAAACCATTCCAAAATTATGAAAAAACTAGAGAACTCTAGGGAAAGATGTACGAATACGTATATCTTTCCAAAACTTAATTTAAAAATGAAGCTTTCATTACTCTTTTTATTCACTGCCCTTTTTCAGCTTCAGGCAAACATGGGGTATGCCCAAAAAAAGAAACTTTCATTAAATGTAGAGAAAGCCTCATTTTTGGAGATTATCCATGAAATCGAATCTATTTCGGAATTTAGCTTTTTTTACCGCAAAAGTGATTTGAAAAATGATAATGAAATCACTTTAAAGGTAGAAAATAAGAAAATTGAATTTATCTTAAATCAAATTTTCTCTAACAGTAATCTTGAGTATACGATCGTTGATAGGCATATAGTCCTGAAGACCTCTACAAAGAAGCCACCGAAACCAAAACCGGCACCTGTGATCAAAGAACAAAGCGATCAAAAGCTTCAAGTTTCAGGTGTTGTCATGGATGAAAATGGCAACCTGTTAGCAGGGGCGACTATAGTCGAAAAAGGTACTAAAAATGGAGTAATCGCAGATTTTGACGGTAAATTCATCATACAGGTTGTAAATGATGCCGCTGTTTTACAAGTATCTTATCTTGGGTATACTACAAAAGAGATCGTTGTTGCAGGTAAAACGGATCTGCAAATAGTATTGAAAGAAAACGCAGCAGCTTTGGAAGAAGTTGTAGTTGTTGGTTATGGTACGCAGAAAAAAATAAACTTAACAGCAGCAGTATCACAAGTTGGTTCAGAGGTTTTTGAAAATAGACCTACCGCAAATGCTTTTAGATCGTTACAAGGTACGACCCCCGGTCTTGTAATATCCAACTCTTCTTCAGGTGGTGAGCCAGGTGCTTCTTCAGATATAAATATTCGTGGTTTCGTCACAAGTGGCGGCACGGGAGATATCGGCGATGCTGAGCCATTGGTACTTATCGATGGTATAGAAATGAGCCTAAATGATATTGATCCTGAGGATATTGAATCGGTTTCCATTCTTAAAGATGCTGCGGCAGCTTCTATTTATGGTTCTCAAGCCGCAGCCGGTGCGGTAATCGTAACCACTAGAAGTGGTCAAAATTCGCAAGGGCAGATTAAAGTAAATTACAATAGTAGCTATTCCATTACCCAACCTTCTATTTGGCCTGAAAGTGCCAGTCCCATAAACTT
Organism: Maribacter sp. TH_r10; assembly: GCF_033101095.1. Lineage (NCBI taxonomy): Bacteria > Pseudomonadati > Bacteroidota > Flavobacteriia > Flavobacteriales > Flavobacteriaceae > Maribacter > Maribacter sp. TH_r10. The sequence goes on along the minus strand of NZ_JAWMPY010000003.1, from coordinate 146,486 downwards.
TGCATATACCATCAACGATGCCCGAACAAATAATAATCAAGGGGCTTATTATGATGAAACGGATTTAGCAAATATCATGGCCAATATGGAAAATCCAGGTAGTGCACCGACAATTGTCTCCAACGCTTCAGGAAATGGCTGGGATTATGGAACAATTGGTATCGAAGGTACAGCTGCTACTGATTGGGATGATATCATCATGAAAAAATGGGCGCAAAGAGTAAAACATAGCGTAAATATTACTGGCGGAAATGAAAAAATGAATTTTTATTTATCCGCTGGTCTTTATGATGAAGAAGGGTTGCTCAAGGTTGGGGATGAATCTTATCAAAGGTATAATTTAGATGCCAAGATTTCCAGCAAAGTAAATGATTGGTTAACCTTGGAATTGTTAAGTAAATACAGGAAAAGCTACACAGATTTCCCAACGGAAGCTAACAGTAACACTACATTTTGGAACAAATCAAGGGTGTTGGATTTGATTACGAAAATAAAGCCAACCTTACCACAGTATGACCCAATTTATGGCCTGGAATTATTACAACATACCTACTACCCGTTTTGGGATGACCAAAGGGTTAAAACGGAAAACAATCAAATTGTTCTTTCACCAAGAATTATTATCGAGCCTTTCGATGGACTTAAGATAAATGCCAATTTTAATTATAAAAGGGACAATAATTTCCAAGAGATAAGCATCTTGGCCAGTCAAACCGTTGTACCCAACGGACTAGTTGACAAGGTTTCACAAGCATCGACTTCATACAGTCCCATTGTATCTATCAATGAGTATTTTTCCCCTAATATTTTTGCTACCTATGATAAATCGATAAAGGACCATAATCTTCATGCTACGGTCGGTTTTCAAAGTGAGGTCAATAATTATTATGCACTTGGTGCCTCATCTGATTACTTGATCAGTAATAACATCATTTCGCTTAACGCATCATTGGATGATGATCAAACAGTTACCGAGGCCATATCACATTGGTCAACAGTAGGTCTTTTTAGTAGGTTTAGATATAATTACAAAGAAAAATACCTGTTTGAATTCAGTTACCGTAGGGATGGTTCTTCAAGATTTGAACCGGATAACCGATGGGCAGGGTTCCCAAGTTTCTCCGCAGGATATAATATAGCTAAAGAGGAATTTTGGCCTATTGATGCCATTAACACTTTTAAACTAAGGGGTTCATATGGTACGCTTGGAAACCAAAATGTTGATAATTACCTATACCTTTCAACCATAGAGTTGAATACGGGAGGAACCTCTTATTTGTTTGATGGGGAACGATTGACTTTTTCACAAACACCAGATATTTCTAGTGAGAATTTAACTTGGGAAAAAGTTAAAACAACGGATATTGGATTTGATTTAAGTGCTTTTAACAGTAAACTTGATTTAGGTTTTTCTTGGTACCGAACCGACATAGAAGGTATGGCTGCCCAGGGAGCTGATTTACCCGCCCAATTAGGTACCAATGCCCCTTTGACCAATATAGGAACATCCAGGGTACAAGGATGGGAAGTTGAAACCACCTGGAGACAAAAATTAGGGGATTTTGGCTATAGTGTAAGGGCCGTTTTAAGTGATTACAAAAGGTCTATTGTAGAATACCCTAATGACACCAAAGCCTTGACAAACTATTTTGCAGGTCAGGATTTAGGAGATATATGGGGCTTCCAGACAGAAGGTCTATTCTTAACGGACGAAGCCGCAACAGAGGTGACTTCAAATATTGATTATTCATTTATTACCGGTTGGGCACGTGTTGCCGGAGATATCGAATACAAAGATGTAAACGGGGATAATGTAATCGATAGAGGGGAATATGTTTATGGTGATACAGGTGATTTTGGCGTAATCGGTAATTCCACACCACGATACCAATATTCGGTAAACCTTGGTATGAATTATAAAAATTGGGATTTTAATGCATTGATTCAAGGTGTTGGTAAGCGTGATTTGGCTTTTGGAAGCCAACAACGTTTTAGAGGTCCGGCTAATGGTCCGTTCCACGCTTTTGTTTGGGAAGGTCACTTGGATTATTTTAGACCTGAGGACACCACAAGTCCATTGGGTCCGAACACAGATGGTTATTTCCCAACACCTTATCTGAACGGTGGTGGTAGAAATAACAAGAATTACAGTTATAATACCGATAGGTTATTGCAAAATGCAGCCTATACTAGGCTAAAAAGCCTTCAAATTGGTTTTACCCTTCCGAATGATGTTACGAGTAGGTTCCATGTAGACAAATTGAGGATTTATGCTACAGGGGAAAACCTATTCACCTTTACCGATTTAATGTTCTTTGATCCTGAAACGAATACATCAGGTCTAACCGGTAGTGCGCAATCCTATCCGTTATCAAGAATACTTTCTTTAGGGGTAAATCTATCATTCTAACTAAAAATTAAATAATCATGAAAAATATATATAAAATACTTATTCTAGGTACTATTCTATTTTCAACTTCATGTGAAGATTATTTGGATAGAACACCCTTAGATTCAGTTTCTGAAGTTACTTTTTATAGTACTCCTTCAGATTTGCAAGCTGGCGTAAATGGCTTTTACAATGACTTACCAGGTTGGTCGGCCCTTTCAATTGGATTCAATATTCTTCCGGATATGTATTCCGATATGGGAACTGCGCAGGAACCAAGTAATAGGTTAAGTGGATTGAGTTATGAAGTTCCTACTTCCGCCTCGGGTTCTGTTTGGAGTTGGGACGAAGTAAGGGAAGCTAACTGGCTATTGGACCATGTTGACCAGGCTGAAGGTGATGAAACCCTAATTGGGCAATATACAGGTGAGGCTTATTTTTTTAGGGCCTATTACTATTTTGAATTATTGAAAAAATATGGTGATTTACCTATTTTTCCAGAATATTTCGATAATACCGATGAAGATTATATCTATGCTGCAAGGGATTCAAGAAATGAAGTTGTAGATTTTATGATTTCAGATCTAGATACGGCTATTTCATTATTACAGTCTTTCCCCGATATTTCCGGTCACCCGAGAATAAGTAAAGAAGTCGCCCAATTGTTTAAAGCGAGGGTTGCCTTGTATGAAGGTACTTGGGAAAGGTATCATAGAGGAACCGATTTTGGTGTTGATGGTTCTGATGGTACCGCTTTCTTGCAAATTGCTGCCGAAGCAGCCGAAGATGTAATGAACGGTGGTGTATTCTCTTTATATAGTGATTACCAAACGTTATTTAATCAAGTGGGTTATAGTGGTAATAGCGAGGTAATGTTATGGAGGGATTATAACTCCATTACATTGAATATTGCCAACGTTATACAACAACAATGGCCCAACAGATGTGGTTATACTTTATTTGCGGTAGATAGCTATTTATGTACAGATGGGGATCCAATTTCTGTTAGTACAAATTATATGGGCAACAAAGATTTATCAACTATTGAAATCAATAGAGACCCCAGATTGGCCGCTACGATAATGGTTCCTGGTGATTTGGTTGAAATAGATGCTGATGGTATTGAAAATTATTGGTCGTATCCCGATTTCAGTTCAACGAACACTGGATTAACCGGTTATGAATCTGAAAAATACAGAAATGCTCAATATAATGCTGATTACGGCGATTTCACTGAAGATACGTCCAGGATCATCTTCAGATATGCTGAGGCTTTATTGATCTTTGCTGAAGCAAAAGCTGAATTAGGTACAATAACACAATCCGATTTGGACAGATCCATTAATTTATTAAGAGATAGGGTAGGTATGCCACATATGACTTTGGGCGCTATTACAACTGATCTCGAATGGCCAAATTATGGCTATACATTAACCGATATCTTGTATGAGGTACGTAGGGAGCGCTCCGTGGAGTTAATGGCAGAAGGATTCAGAGCTGATGATTTATATAGATGGAGGGCCCATAGCTTGTTCGATGGTGATCAACCTAGGGGTGCTTACCTGGAAGATGGTATTGTAAACACCACATTGGATGCCGCTGATGCCAGTTTGGACGCTGATGGTTATATATTACCATTTGCAAGTACAGGAGATTATAATTTTGACGAAAGTAAGGCTTATTTACAACCGATACCTTTAGATGAATTGTCACTTAATCCGAATATCAGTCAAAACCCAGGCTGGTAATATTGATAAGTGACCGGTCAATAGAAAGTTTTTTGTTAGTTTTTTTTGATTTCCATAAAGGGAGGTTAATCCTCCCTTTTTAACTTAGCCTAAATAAAGAAATTTCAATCATTTTTTAGCCATTTGAATTAATGGGATAAAATACCGAGCCATTATCAGAATCCACTACCCAACATCTTTTCAAATCAGTTGTTGGTCGAACAAACTTCATTTCTTTGAAAATTCTTAAGAAGTTTAAGGGTAGTTGTTCTTGTTAAAGGACATAGTTCCGAGTATCATAAATGTTAAGCTTTAATAAAGTTGAGAATGAGTATAATAAAACGACTTAATAAGTTTCATATTTCAAGCCCTGATTTTAAATATTACGTGTTATTCTTGTTTATGGCGATCTTGGCAAGCTGTAATGATGTAGCCGAAGAAAAGCCGATAAAACCGAATATTGTTTTTATCATGAGCGATGACCATGCTTACCAGGCCATTAGTGCTTATGGGCATGGGTTGAATAATACCCCTAATATCGATAGGATAGGTAATGAGGGGGTTATTTTTAATAATGGGTTCGTTAACAACTCCATTTGTGCACCAAGCCGTGCGGCAATGCTCACGGGTAAGCATAGTTTTGTCAATGGAAAGGTAGATAATGTGCGGGCCTATGATTGGAACCAAGAAAATTTCGCTAAAGCCTTGCAAAGAAACGGTTACCAAACAGCATTGGTCGGTAAAATTCATTTGGACGGTTTACCCCAAGGTTTTGATTATTCCAATGTGCTTCCCGGTCAAGGGCAATATTATGCTCCGGATTTTATAGAAAACGGGGTACAAAAGACATATCCGGGATATGTAACCCATGTTACCACTGATATTGCGTTGAATTGGTTGGATAATAAAAGGGAAAAAGATAAACCCTTTCTATTGCTTTACCATCAAAAAGCACCCCATAGAACATGGATGCCGGAAGAAAAATACTTCACATTGTTTGATGATAAAACGTTTACCCCGCCAGCTAATTTCTTTGACGATTACCAAGGTAGGCCAGCTGCCGCAGCGCAAGAAATGGGGGTTTATAAAGATATGGATGTGGTATATGACCTGAAAATGCTTGATAAGGAAAAAGAAATCAAGACCAAGTACAGGGGCATGTTCCAAAGACAGTATGATAGGATGACCGAGGAGCAAAAAGCAGCTTGGGACGCTTATTACGACCCTATCATTAAAGAATTCAAAGCCGAAAACCCACAGGGGAAAGATTTGGCACTATGGAAGTATAATAGATATATGCAAGATTACCTTCGTACCATCCAGTCCGTGGATGATGGTGTTGGACAAATACTCGATTATTTAAAGGAAAATGGTTTGGAGGAGAATACGATTGTAGTGTATACCTCGGATCAAGGATTTTACTTAGGGGAACATGGTTGGTTCGATAAACGTTTTATGTACGAAGAGTCTTTTAGAACGCCTATCTTGATGAAATACCCTAAAGAGATCAAGCCGGGAACGGTCGTTGATGAGTTGGTTCAGAATATAGATTTTGCCCCAACGTTCTTGGATTATGCGGGGGTTGATATTGAAGAAAGTATACAAGGGGAGTCTTTAAGGAAATTAGTGAAAGGCGATGCCAGTGAATGGAGGGACGCCCTGTACTACACGTTTTATGAATTTCCTGGGGAACATCGTGTAAAACGCCACTATGGGGTTAGAACGGATAGGTATAAATTGATTCATTTTTACTACGATATAGATGAATGGGAGCTGTATGATTTGGAAGAAGACCCTTCCGAAATGCATAACGTCTACAACGATCCGGCGTATACCGCGGTAAGGAAAGAAATGCATGACCAATTAAAGGTTATGCGCTCAAAATATGGGGATAGCGATGCAATGGACCAAGAGAACTTAAATCGTTTCTTAAAAGCCAAAGGATTGAGCAAATAGTCCTAATCATAATATATAAATCACTGATAATGAATATAATAAAAGGAGTTTTCTCCGTGCTGTTGGTTATGCTAACGGTGTTGATATTGGGTAGTTGTAAGCAAGAAAAAACTATATCCAAAATAGAAAAAGTAAATTACCTGGAAGAATCCGAAGAGGACTTTCAAAAACGTATGCAATGGTTCAATGATGCCAAATATGGCATGTTCATCCATTTTGGGCTTTATAGCCAGTTGGGAGGAATTTACAAAGGAAATGACGAAGGCCGTTATGCAGAATGGATCCAGGGGAACCAGAATATCCCGTCCGAAGAATATGTAAAGTTATTGGACACTTGGAAGCCGGAAAATTTTGATGCCGATAAAATCGTAAAATTGGCCAAAGATGCGCAAATGAAATATTTGGTGATTACAACCAAGCACCATGAAGGCTTTTGTTTGTACGATTCCAAATACACCGATTTCGACATAGCGAGCACCCCTATGAAAGGTAGGGATTTTGTTCAGGAATTGGCAGATGCCTGTAAAAAAGAAGGTATCGTTTTTGGTACGTATTATAGTATTACCGATTGGCATGAAGGATCACAGTACGTAGAAGAAGGAAAAGGTTGGGGAATGATGAAAATGCATGAGGGGCAAAAAGGGAAATACGTAGCCTACATGAAAAACCAAATCAAGGAATTAATAGAAAACTATGATACGAATATCCTTTGGTTTGATGGTGATTGGGTTGATTGGTGGACCGTTGAAGACGGAAACGATTTATATCAATATATAAGGGAATTAAAACCCAGTATCATTATCAATAACCGTGTTTCAAAAAGAAAGCTCTTTAAAAAAGATTTTGGGACCCCAGAGCAATTCCATTTGGATTCCATTGTAAAATATAATTGGGAAGCCTGTTATACCATGAATGATTCCTGGGGCTTTAAAAAGAAAGACACATTATGGAAATCCCCTGAAGAAGTCTATGGAAAATTAAAGGACACCAACGGAAAAGGTGGCAATTTCCTGCTCAACGTAGGGCCCGACGGTAATGGGGTCGTACCTGAGGAATCGGCAAAGATTTTATTGGAAGTGGGTAAGATGATCAGGGAGGAAAATTCTAAATAAGATTAGCAATTTAAAAATCGGGAAATAAAAATGGGGAATTTGTTTAAGTATTCCATTAAGATCGTAGCTGCATTGGTAGTGGTACTGTCTTTTGGATGTAAAGAAAAGGCTGTACTAAAAAAGGAGGCGGAAAAGCCCAACATCCTGTTCCTTTTTACCGATGACCAACGTGGTGGAACCATCGGGGCTATGGATAAATATGATGTTGAGACTCCTAATATGGATGCTTTGGTCCAAAGGGGTACTTCTTTTACGAATTCATATATTTTAGGGGCTACGACGGCGGCCGTATGTTCCCCAAGTAGGGCCATGTTAATGACCGGGCGCCACTATTTCAATATAGAACCAAATGTATATGCGCAATTCGCATTCCCAAAAGAGGAAAGGGGAAAGAGTAACAAAATAACCTTTCCCGAATACTTTAAAAAAAACGGGTATGAAACTTTTGCGACAGGAAAACAACATAATGGTGAAATTTGGTTAGAACGTGGTTTTAATCAAATTAAATCTGCCTTTTTAGGAGGTATGACAACACACTTCGGAACCAAAGTAAAGGACTATAATCCTGAATCAGGTTGGTCAGAACCTTATCAGCAGAAAGAAAAATTCAGTAGTGAGGTATTTGCCGATGCTGCGGTCGACTTTTTAAATACATACCAAAAAGAAAATCCTTTTTTAATGTATGTTGCTTTTACGGCACCTCATGATCCACGTACTCCTCCTAGTGAATATAAGGAAATGTATCCTAATGAAAATATAGAGTTGCCTAAAAACTTTATGCCAGAACACCCTTTTGAGATTGCGGATGAAAGAATTAGGGATGAAGTGTTATTGCCCTTCCCAAGAACTCCTGAAGCGGTTCAAAAGGAAATTTCCGATTATTATGGAATGATTACTGCAACCGATGCCCAAATCGGTAGGATTTTAAAAGCCCTGGAAGCTTCTGGTAAAGGGGACAATACCATTATTGTTTTTGCAGGTGATAACGGTTTGGCCTTAGGGCAGCACGGATTATTGGGTAAACAGAACGTATACGAGCACAGTGTTAGCGTGCCATTGATTTTTTGTGGGCCAAATATTCCTGAAAACGTAAAAACAAGTGCTTTTGCCTATTTACATGACGTTTTTCCAACACTTTGCGGATTAACAGGACTCGAAATACCAGAATCTGTTGAGACAGAAGATTTGACCCCCATAATCGAAGGGAATGCAAAAGAAGTGAGAAGCAGTATGTTATATGCCTATAATTCTTGGCCTGGTGAAAATTTTAAACCTAAAATAAATAACTGGGGCGGACATAGAGCCGTTCGAAAGGGGGATTACAAATTAATAGTTAGTGCAAAACATGAAGTTTTCACTTATCAATTGTTCAATTTGAAAAATGACCCGTGGGAGTTGGCCAATTTAAGTGAAAATGAAGAATATGCATCGGTCAAGGAAAATTTGTTGAAAGAATTGGAGGTTCTTATTAAAGAAACAGGTGATCCTGCCCAATTGGATAAAAACGAATTCGGGTTGTTCGATAGTCCGGAAGATTACAATTTCAAGAAAAAGTCAAAAGAGTAAACTATAACTTATGAGTCGAATTAAGTTTTTTGGTTTTCTTTTTTTAATGGCCGTATCAGGTTCGGTCATGGCACAACAAAAAGAATTGCCATGGGATGAACTGGCAGAGCAATACGAATGTCCGGAATGGTTCAGGGATGCCAAATTCGGTATTTGGTTCCATTGGGGTCCGCAAGCCGTTCCCGAACAAGGGGGCGGTTGGTATGCCCGCCATATGTATATGCAGGATGTAGGCCGCCAAAAGTTCGGTAAAATGGCTTATCCTTATCACTTACAAACCTACGGCCATCCTTCGGAATTTGGCTTTAAGGATGTAATCAATGAATGGAAAGCCGAAAATTTCGATGCGCAGGCACTAATCGATTTTTCAAAAGAAAACGGGGCAAAATATATTGTGGCTTTGGCGAACCACCATGACCATTTCGATTTGTTCGACTCTTCGCACCACCCATGGAACTCCGTGGATGTGGGTCCTAAAAAAGACATTATCGGGGAGTTTGAGGCGGCAACCCGAAAAGCCGGTTTAAAATTCGGGGTTACCAGTCACGATGATCGTTTTTTGAATTGGTGGAAACCGGCATTCGGTTCGGATAAGGATGGGGACAAAGCAGGTGTACCTTATGACGGGCGGTTGACCAAGGAAGACGGTAAAGGCAAATGGTGGGAAGGCTTGGACCCGAAAGATTTATATGGTCCGGCACCGGAAGACCGCACTCCCGAAATGATTGAGGATATCAAGAAAAACTGGTTGCAACGCCATATTGAATTGGTTACGAATTACAAACCCGATTTATTGTATAATGATGGATTTAACTTCACCTATGGGGAATATGGGAAAGAAGTAGCGCGGGAATTATACAACAATAGTCTAGAAGAAAACGGAACCATAGATGCCGTAATGCTTTTAAAGAGAAAAGAAAAAGGTACGGTCAATGAGGTGGAATCGGGAGGTAGTAATACCTTGAGGGAAGACCCATGGCAATCAGAAATTACGTTTACCGATTGGTTTTATAAAAAAGACCGCCATTTAACACACAATGCACGCACCATTTTGGAAATGCTCATTGAAGCCGTAAGTAAAAATGGTAACTTGCTTTTGAGTATGGAGTTAAATCCTGATGGAACCATTCCCCACGAAATTAAAAAGAGCGTTAAAATTGTTGGCGATTGGTTGAAAATCAATGGGGAAGCCATTTATGGCACACGCCCATGGAAGGTTTTCGGTGACGGGAAAAGTGTTAGGGGAGAGGAAGTGGAAACCGTTGAAGGGGAACTTAGTAATGCCGTAGCAGCCCAAAAGAAAGGCGAACATTTTAACCAACGAACCACGGCCACACCGGCTTTTGCCCATGATGAAGTTCGCTACACCACTAAAGGAGAAGATTTTTATATTATCGTAATGAACCCTAAAGGAGGTGAGTTTGTGATTCCTTCTTTTGCAAAATCTAGCGAAGTCAGTCCGGGGACTTTAAAAGGTTTAACCCAATTATACGATGGCAGGAAAATGGACTTTAAGCAAACCAATGAAGGTTTGACCATTACCATGCCGGCCGTAAATGGAGACAGTTATCCTGTGGTATTAAAGGCGAAATTCAAAAATTAAATACGGGGATATGGGAAAATTTGTTTTTACGGTAATAACGGTTTTTATTATATCGTTTTCAATCAACGCCCAAAACAAGGCTAAGGTTTATTATGTTGAGCTTATTGAGGGGCAGGACATAGCTGCGAACCCCATAAAGGAAATGGAGGCCAGGTCTGAAGGAAAAGGTATTTCAGTTCGTATGTATCCTGATATTTCGTTTCAAACCATTGAAGGTATCGGTGGGGCGTTCAATGAAATCGGAGGGGAAGCATTGATGTCGTTAAGTGAAGATCAACAAAACGATGTCATGAAAAACCTGTTCGATAAAAACGGTGCCAATTTCACGGTTTGTAGAACGGCAATAGGGGCCAGCGACTTTGGAATTGATGCCTATAGTTACAGCGAAGTGCCGAATGATTTTGAAATGAAGGGGTTTTCCATTGAGAGGGAAAGAACAAGCGTGATCCCTTACATTAAAATGGCCTATAAGTATAACCCTTATATGGAATTGTTTGCTTCCCCTTGGAGTCCTCCAGGTTGGATGAAAGAATCCGGTTTAATGGATAGGGGGGAAGAATTCCCGGAGAAGAATGTCTTGAAAGACGACCCCATAATCTATGCGGCCTATGCACAATATTTTTCAAAATATGTTGAGGCTTATGCTAAAGAAGGTATATCGGTCAATAGAATCGTCATTCAAAACGAGCAGGACATATCCACTAAATACCCTTCTTGTAACATGCCCCCAAAACAAATGGGCGAATTCGTAATCGATTATTTGCGTCCCCAATTTGAAAAAGACAATACACCGGCCGAAATTTGGGCAGGTTCTTTCCGTACCGCCAAACGACTGGATGGATTGGAGTTCGTTGCCAACAAAAGTTGGAGGGAAGCTGTTGATGGCATTGGTGTCCAGTATATAAATTCAAGACAGATTGAGAATATGCAGGCAATTTATCCGGAAATCAAATTCTTACATACCGAGGGCAATTGCTATGGTGGAAAAAACAGTATTGATCAGGCATTTTCCCGATTTAATGAAGTTGCTTCCTACATTAATCATGGCGTGCCCAACTTCTGTTACTGGAATATGATCTTAAATGAAGATTCCTCGAGTGGATGGGGTTGGAAACAAAACAGTCTAATAAAAATCGATCGTCAAGACAAAACCGTAACCTATAATCCGGATTATGCGGCAATGGCCCTTTTTGGAAGATTCATGCGGCCAGGAATGAAACGGGTGGCATCGGCATCTTGGTATGGTGATACCATTACCCTTGCCGATGATAAAAACGTGTACCTGTTCATTAAAAACGATTCGGATGACGTAAAGACCTTCGACCTATGGTTAAAAGACGACCAGGCGCAGGTTGTGGATATTCCAGCAAATACCATTTCGGTGGTGGCAGTGAATTATAAATAAAACTAATAAACTCAAAAAGATTCAATTCGAGTAAAAAAAAAGCCTTAAAAATGAAAACCCCGATAGTAGTTAGTCTTTTGGTAATAGCGGTATGGTCATTAGGCCTCAATGCGCAACAGACACCTTATCCTTTTTTAGATGAAAACCTAGGTATTGAGGAAAGGGTCGACGATCTCGTATCCAAAATGACTTTGGAAGAAAAAGTAGGACAAATGATGAATGATGCCCCTGCCATTCCACGTTTGAATGTTCCCGCGTATGAATATTGGAATGAGTGTTTGCATGGGGTGGCCCGTGCCGGCAAAGCAACCGTTTTTCCCCAAGCTATTGGTTTGGCCGCTACTTTCGATACCGACCTAATTTACAATTCGGCCGTAGTGATATCCGATGAAGCAAGGGCAAAGCACCATGAAGCGTTACGAAACAATTCTTTTGAACGCTATGAAGGATTGACCTACTGGACTCCAAACGTCAATATTTTTCGGGATCCTCGTTGGGGTCGTGGACAGGAAACCTATGGTGAAGATCCATATTTGACCGCTCGTATGGGGGTTAATTTTGTGAAAGGGTTACAAGGGAACGACCCAAAATATTTGAAATTGGTCGCTACACCCAAACATTTTGCCGTACACAGCGGTCCCGAACCTGAGCGGCATTTTTTTGATGCCACGACTACTGAACGTGATTTGTACGATACCTATCTACCGGCTTTTGAAGCTACTGTGGTAGAAGGAAAAGCGTATTCGATAATGGCGGCCTATAATAGGTATATGGGTAAGCCTTGCTGTGCAAGCCATCAATTACTTGATGAGATCCTAAGGAAAGATTGGGGTTTTGAAGGCTATGTTGTTTCGGATTGTAATGCCATAAGGGATATTCATGATTACCACAATTATGTGGACTCCAAAGAAGAAGCCGCTGCAGTTGCTGTTAAGGCGGGCTGTGATTTAAATTGTGGTTCACGTTATTCCTATTTGATTAGCGCCGTTGAACGGGGTGATATTACTGAGGATGAGATCGATGTGTCTTTAAAAAGGATATTCAAGGCACGATTCAAATTAGGAATGTTCGATGCTCCGGAGTCCGTGCCCTATGCAAGTATTCCCATGAGCGTGGTAAGTTCGGAAAAACACAGGGCATTAGCCTTGGAAACCGCCCGAAAGTCCATGGTACTTTTAAAGAACGACAATAATACCCTACCCCTTGAGAAAGATTTGAAATCCATTGCGGTCATAGGTCCCAATGCCAATGATCTGGAAGTGCTATTAGGAAACTACAACGGCTTCCCGTCACAATATTTTACCCCCTTGGTAGGGATTCAAAATAAGGTTTCCAAAAACACACAAGTGTATTATGAAGCGGGTACGGAATTGATTTCCAAAGAGCCGGCCATGTCATTGATCCCTGCCGCATTCCTAAGCTTTGAAAGTAAAAAAGGATTACAAGCCAAGTATTATAACAATCACGAATTTTCAGGGACTCCAGTCGTCACCAGAGTGGAGGAAGGTATCAATTCAAATTGGAACCTTTACCCCATTGAAGGATTGAACGAAGCTAAATTCGCCGTGGAATATACAGGCAGCCTTCAAGTGGATGTCTCTGGGGAATACGACCTAGGACTACAAAGTAGTAGGGGATATACTTTGGCCATTGATGGTAAGATGCTAGTGGATAATACCAAGGATTTAAAAAGAAGGGTCGTAAAAGAAACCGTTCAATTGGAAAAAGGGAAATCGTATCAAGTTAAAATTCAGTATTTCCATGAAGGGTATCCTGCTAAATTGAAGTTCTTATGGGCTTCACCCGATAAAACTTCCTTTGAAAAAGCAATTGCATTGGCTGAAAAATCCGAAGTGATAGTTTTTGTTGGGGGGATATCGCCAGGTGTGGAAGGTGAGCAAATGCCGGTCAACTCCAAAGGGTTTGACGGTGGTGATAAAACCGATATTGAATTGCCAGAGGTTCAAAAAGAACTTTTAAAGGCACTACATGCAACAGGCAAACCCGTTGTTTTGGTATTATTGAACGGTAGTGCGTTGGCGGTTAACTGGGAGAATGAAAACCTACCTGCCATTGTAGAGGCTTGGTATCCTGGGGAACTTGGAGGTACCGCAATAGCGGATGTGCTTTTTGGGGATTACAACCCGTCCGGAAGGTTGCCGGTTACTTTTTATAAAACGGTCAAAGAATTGTCTCCGTTTGTCAATTATAGTATGAAAGGAAGGACATACCGGTATTTTGAAGGGGAGGCTCTTTATCCTTTTGGGTACGGATTAAGCTACACCGATTTCAGTTATGGCACATTAAAATTAGCAAAAGATAAAATCACTGCAACAGGTTCGACCACAGTATCGGTTAAAGTAACCAATGTGGGCAAATACACGGGGGATGAAGTGGTTCAGCTTTATATCAAGGATGTTGAAAGTTCGGTGAAGAGACCCTTGAAAAGTTTGAGGGGCATCAAAAGAATCTCCTTAAAGCCCAAAAAGTCAACTACCGTAAGTTTTGAGATCACCCCAGAGGATTTATCCTTTTTTGATACGGTAAAACATGAAAAAGTAGTTGAACCTGGAATATTTGAAATCGGTATCGGTGCCGCATCGGACAACTTTGCGACAGTTAAATTGGAAGTAACGGAATAAATTTATAATAAATAATGAAAACATTGGTAAGGCTTTATACTTTAGTGCTTTTGGTTTCTTTTTCGGCAACTAGTTGTAAAAGTAAAACAGAAGGTGAATCAAAAAAACAAGAACAAGAAAGACCTAATATCCTATTCATCATGGCCGATGACCATACCTCACAGGCATGGGGGATATATGGGGGTATTTTGGAGGATTATGTACATACGCCGAACCTTCATCGTCTCGCCGACGAAGGCACCGTTTTGAATAATTGCTTGGTCTCAAATTCAATCTGTACCCCTAGTAGGGCCACCATACTTACTGGCCAATACAGCCATGTAAATGGGGTCAGGATATTGGATGCGGGCTTATCTCCACAGTATAACAATATTGCCAAGGAAATGCAAAAAGGGGGGTATCAAACCTCTATCATCGGCAAGTGGCACCTAAAGCAAGAGCCGGCCGGTTTCGATTACTACTGTGTGCTTCCGGGTCAAGGGGAGTACCACGATCCTATTTTGAAAACCAAGGAGAATTGGGAAGATTATTATGGGGGTGGTAAACAATACAAAGGCTATAGCACCGATATCATTGCGGATATGACCATTGATTGGATTGAAAACCGGGATAAGGAAAAGCCTTTTATGGCCATGTGCCATTTTAAGGCCACACACGAACCCTATGATTATCCGGAACGTTTTGCGCATTTGTACAAAGATCAGGAAATTCCTGCTCCCGAATCTTTTTATGATAATGGGGCATCTACTACAGGGCGTTCTTTTTTAGGTCAGTCTATGGATAACCTTAAGAAACGATATTTAAAAGCTACGGCAGACACTTCCTTAAGAAAAGATTTCATGAATTATCCGGGGTTACCTTTTTCCGTGGAAGGATTGACCCAAGAAGAAGCGAGGTATAAGACGTATCAAAAAATGGTGAAGGACTTTATGCGTTCGGGTGCGGCCGTGGATGATAATATCGGTAAGCTTTTGGATTATTTGGAAGCATCCGGACTGGCAGAAAATACCGTGGTCATCTACACCGCGGACCAAGGCTATTTCTTGGGGGAACATGGCTGGTTTGATAAGCGCCTGATTTTTGAAGAATCCATTCATATGCCATTTGTGATCCGATACCCAAAAGAAGTTAGGGCCGGTGCCAGAAATAAGGACCTTATTGAAAATGTCGATTTTTCGGCCCTGTTTGCCGATTATGCGCAGATTGATTATCCAAAGACCATGCAAGGACGCAGCTTCCGTGAGAATTTAAAAGGAAATACTCCAGTCGGTTGGAGGGATTATGGCTATTACCGGTACTGGGACCATTCGAAAGACAGACCGGGGCATTTCGGTATCCGTGGCCAGCGTTACAAATTGGCATTCTTTTATGGCAACGGATTTAAGGGGGCCGCACAAGATCAATTCTGGGATTTCTATGATTTACAAGAAGATCCCCATGAGTTGCATAACGCCTATAACGACCCAAAATACAAAGACATCATTGCCGAAATGAAAACCGAGATTTTAAAACAACGTGAAAACTTGGGCGATACGGATCTTGATAATCCGGAAATATTGGCGATTGTTGAAAAACATTGGAACGATTGATTTAAGCCGAACTATTTTCTAAAACCGTTATGATCGATAAACTTATCAAACTTCCCATCCTTTTCCTTTTTGCCTTGGCAATGACCCATTGTACAGCACAAAGACAGGAAAAACCGAATATCATCATTATTATGGCCGATGATATGGGGTATGGCGATTTATCATGTTACGGGAGTACATTGATCAATACGCCCAACTTGGATAATTTAGCGGCTGAAGGAATCAGGTTTACCGACTTTCATGCCAACGGATCCGTTTGTAGTCCTACACGGGCGGCCCTTTTGACAGGGAAATATCAACAACGTGTTGGTATAGATGGAGTCGTAACGGCCAAACATGATCGTGACAAAGGTTTGGATCCCAGTGAAAAAACGTTTGCTGAAGCGATAAAAGAAGCAGGGTATGTTACCGGCATGTTCGGGAAATGGCATGTTGGGTATCAAACCAAATTCAACCCCATACAGCAAGGCTTCGATGAGTATATCGGTTATGTTTCGGGTAATGTGGACTATCATTCCCATATCGATCAGGAAGGGTACGAAGATTGGTGGGTAGGGGATACCATAAAAAATGAAAAAGGGTATTCAACAGATTTGATCACGAAACATTCCGTGGATTTTATTGAACGCCATAAAGACGAACCTTTTTTACTCTACATTCCGCATGAAGCACCTCACGGACCGTTTCAAGGGCGTAAATCGGAAGCTGAACGCTATGTAGGTTGGAAAGACGGAACCAAACAGAAAAAGAAAGTATCCGAAGAAGAACTTAACGCCATTTATAAAGAAATGGTCGAAGTTATGGATGAAGGCATTGGTGAGGTTATGGAAACCTTAAAAAAACTGAAGCTTGATAAAAACACTTTGGTGTTCTTTTGTTCGGATAACGGTGCTTCAAGAAAAGTTGGGAGCAATGGCGATTTAAGAGGCTATAAATCCACCTTATGGGAAGGGGGACATCGGGTATCCGCCATGGCATGGTATCCGGGTAAAATCGCCCCAAATCAGGTTAATGATGAAACTATTTTAACCATGGATCTTTTCCCCACTATTATGGGTTTGGTCGGAGCTGAAATCCCAAAAGGATTGGATGGTCTTAGTGTCAAGAATAACCTCCTTGTAGGGGAAGCCTTGCCACAACGGGATTTATTTTGGGGGTATGCCGGTAGAAAAGCAATACGACAAGGCGACTGGAAACTCATTTTACAAAAAAAGGATGCCGAGCCTTTATTGTACAACCTAAAGGAAGATATCGGGGAAAATGATAATGTAGCGGGGCAGCATCCTGAAAGGGTTGGAACAATGCTGGAAAAATTAAAAGCTTGGACTGAAGATGTATATATATCCACCAAAAAATAATTAATCATGAAGCAGATTATTTACGCATGCCTTTTGGCGTTACTGTTGGCTTTTGGAAGTTGTTCCGAGGCCAAAAAAGAGGAAGCACCAACGAAACCCAATGTTATATTGATCATTACCGATGATCAAGGTTTTGGGGATTTGGGATATTACGGGAACCCCAATATCAAAACCCCTGTTTTGGATAGTTTGGCCAAGCGTAGTGTACGTTTTGATGAGTTTTTGGTAAATCCGGTTTGTGCCCCGACCCGCTCGGCGATTATGACCGGTAAATACTGTATGAGTACTGGGGTGCATGACACCTATATGGGTGGGGCCATGATGGCACCTTCAGAAGTTACGATTGCCGAGTTATTAAAAGAAGCTGACTATAAAACAGGTATGATCGGCAAATGGCATTTGGGAGACAATTATCCCATGCGTCCCCAAGATCAAGGGTTCGATTATACTTTGAACCATTTGTCAGGAGGCATAGGCCAGTACGGGGATTGGCCCAATACCTTAAAAAGGGATAGCAGCTACTTTGATCCCGTTCTTTGGAAAAACGGGAAGCAGGTACAAACAAAAGGGTATTGCTCAGACGTTTTTACGGAAGCTGCCATGGATTTTGTTGAGGATAACAAAGAGAATCCTTTTTTTCTTTATCTATCGTTCAACGCTCCTCACGGACCGTTACAATTACCACAAAAGTACTATGATATGTATAAGGATACGGATCCCGATGCGGGCTTGATAGATCAAGGCATGCCATATCCAAAAGTAACGGAGCAAAGTCGTGAAAATGCCAGGAAGGTTTACGGTATGGTTACCAATATCGATGACAACCTACGTTTGCTCTTCAATAAATTGGAAACCTTGGGTCTAGAGGAGAATACGTTGGTCATTTTTATGACGGACAATGGTCCGCAGCATCCAAGATATATTGCCGGTATGCGGGGAAGAAAAGGTTCAGTCTTCCAAGGAGGGGTACGGGTACCGAGTTTTTGGTACTATCCAAAAGCATTTAAAGAAGCCAGGGATATAAAGACCCCTGCGGCCCATTACGATATTTTGCCAACCATAGCAGAATTGACCGGTGCCAAGATACCGACCGATTTGGATATAGAAGGAAGGAGTCTAATGCCTTTATTGACCAAGTCTAACGCAGATCTTCCAGAACGGTACATCAGCAGATATTGGGCGAGGGCAGCTCCGGTAAGGTACCGAAACGTATCTACCAGAAAAGGAGATCTAAAACTTGTAGGTGTTGGCAAGGACGATGAGGGTAATGATAAGTTCGAATTGTTCGATTTGGGTAAAGATCCCTTTGAACAAAATGATATTTCTGAAAACAATAGTGGGATGGTGACCGAACTAAAATCGGAAATGGACAATTGGCTCGATTCCATGGAGTCTTCCGAGCATATACTAAATTCCCCTAAGCCTATCATAGGTACGGCGTACGAGAATCCCGTAATGTTAAATCAAAACGATGCACATTTTAAAAAACAAGAAGGTTCAAAAAAGCAATTGATGTATTGGGATGTCGTCATCGATGCCTCTAAATCTTTTGATATTACGGTTCATTTAGATCGTGAGATGGATACGAATGGCAAATTGGAATTGATTATTGGGGATGAGACCAAAACCGTCGAATTTAAGGGTGAAGGGCAAACCAGCTTAAAATTTCCGAATGTAAAATTGAATAAAGGTGAAATAACCATTATGCCGAAAATGTATGTAGAGAAAGAAGGGGAATTAAAATTCTACTATCCATTTTATGTTGAAATAAATGGTTGATAACTAATAGGGTTCAAGCAATGAAAACTGAAATTAACGATATGATTAAGAAGCTTCCAGTACTGTTTTTATGTGTTACGTTGACTTTTTGTGCAAAACCCAAGGATAGGGAAAAACAAAAAGAAGACCTTGATCTTCAATACACTGAAGCAGCGGCAAAATGGACGGAAGCCCTACCTGTTGGAAATGGCAGTTTAGGCGCAATGATCTACGGTGGTGTGGCCCAGGAACATATCCAGTTTAATGAAGAAACCCTTTGGCGTGGACAGCCCCACGATTATGCCCACGAAGGTGCAGGCGAATATCTAGGGGAAATCAGGGAATTATTAACTGAGGGTAAACAGCTTGAAGCTCAAAAATTGGCTCAGGACCATTTTATGAGCGATCCCATAAAACAAATTCATTATCAGCCGTTTGGTGATATTTATATCGATTTTAAAGATCATGACAACTTCAAAAACTATAAACGCGAACTAAATTTAAATAATGCCGTTGGTTCGGTATCCTATACGGTTAACGATGTGGATTATAAGCGGGAGGTATTCTCCAGTTTTCCTGATCAAGTTATTGCCATACACTTAAAGGCGAGTAAGGCTAAAGCCCTTAATTTCGACTTGTGGTTGGATGCCATCCATGAAGATAAATCCGTAGTGACGACAAACGATTCGCAAACCTTGGTGGTAAAGGTGAAGGATGGTGTTTTAAGAGGTGTTTCAACCTTGAAGATAGTAACCGACGGGAATATTGAAAACACCGAAGGGAAACTTCAAATAACCGAAGCTTCAAAAGCGACGGTCTATTTGACCGCTGCAACGAATTATATCGATTTTGAAGATGTGTCGGGTAACCCTGAAAAAATAGTTCCGGAAACCTTGGCCAAGGTTTCGAATACCGATTACGAAGCCGTTAAGTCGAAACACATTGCGGATTATCAAACGTTATTCAACCGTTTTGAGATCAGTTTTGGGGATAACGGTAAATCGGCAAATCCGACCAACCAAAGGATTTACGATTTCTGGAAAGATCCCAATGATCCGCAATTGGTGGCCTTGTATGTGGAATACGCACGCTATTTGACCATTGCCAGTAGTCGTCCGGGAACAAAACCAGCTACACTTCAGGGTATTTGGAATGATCAATTAACTCCCCCTTGGTTTAGTAGTTACACCACGAATATTAATTTGGAAATGAACTACTGGCCGGTAGAAATGTATAATTTAAGTGAATGCCACGAACCCTTGTTCGATTTAATTGAAGACCTATCGATTACGGGGGCAAAGGTTGCTAAGGCGCATTACAATGCCGACGGTTGGATCGCACACCATAATGTGGATATCTGGCGTGGTGCGGCCCCGGTAAATGCTTCACACCATGGTATTTGGTTGGGAGGGGCAGGTTGGCTAAGTACCCATATTTGGGAGCACTATCTGTTTACACAGGACAAAGGGTTTTTAAAAGAAAGATATCCGCTTATTCGGGAGGCGGCCTTGTTCTATTCCCAATATTTATACAAAGACCCACAAACAGGATATTTAATAAGTTCCCCATCCAATTCCCCGGAAATAGGAGGTTTGGTTGCCGGGCCGACCATGGACCATCAGATTATAAGGGCATTGTTCGATATCACTATTGAGGCAGCTGCTATTTTAGGTGAGGATACCGATTTTGCAGCGGAATTAAAAACCCTTATTCCACAAATAGCGCCAAACCAAATTGGTAAACATGGGCAGTTACAAGAGTGGTTGGAAGATAAGGACGATCCCGAGGTACATCATAGGCATGTATCCCATTTATGGGGGGTTCACCCTTGGAATGAAATCAACTATGAGGATACTCCCGAATTCATGGAGGCGGCAAAACAATCCTTAAGATTCAGAGGGGATAATGGCACCGGATGGAGTTTGGCTTGGAAAATCAATTTCTGGTCGAGGTTTAAAGATGGGGATCATGCTTATGAACTATTGCATAAACTACTGAGTCCTGCCGAAAAACCGGATGGTAAAGTCGGGGGTGGCTCGTATTCCAATTTGTTCGATGCACATCCACCGTTTCAAATCGACGGGAATTTCGGAGGGGCTTCGGGTATCTTGGAAATGCTTATTCAAAGTCAATTGGGGAAGATAGAACTACTACCGGCTTTACCGCAGGCACTACCACAAGGAAGTATTTCCGGCGTTTGCGCCCGAAGTGGTTTTGAGTTGGATTTTACTTGGGAAGATTCGCGGCTGACCGGCGTCAAGGTATTATCGAAAGCTGGTGGCAAGTGTATTTTGGTATATGGGGATAAGCAAATGGAATTTGAAACTGAAAAGGGCGGAACATATTCTTTTGATGGTACATTACAATCATTATAAAATAGCAGACATGAAAAAATTAGCAATCCTTTTGACCCTTGTTTTTGGTTGGAGCCATTTGGTCTTGGCCCAAAAGAAAACAGAAAAACCCAACGTGATACTGATCTTCACCGACGATCAAGGCTATCAGGATGTCGGGGTTTTTGGGTCCCCTTTGATCAGTACGCCAAACCTGGATACGATGGCATCAAACGGGATGAAATTTACCGATTTTTATTCTGCCTCCTCAGTATGTTCACCCTCGAGGGCGGCGTTGTTAACAGGGGCATACCCTCCCCGTATAGGAGTGCCCGAAGTGCTATGGCCCAACATACCCGGGGGATTGTCGAACGAGGAATTGACGATAGCCGATATGCTTAAAACCCAAGAGTATGCCACTGCTTGTATCGGGAAATGGCATTTAGGGGATAGGGATCAATATATGCCGACCGCTCAAGGGTTCGATATGTATTATGGTATTCCATATAGCAACGATATGTCGGTTTATCCAGAAGCAAAGGTTTCAAAACACATTTTATTCAGGGAAGGGATGACCATGGATAGCCTTAGGCAAGAGAAATGGCGGAAAGGTAAAGTTCCGTTAACCGAGCAAAACGAAATCATCGAATATCCCGTAGATCAAAACACATTGACCCAGCGCTATACCAAAAAGGCAGTGAAGTTTATTGAAGAGCATAAAGAAGGCCCTTTCTTTTTATACCTGGCACACTCAATGCCCCATATTCCTTTACATGCCTCAGAAGCATTTAAAGGTAAGAGTAAACGAGGTCTGTATGGGGACGTAATCGAGGAAATTGATTGGAGTGTGGGTGAAATTTTAAAAACCTTGGACACTTTAGGCTTGGACGACAATACTTTGGTGATCTTTACTTCGGATAACGGGCCGTGGGATTTAAAGAACGGACATGGCGGTAGCGCCTATCCATTGCGAGGTTATAAGTTCGACACCTATGAAGGAGGCATGCGTGAACCCATGATCGCACAATATAAGGGGAAAATACCTGCGAATACCGTTTGCAACGAGCTTGCTTCAACGATTGATATCTTACCTACATTAGCCTATTTGACCCATAGTGATTTACCCGAAAAACCTATCGATGGCAAGAATATCTGGAAATTGTTGTCCGGTAAGAAAAGTAAATCACCCCATTACAAGGAAGGGTTTTATTACTATAAGGAATCAACCTTGGAAGCCGTGCGAAAAGGCGATTGGAAATTAAGGGTTACCACAGACGGGGTCGCTTTATATAACCTGAAGGAAGACATTTCGGAAAGTAGGAATATAGCCTCCGAACATCCTAAAATCGTTGAAAAATTGCAAAAAATGATGGAAGGGTTTGATAAGGAGCTACAAGGGAACAAAAGGAATAAGGAACATTTATTAAAGAAATAATGTCAATACAATCGATCCTGAAAATAGCGGTACTCAGTGTTGTACTATGTTCGTGCAAGTCAAAAAAGGAGCCAGTTCAACCCAATATCATTTATATATTGGCCGATGATCTGGGGTATGGCGATGTTTCATCGTATAATGAGAATTCCAAGATAAAGACACAGTACATCGATAACCTGGCATCAGAAGGCGTCATGTTCACCGATGCACATACCAGTTCTTCGGTTTGTACCCCCACCCGTTATGGTGTTTTGACAGGACGTTATAATTGGCGTACCACCCTTAAAAAAGGGGTGTTAAGCGGGTATTCCAAATCACTCATACAACAAGAGGAAACCACGGTTGCCGATTTTTTGAATGAAAATGGGTATGCTACGGCATATATCGGCAAATGGCACTTAGGGTGGGATTGGACCTTGGAAAATACCGACTCATTGGGTATAGACCATCTAAAGGCCCGTCCCGAGGTAGATTATACCATACCGGTTAAAAACGGACCTAATACCCACGGATTCGATTATAGTTATGGCTTTTGTGGTTCTTTGGATATGCCTCCTTATGTATGGGTTGAAAATGGCATGCCAACTAGGGTGCCGACAGATACCACCAAGGGCAAAAAAGGTCAGGCAACCTGGAGAAAAGGACCGACATCCAAAGATTTTTCCCATGAAGAGGCCCTGCCGGAGATTACGGAACGCACGGTGAATTTTATTGCTGAAAATGCAAATAAGGATAAACCGTTTTTCATTTATATGCCGTTACCGGCACCACATACCCCTATTCTTCCCACCAAGGAGTTTCAAGGGAAAAGTGGCTTGGATAACCCATATGGGGATTTTGTTTTAATGGTTGATTGGGTGGTTGGTGAAGTCACAAAGGCATTGGAACAAAATGGGATTTCCGAAAATACATTGATCGTTTTCACCAGTGATAACGGTTGCTCCCCCGCAGCCAATTATAAGCAACTAAAGGCCAAAGGGCATAATCCAAGTTATGTCTTTAGGGGGTTTAAATCCGATATTTATGAAGGTGGCCATCGCGTACCGTATATCATGAGTTGGAAAGGAACCATTGAACCCACCAAATCGGATCAATTGGTTTGTACTACGGATTTGTTTGCGACCGTAGCCGATTTAATAGGGGCCGATTTTGCCGATGATGTAGCTGTTGATAGCTATAGTCACCTTGCGGCAACGAACATAAAATCGCAAAAACCTTTAAGGAAAAGTATTGTACACCATTCCGTTGATGGGGAGTTCGCCTATAGAAAAGGAGACTATAAAGTCAATTTTTGTTTAGGTTCCGGTGGTTGGAGCTACCCAAGTAAGAATGTAAAGAAAGCGATTTTGGACACTTTGCCCAAAGTGCAGCTCTATAATGTAAAAGAGGATATGGGAGAACAGAACAACCTCCAAGCCGAATTTCCGGAAGTGATCGCCGAATATAGGACCGATTTACTACAAATCATCAATAACGGTAGAAGTACCGAGGGGGAAAAACAAATGAATGACACCGTTGAGGATTGGCCACAGTTGGAGCATATAAAATAAATTCCAAATTAATTTAAAAGTATATAAGTTGAAATACCTATTTAATATAACACTGATCGCCCTTTTTGGAATATGTATTTGGTCATGTTCCCAAAATCGGGACGATGAAAATCCGGCTTACAAGAATCCCAACCTATCAGTCGATGAACGTGTTGAAGATTTATTGGGTCGAATGACGTTGGAAGAAAAGTTCTGGCAAATGTTCATGATCCCTGGGGATTTAAGCATTGGAAAAGATAAATTGAAACATGGTATTTTCGGGTTTCAGATTTCATCCAAAGGAAAGAATGACAATGCTGCTGAACAAATTATGGATTACGGTTCAACGGGAAGTACCAAACAAATGGCGGAGGAAATCAATGAGATACAGCGTTACTTTATAGAGGAGTCGCGTTTGGGCATTCCTATCATCCCGTTTAATGAAGCTTTGCATGGTTTGGCCCGGGATGGAGCCACTGCTTATCCACAGGCTATAGCTTTGGCCGCCACCTGGGATACCACTTTAGTGGGGAATGTGGCCAAAGCGATAACAAAAGAAACCAAGACCAGGGGTATTAGACAAATACTTTCACCTGTTCTGAATATCGCCAGGGATGTACGTTGGGGGCGTGTTGAAGAGACCTATGGGGAGGATCCCTATTTGACCACACAAATGGCATCTGCTTTTATAGGGGCCTTTGAACGTGAGGATGTCATTACCACGCCAAAACATTTTGTGGCCAATGTGGGCGCAGGAGGTAGGGACAGTTACCCTATTAGTTTTAACGAACGCCTGTTGGAGGAAATCTATTTTCCGGCATTTAAAACCGTATTTCAAAAAACCGGGGCAAGGTCTGTAATGACGGCCTATAATTCTGTTGATGGTAGTCCGTGTACCTCAAACGAATGGTTACTTCGAAAAAAGTTGAAAGAAGAATGGGGCTTTGACGGGTTTGTGATTTCTGATGCGGGAGCAACGGGAGGGGCCAATGTGTTACATTTTACTGCGGCAAACTACGCAGAATCCACCGAAGACGCCGTTGAAGGGGGATTGGATGTCATGTTTCAAACCAATTACAATCACTATCCACTTTTCTGGGAAGCCTATGAAAAAGGGATGGTTGACTTAGCCGCCATAGACGAAGCGGTAAGTCGTATCCTAAAGGCAAAATTCGAATTGGGATTGTTCGAGGATCCATATGTGGATGTTGAGGAAGCTGCACTTTGGAACGGTCACAAAGACCATAGGGAGTTGGCCCGGACAGCAGCGGCCAAATCCATGGTATTGTTAAAGAATCAAGATCAAGTGTTGCCGTTGAAAAAGGCGGCCAAAGTGGCCCTTATCGGGTATGATGCCAAGGCTGCCCGTTTAGGGGGGTATAGCGGTCCCGGTAACGACAAAGTCTCCATATATGATGGGGTTGTCAATAAAATTGGGGAGGCCAATGTTTCCTATGCAGAAGGAGTTACCTTTAAAGAAGAATCCTATAAAGTGGTTGCCCCAGAATTCCTTTCTACCGTTGAAGATGGAGAAGAAAAGGCCGGCCTGAGTGCATCGTATTTTGATAATATCAAACTTAGCGGTACGCCAAAAGTGGAGCGAATCGATAAAAAGATCCAATTTGGATGGACCCTCTTTTCCCCGCATGAGGATTTACCCTACGATTGGTTTTCTGCGCGATGGACAGGGAAATTAAAGGCGCCCAAATCAGGTTTGGTCCATATCGGTATTGAAGGAAATGACGGGTATCGATTTTACTTGGACGGGGAGTTGGTTATTGACAATTGGCAGAAACAATCCTATAACACCGTAGTAAAACCGTTCAGGTTCCAAGCAGGTAAGGAATATGATATAAAATTGGAGTATTTTGAATCCGCAGGGAATGCCAAGTTCAAGATGATATGGGATCATGGCGTAGTGGATGATTTGGACAAACAAATTTCAGATGCAGTTTCAGCAGCTAAAAAAAGCGATGTGGCTGTAGTGGTTGCCGGTATACATGAGGGCGAATTTAGGGACAGGGCCCTATTGGATTTACCGGAAAATCAAGAAAGATTAATTAACGCCGTTGCTAAAACAGGTAAACCGACAGTAGTTGTTCTCGTTGGAGGTAGTGCCATTACCATGGCCGATTGGAAACCAAATGTCGATGGAATATTGATGGCTTGGTATCCGGGTGAAAATGGGGGTAATGGCTTGGCCGATGTGTTGTTCGGGGATGAAAGTCCTGCAGGGCGTTTACCGATAACCTTCCCTGTTGATGCGGCCCAATGTCCGCTGTATTATAATAATAAACCCACGGGAAGGGGCGATAACTACCATAATCTTACGGGGCAACCTTTGTTTCCATTCGGTTATGGGTTGAGCTATTCGTCCTTTGAATATACCGACCTTGAGTTTAGTAAAAACAATATCGCCAAGAATGATTCCGTCCAAGTTTCCTGTACAGTGGAGAATACCGGTCAATTTGATGGGGATGAAGTGGTTCAACTGTATATCAGGGATGAATTGGCTTCAGTGTCAAGACCTATAAAGGAATTGAAAGGGTTTCAACGTATTTCATTGAAAGCGGGGGAGAAAAAGCAAATCACATTTGAGCTGGATCCGGAAAAATTATCCATGCTGGATAAAGATTTGAACCGGGTAGTGGAATCCGGGGATTTTAGGATTATGATCGGGGCATCTTCAAAGGATATTCGCCTAAGAGGTATATTAAACGTAAAATAATAAGTTATGAAAGTATTTAAAATCGCAGTTATTTTTGTTCTATTGGCCAGTTATTCATGTAAACAAGAGCCTGAAATAAAGGTAGATTGGGTAAGTTCTACAAACGATGACCTTTGGGAGACCAAAGTATATACCGGAACAAGTGAAGGGGAGTTGGCTAAAATTACGATCAATTTAGATTTAAGTAAAAAGCAACAGACTATAGATGGTTTCGGAGGTTGTTTCAATGAATTGGGATGGGAAGCTTTAAATATGGTAACCCCGGAAGAAAAACAACAGATCCTAAATGATTTCTTTGACACTGATTCCGGTTGCAAATTCAACATTAGTAGAATGCCGATAGGGGCCAATGACTATGCGGTTAACTGGTATAGCCATAACGAAACCGATGGGGATTTCGCCATGGAAAATTTCTCTATCGATAGGGATAAGGAACGTTTGATCCCATACATCAAGGAAGCGCAAAAAATAAATCCTGAAGTAGAAGTTTGGGCTTCACCCTGGTGTCCACCTTCTTGGATGAAGCACAGTAAGCATTATGCCTGCAAGTCGAACCCTGAGTTTAACGATTTACCAGAAGAATGGAGCTCAACCGAAGAGTTGGTGTCACGATTTATTACAGAACCGGAATATTTTGAAGCGTATGCATTATACTTTGCGAAATTTGTAAAAGCTTACGAAGAAGCAGGTATCGATATTAGTGCGGTACACGTACAGAATGAACCCAATTCAGCTCAAAATTTCCCGTCTTGTGTCTGGAAACCTCAAGATTTAGGAATATTCATTGCTGATTATCTAGGGCCTAAATTCAAATCTGAGAACTTGGATACGGAGATTTGGTTGGGTACCGTCGAGCGTCCACAATTGGAAAGGGTAACCGATGTTATTGAGTATAAGAATGCAAAAGAGTATGTAGATGGAATCGGTTTTCAGTGGGCCGGTAAAGGGGCGATAAAAGCGGTTCATGCCACTTATCCAGAAATGCGATTGATGCAGACCGAGACCGAATGCGGTGATGGGTCCAACGATTGGAAGGCGGCTGAACATACCTTCGGTTTAATGAAGCATTATTTTGAAAACGGCGCGAATTCGTACATGTATTGGAATATGGTATTGGATGAAACGGGCAAAAGCCAATGGGGTTGGAAACAAAATTCAATGATCTCTATAGACAGTAAGACCAAGGCCATCGTGTACAATCCTGAATTCTACTTAATGAAACATTTGAGCGCTTATGTGGCTCCAGGCTCCGTAAAGTTATTGGCTGCCGGGGATGTCGACAATACCATTGCTTTTTACAATGAAGCCGATAAAACCGTAGTCCTTTTGACGTATAACGATACGGATGAAAAGCAAGAACTCAATGTTACCATAGGGGAGGAAGTCGTAAAGGCAGCCATTGAGGGTAAATCGTTCAACACCTTGGTAGTTTCGATTTAATATGCTTAAGCCTTAAATGGAAATTAAAGGGTTATGAATGTATTTGGGGCCCACTCATTTTATTGGGTGTAAGTCAAAAGGGTAAAGATTATAGTTCGATCATGAATAAGATATATAAGTTGTTGTTGGTAATGCTCCTTCCCCTAATGATAGGGTGTAAGCAGATGGAGGTACCTCAAAGACCCAACTTTGTATTTATCATGGTCGATGATCTGGGGAAAGAATGGATAGAATCGTATGGGGCAACGGAAATCGAAACCCCTAACATCAATAAGTTGGCAGAAACGGGAATTACATTCGACAATGCCTACTCCATGCCACAGTGTACACCCAGTCGGGTGGCCTTGATTACAGGACAATATCCGTTTGCCAATGGGTGGATAAACCATTATGATGTACCCCGTTGGGGGCATGGGGTGAATTTTGATGCCGATAAAAATCCAAGTTTTGCCAAAGCCGTGCAAAATGACGGATATGCCACCTGTATAGCGGGAAAATGGCAGATCAATGATTTTAGGATCGAACCCAAAGCCATGGAAAATGCGGGTTTTCAGGAATATTGTATGTGGACGGGGTACGAGTCGGGTAATAAACCCAGTGAAAATCGGTATTGGGACCCTTATATCTTCACGAAAAATGGCAGCAAGACCTATGAAGGTGAATTTGGACCCGATATTTTTTCGGATTTTATCATCGACTTTATGTCAAAGAACAAGGATAAGCCCCTTTGTGTTTATTATCCAATGGTTTTAACACATGCCCCTTTTGTGCATACACCCCACGAACCTGAGGCAAAAACCAAATACCAAAAGCATCAGGCGATGGTACGTTATACCGATTTCATTATCGGGAAAATAGTGAAGTCATTGGAAGTTAATGGTTTGCTGGATAATACTTACCTCATATTCACCACCGATAATGGTACCTCCAATGGCATCATCGGAAAAAGGGATGAGGTTTATGTTCGGGGAGGAAAATCGTTTTTAACCGAAAACGGGATCAATGCACCCTTTTTGGTCTTGACCCCCGATAAGATGCATTTCACGACCGATGCCCTTATCGACTTTACCGACATATATCCGACATTACTTGATCTGGCGAATGTCGTGAATAAGGCCGAAACGAGCGGCTACTCATTTGCCGATGTATTGAAAGGGGAGCGTGTAATCGGTAAGCGGGATTGGATATTGGCTATGGGCGGACTATCGGCAAAAATAGGTGAGGACGATCGAATGGAAAATTGGTTCCGATTTAGGGACCGTGTGCTTCGTGATAGGCGATATAAGGTGTATACCGATACTTTAAAACGCATTGTAAGGGTGTTCGATTTACAGTCAGACCCTTATGAAACCCATAATCTGATTGGAGAAGGGGCATCGGCCCAGGTACTTGAAAAATTCGAAGGTATATTGAATGGTCTTCCTGATCGGGATGCAAAGCCTGTTTATACGAAAAAAGTGGATAGCCTATACAATGTTCCTATTGAAAAATTGAATTGTTGCGGTGGGCCGAAAGGAGCTAGAAAAATGAATATGTTGCCTCTGGCGACCGAAGAGGCATTTTTAAAATTAAGTAGTAAGGAATAAACACATAACGGAATTAAATTGGAAAGAAGGAAATTTTTAAAGTATGTAGGGGCCACCTCCATTTATATTGGGGTTTCTTCCTGCGCATCGACAGGTTTTTTTAGAAGGAAGTACGATGAAGGGGTATGTAGGGAAGCATGGGGCAAACTTGCGAACAAGGGTGAAGCCTTTGCATATGTAAATCCGGATAAGAAACTTCCCAATGTGTTTATTTATGGCGATTCCATTTCAATAGGCTATACCCCAACAGTAAGAACCGAATTGGAAGGAAAAGCCAATGTGTTTAGGTTTCATAAAAACGGACAATCAAGTAATAAGTTCATCCCTTTTATGGAAAAAATGAAAACGACCATGTTTCAGCCTTACTTGAAAGGTGGTTGGGATTTCGATTGGGATGTTATTCATTTTAATGTCGGGTTGCACGATTTAAAATATGTAAAAAACGGTAAGCTCGATTTAGAAAACGGAAAGCAGGTAAACACCATTGAAAAGTATAAGGAAAACCTACATGGGATTTGTGCATATCTGATGAAGGAATATCCAAAAGCAAAATTGATTTTTGCTACGACCACCGCAGTTCCTGATGAAGGTGCCGATGGCAGGGTTGCGGGCGATAGTGTAAAGTACAACAAAGCGGCTTTGGAGGTTTTGGCAGATTATCCATCAATTGCCATCAACGATTTGTACAGCTTTACCAAACCCAATGCCAAGGACTGGTTTATTAAACCCCGTAACGTACATTATAACGATTTAGGCAAAAAAGAACAGGGGAAAGAAGTTGCGAAAATTATTGCTGAAAACTTGTAATCATGAACAGAATAGTACTCATTATATCATTATTTCTTATTTCCATAACCGGGGAAGCACAAAAGAATTCCCCGAATTTCATACCACAGCCCGAATCCGTTCAGTTTTTCGATGGTGTGTTTGTTCTCGACCAAACCACTAAGGTATTCGTTCCCAAAAAATTCAGGGGACAACTCATACCTTATGTCGCTGAAAAGATACAATCCGATCTAGGTCTCAACCTTGTGTATTCCTATAACGGGCCCGATAAAGGGGAAAAACACATTCTATTTAAACTGGAAAAAAAGGCTTCGTTAAAAGAAGAAGGCTATCTACTTGAAATAACACCCGAATCTATTGTTGTCATTGCCAAAGACTATGCCGGACTATTCAATGGCTTTCAGACCTTACGGCAAACGTTCCCATTGGAAAATACCGGGGAAGTAAATATACCCGCTATGGAGGTTAAGGACAACCCCAGGTTTCATTGGCGCGGAATCATGTTGGATGTTTCCAGACATTTTCAACCCAAGGAATTTATCCTAAAACAAATAGACGTTCTTTCTTCGTATAAGGTGAACAAATTCCACTGGCATTTAACAGATGACCAAGGGTGGCGTATCGAAATCAAAAAGTATCCCAAGCTAACGGAAAAAGGAGCTTGGAGAGCGGATAGAAGTGGCGTTGCATGGTGGGAAAGGGAAAAAGCCACAGCGGAAGAGCCCAAAACCGTTGGAGGGTTTTATACCCAAGAGGAAATCAAGGAAGTTATCGCCTATGCCAAGGTAAGGAATGTCGAGGTCATTCCTGAAATAGATGTTCCCGGCCATAGTAAAGCGCTTGTGGCATCCTATCCTGAACTGTTTTGCTATGATGATCCAGAAGCCGATTTTGAGGTGGCCGTTGGCGGTAAAGCCCCTGACAATACGGTTTGTCCAGGTAAGGAATATTCTTATGGATTCCTGAACGACGTTATTAAGGAAGTCGCTGCATTGTTCCCTTCCCAATATTTGCATATCGGAGGTGATGAGTGCAATAAAAAGAACTGGAAAAAGTGTCCGTATTGCCAAAAAGCAAAATCGGAAAACGGATTGGAGGATGAGGAAGAATTACAAAGTTATTTTATCCAGCGTATTCACAAATTGGTAAAAAAGCAAAAGAAGACCATGATCGGTTGGGATGAGATTTTAAGTGGAAATGGAGCCCCGGGAGCTACGATCATGGCTTGGAGAAGGGGAAAGTATAACCCGCAAATAACCGCCCCCCAAGAAGGCTATCCCACGATAATGACATCCTATAAATATTCATATATAAGTCAGGTGCAGGGGCCGACCATTACAGAGCCGGAAGGGCCAAAGGTCGTTTTACCGCTTTCAAAGGTTTATGGCCATGAGCCGGTCGCAGCCGAACTTACTGAAGCCCAAAAAGAATTGGTACTGGGTAACCAAGCAAGTTTATGGGGGGAGTTTACACCTACCCAAGAACATTGCGAGTATATGCTATACCCTAGGGCAATAGCCAGTGCTGAGGTTTCATGGAGTTTGCCCGAAACCAAGAATTGGGAACGTTTTCAAACCGCTTTAGAAGATTACCATTTTGACAAATTGGAGCGTAAAGGTATTAACGTTTCTAAAAGTTTGTACAGTGTATATCCTTCCTATGCTATAGACCAATTGCATGGAGAAGCAATTGTATACCTGCAAACGGAGAGCGTGGGGTATAGGATAAGATACACTTTGGATGGCTCGGAACCTGATATTAATAGTGCGGTATATACCAAGGCGTTTAGGGCAGAACCCAAAAGCCTACTTAAAGCCGCCTTGTTCAATGACAAAGGGGAACAAAAAGGAAAAATTTTAGAATTAAGATTGAAATAAAATTGTAGTTATGAATACATGTAGGTTGATTTTAATGTTGTTATTAAGCGTGCAACTGTTAAAGGCACAAGAAAAACCAAATATCGTATATATCATTTGTGATGATTTAGGGTATGGTGATGTACAGGCCTTAAACCCTGAAAAGGGAAAAATCCTAACCCCGGCAATTGATGCTTTTGCCAAAGAGGGTATGACTTTTACAGATGCGCATTCTGCTTCTGCGGTTTGTACTCCATCTAGATATTCCTTATTAACCGGTAGGTATTCTTGGAGATCAAAACTACAAAATGGCGTGTTACGAGGCGGTAATGAGTTTGAACCTTTGATAGACAAAGAATTGACAACAGTGCCCGGTTTATTAAAAAAAGCGGGCTATACTACCATGGCCATGGGTAAATGGCATTTGGGATTTAGTTTTTTGGATAATGATGGAAAACCTTTTGACATGTATAACGGTAAAAAGTTGGTTAATGCGCCAATCGGAGCTAATGTGCCCAATGGGCCAGTGAGTAGGGGTTTTGATGGTTATATAGGTTTTCATCACTCCGCCTCAATGAATACGGTTATAAAAGATGACAAGGTTATAGATCATATGGCCCCAATAAAAATGCTCCAGTTTTTGGGTGAACATGCCAAAGATTATATCAAGGAAAGTACAAAGAAAAAAGAACCGTTTTTCTTGTATTTGGCTCTGAATTCCCCTCATAGCCCCGTTGTACCTTCAGAGGAATGGCAAGGAAAAAGTGGCATGGGAAGTTATGCGGATTTTGTAATGGAAACAGATTTCGTGGTAGGCAAAGTATTAAAGTCACTAAAAGAAAACGGGTTGGAAAAAAACACACTTGTTTTCTTTACCAGTGATAATGGCTGTTCGGCCCCTGTTGCCAAAGCAGGGAAATTGGAAAAAGAATTCGGTCATTACCCCAGTGCGGATTTTAGGGGATACAAATCCGATATTTGGGAAGGTGGCCATCGGATCCCGTTTATCGTCAAATGGCCCGGGAAGATCAAACCCAATACAACCAATAGCCAGCTTATCTGCCAGACGAGTTTAATGGCAACCTGTGCAGCGATCACCGGTGTGGAATTGGATGCCGATGATGGTGTGGATTCGTACAGTATTCTTCCGCTATTGAAAAACAATAAGGCCAAAACGGATTATAAATTGGTGGTGCACCATTCCATTAATGGGAAATTCTCCATTAGAAATAAAAAATGGAAATTGGAATTGACTCCAGGTTCCGGAGGATGGAGTGCCCCAACAGATAAAAAAGCCGTAATGGAAGGTTTGCCCCAGATACAGCTGTATAACATGAAAAAGGATTGGGAGGAAACCACCAATGTATATAAAAAGCATCCTAAAATAGTTAAAAGGCTAACGGAAGAATTAGAACGAATTGTTGAAAACGGAAGAACTACCTCTGGGGAGTTACAACAGAATGACGTTCCTGTCGATATTTATAAGTCGGGAGTTGCCGAAAAATCGGGAGCACATTAAGTTCCTAAAAGAACACAACGCATATATGGGAATCCAAAAAAGAAAATCGCTGCTTTATTTCTGCTTTATACTAAGTATGATAGTTGCTGTATCCTGCTCATCCTCAAAAACGGATAAAGATGATACAGTGGCGGCAATAGTCGTAGAAGGGGAAAAGCAACCGGTAGATTATATAGACCCTATTATTGGGGCCATTACCTATGGGAAAAAATCCAAAGATGCCCATGGTTTTGGAAAAACATTTCCGGGTGCCGCAACCCCTTTTGGCTTGGTACAATTAAGTCCGGATACTTTTACGGGTGGTGATAATGGTTCGGGCTATTCGTACGAGCATCCAACACTCGAAGGTTTCAGTTTTACACATATGAGCGGTGTAGGTTGGTTTGGCGATTTGGGCAACTTTTTAGTGACGCCCACAACCGGCAAATTACATACGAATAGAGGTGTTCCTGAAAACCCGGAAGATGGTTACCGATCTCGGTTTTCACATGATACCGAAGTAACCCAAGCAGGCTATTACGCAGTGACTTTAGCCGATTATAGAGTAAAGGCAGAATTGACGGCGGCACCAAGGGCAGGAATAATCAGATTCACTTATCCGGAAAATGACAGTTCACGAATTCAAATCGATTTATCACGTCGCGTTGGTGGTACATCAACGGAACAATACATCAGGGTAGTTGACGAAAACACGATTGAAGGCTGGATGAAATGTCCCCCGGAAGGTGGTGGCTGGGGCGCTGGGGCCGGTAACGCCGATTATGTGGTGTATTTCCACTGCCAATTTAGCAAGCCGTTAAAAGACTATGGTATTTGGAGTGCCGATATTCCTGACGTGCCTAGAAAGATGCGTTTTATCAGAAGGGAAAATTATCAAGATGCAGTTAAAAATGCCGAAATTTTTAAAGGTAGAAATGAAATGCAAGGCAAGCATTTAGGGTTTTATACCGATTTCAGCACAAAAGAAGGAGAACAGGTGTTGGTGAAAAGCGGCATTTCATTCGTGAGTATCGCAGGTGCCAAGGAAAATCTCGAGCACG
Source organism: Maribacter sp. TH_r10 (assembly GCF_033101095.1). Lineage (NCBI taxonomy): Bacteria > Pseudomonadati > Bacteroidota > Flavobacteriia > Flavobacteriales > Flavobacteriaceae > Maribacter > Maribacter sp. TH_r10. The sequence goes on along the minus strand of NZ_JAWMPY010000003.1, from coordinate 111,129 downwards.
ATATCGATCATTGGGAATTCGATAAAACCAGGCAAGAAGCACGTGACTTATGGAGTACGGCCATTTCAAACATAGCGGTATCCGGTGCAACCGATAGGGAAAAAACCATTTTTTACACCGCACTTCATCATACCTTAATCGATCCTCGGGCTTTTTCAGATGTAAACGGAAACTATATAGGGGCCGATAAACAAGTGCACCAAACCGATAATTTTACTTACCGTACTATTTTCAGTGGTTGGGATGTGTTTCGTTCACAATTTCCGTTACAAACCATTATCAATCCTGCATTGGTCGATGATGAAATCAATTCCCTATTACAAATGGCAGCGTTAAGTGGTCGCGAATATTTACCACGCTGGGAAATGCTGAATTCCTATTCGGGCGTAATGTTGGGGAATCCTGCAGTTTCGGTAATTAACGATGCTTACCAAAAAGGAATTCGTAACTACGATGTGGAAAAAGCCTTTGAGTATTCATTGAACACGGTGAACAACACAGGAAATGGTGAGTTAGGGTATTCACACAAGCACATTTCCAAAACCTTGGAATATGCCTATTCCGATTGGGCGTTGGCAACCTTTGCACAAGCGTTGGGCAAAAATGGGATTGCCGAAACCTATTTCGAAAAAAGTAAAAATTATAAGAATATCTGGAACGATGAAGTCAACTGGTTTAGGGCTAAGGATAGCACCGGAACTTGGTTGGAATGGAAAGGGAAAACCGTTCATGGCCAAGGGTGTATTGAAAGCAATCCGTTTCAACAAGGTTGGTTTGTACCCCACGATATCGATGGGTTAAAGACCTTGATGGGTGGTGAAGAAGCTTTTAAAAATGAATTGATCACTTTTTTTGAAAACACGCCCGAAGACTTTCTTTGGAATAATTATTACAACCATGCCAATGAACCTGTGCATCATGTACCGTTTATGTTCAATGAAGCCGGTGTACCGCACTTGACCCAAAAATATACCCGTAAAATTTGTGATAAGGCTTACGGTACCGATGCGTACGGATTATGCGGTAATGAGGATGTAGGTCAAATGTCTGCGTGGTATGTGTTGGCTTCCATTGGTATTCATCCCATAAATCCGGGGGATAATAAATACCAAATCACGAGTCCGGTTTTCAATGATGTCGAAATTAAATTGGACAGCAACTATTATCCAGGAAAAACATTCAGGATTATCGCCCAAAACAATTCAAAAGAAAATATTTATATACAAACAATCAAATTGAATGGAAAACCATTGAATCGCTTTTGGATTTCTCACGAAGAAATCACCAAAGGTGGTGTTTTGGAATTTGAAATGGGTCCAAGCCCAGTTATTAATTAAGAAAAATAAAAAAACAAATCAATATGAATAAGATAGCCATTATTTGCCTATTAGGTTTACTTACATTTACCAGTAATGCCCAAAAACACTATGATTTCCCAATGCCGGATTATACCCCCACCGAAGGTAATTTACAGGCCCGAAAGGAATTTCAGGACATGAAGTTCGGGATGTTCATCCACTGGGGCGTGTACAGCGTTTTGGCAGATGGTGAATGGGTCATGTTCATAAAAAAGATAAAAGCTGACAACTACGAGCGTTTGGCAGGTTTTTTCAACCCTCAGGATTATGATCCCGAAGAATGGGTAAAGTTGGCCAAGGCCGCCGGGATGAAATATATTACGATTACCACTAGACACCATGATAGCTTTAGTATGTTCGATACCGATGCGAGCGATTTTAACATTGTAGATGCTACGCCTTACGGAAAAGACCCGTTAAAAGCATTGGCAGAGGCCTGCAAAAAGGAAGGTATAAAGCTGAATTTCTATTATTCGCTACTCGATTGGAAAAGGGAAGATTACAAAGCAGGTAAAAAAGGAGATAAAGAAGCTTGGGAAAAGTATGTTAGCTTTATGAAAAAGCAACTAACGGAGTTACTTACCAATTATGGGGAAATAGGAATGATTTGGTTTGATGGACATTGGGACCAAAAGCAAGCAGATTGGAAGTATAACGAAATCTATAGTTTGATCCATGAGCTGAGTCCGAATACCCTTATCGCCAACAACCATCATATTCAACCCATTGCCGGGGAAGATGTACAGACCTTTGAACGTGATCTGCCAGGGGAAAACCACGGCGGTTACAGTGATGGGGTACAGGTTAGCCAATTACCCTTGGAGTCTTGTGCTACCATGGCCGGGAAATGGGGGTATAGCATCTATGACAAAAAGTTCAAGAGCACGAAAAAATTGATCCACTTTTTGGTCAATGCGGCGGGTAAAAACGGTAACTTACTGTTGAACATAGGTCCCATGCCAAACGGTAAAATACAACCGGAATTTGTTGATACCTTAAGTGAAATCGGGGAATGGACCGGTACTTATGGTGAAAGTATCTATGGCACCAGAGGAGGGGTCATCAACTCACAGGAATGGGGTACCATTACCAAAAAGGACAAGACCTTGTATGTGCACGTTCTGGATGCCCCTACCGAACCCTATGTTTTTATTCCCGAGCTCAAGGAGAAGGTTAAATCGGTAACCAGTTTCGATGGAGGGAGCAAAATCAGGTATAAGCAAGTAAAAGAAGGACTTTTTCTATATACCGGTGCATTGGATGCCGACCGTATAGATACCATTTATAAAATGGAAATAAGATAATAATCTGTTAGGCATGTGTTTACAAGGCAAATATAACTCAAGCCATAAAGGAGGCTTTTGATGCTTCCGTGGAAAAGAACTTAAAATATATTATACAGCGATAACTAGAGCAAATGAAAAAATCAATCACTTCAACAGTAAGAATGGCGCAAAGGTTACTGCCCCTATGGGTAACGATCCTTATAATTTCCTGTAACACCCCAAACCCGGGTTTTACGGAAGATGACATTGCCATTATTCCCAAACCCTTGAATTTTACCTTAGGTGAGGGTTCCTTTGAAATAAGTGCGAAAACACCATTGGCACAATCGGACGGTATTTCGGATAAGGCCGTAGGTTTTCTTAACGGACTGTTGGGGAAAGCAGCTGGTTTTACACTGGAAAAAAGTTCGGGAATCCTGGAAAAAGGAATCGTTTTCATTACCAAGGAAGGTTTTAAGAATGGCGGATATGGTTTACATGTGAATCCGGATAAAATCACTATTGAAGCCACTGAAGCATCGGGTTTTTTCAATGCGGTACAAACCATAAGGCAACTCTTGCCGAAGGAAATTGAGCAAAATGGGCTAGTTGATACGGATTGGTATGTTCCCAGTGTCGATATACAGGACGAACCTAGGTTTGAATGGCGCGGTATGCATAACGATTTTAGCCGCCATTTCTTTGATGTGGATGAAGTGAAGCAATTCTTGGATTATTTGGCGCTTTATAAAATGAACACCTACCATATGCACCTTACCGATGATCAAGGTTGGCGTATGGAGATAAAAAAGTATCCACTATTGACCGAAAAAGGGGCGTGGAGAATTCCCAATAATCAGGATACGATTTGCAATACCAGGGCAGTGGAAAACGATCTGTACACCATTGATCCGGCAAAATTCAAGGAAGTGGATGGTGAACGCAAGTATGGCGGATTTTTCACCCAAGAACAAATAAAGGAAATTATTTCTTACGCAGATGATAGGTGTATCACCGTAATTCCAGAGGTTGATATGCCTGGACACTTTAAATCGGCCATAGATAATTATCCGTTTTTATCATGTAATGAAGAATCCGGATGGGATACCGTATTTACTTATCCAACTTGTTTGGGAAAAGAAACTACTTACGAATTCATGAAGAACGTTTTGAGTGAGGTTGTAGAATTATTTCCTACGGAATACATTCATATAGGAGGGGATGAGGTCAACATCAAATCATGGGAAGTATGCCCACACTGTCAAAAAGTTATTGCAGATAATGGATTGAAAGACGAGCATGAACTACAATCTTTTTTTAATAGGGATATAGAACGATTTCTGCATTCCAAAGGGAAGAAATTATTGGGTTGGGACGAAATCGTGGAAGGTGGTTTAACAAAAGACGCTACAGTGATGTGGTGGAGAGGGTGGCGCCCGGAAGCGCCTAAGAAAGCAGCAGAGCAAGGTAATGATGTTATAATCACTACTACCGATGCCTATTATTTCGATTATTTGAACGAAGGGAATCCATTGGAAAAGATCTATAACTATGAACCCGTCCCAAAAAGTTTTACAGAAAAGGAGGAAGCCAATGTCCTAGGTATACAGGCCAACCTTTGGTCCGAATGGATACCTAGTTTTAAGAGGTTGCAATACCAAGCTTTTCCCAGAATGATCGCAGTGGCGGAAAATGCTTGGGCTCCGAAGAAGAGCAAGGACTTTATGGCATTTAACACTAGAGTGGAAAAACAATACCCTAGATTGGAAGAAATGGGGGTTTATTATTACATCCCTATCGTAAAGGGATTGGATAAGGAATTGGCCATGGTAGACAGTACAAAGGTTAAGTTGGATCTTGCCTATCCGTTGGAAGGCGTAGAGATTTATTATACCACTGACGGGTCTGTACCCACAAAAGGATCATTGCGATATTCGGGGCCATTCGTGGTAACCGATACCGTGGAAATCAAAGCAAGGGCCTATAAAGGGGATATTTATAACGACATCAAGAAAACGAAAGTGATCCAAAAATCGTATTTGGATCCTGTCGGGGTAACGCCAACAGAAAAGGGATTGAAAAGATTCATCCTTAAAGGGAAATACAAGAAAGTTGCTGATTTAGAATTAAATAAGGGTCAGGCTTGGCAAAAGGTAGATAGTATCGATCTGGCCGACTATAAGGAAGGGAAAAGGTTCAATATGGTATTTTCCGGGTATTTCCATGCCGAGGAGGATGGTATTTATGAGTTTGAAACCCGATCGGATGGTGGTGATCATTTATATATCGGGGATACTTTGGTTGTGGACAATAGTGGATGGCACGGTCCAAGAAAACGGTATGGAAAGGTTGCCTTGAAATCGGGTTGGTACCCCATAGTTATTAAATACAGGCCTAGTGATAACCCAAGGGTAATAAATGCATGGTATGGTTTACAGGGGGAAGAACTACACTCCATTAATTCAGAAGTTACAGGACATTAGAAATTATCGAAATGAACAAAATATATAATAGTTAGTCAATGAAATCGATGATTCTCCCATTGTTTTTAGTAGTAATATGTGCTTTAAACGCCCAAAATCCGATTTTAAACAAGGAAGATGCTGGGTTTATCTATGCAGCAGATCCAGCCGCCGAAGTCTATAATGGTAAAGTTTATGTGTATTGTTCCAGGGATGTAGAGGGTGCTGTTTCATTTAGTACGATGCAAGATTATGCGATATTGGAGTCTTCTGATATGAAAACTTGGAAAAATCACGGTGTGGTACTAAAACCACGGGAATATGTCTGGGCTCATGGACAAATGAATGCGCCGGATGTGGCCTACTGGGAGGGTTGGTATTATTTTTACTTTCCATATGATAAAACACATATTGGTGTGGCAAAGAGTCGAACGCCGGTTGGCCCTTGGGAAGAAGCTGTTACAAAGGAAATAACAACCATATTTGACCCTACCGTTTTTGTTGATGATGATGGGCAAGCTTACATTTATGGCAATGATCATAAAGTCAATATAGGAGATCCAGGGGCTCATATAATGGGAGCTAAGCTTAAAGATAATATGATTGAATTAGATGGTGATTGGATTCGACTTTCTGAAGAAACAGTGAGTGAAGCAGTGCATGTTTTTAAACGAAACGGGATATATTATTTTAGTGCTAGGGTTGGCCCTGTTACGAAGTATTGGATGGCAGAAACGCCATTACCAAAATATGCTACATTAAAAGGTGAATTAGCTCCAGATGCCCCGAAAGCACCGAATCATACTTCAGCGATAGAATTTAAAGGCGACTGGTATTTGTTTTACCATCGTGGGGATTTAAATGAAGGTTCATTTCACCGTAGATCTGCATGTTTTGAAAAAATGTCATTTCGAGAAGATGGGACTATAGTCCCAATTGAATACACCTTGGAAATAGAATGATGTTGAAAATACGTAAGTTGGGATATGATGCTTTTATACCTGAAATGAAAATAAGTTGTTAAAATTATTAAATATGAAAATTAAAAAAATAGGAATATCGGTTTTAGTGTTCTTAGCTGTTTTTGGTACTAAAGTAATGGGTCAGGATACGAATACCATTTCAGCCCCTTTAGTCTTGGATATGGTACACCATAACCCGGGAGAGGCCCCATATCAGTCCGTTTATAACGACCCAAAAGTAATCAAGGAAATGGGTTATAATGGGAAAGTATATTTCCTTTTCGAATCCCCTGCCTTGGCCATTGATTGGGAATCGGTAGATCTAGATATTTTACCCAAAGGTTCGGAAGATAGGAAATGGGTAGATGCAAAGGCGAAACAGATAAAACAAATGCATAAGGCCTGTAAAGCGCAGGATATGAAGATTTTTGCAATGTCCGATTTGGTTTTGTTTCCGAAGCGATTAATAGCAAAATACGGTATCGAGGAAACCTTTGGGAACCCGAATGATCCTTTGACCGAAAAGTTGATACGAGCGCAAATCAATGAAATGTTCGATCAATTTCCGGATCTGGACGGCTTGGTAGTGCGTATCGGTGAAACGTATTTGCATGATGCCCCCTATCATTTAGGCGCAATAGATAATAAAAAAAGCCCAGAAAAAACGATCATTCCCTTAATGCAGATCCTTAAGGAAGAAATTTGTGAAAAAAGGAACAAGCAGTTGATCTTTAGGACTTGGGGTGCGTTCGATGTTAATTTGGAAGATTACCTAAAAGTAAGTGATGCCATAGCCCCCCATAAAAATTTGATTATCAGTGTTAAGCACTGTGAAGGTGATTTTCATAGATCCAATGCGTTCAGTAAGGTAATCGGTCAAGGGCGCCATCCCCAAATCATAGAAGTACAATCCGCTCGCGAATACGAAGGAAAAGGAGCCTATCCCAACTATATCGCCAATGGGGTTATTGAAGGTTTTGAAGAGCATACAAGAATGCCCGAAGGGCAAATCAATAGTATTAGGGAATTTGTTGAAACAAAACCTGGATTATATGCCGGTATCTGGACATGGTCGAGGGGCGGAGGATGGAATGGTCCTTACATCAAAGATGAAATGTGGTGCGATTTGAATTCATGGGTAATGGCACAATGGGCCTTACATACCGATAAAAGTGAGGAATTTATTTTTAATAGATATGCGATGGAACGGTTACACCTTAAGGGTGATGATATCGCTAAATTCAGGAAATTGGCCTTGCTTTCTGCCCAAGCAGTAGTAAGGGGAAGGAATAGTACGTTCAGGGACATGAACCCTTGGTGGACAAGAGATCAAGGCATTGCCTGGCCAATGGTGGTAAAAGGGGAATTACAACAAAAAAGGAACTTGGCGCAAAAAGACGAATCCGTAGCCAAATGGAAAGAAATAGTTAAGCTGGCCAAATCGATTGATTGGCAAAATGAGGCTACGAAAAACCATGCCATCGGATCGGCTGAGTACGGCTTAAGATTGTACACCATTTATAGAACCCTTGTTTACATGCAACATGCCGAAGCCAATGGTAATGGTAAAGAAGTTAAGAAGTGGATCAAAGCGTATGATAAGGCTTGGGCAAACTACAATAAACTGGCAGGGGAATATAGTACCATAGCAACGCTATATACCCAGGATTATGATAGGCATATTGCTAAAAACGCGAACGCTAAAGTAGATAAATTAAGAGGGAATTAATGTGCCGATCTTATAAAACAACCTATTATTCCTAAACTCTACATAAAGGAGTTGGGTTCTGATTTTATAATAAAACGTTGGGGGTTTCTTTCTGTGGAATGATATTTTATATCCTAAATTAACAAGACGGTTAAACTTAACGCTCCTTGGGCACCAATGACCAAACATTGTTCTATGTCGGCTGTCTTTGATGGTCCGGAAATGAATAAACCGAAAGTGCGTTTTCTTTTGGAAATAAGCTCATAGGCCTTATGTAAATTTTGGCAAATGTCTTTTTTGCCCAAAATAATCAACAGGTCATTGGTTATAAAAGGTAAGGCCCGAATGTAAAGCTGTTCTTCCGATATCCAAATGGCTCCGTTTTCCGCTACACCGAACGTACCGCGAAGTATTGCCAAATCAACATCCTCCAAATCCTTGGGTTGTGTTTTTTCTGAAATGGAAACCGTTCCTAAAGACGACACTTGTGTACGATTTACAATGTTCGTGGCATTAGGGTACATCATCATTATCTCATTATCAATATCCTTTGAAGAGGTCAATTGCTTGATCGTGCCCCCTACAAGGGCCACTTTTTCCTTAAAACCGCTAAGAAGGTCTATATCCTCATTAAAGAGATCAACATTGATCTCTGGTAATGGCAACAATTCCGGTTTGTTTTTTCGTACCGAATTTAATATTTCTTCCCTGCCCATTATTTACTTCTTTTTTCTTTATACCATTGATCAAAATTCCCATTTTTTATTTGGGGGAGTTCACGTGCCTTACCCCAAGCATTCAATTTGGAATAAACCAAAAACCTAGGGGCATATTTGAGCATAAACCGAACAGACCGACCAGCGAGACCATAAAACTTGGGTTTTGAAAAAACCTTGCCGGTCATCTTTAAAATTGTTTTCTTGACAACAGGTTGTTCTATGTCTTTAGTGATTATCTGTCTCCATTTGTACAGTTGTTCATGTATATTGATTTTTACGGGACAAACATTGGAACATGATCCACATAAAGTTGAGGCAAAAGGCAAAGAGCTATGTTTGGTCAAATCTTTCCCTGGGGATAATATAGACCCAATGGGACCGGGGATGGTGGCATCATAACTATGGCCGCCACTACGCCTGTAAATAGGGCAGGTGTTCATACAGGCCCCACAACGTATACAATGTAATGAAGATCGGAAATCTTCACGGCTTAATTGTTCCGTTCTACCATTATCCACAATTACGATGTGCATTTCGGAACCTTCCGATGGTTTGTTGAAATGGGAAGAATAGGTCGTAATGGGCTGTCCTGTGGCACTTCTGGCCAAAAGACGTAAAAATACACCAAGATGGGCTTCTTTGGGGATAAGCTTTTCTATGCCCATACATGCTATATGGGTTTTTGCCAAATGGGCTCCCATATCAGCATTACCTTCATTGGTACATACCACAAAACCTCCTGTTTCGGCTATGGCAAAATTAACGCCTGTAATGGCAACATCGGCTGTTAAGAATTTTGTACGTAGGTGTTTTCGGGCTTCATTGGTCAAGTATTCCGGATTTCCATTACTAGGTTTTGTGCCCAAATGTTCTTGGAACAAGGTGTCGACTTCCTCTTTGGTCTTGTGAATGGCCGGTAGAACGATGTGACTGGGTGTTTCTTTTGCTATTTGCACAATATATTCCCCCAAATCAGTATCAACAACTTCAAAGCCTTTGGATTCCAAATACGGATTTAAATGGCATTCCTCAGTAAGCATTGACTTGCTCTTAACCACCTTTTTGGCATTCTTTTCGGTCAGAATTGTATTGATGATCTTATTATGTTCTTCAGCATTTGACGCCCAATGTACGGTAATGCCGTTTTTTTGTGCGTTCGTTTCAAATTCAATTAAAAGTTCATCTAGGTTAGATAGGACATGGGCTTTGATTCCGGATGCCAAATCCCTTAACTGTTCCCAGCCTTTGACACCATGTGCGGCATTGTCCCTTTTTTCCCTAACATACCACAAAGCTTTGTCGTGCCAATTTACTTTAGCTTCGTTCTTATTGAATATTTCGGCCTTTTGTGCGTGGTTCATAATTAAATACTGCTATTTAAAATTTCAGCAATATGCATTACCCTTATTGGTTGCTTGTTTCTATTGATCAATCCTTCTAAATGCATTAAACAGGAATGATCGGCACCGGTGATAACTTCTACCTCATTGTTCAAATGATCTTGAATGCGGTCTTTTCCCATTTTTACTGATATAGCCTCTTCGAAAACCGCAAAGGTTCCTCCGAAACCACAACATTCATCTTTTCGGGTCAGGGACATTAACTCGAGCCCCTGAACGTGGGCCAATAAATCTTCTTCTGTTGAATAATGGTCGTCCATTCTTTCGGAACAAGATCCCAAGTGAAGCCCCCTTAAACCGTGACAGCTTTTATGTAAACCAACCTTATATGGGAATGAGGCACCTAAATCGGTTATCCCCAATATCTTAACGATAAACTCACATAGTTCAAAAGCATTATTTCTTACATTGATGACATCTGGGGTTTGTTCTATGATATCGAAATGTTTTTTAACGTGATAGATACAACTTCCGGACGGGCCAACGATGTAATCGTATTCCTTGAAATTTTCAACGAACACCTGACAGGCCCCTTTTGCATCTTCCTCGTAACCCGAATTGCCCAATGGTTGTCCACAGCAGGTTTGACCGGAAGGATAATAAACATCCACTCCTAATTTTTCCAGTACTTCCAGCGTAGCTATACCCACTTGAGGGTACAATTGGTTAATATAACATGGTATGAACAGGCCTACTCTCATTTGATTTTCAATCTTTTAATTCGTAAATCTTATCCATTAATACCCATTTTTCATTTTCTTTGGACCAAGGCATTTTTTGCTGATATTTCCACATGAGCTCTTCCCACTCCTGAACCTTTCTATTGGCATTGTCCATTTGTTCCTTTTGTTCAAATGAGAATGAATCGTTTACTTCCAAAATCATGAACAGTCGATTGCCGACACAATAGATTTCAGCATTTTCGATTCCTGAATCAATAAGACTCTGTGTGATCTCTGGCCAAACTTTTTTATGATGTGCCTTGTATTGATCGATCAATACAGGGTCATCTTTTAAATCTAAAGCCAAACAATATTTTTTCATATTGGATAATTAGCGATTAATCATGCACCTTGAAAGTTCTATACCCATAAATAGCAATAAAGGCAAAACACAAAAAAGGTAGTATGAACGAAAAATTAACCCCCGAAAACGGCCCTATGGTTCCCATGTCTATAAGTGTTCCCTGTAGAATGGGCATTAATGCACCACCTACGATTGCCATTACCAGCCCTGCGGCACCTAAAGCCGTATCTTCTTCCTTTAGGCCATTGAGTGCAATACCATAAATCGTAGGGAACATCAAAGACATAAAAGCCGAAGTGGCGACTAAAAGATACAAGCCCAGGATGCCTTCTATCAATATAACACCGGTAATGGTACACATGGCGCAGAGGGCAAATATCATGAGTAATTTTCTTGAGTTCACATATTTCATAAGAAACGTGCTTATGAAACGGCTCATTAGAAATATACTCATGGCAACGATATTGTAGTTCTGGGCTTCAGCTTTTGGAATACCCAGATTTCCTGCATATTGGATGATGAACGTCCAACACATGATTTGAGCGGCCACATAGAACAATTGGGCTATTACCCCTTCTTTGTATTTACCGTTTTTAAATAACCTTTTAAAAGAGGAAATGGCACTTGTTTGGTTTTTTTTATGGGCTCTTTTTGGCATTTTGGTAATAGAAATAATGACCAACATGCCAATAACCACAAAACCAAGGATAACGTATGGGTCTCTAATAATCGCCAAATCATGGGTTCGTATGGCAGCTTTTTCAACAGAATCCAAGGTGTTGAAAATCAATTCACCTGCTGCGTTTCTTTTGTCGGAATCCAATGCGGTCAAAATAAATTTCGAAGCTACGAACATGCCGAAAAGAGATCCAATTGGGTTAAAGGCCTGTGCAAGGTTCAATCTTCTTGTTGCTGTCTGCTCATCTCCCATTGAAAGGATAAAAGGGTTTGCGGTAGTTTCTAAAAAGGCCAATCCGAAGGTTAAGATATATAAGGAAACCAAAAAGTATCCGAAAACCTCGAATTTGGCGGCAGGATAAAATAACAAAGCTCCTGTTGCATAGAGTATTAGTCCCAATATTATTCCTTTTTTATAGCTGTATTTCCGAACAAACAGGGCAGCTGGTATTGCCATTGTCGCGTAACCTCCGTAGAAGGCGAACTGCACCAATGCGGCTTTTGCGGTCGAAATTTCCATCACGGTCCCAAAAGCAGCGACCATAGGGTTGGTAATATCATTGGCAAATCCCCATAAAGCAAATAATGAGGTAATGATGATAAAAGGCAAAAGTACCTCTTTGGATACTACAGGGATTTTATTGGTATCGGTCATTCTAAAATTGGTTTAAATTTAGGTCTAAAACAAAAAGACAAAAAGCACTGTCTTTAAAGTAGATTGGGGGGTCTCTAATTTAACAAGTGCTTTTTGTTTCTTAGCTTGGTGGTATGCTTTTTATCTATATTGTGCGTATATGACTTTGGTCTGTAGGTATTCTTCCATTCCATGTTTGCCATCAGCACCGCCTAGACCCGATTTTTTCCATCCAGCATGAAAACCTTGAATTGCTTCAAAATGTTCACGGTTTACGTAGGTTTCCCCGAATTCCAATTGTTCGCAGGCATGCATAACCTTATTGAAATTCTCAGAAAATATCGAAGACGTTAGGCCGTATTCACAATCATTTGATAAAGCTATTGCCTCATCTAAGGTAGTGAATTTCATTACAGGTAATACCGGTCCGAAAACTTCTTCTTGAATAATTTGCATGTCTTGCTTAACATTGGCAAGTAACGTTGGTTGATAGAAATAACCTTTGTCGAATTTATCTGACCGAGTGCCTCCGACCACAACTTCCGCGCCTTCTTTTTTAGCAAATTCCACCATTTCTGCGACCTTTTCAATTTGATCCTTGGAAACCATACTGCTCATATCGGGATCATTCGTGGCAAAAGCGTCCTCGACCTTAAGTTCGGCCATTTTTTTAGTTACTTTTTCCATGAATTCATCATAGATACTATCCTCAACGTAAGCCCGTTCGGCACAGTTACATACTTGTCCGCTGAATATGACCCTGGAGGAAACAACAGCGTTTACGGCTAAATCCAAATCAGCATCTGCACAAACAATTGCGGGAGCTTTACCCCCTAATTCCAAAGAAACCTTAGTAATGTTTTCTGACGCGGCTTCCATAACCTTTTGACCTGCACCAACACTACCGGTTAAACTGATAATACCCGTTATCGGGCTTTTTGAAAGGGCATTACCGACAATACTGCCTTTACCGCAGACAAAGTTCAATACTCCGGCAGGAACTCCGATATTTTTTATTAATTCGGCAAATTCCATAACCGTATTCGGTGCTACCGAGCTAGGGTTTATTATACATGTATTGCCCGTTACCAATGAAGGGGCAATTTTTCGGGCCATTACAAAAAACGGGAAGTTCCATGGTAATATGCCAACCGCGACACCAATGGGTGCTTTATGAAGAAATATGTGTTCTTTTTTACGGTCGCTTTGAATGATCTCGCCTTCAATTCTTCTGGCCCAACCCGCATTATAATCAAAGTAATCTGCGGTAACGTCAATTTCTACTTGTGCCAAGCCAATTACCTTGGCTTGCTCCGACGCCAATGTTTTGGCCAAGGACACTCTGTTTTCTCTAATGACATCTGCCATTTTATGTAAATAACCGGCCCTTTCTACGGCCGTAAGGGACTTCCAATTGTGTTGTGCGCCCTGAGCTGCATCAAGAGCTTCGTTAGCATCTGCTACCGAACCCACGGGCATAAGGGACAATACCTCTTCAGTACACGGATTTAATATCTCTATGGTTTCTGTTGAAGTTGATTTTACGAATTTTCCGTTTATAAATTGTTTGAATTCTTTCATTTGTTAAGTTTTAAAATTAATGACCAGGTTCTAGGAAAGATCTGTCAAATATCTCTGGATATAGTTATTTTCAATAAAATAGAGGATATTGAAATATTTGATAATAAAAGTCTTAACAAATTTAATTTATCACATAAAGGGAGTGTTTATCTATATTAATCAATAATATGAATAATTTAAACATTGATATTGAAAAGAGCTTGATTTAAGCCGATTTCATTTCATGGTCTTTCGTCTCAAAAAATCTTTTTATTTGACTTTAGGATGGGATGTTCCGGACAAATTTAAAATCAAAGAAAAGGTAAAAAAGACCAGGGTTAGGTATACCTTCCCGATCTATAAGTGGCCGGTGTTAGGCCTATTACCGTCTTGAATACCCTTGAGAAATGATATCTGTCTGAAAAACCAAGTTTAAAAGAAACTTCTTCGATTGAGTCGTTTGTTTGCTCAAATAAATCGCAGGCTTTGGCGATTTTTCTGTTCTGGATGAAATTTTGGATGGTTATGTTCATTTCTTCCTTAAATAATCGGGCGAAGGAGTTTGGGGCCATATTTGCTATTTCAGCTATTTTGGGGTTGCTCAATTTTTTATCAATATTGATTTCGATGTACCGAATAACCTTTAAAACCCGTTCATCTATGTTAATGGCTTTCCATAATTCAGGCCCGATATTGGTTAAGGATTCCTTGATAAAAGCCTGCAATTTCATATTAAAGGTCAGTTTAAAATCAGAATTTTCAACTTTCAACCTTTCAGTCAAATACAATAGTCTATCTCTAAGATAATCGGTTAATTCTATCTTAAAAACACCTGGGTATACGTTGTCGAAAGGCACCCCTAGGTTAAAATGGACAAAGAAGTGAAACAAATGTTTGTCCACATAATCCTTCTCATTGTAATTGGTCGTAAGGTGTTTTCCGGAAACATGTATTCCTTCATTGTACATATGGTTTTTGGTAAACCGGGATGAGAATGATGTAAAAGGGGGAATAATATAGATATAGTTGGGTGTCATGGTGTACACCTTATTTTGGTGAATTAATTCACCACCCTCATTTTTATTCCAATAGAGTCTCCAAAAAGGAAACACCATATCATGGCAGTCCCATAAATCCAACAACCAATATCTGCAGCATAACAGATTCAACTTAAGACCGATGAAATTTTGCTTGTTGGGCGATGGATCACCTAATTTAATGTCCCTAACGAGTTTCATTTGGCCCAATGTTTAAATTAGATACAAAAATACGTGTTTTACATATTTCAAGAAGGGTAGTGTCAAGGTATTTTTGTTCGTGTATAGTTTAAATATATATTATGAAAACCTTGAATCTCCCAAAACAGGTAAAAGCAGAATTAAGTAAAGTGTCAGAAGTAGCCGGCTATTTATGGCAGCGCGAATGGGCAGAACGTAATGCCGGTAATATATCTATGAATCTGACCTCTTTTTTTACAAAAGAAGAAGTTCAGGGTATCGGTACCGAAGTGGCATTCGATTTTCCGAAAGAAGCAGCGGGGTTCGTTATTTACATAACGGGTACCGGATGTTATCTACGCGATTTGGTCGATAAACTTGATGAAGTGTCCTGTATTCTTTATATCAATGAAGATGCAACGGCTTATTCGATAATATGGGGTGGAAAACAGGATAATTTCGGACCTACTTGCGAATTGATTTCACATGCCAGTATTCATCTATTCAATTCACAGTACCATCCCGAAAACTTAGCGGTAGTGCATACGCATCCTTTGGAATTGATTTGTATGAGCCACCACGAGTTGTTCAATGATGAGGAAGAGTTGAATAGGCAAATCTGGATGATGTGTCCTGAGGTAAAAGTATTCGTGCCCAAAGGCATTCACTGTACCCCTTATGCATTGTCTAGCACAGCGGCATTGGCAAAAGTGACCATAGAAGCTTTTAAAACAAGGAATATATCACTTTGGGAAAAACATGGCGCTACGGCTACTGCTCCCGATGTCATGAAAGCTTGGGATTTATTGGATGTGGCCAACAAAGGGGCAAAATTGTTGATGATGTGTTGGGCGGCCGGTTTTAAACCAGCAGGACTATCGAACGAACAATTGGTTGAATTGGAACAATTCACCTAAAAAACATAAAACTTATCCGAATATGAGTAGACTAATAGGCAGATTGCCAAAAGTAGGGATTCGTCCTGTAATTGACGGACGTGAATTAGGAGTTAGGGAATCTTTAGAGGTTCAATGTATGGATATGGCCAAAGCGGCCGCAAAATTAATTCAGGATACATTGCGTTTTCCCAGTGGGGAAAAAATAGAATGTGTTATTGCGGATACTACTATCGGTGGTGTTGCAGATGCAGCAGCTTGTGCGGACAAATTCAAAAGGGAAGGCGTAGAGGTATCATTGACCGTAACACCATGTTGGTGCTATGGTACCGAAGTTATGGATACCGACCCCTTAATACCGAAAGCGGTTTGGGGCTTCAATGGTACCGAAAGACCAGGGGCTGTTTATTTGGCAGCTGCATTGGCAGGATATTCCCAAAAAGGCTTGCCGGCCTTCGGAATATATGGAAAAGAAGTTCAAGACGGAGGCGATAAAACCATTCCCCAAGATGTTTCGGAAAAAATCATTCGTTTCGTGAAGGGAGCTTTAGCGGTTGCCCAAATGAAAGGGAAATCGTATTTGTCCATTGGTTATAGTTCTATGGGAATTGCGGGTTCTATGGTCGATGTGAATTTTTTACAGGATTACCTCGGGGTTCGAGCAGAGTTTGTGGAATCTGTTGAGCTTTTGCGACGTATGGAAAATAATATTTTCGATCAGGAAGAGTATGCAAAAGCACTTGCTTGGACCAAAGAAAATTGTAAAGAAGGTGAAGATAGAAATAGTCCTGAAAGTCAGAAATCGCGTGAACAAAAAGATGAAGAGTGGGAGAAAGTCGTGAAAATGACTTTGATCTGTAAAGATCTAATGAACGGCAACCCCAAGTTGAAAGAGATGGGGTTCGGTGAAGAATCCAAAGGACGAAACGCCATTATGGGCGGTTTTCAAGGACAACGACAATGGACGGATTACCAGCCCAATGCCGATTTTACCGAGTCTATTTTAAACTCATCTTTTGACTGGAACGGTATTCGTCAGGCCTATGTGTTCGCAACGGAAAACGATTGTCTAAACGCAATATCCATGTTGTTCGGTCATTTATTGACGAATAAAGCACAGTTGTTCTCCGATGTACGTACTTATTGGAGTCCGGAATCTGTTGAACGTGTAACAGGGAAAAAATTAACCGGTCTTGCTGAAAATGGTATTATTCATTTGATTAACTCTGGCTCCACAACCTTGGATGCTACGGCCCAACAATTGGATGCTGAAGGCAACCCGACCATGAAAGCTTTTTGGGATATTACGGAAGATGATGTTCAAAGATGTTTGGATAATACCAAATGGCCACCTGCTACTACCGAATATTTTAGGGGAGGTGGGTTTTCATCCCAGTTTTTGACCAAGGGCACCATGCCGTTGACCATGTGTCGCGTTAACCTAATAAAAGGAATCGGACCGGTTTTACAATTGGTTGAAGGATGGAGTGTGGAATTACCTGAGGATATCCATACCGTTTTAAATGAAAGAACTGACCCTACATGGCCTACGACTTGGTTCGTTCCAAGAACTACGGGAAAAGGCTTCTTCAAAGATGTATATACTGTAATGGCCAAATGGGGTGCAAACCATGGTGCCATTTCCCATGGGCATATAGGGGCCGATTTAATTTCATTGGCAGCTATGTTGAGAATACCCGTAAACATGCACAATGTAGACGAAAATGATGTTTTTAGGCCTAGTGCATGGTCTGCTTTCGGTGAAAATCTTGAAGGCGCAGATTATAGGGCTTGCGAGAATTACGGGCCATTATATGGTTTTAAAGAATGAAAAGTTTTGGGATAATCTAGGTACGTTGTTGAGTTGTTAGTTTGAATTAGTTTTTAAGTACCGGGATTATTCTATAAGCGATGACAAAGCTTTCCCTTTGGTCACAAAAGTGGTTAAAGGGGGGCTTTTCATCAATAAGTATTAAAAACGTGAAAAAGGTAATAGCGGTCGTAGATATAGGTAAAACGAATAAAAAAATATTTTTATTCGATGATTCCTTTAATGTGGTTTCCCAAAATTACAGGCAATTTAATGAAGTTAAGGACGATGACGGTTTTCCTTGCGATGACCTGGATGCTATTGAAGAATGGATTTTAAGCGAAATAAGAAGGATTCAATCAGAAGGGAACTATAAGATAAAGGCCATTAACTTCTCTACACATGGGGCTTCGTTGGTTTATTTAAATGAAAAGGGTGAAAGGTTAACGCCATTATATAATTATTTAAAACCTTTGGAGTTGGCCGATTATTCCTTTATTTATGATGCAAATGGAGGTGTTGGGGAATTTTCCAGACAAACGGCCTCACCTGCTTATGGTATGTTGAACGCTGGTATGCAGATGATATGGCTAAAGAATAAAAAGCCCGATGTTTGGAAGAATGTGAAATACATTTTGCATTACCCCCAGTATTTAAGCTACCTGTTCACCAAAGAAATTACAGCGGATTATACCTCTATAGGGGCCCATACGGCCATATGGGATTTTGACCATATGCGATACCACAAATGGCTGAAAGATGAAGGTATTGCGTTACCAGAACCTTGTAATGGTAAAGAGGCCATAAAAGCAAAGGTCAATGGGGAGCCTATTGCGATAGGCTCTGGTTTACATGATAGTTCATCGTCTTTGATTCCGATATTGGAAAGCAATGGGGATGATGATTTTGTTTTACTTTCGACAGGAACGTGGATCATTGCGATGAACCCGTTCAGTAAAGAAACCTTGACCGCACATCAGTTAAAGAACAATTGCTTGTGTTTTATGACCCCATTGAAGAAACAAGTAAAATCATCAATGCAATTTTTAGGACATGTGCATGAAGTAAATACCAAGGCTTTTTGCGATCATTATGATCTTCCTGAAAATTACTTTCTGAATGTCGGGTTGAACAAAAAACTATGTGAAGACATCATAAGGGAGGGTAGGCAGGTATTTTTTCCAAATAAGGTCCCAGAAGATTATATGGCCGATTTAGGTCAACTGAAGCGATATGATAGTTTTGAAAAGGCATACCATCAACTGGTTTATGAAATAAGCTATTTAGTATTTGAAGGTATACAGCTCATTTTGGATTCGGACAGTAACCTTAGAAGTATTTATATTACTGGTGGTTTTAACAAAAACGATATTTTCGTTGAGTGTCTTTCCCAAATGTTACCTGAACAAAAGATTAAATTTCCTAACGTAAGAAATGCCAGTGCACTTGGTGCCGCCTTATTAATGAAACAATATTTATAGATAGTTGAAACCACATATATCATGGCAATAAACCTAAGAATAGTCGTTTCATTTCGAAATTAAGGGGGGTGAATTGAATTTTATTATGCTTCCTACAATTTCTTAAGTCAATTTTTGCTATTTTAAGGTTTTAATGGTTTTGATCATAATAGTATAAAACTGATTATTCTGATAAATCAATAACCAAACGATAAATGGGCGTGAGATTTAATATAGTTGTCTTCTTTTTTTTGGCGAACTTTCTATGTCATGGGCAATTCAACAACTTCAAATTTGAAAATTTAGATACGGTCGATGGTCTTTCGAGCAGTACTTGTTTGACCATTTTCCAGGATTCTGAAGGCTTCCTATGGTTTGGGACCATAGACGGACTTAATAAATACAATGGGTACGAATTCGAGGTATATAAAGCCATTCTAAATGATTCCACCTCAATAAGTAACAACAGGATCAATGCCATAGCCGAGGATGTCAAGGGCAATTTATGGGTCGGAACCAATAATGGGCTCAATCTTTTTAATAAAGAGAAGAATAGTTTTATACGTATAGACCTTTACAAACAGTTGTCTTTGGCCAACAACCCAAGGAAATTCATTAATGGCCTCATGTACGATACGAAAAGTGATGCCTTATGGGTGGCCACGAACAATGGGGTCATTAAGATCCTGCTGAAAGACTTCGAAGGTGATGTTGATACCCTTAAATTTTCCTATTACATCAATGATGCATCCAACATAAATTCATTGGATAATAATGTGGTCAACGTTATCCTAAAAGACAAAGGGAACGTGATATGGGTAGGTACCAATGGAGCACATTTAAACCGCTACGATCCCATTCATGATAATTTTGAAAGAATTCTTATAAAGAATGATGGAACCTATGAGCTGAACCACATTCCCAAAAACATATTTATAGATGCCGATAATGATTTTTGGATCGGGAACGACCTCTCTAACATGATTCTTTGGAACAGAAAGGATAATAGTTTCATACACAAATCGTTTACTGAGGACCATGTACCGGTGAGGGATTTTTATCTAGATGGGAATGGGGTCATTTGGGCATCAACCGATGGTTATGGGCTATTTTTATTGAATAAGGATTTGGTGAAAGTGGAACAGAATTTAGTGAATAATTTTTCAGATCCATTTTCTTTACCCAACAATAAACCTTCTGAAATATATAAAGGTAGCGACGGTATTTTTTGGATAGGGAGTTACGATAAAGGGGTGAGTAAATTAGACTTATCGCAGAATGCGTTCGGACATTATTATTATCAACCCGATACTCCGGATGGTCTTAATGAGAAGACGGTTCAATCGGTTTTGCAAGATTCCCATGGGCAAATATGGATCAGTGCCTATAACGGAGGGTTGAACCTTTTGGATGAGGAAAAAAATTCGTTTGAGCATTTCAGCCACGATCCTTTTAAAGCGAACAGCATAAGTTCAAATAAGATTTTATATACCTTCGAGTCCGAAGATGGGAACATCTGGGTCTGTACCTTGGATGGTGGTTTAAATAAGTTCGATCCTATTACACACCAGGTAAAACGCTTTCTTCATCGGCCTTCAGATCCCTATTCCCTTGGGCAAAATTCGGTTTGGTCCGGGGTGGAAGACAAGAACAAAAGACTGTGGTTGGGATTACGAACGGAGGGATTAAGTCTGTATGATCCCGTTAGTAGGAAATTCCATAATTATAAGAACATAACGGGAGAAGCGGATGGTCTGGCCAGTAATTTCGTGTTTTTCCTGTTTATAGATTCTAAAAATCGATTATTGGTAGGTACTTCCTTAGGTCTGAATTATATTGACCTAAACCTATATGAAGATAAAATACCTGAAGACATTGTCTTTTCCGAGATAAAGGAAAAAGGTATTGAGGACAACCTGATAAACGATATCATAGAAGATCATTTGGGAAACATTTGGCTGGGTACCGATACCGGAGTCTATAAATTGGATCCTGAATTGAATTTGGTAAAATCGTATTCTTCCAAGGATGGACTTCCGAACAATCTTGTCGTGGGATTAATAGAAGATGATAATTATAATTTTTGGATTACAACGAAAAGTGGACTTACTCTTTTGAACCCCAAAACCGGGCAATTGAATAATTTTAATATCCATGATGGTCTTCAAGGTCCTGAATATCAAAGTAAATCTATTGAAAAAACAAGTGATGGCCGTATAATAGTCGGTGGAATCAATGGATTCAATATTTTTGATCCAGACGATATAAAATTTCCAACAGAGGTAAAGCTACATCCGCAGATAACCAGCTTTAAACTCAATAATAAAAGGGTGGTACAAGGAGACTCTGTTAATGGCAGGGTATTGATAAAAGAACCGTTGGATTCTGGAGAGAAACTAAGGTTAAAGTATAACGAGAATTATATTTCTTTTGAATTCGTGGCCCTTTATTATGATAATCCGGAACAAGTGCATTATGCCTATAAAATGCAAGGACTGGATAATGAATTCGTGGACATGGGTAATAACAGGGTCGTTAACCATTCAAATTTACAACCAGGGGATTATACCCTTGAGGTCAAAGCCTCTGTAGATGGTAATTGGGAGCAAGCTGAGGTTGCCAGTGTTCAGTTCCAGATTCTTTCACCACCTTGGAAAACTTGGTGGGCCTATGCGCTTTATTTGGCTTTTGGTCTTTTTGTCATTTGGGGTATTATGAGGTATTATGCATTAAAGGTGCAAGAAACACAACAACACGAACTGGATCAAATGAAACTCCAGTTTTTCATAAACGTATCCCATGAATTCCGAACACCTTTAACACTTATATTGAACCCGGTCGATAAAATATTATCAAACCTTGATACTAATCCTGAAATCGTTAAAAAATCGGCGATATCCATTCAAAGAAGTGCCCGTAGGTTACTGCACTTGGTAAACCAATTGTTGGATTATAGGAAAATGGATGTCGGTATGGCTCCATTGCAGCTAGAGAAAGGTGACATAGTGCAATTTAGTGAGGATATCTATTCCTTGTTCGTTGGTCTGGCCACAAAAAAGGATATCGATTATAGGTTTATAGCACCATCCGATAAAATTCCCATGCTTTTCGATTTTGATAAGGTGGAGAAAATAATTACCAATCTAATATCGAATGCGCTTAAGTTTACCAACTCCGGAGGGGAGATTTCGGTCTCAATAGAAAAGGTCATGGAAGATGGTGACACTTCACCACGTAGTCTAATGAAAAAGAACAAATTAGGTGATTTTGTAGAAATCGTTGTAAAAGATTCCGGGGTAGGTTTGAACAAAGAACAATTGAAAAATATTTTTTCCAGATTTTACCATATTGATGTTACAAAATCTGGAACGGGGATCGGGCTTAACTTCACCAAAGCTTTGGTCGAGTTGCATGGGGGCGAAATTTTTGTTGAGAGCCAGCCCGATCTAGGTAGTAAATTCATCGTAAGGCTACCGATGAACAGTGACGCTGCGCCGGTTGAAGTGGAGAATATAAAAAATGAATTTTTGATCAATTCAATGAAGTCGGTTGAATATGATATGTATATCGCCGACGATGAAGTTATTGCCCAGTCCGTTGAACAAGAAGTTAGTGAGGTAGATAAACCAACAATTTTACTTGTTGAGGATAACAAGGAGCTTAGATTGCACCTCAAGAATGATTTGGAGGATAAATACAAGGTATTACAGGCTAAAAATGGGGAAGAAGGCCTGGCAATGGTGAAAAAACATTTTCCCGATTTGGTGATAAGTGATGTAATGATGCCCGTTATGGATGGATTTGAAATGTGCAAAATGATCAAAACGGATTTTGAAACCTGCCATATACCCATAATCATGTTGACCGCAAGAAGTCTTGAAGTTGACCGTATTGAGGGTTACGACAATGGAGCAGATGGTTATTTGTCCAAACCTTTTGTAACACGGGTTTTAAGGTCGAGAATTAAAAATTTGATCGAAGCTAAAAAAAGACTTAGAAAAAGGTTTTCTGAAATCGGTGGAATATTCCCTTCAAGTGAGGTAACATCGAATAATATAGATGAGGCATTTTTGGACAAGGCTACAAAAGTCGTAATGGATAATATCGATAATGCAGATTTTAGGCAAGAAGATATCATCAAGGAAATAGGGGTAGGAAGATCACAGTTCTATAGAAAAATAAACTCCTTGACCGGTAAGAACCCGAGCCATTTTATTCGTACCATACGCTTGCGTTATGCTTCCGAATTACTTCTCAAAAACTCGTATTCAATCAAAGAGGTTACCCATATGTCAGGTTTTAACTCTACCGCATATTTCAGTAAGACATTTCGTGAACTGTTCGGGGTTACACCAACAGAATTCATCGAGGAAAAGAAAGGTACCATCAAAGCGGACTAAGCGAAGTACAAATACCCTGATTTAGACGGGTTTTCCGATGCGGAATTCAAATAGCTACAGGTAATACCTATTCCTTTGGTAAAGTAATATATAAATAGGCCAATGAACCTTCATGTGGTAAGATTCATAGGTATATTATCATGAATAAGCTATTTATTTCTTGAACAAAGCTCGGAGTGTTAAATAGGTGAAAATATATAAGGGTAAAATGAAGGTAATTTAAGGGGTAATTGTAAAAAGAGTACATATAGCCAATAAAAAAGGTGGCTGTATGTGCTACAGCCACCTTTAAACTAGACTAACTCAAACTAACTATACTATATCTTTTTGTATTTAGTATCCTGGGTTTTGTAATAGACTATCATTTAAATTTAGCTGGGAGGTAGGTAATGGGAATAAATAATTATCCCTCGTAAAGTTACGTATGGATGCGGGTTGCACTACAAGACAAACTCTTTCACCAACTCCAGTTGTGGTAGCCTCAGGGGCATAATTATAATCTTCAGGAGAGTAAAGAGCATCATTATCTTCATATATAGTACCTTCTATAACGGCTCCATATACGCCTTCACCTAATTCTTCCTCGGCGACTCCCCAACGTCTTAAGTCGGAATATCTAGATCCGCTCTCTGCATAGAGTTCAATAGCACGTTCCCTTCTGATTTCCGTATTTATATCCATATTGTTTTCGGCTAAAAAAGCATTGGATATTGGTGGTAATCCGGCCCTTGCCTTAATCAGGTTTATCGACGCATCCATTTCGGCATCAGTTAAACCACCATTTAATTCATACAGGGCTTCAGCATACATTAAATACACTTCTGCTAGACGAATTAACGGTAGGTCATAAGATTCGGTCTCTGTGGCCCTATAGGCATCGGTTGTTCCCCAATTCCAGCTCATAAATTTTGAATTGAAATAACCATAATTAGTTCCTCCATTCAATAAAACATCTCCATTCTGAGGTATCTCGCCAAGGGTTTGGTGATAGGTGAAATACGCCCGCATTCGTAAATCCCTATTTTCGAACTCATCGGGTGTGTTAGCATACCCTCCGAATCTGTCGGTTTGGTCAATGGGCAAACCATTGTCACATAAAAACAAATCCATCATTTTTCTACTGGGCTTTAATCTACCTTCGTAAACATGGCTTACTAGAACTCCAGCTTGCCTAAATGTAAAATCATATTTGCCATAAAGAATGAATTCTTTGTTCGTAGCCTTGTCCAATCCACCAGGATTGGATCCACCATCTTCTAAATTAAACAAGAAATTGGAACTTAAATCATCCAAAACATCGTTATAATCCCATAGTTCAAAGGTGCCTGAATTCATCACAGATTGCGTAAGGGAAACCACTTCCTGTAGATAGGGTATTATGTTCGAGGCATCATAGCCTGCACTGCCGGCTCCGGTACTAGTGCCGTCACCATCAGTGGTAGTTCCCACATACTTCATCCAGGTAGCTTCATGCAATAAAACTTTTGCCTTAAAGGCCATGGCAGCTTCTTTACTAAATTTACCTTTGTCCTCTGAACCTATATTTGCTTCATTGGGTAATCCTGCGATGGCATCGTCCAAATCAGCTATAATTTGCGCTACAACTTCATATCTACTATTACGCGGCGCATATAATTCTTCGGAATCCACATCTAAAGATGTAGTTATCAATGGTACACCTCCAAAACGTTGTACCAAAAAGAAATACTGCCAAGCTCTATGCATTTTTGTGGCAGCTACATATTCCATGATACTTTCTTCTCCATCATAAGACTCTGCACGTTCCAATAAAAGGTTTATGTCCCGGATATATTCATAGGTGTCGGTATAATAATCATCATCTACTGATGCTATCGTTTCGCCCCTTGCGTATTCCTGCATATCACTTCCTTCTTCATAACCAACTAAATCGGAACCGTGATCGGAATATATTCCTTGATCGTCCCAACCCATCAAGTACGGATAGAACCTATTAGATCCCGTTAAAAAGTGTTCAGCTTCTGTGTAATACACATCATCGGTTATAGAAGCAGGTGGTGTTAAGTCTATAAATTCATCTTCACATGAGGTGAAGAATACCATGAAACATGGTACTATTATATATATTAGTTTTTTCATTTGTATATTTTTTAGTTTAAATGTTTCTATAACTTATAAAGATACTTTAAGACCTAAAGCCCATGTACGCATAAATGGATAGACGCTATTATTGGTGCTCTCTTGGAATTCTGGATCATATCCGTCCTTTACACTGGTGAACTCGAAAAGGTCATTTCCTGAAAAATAAATCCGCAAGTTGTTAATAGGTGTTTTACCGATTTTAAGATCTTTAAAGTTATATCCTATCACTAGTGATTTTAATCTGATGTACCTGTTATTTTGTAGCATAAAATCTTTGTTGATATAATTCCAACTCGTCACATTTCTTTGTGTAGTGGATCTTGGATATTCCGCATTAGGATTTTCTGGAGTCCAAGTGGTACCTAACCAAGTGGTTGCTTGGTTTTGCCATATTTGCTGGAAAGGTGATGAAAAGTATCCTGTTCTAAGTATACTTTGATCCAATACACCTTGGAAAAAGGTGCTAAAATCCCAATTCTTATACTTTAAATCCAAATTAAAGCCATATACATAATGTGGGCTGTTATCTCCATGATATGTTAAATCATCAGTGTTGATAACGCCGTCCCCATTAGAATCTATGATTTTCGTATCTCCAGGAACTAATCCTGCAGCATTATCTTGAGCATATAGAATACTGTTATCTTTTCCTCCATATAGGGCATAATACGCGTCTACTTCGGCTTGTGTTTGGAAATAACCATCGGTATCATATAAATAAAAGGAGTTAATAGGTTTTCCTAGAATATTTTCATCATCGTCCACATCATTTAAACCAGCTTGTATAGCTTCGGCACCATCATACTCCGTAATTTTATTTCTTGAGTCACTCATATTGGCACCTACACTTATATCCAGATCACCTACTTTTCCATTCCATCCCAATTGAACTTCCCATCCCCTGGTTTCCAAGGTTCCGGAATTGGTAACAGGAGCGCCGGTTCCTAGTAAATCAGGGTAAACCAAACTAACTAACATGTCCCTGTTATCTTTTTCATATAAATCTACAGAACCGAATAAATGGTTGTCGAATAACCTGAAATCTACACCGATTTCTTTTGTAACTATACGTTCCCAGGTCGTAGTATCACTAAACAAACTACTAGCTCTTGTTGTTACTTGTTGTCCGGCATTGGTTTGTCCAAATACAGTATTTCCAAAACCAACTGTTGATAAATAGCCAAAATTGCCGAAACCGGATGTACTACCCAATTCACCATAACCACCACGTAGTTTTAAGAAGGAAATGGTATTACTATCTTTTAGAAAATCTTCGGCACTGATGACCCAACCTCCGGAAGCACTAAAGTAATTAGACCATTTTTGTCCATCCGCAAATCTGGAGGACCCATCGCGTCTACCTTGTACCTCTAAAAGATATTTTTCTTTGAAATTATAATTTAAACGGCCAATGTAACCAAAAGCGCCCCAGGTGTTTCCACCACCTTCTGTTTCTATGTTCTGATCTGTGGCACCGAGGTTTAAATCATATACTCCATAATCTACAAAACCAAATCTTTTAGCTCTTAGTCCATTATTTTCATTTCTCTCAGCTTCAATAGCTAATAATCCAGTAAGCCTATGGTCGCCAAAGGTATTGTCGTAATTTAATGTGGATTTGTAATTTTTATAGGTGATGTTACCGGTTTCTTCCTCAATATAGGTTTTACTTGCATCGGTTATAGTAGTAGCAAGATTGCCATCCCAATCATATAGGGGTACCGACAATGCGTATTCTTGATCTTCGCTATTTTGTTTACTTATAGCATATGAAGCTGTGATATTCAAATGATCGGTTAATTTATAATCCAGTAAAGCGGCTATTTTAAACTGTTCATCAATTTGATTTGAACGACCGCCATCTATTACCTGTGCTACAGCGTTTCTTCTACCTGCGATATTAACCCCCCCGAAGACAGAATAATATTGTCCGTATTGGTTATATGAAGGGAACAAAGGAGCATCATAGGTTGCGGCATCCCTTGCTAAACCACCTGTAGGTCCTGATATATGTCTATGAAAATAAGAGACATTTGTATTTAAGCTTAATCTATCAGAAACATTAACATTATAATTTAAAGAGAAATTATATCTGTCCGAAGAGTCATCGGCAATTTTCAAACCACCTACGTTTTCATCATAACCTGCGGAAATACGGAAATTACTTTTTTCATTACCTCCAGATAAACTAAAGTTATGTTGACTGGAGTAGGAGTTACCGAACATTTCATCAAACCTATTTCCTTCTGCTATCCACACTCGTCCGTTAATGGGTAAATCATAATATCCTTCTTCCCCGTTGGCAATTCTTTCTAAGGTTTCATGGTTGTCCCAAAAGAAATAACGTGGGGCTTTACCAGCTACCAAATCTGCATCTACCGCTTCAAGGTATAATTGTCCATATTCCTCCATGGTCGGTGTCGGTGGTCTTATACCTATCGTACCCATACGCGTTATCGTACTGATATCGACCTTGATGTCACCTTTCCCTTTTTTGGTGGTCACCAAAATAACACCTCCTGCTGCTCTAGAACCATAAACCGATGCAGAACCACCTTTTAATACACTGATATTTTCAATGTCATTGGGGTTCATATCGGTGAATGAGGTTGTGTTAATGGCTGGAATACCATCAATAACTATTAAAGGATCTATTCCATTAACGGAAGAGGCCCCCCTAATAAGGAAATTAACATTTTCGTCACCAGGCCTGGATGAATTACGGGTTATGACCAACCCTGGTGTTCTACCTTGCAGGGCAAGGGCGGGACTACCTGTTGCAATGTCCGCAAAAACTTCAGACTTGACCTGTTCAACAGAACCGGTTAAGGTCTCCTTTTTTGCAGTACCGTAACCTACAACAACAACTTCGTCCAAAGCAGTAGTATCAGGGGCCAGGTTTACATTAATCAGGCTTTTTGTTCCCACTTGTATTTCTTGGGTCACATATCCCAAATAAGAGAAAACCAAAATAGCATTGGAAGAGGGCACGGTTAAAGCATAATTACCGTCAAAATCCGTTACGGTACCAGTGGTTGTACCTTTTACAACTACGGCGACCCCTGGTAAGGGCATTCCGTCATCACTACTTATAATTGTACCTGTTACATTTGTTTCTTGTAGTTCGTCATTCGTTAAGACCGAATTTTCCAAATTGGAAAATAAAGTTTCCGCTTGCATTTGGTGCGTCCCGAAAACCAAAAAACCTACAATGAAGCATAACTTTGTGAAAAGCTTCAGTTTTGTTTGATAGATTAGTTTAATCATAGAATTATTCATTTAAAGGTTCATAAAGTTAGTTTACTGTAAAAAAAACAGCTCTAGAACTGTTGATTTGACAATTGTTAAGGCAATGTTAATTAGAAATAAGGGAAAGGTCTATAAATTATCATTCAATGGGTATAAATTATAATCTCTTTTATAAAAACGGGTAATAAATTATAGTTAAAGAGACTTTTGGGACATTTGGGATTACTTTGTCAAAAAACATTAAAATACACCGACTTTTTTTATTTTCAATATTGAATCCGATGGCTTTTTATCATCCTGGGCATATATCTATAGTTCTTATTGCTTATTACGTAAAAATGAATCTAATAAACAGATAAACAGTATATTAAATGGTTTTTAGTTCTCGTGTTATGCTTTGTTTTAATTCATTTCATCCGGTATTTTTTCTTGTTGAAAGGGTGTTGTTCCTTTGTCTGGTTTATGTAGTTGTAAAATGATATTTTATCAAGGTTCTTTGGTTCAATTCCATTTTTTTGACTAGAATCAGCTAAAAATTCCTTTGCATTGTTCCAAAGTCCTTTTAAATCATAAATCTTATAAAGTGGGATGATATTTTATAGGATATGAATGATATTTTATCTCACCTGTAGGCTAATCTCGGTAAACTTGTATTCAAGAATTTCAACTTAAATTTTTTTGTTACGGGTGCTTCAAATTACCCTCGAGGTTTAAACGATTTTCTTTTTTAATTACTAATAAATTTTAATGAATCCATAAGGGTTCGAAAATTATTTCAGATGAGAATAAGGCTGCCATTGATTTTGTTTGTTTCGTTATTGATTTCTTCATGTGCCTCTGAAAAAAAAGAGGACTTAGGTTTTTCTCCTAGTAAAGTACTACACGAAAATGTGTTAAAGATTAAAACAACGGAGAAAGCCCTTGGGGATGTTGATCAATTTCCCAGAAATATCCCGAACGGACAAACGACTTGGGCAACTGTTGATGTACAGGATTGGTGCAGTGGGTTTTGGCCCGGTGTTTTGTGGTATGCCTTCGAAGCTTCCGGTGATGAGTATGTAAAGGAAGAGGCTGAGAAATTTACGGCCCCATTAAAGACCATAGCCTACAGCTCTGCAAGAAACCATGATATAGGATTTATGGTATATCTTAGTTATGGCAATGGTTATAGGTTAACCGGTAACCCTGAATATAAAGAGGTACTGTTGTCAGCCGCCGATACTTTGGCCACGCTTTACAATCCTAATGTAGGTAGTATACTTTCATGGCCTTCCCAAGTAAACAAATTTAGGCATAATACCATTATTGATAATATGATGAACTTGGAGTTGCTTTTTTGGGCGGCCAAGAACGGTGGCAGTCAAGATTTATATGATATTGCGGAAAGTCATGCCAATGTAACCATGAAAAATTTGGTTAGACCAGACAGTGCTATTTACCATGTCGGGTCTTTTGATGAGGTCACAGGTGAATTCATTGAAGGTAAAACACATCAAGGTTATGCAGATGAATCTATGTGGGCCAGGGGGCAAACGTGGGGAATCTATGGTTTTGCCGTTGCATATAGGGAAACAGGTAGAAAAGATTTTCTCGATACTTCGATAAAGGTCGCCGACCATTTCCTAAACCGTTTACCCGAAGATGGAATACCTTATTGGGATTTTGATGATCCAAAAATACCAAATGCGCCGAAAGATGCTTCTGCCGCTGCAGTCGCCGCTTGTGGGTTACTCGAATTATCTGGCCTTGTCGAAGATAAAGGGTTAAAGAATAAATATATAGATGCAGCGACGAAATTAGTTACTATATTATCTTCTGATAAGTATTATAGTGGAGATGCCAATCAAGCTCTTTTATTACATTCCACTGGGCATTATCCTAAAAACTCGGAGATTGACATTCCTATAGTTTATGCAGATTATTACTATATGGAAGCCTTATTGCGTTTAAAAAAGTTGAACGAAACTCAAGAAAGTAAGGCTGTAGCTAAATCATAACTATATATGAATATGAACCTAACATATAATAAACTTATTCTTATACTGCTAGGGATGTTCTGTTTTATTGGAAAAGCACAAACGATACCGTATACACAAGGTAGGATCGTTATCAGTTCGGACGGTAATGAGCACGATCATGATGATTGGGCGGCAACACCTTTCTCCTTGGCGCTACTTGAAGCTAAAGGACTACAGGATAGTCTTACCGTTTACACTTTCAGTGATCATATATGGGGCAGCAACCATGAAAAGGCAAATGGAAAGGAAGAGATGTTGATCAGTGCCCTTGAGGGAAAAAAAGTATTCAACTTTGAGAATTCAAGTTTTATCGAAGCAGTGGAGCATCCTAAAAAGGCAATTCGCGCGATTACCGATGAAATCAATAAATCGAACCAAAATAGCCCTTTATATATTATTGCGGCCGGACCAATGCATGTGGTTGGCAGTGCCATTGAAAAGTCAGATCCTTCCAAGTTGAAATTTGTTCGGCTTATATCACATTCCAATTGGAATAATGACCATGCCAACAAACCTTATGATTGGGAACAACATACAGGGTGGACATGGGATGGTATCAAAGACAAATTCGAACCCATGGGTTTGGTTTTAGATCGTATAGTGGATCAGAATGGTGGTAAGGACTACGAGGGCATGAAAGCACCACGCGAGATGTTCGATTGGATCAAGACATCGCCAGTGCGAAAAGATTCCTCCCAAAAGGAAAAACAATTGGATTGGTTATACCAACGTCAATTGACCTGTATTAAAAAAGGGGAATTTGATCCTTCGGATGCAGGAATGGTGATTTACTTATTGACCGGGAAACAAAAAACAGGTCCCAATGATGCCAAAGAAATTATTGAGCATCGGGTTCGGGGATAACCTACAGAAGCCCAGATGTCTTTTTGTTTAATAGCTTCATCTTAACTTACTATTTTTAAGGTCTTTTGATGGAAGTTTAAAGCAAAGGGCAATTACAAACTAAAGTGTTGAAATTAAACAAATGGAGAAATTAAAGAACTTTATATTGCTTTTTGTTTTAGTGTTTGGGTCTGTAAAAGCACAAAACACTTCCGATAGCACTGATATTACTCAAGAACAGCGAATGGAATGGTGGCAAGATGCGCGTTTCGGAATGTTCATCCATTGGGGCGTGTATTCCAAAGCTGGCGGTGAGTGGAAGGGGGAAACGAATCATGCGGAGTGGTTGCAGTTTACGGCTAAAATCCCCCTTCAAGAGTATAAGGAATATGCAAAAACCTTTAATCCGATAAAATTTGATGCCAAAGAATGGGTGTCTATCGCAAAAAATGCTGGAATGAAATATATTGTGGTCACTTCAAAACACCATGATGGTTTTGCCATGTATAATTCCCAAGTAAACGATCATAACATCATAAAGGGTTCCTCCTTTCATCGGGATCCACTAAAAGAACTGGCAGAGGAGTGTAAAAAACAGGGCTTGCGTTTTTGTGTGTATTATTCCTTGGGTCGGGATTGGGAAGATCCGGATTGTCCTACGGGTTATGCGGGCAATATTGCATGGAGAAGCAACCTTATTGATTATCCGATTGAAAAAGACAAGAAATTACAGCGTTACCTAGATAGAAAAGCCATTCCCCAAATTAAGGAATTATTGACCAATTATGGCGATATCGGGGTCATGTGGTTCGATACCTATGAGTTGGTAAGTAAACAGCAAGGGCAGAAAATAGTGGATATAATTAGGGAATTGCAACCTAAATGTATCATCAATAGTAGGGTCGGTCCTTGTTTGGGGGATTATACGGTCAATGAGCAGGAAGTACCCGAAGGAATATCCATAAAACCTTGGGAAAGTTGTATGACCATGAATAACCATTGGGGGTACAACAAGGCCGATGACAATTGGCGAACAAGTGAAGAGTTAGTACACCATTTAATCGACATTGCCAGTAAAGGAGGTAATTTTTTACTGAATGTAGGTCCTACGGGAGAAGGTGTCATTCCCACTGAATCTGCAGAGAGATTGAAAGTGGTTGGGGATTGGATCAAGGTGAATGGCGAGGCCATTTACGGAACGACCTTTAGTCCATTCGAAAAATTCGTTTGGGGTCGTTGTACCCAAAAGAAAGAAAATGGAAATACTATATTGTATTTTTCAGTATTCAACTGGCCTGAAAATGGTGAGTTGATTGTTCCCGAGGTACATAATAAAGTAATGAAATCCAGCTTGTTGGATTCTGGAAAACAAATAAAAACCCATTCTTTAGATAACGGACTGGTAATAAAGTTACCCAATTCAGCACCAGATCCATTAGCAACTGTAGTTAAAGTAGTGGTAGAAGGGGTTATAGACGATCCAAGCTCGAAATAAGTATTTCTAAAAAAGAATAGGGTGGTTTTATATTAAAAACGGTCAGAGAATTTAAAAAGAGTTAATAAGATAAAAATGGGGGAATATTTTAAACATATGATTTTTGCCGTGCTCAT
Source organism: Maribacter sp. TH_r10 (assembly GCF_033101095.1). Lineage (NCBI taxonomy): Bacteria > Pseudomonadati > Bacteroidota > Flavobacteriia > Flavobacteriales > Flavobacteriaceae > Maribacter > Maribacter sp. TH_r10. The sequence continues at coordinate 77,732 of NZ_JAWMPY010000003.1, read as the reverse complement.
AGCATTTACATCATCATGTTTGGCTCAAAACCCTATTAAAGCTAATCTGAAAGAAGCCCCCATAAATGGTGGATTCCAAATGGAAGATTATTGGGTTTGGGGGAGTTCTGTGATTAAAGGGGACGACGGTATCTACCATATGTACGCCTCTCGTTGGCCAAAATGGTTGCCTTTTCATCCGGGTTGGATGGTCGCTTCAGAGATTGTTCATGCCACCTCGGATGTTCCTGAAGGACCTTATAAATTCCAAGATGTGGCCCTAGGGGCGAGAGGAGCACAATATTGGGACGGCAGGTCTTGCCATAACCCTAAAATCGTAAAATATAAAGGGGTCTATATTCTTTATTATATGGGGTCTACGCATCCTTTTGAAGATATTACAAAAGATAATATCGATGAATTCGATTTAAACAGTAAATGGTGTAGTGCGGGCCGATGGGGAAAGCGTGTTGGAATGGCTACTTCCGATAGCCCGTACGGTCCATGGAAACGTTTGGATGCCCCTATTTTGGATGTTAGTCCGAATACCTTCTATAGTTTTTTAACTTCAAATCCGTCTCCCTTGATCAAGGAAGATGGCTCGGTGGTTTTACTCTTTAAGGGAAGAAGCTATCAGGAAGATGGTATAAAACACAGTGATATGGCCATTGGTGTGGCTACGGCGCCCAAATATGATGGAAAGTATTCCGTTGTAAAAAACGAACCCTTATTCTCAATGGAACGTTTTGGGGAAATCGAGGATCCACATCTTTGGAGCGATGATTCGGGGTATCATATGATAGCAAAAGACCAACGGGGTAAAATAACCGGGGGGCAGGGCGATGGACTTTTGGCACATTCCAAAAACGGTATCGATTGGGTCATAGACGAAAATCCGAAAGCATATACGAAAACAATTCAGTGGGATAATGGTGAAACCATACGCCAAGGACAATTGGAACGGCCATTTGTCTTGGTTGAAAAAGGAAAGCCAACACACATATTTTTTGCTACCATGGATGGCCCTGGAGGTTTTGGTAACGGTACAAAAACTTGGAATATGGTAGTTCCATTACAATAGAATAACTTTAATCACTTATAAACCAATAAAGATCAATATACAAATGAACAAGAAAATAATTTTATGGTCCATTACCGCAGCACTGGCAGGATTTTTATTCGGATTTGATGTAGTTGTTATTTCCGGAGCGGATAAAAAATTGCAGGCCTTATGGGAGTCATCGGACGCATTTCACGGTTGGGTGGTCATGGGTATGGCACTTTGGGGTACGGTAATAGGAGCAATTTTCGGTGGTATACCAACAAATAAGTTTGGGCGAAAGAACACGTTGATCGTCATTGGTATTTTATTTGCTATTTCGGCCTTGGGCTCTGGACTGGCAAGTGGTCCTTGGGTATTTGCAATATTCCGTTTTATAGGTGGTATCGGTGTAGGTGCATCGACCATAGCGGCACCGGCGTATATCTCTGAAATAGCCCCGGCGAAAAATAGGGGCCGATTGGTAGCGATGTACCAATTCAATATCGTTTTTGGAATTTTGATCGCATTTTTGTCCAATTACCTTTTAAGTGGTATTGGGGAAAATGACTGGCGTTGGATGGTAGGTGTCGAAGCCATACCAGCAGTACTCTATATTCTTTTTGCTTTGAGAGTACCTAAAAGTCCACGATGGTTGTACGCTAAGCACAAAATTGAAGAAGCAAAAAAAGTATTGGCGGTGATCAATCCGGATATTCCTGTAGAGGAGCAATTAAAGGCTTTTCATAGTGATAGTGATGAAACGGATACTACGGAGACCATTTTCATGAAAAAGTATAGGTTCCCCCTAACATTAGCTTTTTTAATCGCATTTTTCAATCAATTTTCAGGGATCAATGCATTTTTATATTACGCCCCAAGAATCTTTGAAGAAGCTGGCCTAGGGGAAAGTACGGCCTTGTTAAGTAGTGTGGGTATTGGTGTAACCAATCTTGTTTTTACCTTGTTAGGGGTTTTCCTTATTGATAAACTAGGGAGGAAAACTTTGATGTATATAGGTTCGGTAGGTTATATCATATCACTAAGTTTAGTATCGACGGCATTCTTTTTAGGTTGGTCAGGAATGGCCGTTCCCATCTTTTTGTTTTTGTTCATAGCGGCACATGCCGTTGGTCAAGGTGCGGTAATCTGGGTATTTATTTCAGAAATATTCCCCAATCATTTAAGGGCTTCAGGACAGTCTTTCGGTAGTTCTACCCATTGGATTTTAGCTGCTCTCATTCCCTCTTTGATTCCATTTTTATTCAACCACCCTATGATAGGGGCCGGAGTCGTATTCCTGTGTTTTGCCATTATGATGGTGTTGCAATTATTGTTTGTAGCCTTTATGATGCCGGAAACCAAAGGGAAGACCTTAGAGGAATTGGAAAAGATAATCTTAACGAAAAAATAATCGGAACGGTTTAAAATGAAAATCAGGATAACAATTGGCTTAATCTTTTTTTTAAGTATATCGACATTTTCTTATGCCTCACGAATCGACACCCTTGTGGTCCATAGTTCGGTGATGGACAAGGACATAAAGAATGTGGTGATTACCCCCGATTCCTATTCGGAAAAAGGGAAAGCCTTTTCGGTAATCTACATCTTACATGGTGCAGGTGGGGACCATAAGGATTGGCTGAAGAAAGCCCCGGAAATAAAAACCTATGCTGATTTCTACGATGTGATAATCGTTTGTCCCGATGGATATAAAACAAGCTGGTATTTTGATAGTCCGGTCGATCCTACAATGCAATATGAGACCTATATTTCAAAAGAGCTCATTTCAGCAATGGATACTTCGTACAATACCAAGTCCAATAAGGAAAATAGGGCTATAACAGGATTGAGTATGGGTGGCCATGGGGCACTCTATTTAGCTTTTAAACATCACGATATTTGGGGTGTTGCGGGCAGTATGAGCGGAGGGGTTGATATCCGACCATTTCCCTTACGATGGGAGATTTCTAAAAGATTGGGTACATATGCAGAAAACCCTGGGAATTGGGAAAGCAATACCGTAATTAATCTGGTGCATTTATTAAACGGTAAAAACCTGAAATTCCTATTCGATTGTGGTGTCGATGATTTTTTCTACGATGCCAATAAAAGATTACATGAAAAATTGGTGGAACGGAATATTCCACACGATTATATAGAACGCCCAGGAGGGCATACCAAGGCATATTGGAGAAATTCCATCAAGTATCAAATGTTATTTTTCAATGATTTTTTTAAAGCGAATACATATGAAACCCAGATTGATTAGGTTTTTTTTACTACTGACGGTTATTGCGAGTGTATCTTGTAAACCAAATGGTGCAACTTCAAGAAAAGAGGAACAATCCAAAAAGGAAACGATTGCAAAGCAACCGAACATCGTAGTATTGTTATGCGACGATTTGGGGTATGGCGATCTGTCGTCTTTTGGTCACCCAATTATTAAAACCGAGAATTTGGATAAATTGGCTGCATCGGGGATCAGGCTGACGAATTTCTATTCCACCGCACCGGTTTGTTCCCCTTCACGTGTCGGAATGCTTACGGGAAGGAGTCCAAATAAAGCTGGAGTCTATGATTTTATTCCCGGACTTAAAAAAAGTGAGGATAATAGGGATTTGGTACATCTTCAAGCTTATGAGGAAACGATTCCGGCCATGTTGAAAACTGTGGGATACTCGACGTGTTTAGTGGGTAAATGGCATTGTTCCTCTAGGTTCAATTCTGACCAACAGCCACAACCCAATGATTTTGGCTTTGACCATTGGATGGCTACCCATAACAATGCGGCACCGAGTCATAAAAACCCCAAGAATTTTGTTCGTAATGGGCAAGAGGTGGGTGAGATTGAAGGGTTCAGTAGTCAAATTGTGGTCAATGAAGCCATTCAATGGTTGGATAAGAAAGATGGGGACAACCCGTTTTTTCTGGAAGTTGCCTTTCATGAGCCCCATGAACCCATTGCATCACCCGAGGAATTGGTGGAAAAATATATGCCCTATGCCGAAACCCGGGAACAGGCGGAATATTTTGCGAACGTTGAAAATGTGGATAGGGCCGTAGGCCGATTGATAGCTTATTTGGAAAAAAACCATAGTGGTAATACGCTGATTGTCTTTAGTTCGGACAATGGTCCTGAAACCCTATTACGATATGGTGAAAAAGCCAAACATTCTTACGGATCTCCCGGTGAGTTGAAGGGAATGAAATTATGGACGAATGAAGCCGGATTCAGGGTGCCGGGAATTATAAGTTGGGTAGGGGAAAACAAGGTTTCCGGAACAAAGGATGCCGTAGTGTCGGCCTTGGATTTTTTACCAACATTTGCAGAATTATCAGGGGCCAAGTTGCCCAATAGGGAATTGGATGGCGAATCCTTTAAGTCCCTTTTGGATACCGGGGAGTTTGCACGCAGTACACCTTTGATCTGGGCTTTTTACGATGCGATCAATGAACGTAGGGTAGCCATGCGAAAAGGGGATTGGAAAATCATGGGGCGCTTGGAAGTCGACAATAACACCTTACCCCATATCCATAATTTATACGATGGGAATGAGGCCCTTGTGAAAAGTGCCAAGCTTACCGACTTTGTCCTATTCAATCTGAAGGAAGATATCAACGAATCCGAAGATTTGTCGGTAAGGGAGGCTACGGTTTTTGAAAGTATGAAGAAAGAGTTTGAAATACGATATAAGGAATTATTGGAGGATAGCCATATTTGGGTTCGTAATCAGTAAGATTTGAAGTAGATAGGATATGGAAATACTTGAAAAAATCATTAAAATGAAAACATTGGTGAATATAAATGTTGTTAATAAAACCATAGTACTGTGCACGCTTTTTGCGATAATATTGGGGTGCACTGGTCATGAAGTAGTGGAAATAAAATCACCGGACGCATCCAAAAAAATCGTGTTTTTGGATGATGAAAATACGAACAGCGTTACTTTTTCGGTGTATTATGATAATAAGCAGGTCATTCAAACCTCAGTTTTGGAATTGCTTTCGGAAGATCTTGATTTTTCCGGTAAAATTTCCGTCATAGGTATGGAAAATACCTCGGAAAATACGACTTGGAATTCCAGGTTCAATGAGTTGAGTACCATACCGAACCATTACAATCAAACAAAAATATTTTTAAAGCAGGGAGAGACGAAACTGAATATTATTGCGAGGGCTTATAATGAAGGGGTTGCTTTTGCCTATGAAATCCCTGAGCAAAATACGATAAAGGAAATAGGTATAAGTGAAAATATCCATTATAATTTTTCGGAGGATTATCCCGTTTGGTCTACCCCGAAACGTGAAAAAGGAGTACTTACCGCACAAGGGGAATACCGGAAAATCCCTATGACCGAGTTACAGGAAGGAGCAGAACGTCCACTGCTGATTGAGATGGGTGATAGTGTTAAAATTGCCTTGGCGGAAGCACGATTGGTCGATTATGCCCGATTGGGTTTCAACAAAGGTAATTCATCGAAATACAGTATAGTGTCCTCCCTTGAAGGTAAAACAAGCCGGCAAAAACAAGACACCATTACCGGAGCTGTAATAGCCGATAGTAAAATTGAAGGGGCCAAGGTGCACAAAAAGCTACCTTTCCAATCCCCATGGCGTGTGGTCATGATGGGAAGTAGTTATGGCGAATTACTAGAGAACAATTACATTGTTCAAAATTTAAATCCTCCTTCGGAAATTGAAGATGAATCTTGGATAACCCCTGGAAAGGTGCTTCGTGAAGGCACCTTAACAACTCAAGGTGGATTCGCGGCCATCGATTTTGTAGCGAGCCATAATATGCAATATGTGCATTTTGATGCCGGTTGGTATGGCAACGAAATGGACGATGCCTCCGATGCTACAACGGTTACCTTAGATCCCAAACGTTCCAAAGGTCCTTTTGATATTGAGGCCATTTGCGCGTATGCCAAAGAAAAAGGCATTAAGGTCATGCTGTACGTTAACCGTAGGGCTTTGGAAAAACAGTTGGACGAGATATTGCCTTTATTTAAAGAATGGGGCGTTTCCGGAATTAAATATGGTTTTGTACGGGTTGGGGACCAAGATGCCACTACCTGGATGCATGAAGCCATAAAAAAAGCCGCTGAATACAAAATGGTTGTAGATGTGCACGATGAATACCGGCCTACGGGCTTTTCTAGAACTTACCCTAATTTATTGACACAAGAAGGTATTCGTGGCGATGAGGAAACCGTGCCGAACGAACATACTTTGATCACCATGTTCACGAGGATGTTGGCAGGAGCCGCCGATAATACGGTGTGTTATTTCAACAAAAGAGTGGATAAAATGGGTTCCCATGCCTCTCAATTGGCGAAAACGGTTTGCCTTTTCAGTCCATTACAGTTTTTATACTGGTACGACAAAGCTCCGGCAGCCCCCATAAAAGACGATGCACTTTGGGGCAACACCAATACCATTGGAAATGAGCCTGAGTTGGAATTTTTCAATAATGTCCCAACCACATGGGACGAGACCAAAGTGTTGCAAGCAGAAATTGGAGCACTGGGGGTTATTGCCCGCAGAAAAGGCAACGATTGGTTTATTGGAGGCATCAACGGTCCCATGGAGCGTAAAGTGTTGGTTGATTTTTCATTTCTGGAGCCTGGCGCTAAATATATGGCCAAGGTATATACCGATGATGAGACTGTTAAAACCAGAACTCAGGTCAGAATCGAGGAGATGGAAGTAACAAACGAGTCAAAATTAAATTTCGATGTGAAAAGCAATAATGGTTTTGCCATGCAGATCACTAAACTATAATTCAAATTGAACAGATGAATAAGTCAAATCTATTAAGAATGTTGTCCGTTTTCCTTGTACTGGGAATGGTTTCTTGTAAGTCAAAAGAAGCGCAGAAAGCGGAGAAAAAGGAATTGCCTGCCAAACGGCCCAATATCATCTTCATGATGTCCGATGATCATGCCTATCAGGCCATTAGTGCCTATAGCGATCATTTAATCGAAACGCCTAATATCGATCGTATTGCGGATGAAGGGATTTTATTTACCAATGCCACGGTAACCAACTCGATCTGTGCGCCTTCAAGGGCCACGATATTAACCGGTAAGCATTGTCATATTCACGGAAAAGTGGATAATGTTTTTCCGTTCGATGAATCGCAAACCACCTTTCCGCAGCTCATGCAAGAGGCCGGATATCAAACCGCGATGTTCGGAAAATTGCATTTTGGGAATAACCCAAAAGGAATCGATGAGTTCAAAATTCTGCCAGGACAAGGTCAATATTACAATCCCGATTTTAATACCAATGAAGGTCAAATTACGGTGGAAGGTTATGTTACCGACATCATCATGGATATGACGTTGGATTGGTTGGAAAACAGAAGGCAGGAAGATAAACCATTCATGTTATTCTCGATGCAGAAAGCACCCCATAGGGAATGGTTGCCCGCACCGCGCCATTTTAAGGAATATACCAAGAAGACGTTTGTGGAGCCAGAAACATTGTTCGATGATTACGAAGGTCGTGGTACTGCCGCAAAAACAGCCGAAATGAACCTTTTGGAGCATATGAACTGGGCAGGCGATTCCAAATTGTATCCTGAAATGATGGCCGAATTGGGCATAAAGGATAAATCGGGCTGGGATCTTGAAGCTTTTGAACGTGAAGTGGGGCGTATGAACCCCGAGCAACGCGCCGTATGGGACTCGGTCTATAAACCCATGATGGAAGATTTTAAGACAAAATATCCAACCATGGATGACAAGGCTTTAATGAAATGGCGGTATCAACGTTATATGCAGGATTATTTAGGTTGTATTGCCTCTGTCGACGAAAATGTGGGTCGATTATTGGATTATTTGGAGGAAACCGGTTTGGACGAAAATACGATCATCGTGTATACTTCGGACCAAGGCTTTTATTTAGGGGAGCATGGTTGGTTCGACAAGCGTTTTGTTTATGACGAGTCATTTAAAACACCGCTGTTGATCAAATGGCCGAACGTTATTACACCGGGTACGACCAATACCGAAATGGTCCAAAATCTTGATTTTGCCCAAACCATTTTGGAAGCGGCCCATATTGAAGCTCCTTCGGATATGCAAGGCGAAAGCTTGATTCCTTTATTGCTGGGTAATGATGGGGAGTGGACCCGGGATGCCGTGTATTACCATTATTATGAATACCCGGGAATCCATATGGTTAAAAGACATTATGCGATCATTACCCAAGAATACAAATTGGCCCATTTTTATTACGATGTGGATGAGTGGGAACTTTACGATCGTAAAAAGGATCCCAATGAAATGAAGAATGTGGTCGATGACCCTGCTTATGCCGATGTGGTAAAACAGTTGAAGGAACAGCTAGTTGAAATGCGTAAGCAATATGGGGATAGTTCGCAGTTGGATCAAGAAATATTGCGAAAATATCTGGAAGCTATGGAAAACCCCGATATAGAAACCGTTCCCCTGCATTAAAAAACACCTTATAAGTACGCATAATCCTTAACCGTAAAAACAATATGACAGCCATAAGACCCATAACCTTGTTCTTTAGTTTGATCGTCGCCATCGCTATACAGGCACAAAAAGCATCAGACCATCCACGATTGTTGGTTGCCGATGGCGATCGGGAGGAGGTTTTGGCCAAAATCGAAACGGAACCATGGGCCAAAGCCTCATGGCACATGCTTTTGGAGGAAATAAACCCCTATGTAGACCTACATGTTACCGACCCGGAATGGATTGTCTCACGATTGGCCATGTATTGGAAAGACGGCGAGCGCTATACCCAATGTTATATCAAAGGCCAGGATTGGAATTATGGTGAAGGCAATGCCCCTGTACCCACGGTGCGTCTGCCCGGTATGCGTAAATGGAACGATTATGTGAATGTGCCCTTGGAAGATAGGATCCCGTACAACGAAACTGGCGACATGTTAGGGATCAGTCGGTCAAGTGCCGATAAGACTCCGGTAAAAATCCCGTATAAGGAAACTGGGCATATGATCCGGGCCAACAATATGGAAATTTTAAAACTGGCGGAAAAATCCGCATTTGCATATTTCATCACCCAAGAAGAAGAATACGCCAAGTTTTCGGCCGATATTTTTTGGTTTTGGATATTGGGAACCTATTATATGAATCCGCCCTTAGATCTCGAAGAATCAACTGGCGGACAGGGAGGCTATGAACCTGGGGGGATTATGGGTTATTATGATTATGAAGTGATCCACGACGATCGTCAGATTCCCATGGCGGCCACCTATGATTTTCTATATGATTACTTAAACGCCCATCCGCACGAACATCTTAAGGAAATCAACAAAAAAACGGTCGATGTGGCCAGTGAGGTATTTAAACGTTTTATAGAAATCGGTTTGGTCCGCGGGGGTAAGAAAGGAAACTGGAATGTAAACCGGTATAAGAATATCATAGGCAGTATGTTGGTATTGGAGTCCAATGAATTTTATGAAGATGGTAAAGGGCGGGAGTACTACATTCCGTTTTATACAGAAAAATCGGGAGATCATTATGCTGGTTTACCCGAGATCATGGCCAATTACAATACCGAAACAGGCTTATGGCCAGAATCCCCAGGGTACGCTTCGGGCATGATCCCGACGGTTTTGGACATGGGCTTACTATTATATAAGTCCGGCATGAACACGCTGGCAGGAAATCCAATTATCGAAAAAGCGGCTTTGGCAAATTTGGGTTGGTTGGATGCCCGTGGGAATTTAGTCGTTTTTGGCGATATGCGCGGTGGGGCATTCAACATGTCGGCTTTTGAAGCGCTATTGACCTATTCGACATGGACAGGCGATACGAAAACCGCCAAGACCATGGCAACGGTCATCAAGAAAAATATGGAGAACGGTCAATACGATAGGAATGGATCCCATTGGCGGGATATTATCTTGAATCAAACCTTACCGGAATCGGGCAGTGAGTTACCGTATCACAGATCGGCCTATTCAAAATTTCATAGACATATGATCTTAAGGAATGGAAACGATGAAGAAAACGGCCTGATGTTCACACTTTATGGCGGACGCCAAAAGTCGCATTTAGCGGAAAACGGATTGGCGTTTCAATTCTACGGTAAAGGGTGGGCTTTGGCTCCGGATGCATCGGCTTACGAATCGTACTGGTCTCCGGATGCGGGATATCACAGGGGGATTACGGGGTCCAATACCATAATTCCAGGATATAAATCAGGGGAAATCACGGTAAATGCCATGGATCCAAAAACGGCGGATAACGGCTTTTACAATACCGAAGTAACCTCGGAACTGGTGTCTTTTGCCGATGTGTCCGCCGAAGAAAAACGTCGCGTGGTAGCGATGGTACGCACTTCGGAATCCTCTGGTTATTATGTCGATATCTTCAGGTCCGATCAAGATGACAGCGATTATTTACACCATAATCTGGGGAATGCGGTTACCCTTAAAGATGCCTCTGACCAAGAGTTGTCTTTAATGGCGGTAAATGACTTGGGAACGGCCCACAATAAGCATTACAGCTTCTTTGAAAACCAACGTAAAGTGGAGTATGACAGGGATTTTAATGCCACTTGGGATATCAATTCGGTATCGCCCGCATTGCACGTAAACCTATGGATGATGGGCCAGGATAACCGGGAACTTTATGTGGTAGATGCTCCGCCAACAACCTTACGGGAAGATATTACACCAAAGCAAATCAATAGAAGTCCGGAAACAACACCAACCTTAATCGTACGCCAAAATGGATTAAATGGAAAGGCACATCCGTTTGTTTCGGTATTTGAGCCGTATGCGACAGGTGAAAAATCAATTGAAAAGATTACGAAAGTCGGAGATTTTGGGGATATGGTAAGTTTAAAGGTCACGTCGACACACAGCACTCAGGTCATCTGTAATTCGATTGATGGCAACAAGGTGTATAAACCAGCAAAAAATTTAAAGTTCAAAGGGACTTTAGGGGTGACTTCGAAAAAAAACGGAAAGTTTGACTATTTATACTTAGGCAAGGGAAAATTGCTTCAAAACGGCAAGTATAAGATCGAGGCGGTCAATGAAGCGGTTTCAGCAGCATTGCGATTCGAAGACGGTAAGTACTATTATTCATCGGACAAGCCGGTGATCATTCAAATCAACAAAAAAGGGGCTAAAGAATATCCGGCAGGATATAACTTGGAAATCAAATAGACAAAATGAGAGGGATAATAAAAACAATACTACTGACGGTTTGTCTTTTAATGGGCTCAAAATCATTATTGGGGCAGGAGCTGGGGCATCCAAGGGTCTATGTTACCAATGAGGAAAAAGAAGCTTTTGTAAAGGCCGTAAAGACCGTTGAATGGAAAAAAGAGCTGATAGATAATAAGAAGCAGCGGTTGGAAAAATATATCCAATATTGGGAGAAAGATGCGGAATGGATGGTATCCAGACTGCAAATGAACTGGAAGACCAAGCATGATAAGGTGTATTTAAAGGGGGGTGATTTTTCACATTCCGAAGGTTCGGCACCGGTGCCTACCGTTAGATATTCCGGGACTAGGGATTGGGCAACCGATTACAAAAGGCCAAAACTGGAAGCTGTTGAACCTTATTTTGATGACCCCCGAGGCCTTTACTTAGAACATAAGGACACAGGGAAAAAGGAGTGGATCCATCCATCCAAAGCAGGGTTCGCCATTGAAAAAATCAATGACGAGATTATGGGCTTGGTAGCCGATGCTGCTTTCTTATATTGGTTTACAGGGGAGCGGAAATATGCGGAATTCGCGGCCCCCGTATTTTTTAAGTACATCGATGGCATGTATCACAGGGATGCGCCCATCGATTTAGAAAATTCCACCCAACAAAAAATTTCAGGGTTGGCCACTTTTGAGGTCATCCATGAAGGCGTCGTTATTCCGCTGGTAACCACTTACGATTTTCTGTATGCGTATTTTAAAGCTGAAAACAGGGACTTATCAACTGCATCGGCGGTTTTCCAAAAGTGGGGCGATCAAATCATTAAAAATGGTATTCCCGATAATAACTGGAATTTGTTTCAAGCCCGATTTTTAACCTATATCGCATTGGTTTTGGAAAGTAATGCGACTTACGAAAACGGAAAAGGACGTGAGTATTATTTAGATTATACTTTTACGATTTCAACCGATAGGCAAATAGCGGTAAGTGAATCTTTGAACGTCTACGATCAGGAAACCGGCATTTGGCCCGAATGCCCCACGTATTCTGTGCATGTTATCACAACGCTATTGAAAATATTCACCTTGTTGGATCATGGTACCAACCGGAATGAAATATCGAAATACCCTATTTTGGAAAAAGCGGTATTATCATCATTCCAATACTTGTTCCCTTCGGGTTATATGATAGGGGCAGGTGATGGTGGACATAAGATTTTGCCTCCGGAAAATTTCGAACTTTTAATAGCCAATTATAGAAAGTACCACCAAAAAGAAAAAGAAAAGTTGATCTCCGGGTTCTTATCCGAGTTTATGTCTGCTGGATTATATGAAAGAAAAGCTAAGGATTTTTTCAATTTATTCTTTTATGTAGATACTATAGTCGACAGTAAGGCCGATTTGGAGGCCCTAACGACGCCAACATTTTATGCACCGAACATCAGTATGTTCAACCAAAGAATGGGCCAAGGCAATAATGCGGTCATGCTATCCACTGTAGGTTCATATGGGAATCATGCACACGCCAATGGTATTTCAATAGAACTGTTCGCCAACAATTATGTGTTGGGTCCAGATTCAGGTAAAGGCCCAAGTTACTGGCACCCGACGTTCAGAAATTATTATGCGAGGATGCCGGCCCATAATACGGTAATCGTGGATGGTAAATCCGATTATAACAACATGCGTACCTATCATCCATTTTCGTTGGATGATAGTTTTCCAAAATCGGGTGAATCCACTGTTTTTGACAAGGTGACCTTTTCAAAAGTATCGTTTGTGGAACCCGAAACGGTATCCGATCAGCAGCGTTTTTCCGCCATAATAAAAACGAATGCAGATAAAGCTTATGTCGTGGATGTTTTCAGGTCTCGGAAACAAAATGGTGGAAAGCAAAAGCATGAATATATTTATCGAAATATAGGGCAAACATTGGATGTTCAAGATGTTGGTTCCAATGGTTTGGAATTTCAAAAAACAAATGACTTAAGCTCAGAACATGGCGATTTAAAGGGTTATGATTTCTTTTCGGATAAAAGGAAAGCAAGTACTTCAAAAGATGTGAACGCGGTATTTACGTTAAAAGAGGACGATAAACCGAATAATGTGATGAAGTTATGGGTTAAGGGAAGTGAAAACCAAACCATTTACAAGGTAAAAGCACCTAATTCAAATGCATTAAGCGAAGGGACTGCACCAAAGTCCATCTTAAAGGATTCGTTGCAAACCTTAATCGTAAAAAGGGATGAAGCCGCTTGGGCCAACCCTTTTTCCGTGGTTTTTAACCCCTATGTCGAAGGGGAAGCAAATACGGTTGAAAACGTATCATTTTCGGCTTTAAAGGATTATCCACATACACAGATCATAGATGTTTCATTATCGGATAAAATATCTTCAGATAGAATAGTTGTAAATGCATCGGAACTTGATATAGCCAAAACTGACGGGATGTATCAAAAAGGATTATTATCGATCATTAGGACATCAAAAAACGATGGAAAATTGGAATTCATGTTTTTGTCCGGAGTAAGCAAAATGGATTACAAAGACTGGACAATCATAGCTTCCGGTGCCCCCGTTACCTTATCCATTGAAAAGGTGGGCGAAGGATATGAGGTGCAGAACAATAAACCCGTTACCATTAATTTACCTTATAAGCAAGGGGATAAGCGCGCTACGATTTCGATATACGAAGATGGAAGGATAGTAGCTACGAAGAATGCGGTATTGAATAGGAACAATTCGAATCTGCAATATTTTAAGCTGGAAAAAAACTATGATAAAGTTATAATAGCGCAGTAGAATTATGAAAACGAAAATCCATATAATACTTTTATTGCTCGTCGTGGGTATGGTCAATGGCCAAAAGAAAAAGGAGGTTATTGATGAATATGCGCATGAACTTGTTTATAAAGTAGTCAACGAGGATACTTTAAAGCTTCAAATTTACAATCCAACGGATTTTAGGGCCAACAAAAAATATCCGACCATAGTGTTCTTTTTTGGGGGCGGTTGGAATGGAGGTTCCATTTACCAATTTAAGGACCAAGCCTTATATTTTGCGTCAAGAGGCATGATTTCCGTTTTGGTGGATTATAGGGTAAAGAATAAACATGCCACCACCCCCTTTGAAGCTGTAAAAGATGCCAAATCCGCGATGCGTTTTTTAAAGGCCAAAGCTGATGAATATGGTATCGATACCGATAAAATCGTTGCGTCTGGCGGTTCGGCAGGGGGGCACTTGGCTGCCGCAACATCCTTGCTTCCCGGAATCAATGAAGAAACCGATGATTTGTCGATAAGCCCAAAGGCCAGTGCCCTGGTGTTATATAATCCGGTAATAGACAACAGTGAAAAAGGTTATGGTTACCAAAGGATCGGAGACCGTTATTTAGGGTTTTCGCCCTTACATAACATAAAGAAAGGAGCTCCACCCACTATTTTTTTCATGGGGGACAAAGACAAATATATACCTGTTTCAACGGCTTATGATTACAAAGCAAAGATGGAAGCCGTAGGGAGTAGGTGTGATGTTTTTATTTATGAAAACCAGGAACACGGATTTTTTAATAGAGGGAAACAAAAAGGTGATAAATATTATGTCGAAACAACGTTGGAAGCTGACGCCTTTTTACGGTCTATAGGTTATTTAAAAGGGAAACCCACCTTGTAATATGATTTAAAATGAAGATAAGAGTTGTTTTAATATTCAGTATGGTACTTATGTTATCCTGTTCCCCAAAAGAAGAAAGGGTAACACTTTTTGTCTCCCAAAGTGTGCAGACAGGGGGGGTAAGAACCAAAGAAGAGCCATTGGCGACGATATCGGAGGCCATACAAAAAGCAAGTCGATTAAAACAAAAGGATTTTAATGCCGAGGTGGTGATCCAACTGCTTCCAGGGGAATATTATTTATCGGAACCGATCCTACTTTCCCCCCAATTAAGTGGTCTGGCCATAATAGGGAGCAAGGCATCGGACGTCATTATAAAAGGTTCGAAACCCTTATCGTTGCAATGGGAAAAATACAATCAGGATATTTATGTAGCACACGTTCCTGAAAATTCCGATTTCGATCAGTTGATGGTCGATGGAGTACCCCAAGTTTTGGCACGTTATCCAAACTATGATGAAAATGCCCATTATTGGCAGGGGTATGCCGCGGATGCTTTGTCAAAAGAGCGCATAGCTTCCTGGAAACAACCCGAGGGGACCTATTTTCATGCTTTGCACAAAGGTAGATGGGGAGGTTTTCACTTTGAGGTCACAGGTGTGGAAGATGACGGAACTCCAATTCTAAAAGGAGGGCATCAAAACAATAGGCCTTCTGAACCCCACGAAGAATTCCGAATGGTAGAGAATGTCTTTGAAGAGCTCGATAGCCCTGGAGAGTGGTATCTCGATAAGAAAGGAAACAAACTATATTATTGGCCAACTCAAGAAGGAACCCCCAATACCTCTAAAGTTGAGGTGGCGGCCCTGAAAAATTTAGTGCAGGTAGTCGGTACTTTGGAAAATCCGGTTAAGAACATTTCCATTAGTGGAATTCGGTTCGAAAGCTCAAAACGTACGTTTATGGACGATTACGAGCCTCTTTTAAGAAGTGACTGGACCATTTACCGGGGTGGGGCCCTTTTCTTTGAAGGTACTGAAAACTGTAGCGTTTCCGATAGTGAATTCACAAATTTAGGGGGTAACGTAATTATGGTCAGTAAATACAATAAAGGCCTACAAATCAAGGGAAACCATATTCACGACTGCGGGGCCAGTGCCATTTCGTTTATCGGAGATCCTTCAGCAGTACGGTCCCCTTCTTTTAATTATAGGGAGTTCGTGCCAATGACGGAAATGGATACGGTAACCGGACCCAAAAATGAATTGTACCCCAGGGAATGTTTGGTCGAAAATAATTTGATCCACAGAATAGGTCGATTGGAAAAGCAAACGGCCGGAGTGCAAATCTCCATGGCCATGGATATTACGGTACGCCGTAACAGTATTTATGATGTACCCAGGGCAGGCATAAACATCGGGGACGGTACCTGGGGAGGTCATGTTCTTGAATATAATGACGTGTTCAATACGGTCTTGGAAACCAGTGACCATGGATCGTTCAATTCATGGGGTAGGGATCGTTTTTGGCATCCGAACCGCAAAGTTATGGATAGCCTTACCACGGCGAATCCGAAAATGTGGCAGTGGGATGCAGTGCATACGACCATTATCCGAAATAATCGTTTTCGTTGTGACCATGGGTGGGATATTGACCTGGATGATGGGTCTTCCAACTATTATATCTACAATAATCTGTTGTTGAACAATGGACTTAAATTGCGTGAAGGGTTCAATAGGGTTGCGGAAAATAATATCATGGTCAACAACTCCTTACATCCCCATGTTTGGTTTCAGAACAGTGAAGATGTTTTTAGATATAATATCGTGGCTTTAGGGTATCAAGATGTAGGTCTAAAAGGTTGGGGAAAACAACTGGATTATAATTTATTCCCCAATGAGGAAACAATGATGAAATCGCAGATTTATGATAGGGACCTTAATAGCCTCTATGGTAATCCGAAATTTATAGACCCCTCGATTTTTGATTTTAAGGTTGCCGAGGATTCCCCTGCGTTAAAAATCGGTTTTGAGAATTTTCCAATGGACAAATTCGGGGTTCAAAAACATGAACTAAAGGCCATTGCAAAAATTCCCGAAGTACCCAAGATCAATATACCGAAAAAGAGCAGCAAGGCAAAGGAGCCGGTTGTAGCTTGGCTACGCAATAAACTCAAGAGTGTTTCCTCACAGGAAGAACAGTCTGCCTATGGGTTGACCAGTCCTCAAGGGGTTATTGTACTTACGGTTTGGAGTAATAGTCCAGCAGTGAAAAACAACGGATTGAAAAAAGGGGATGTAATCCTAATGGCCGATGGTGAAAAGGTCCGGGATATCAAGGACTTTTTTGCGATTGCCGTAAAGAACAAAGAAAAAGACAAGTTAGATCTTGTTGTAATGAGAAATCAAGTGGAACATAAATTATCTGTAAATACAAAATAACCAAAACAAGAAACTATGAAAATAATAATTAAACCGGTATTGTATGCAATTGTTGCCCTGCTGACATTTGGCAACGTTTATTCCCAAGGGAAAAAGGATTTAAAATTAAATGACGATCAGCGTATGGAATGGTGGCGAGACTCCAAATTCGGTATGTTCATCCATTGGGGGGCATACTCCATAATCGGGGGGGAACGTGGTACGAAAATCGCCGGTGGAGGTGCCGAGTGGGCCATGGATAAACTGGATTATACCATTGAGGAATACGAGAAGTTTCCTGAAATGTTCAATCCTGTAATGTTCGATGCGGATGCTTGGGTAACCATGGCCAAGGATGCGGGAATGAAGTATATCGTAATTACCTCCAAACACCACGAAGGTTTTGGATTATGGGATTCCAAAGTGTCCGATTATGATGTAATGGATAAATCCCCTTTTAAGCGCGATATAATAAAAGAATTATCGGAAGCATGTAAAAAACAAGGCATTAAGTTTTGTTTTTACTATTCAATCGTTGATTGGCACCATCCACAGGCACAGGGTAATTTGTATCCTAACTACAATATTTCACAGCATGATGATCCATCGGTCGTTAACCCGGAATTCCCTAAATATTATAAAAACTATATGAAACCCCAAATAGAAGAGTTGTTGACGAATTATGGGGATGTTGGTGTCGTTTGGTTTGATGGCGATTGGATTTCGGATTATACTACGGAAATGGGGAAAGACCTTTATAAATTTATTCGTAAAATCCAACCGAACATTATTGTGAACAATAGGGTTGATAAGGGTAGGAATGGAATGGAAGGTATGGATAAGGAAGGGGAGTTTGCAGGCGATTTTGGCACCCCGGAACAGGAAATACCCGATACGGGTATCGATTCTGACTGGGAGGCATGTATGACCATGAACGGTTCTTGGGGGTACAAACCATCCGATAACAAATGGAAAAGTAGTGAGGATTTAATTGAAAAGTTGGTTGATATCGTATCTAAAGGAGGTAATTTCCTTTTGAACATCGGTCCTGATGGTTTTGGAAGGTTCCCTTCAGAAAGTATTCGTCGTTTAAAGGCTATGGGAGAGTGGACGAAAAAAAATGGGGAAGCTATTTACGGGGCTTCTGCCAGTCCGTATGAAAAACCAAAGTGGGGCCGTTATACCAAAAAAGGAAATGTTATTTATGCTCATGTTTTCGATTGGCCTGAAACAGGGACTTTAAAACTACACAAAGATATAAAGGTCAAAAAGGCGACTTTATTGACGGATCCCAATAACGAATTGGAGACCTTGGCAACATCAAGGGAAGTATTGGTTGACGTGCCCGTGTTGGCCCCGGACGCTACAGTTTCCGTTGTAAAAATCGAATTGGCAAATTAATAAAAGGAATGAACGGACAGACGGTCTTTGAATTGTTTGTCCGTTTATATCAAAATAATTTATAACCACGGAAAAAGATGAATGTTTTTAGGAAACTGGTCATTTTTACAATTGTTTGCATTTTAAATATTGGTATTGGGTTTTCCCAAACAATACCTTATGAAAAACCTGAATGGGGAGCGTATACGGAGGGAGAAGAAGGATTTTTATTGGCACATGTCATTAAGTGGCCAGAAGATGGCAAATTGGTTATAGACAGGGCGATTAGACCAAGGGAGGCAAGGTTGCTTACAGAGCCGGATAAGAAAATAAAAATAAGATTAATCGATGGTGAATTAACGGTTTTATTACCTGAGAAAGCCCCTGATGCTCAGGTTTCAGTTGTTAAAATCCAATTGATGCCCAATGAAGATTGGGCCAATCTTAAACGGTACAAAAAAGCGAATAAAGAACTAAAAGCACCTGGAAAGAAAGAAAATAGGGTAGTTTTTATGGGAAACTCCATCACCGAAAAATGGGTGATGTTCCATGGCGAATTTTTTACTGAAAACAATTATATAGGTCGTGGAATCAGTGGGCAAACTTCCTCACAAATGTTAGTGAGGTTTAAACCCGATGTGGTCAATTTGAACCCGGAAGTTGTCGTTATTCACGCAGGTACCAATGATATTGCAGGAAATAGAGGCCCTATTACCGTTCCCGAGATTGCAGATAATATTTTTTCAATGGCAGAATTGGCCAAAGCGAATAATATAAAAGTGGTTTTAGCTTCCTTGCTTCCCGCCAGTAGTTATTCATGGAGCCCTTCCATAGAACCTATAGAAAAAATCAATGAACTGAATGCACTGATTAAAGCTTACGCCAAAAAGAACCATATAGTGTATTTAGATTATTATTCACCCATGGTCAATGAAGAAAAAGGATTGAAAAAGGAATATGGTAGGGATACGGTGCATCCAAATCTAGATGGTTATGCGGTTATGGAACCTTTGGTTAAGGAAGCGATAAAAGAAGCGTTAAAACAAAAATAGTGGTAGAATGCAAGGGATTATAAAAAACATAAATGGACTATTACTACTACTGTTTTGTCTAACAGGTTTTTTCACCATAGCACAATCTGAAAGCCATATTCCGCTTCCTGAAAATCAGGAGGAAGGGTATCCTCGATTGTACATTACCCAAGATGGTAAAAAAGCCCTGCAAAAAACGATAAAAAAGGAAGCTTGGGCCCAAGAAGTCCTAGCCGGAATACATAAGCGCATTGATGCGTATGTGGAACGCCATGTCGACGACCCGGAATGGATCGTATCCCGTTTACAGATGTATTGGAAGACCAAGTCGACCAATATTTATGTGAATGGTATAAATTATTCCCATGCCGATGGGGAAGCACCCGTACCTACCGTTCGCTTTGTGGGTTCAAGGGATTATACGACACCTTATGGCAAACCTAAACTTGAAGAGGTGTTACCTTATATGGATGACCCCCGTGGACTATATTTACCGAATAGGAGTAAGGAAGGCAACCCTTTTGAATGGGTCGAAATTTCCAAAACAGGGCGTATTATCTATTCTATAAATGAAGAAATTATAGGCCTGGCTAGGGATGCTGCCTTTATCTATTGGTTAGAGAATGATGAGCGTTTTGCTAAATTATCATATGATATATTCCATACCTATATGGAAGGCATGTCGTATCGTAGCGAACCTATCGATTTATTGAATGGCCATATTCAAACTCTGGTTGGGTTTACAAATTTTCAAGTGATCCATGAAGGTGTTCTTCGGGACAATGCAGAGCTTTATGATTTTTTGCATCCTTACATTGAAGCGAAACATAATGATGAAATCGAAATGTACGACAACACCATTAAAAGGTGGACGGACCAAATTATTAAAAATGGTGTACCCCAAAACAATTGGAACCTTCATCAAGCAAAGGTCATACTAAAAGCGGCCATGGTGCTGCGTGACAATGATGCATATGAAGATGGGAAAGGGCGCGAATATTATATCGATTATATCCTGAACGTTACTTCGGCAAGACAATGGTCACTTACTAAATTTATAGAGTACGGTTATGATGAAACCAATGGGGTTTGGGCGGAATGTCCGGGTTACTCACAAGGGGTTACCAAAGACCTGACCAATTTTATCAGGGATTTTGACAACACGTTCGATCATAATCTTTTACCCTATACCCCGGTAATGCCCAAAGCGGTTAAAATGCTTCCGCAATATTTATTTCCCAACGGACAGACTGTTGCATTTGGGGATTCCAACTATGGACCACTGAATCCGGAAGCAATGAGCGATATGATTCGTATTGCACAAAAAAACAATGACAAGGAGCTCGAAGAAGAGTTTACCGGTATGTATCGGTTATTTGACCAAAATAAGGAAGGTTCGGAAAAAGGGAGAAAGGTAAAGGCGAAAATTTCTTCATTTTTTGCAAGCAAACCCTTGGAATTGAATCCCAAATATAAAAAGGGAGATATACAGGATTATATTACCCAAACCTTTTATGCACCGAATGTAAGTTGGCATGTACAGCGAATGGGGACAGGAAAAGACGGAATGATGGTTTCGTTGAACGCATCGCTCGGTAACCACATGCACGCCAACGGCATCAATATGGAACTGTACGGCAAAGGTTTTGTACAAGGTGCCGATCCGGGTAAGGGAGCGGGCTATCTTCAACCCATATATCTTGAGTTTTACTCTCAGTTTCCTGCACATAATACCGTCATGGTCGATGGGGTTTCCTCTTATACCGAGATGTTGAGCTACCATGCCTTTGATCTAATGGGACAATACCCGAAGTCAGAGAAAAAACAAGGTTTTTATAAAGACATTACGTATTCCGATGTTTACTTTTTGGAACCCGAGACCCAAAGCGATCAAACCCGATTGGTGAGTATCGTAAAAACCGGGGAGGCTATGGGGTATTATGTCGATATTTTCCGTTCCAAAAAACAACGCAAAGGAGATAAATTCCACGATTATTTCTATCACAATCTAGGACAAAGTATGCAAATAAGTGACACGAATGGAAATCCGCTAATACTCACGCCCAGTGAGGAAATGGGCTTTGCGGGCGGACATTTATATGCCTTTGATTATATGTGGGATAAAAAGTCGGTGCGTACCCAGAACGACTATCAGGCCGAATGGAAGATCGATATGCCTGATGGGGAAGACGATGTCTATATGAACCTATGGATGAAAGGCACCGAGGGGCGGGAGGTATTCTCCATAAAATCGCCACCGAACAAAGCTTTTAAAGGTGATCATGGCTTGCCTTACGAAGTGGATAAGGCACCTTATTTGACCTTGGCGGCAAGGCAGCATGGGGAAGCTTGGGAGCATCCTTTTGTATCGGTATACGAGCCGTTTACGGCCAGTGAAGGGAAAAGTATTGTTAGTATCAAGTCCTTTGATGATGAAAATGGCAGTAGTGATTTCATTGGATTGCACATAAAGCATAAATCAGGAAGGGAAGATTTGGTTTTCTCATCGACCCAGAATCAAACGGCAAAATATAAAGGCACTGTTACAGATGCAGTATATGCATTGGTCGGGAATCAAAAAAATGGGGATTTCATCCTTTTCATGGGCAACGGGACTAAGATGGAAACCAATGGATTCTCGGTTAAGGCCGCAGAAAAAGGGAATGTTGTTATTGAGCGCAAAAATGGGGAATTGTATCTGCACAACGAAGTCCCGGTTACGCTTAAAAGTGATAAGGAAGAAAAGCAGTTTGGTGTGGGGCCTTATCGATCTATAGAATAATAGCATCAGTACCATCGGTGAGAATGTCATGGTCCCATTTTATGGTTGACACATGCCCTTTTTAATTGTCGTGAGCATAATACCGACATTTTGGAACCTAAGTCATACTAACTAAAGCCCCGCTTATTAAAGTGGGGTTTTTTTATCGCTACCCAATGCTGATGGTAAGGCTAGGGCATTTTTGGCCAATGGACCTTTTGCATTGGTACAATCATCCTATAAATTGTTCAGGTTTTGGCCATTAATGACGATAATGGTTATAATTTATAATCCATGGGCTATGATTTAAAACCTATACCCTTTGGAATAAATATATTGCTTCAGTATTAAATGAAAGCTTCAAGAATGAATATTCGGAAAAAAATAAAGTCTTTAATCAGTTTCGGGTTTTTGCTGAGTTTTGCCTTCGCTTTTGGATACGAAAACCAAAAGACTGATACCTTGGATATTGGGGAATATCTCAAATATGTCGATGGCGATAAAATTTATCCTTCGGCAAAGCAAATGGAGATGCTAAAAGCCGTAATGCCCAAACATCCCTTTCAACCTGCACCGGCTATTTCCAACAGGGAGTATTGGGAAAAAATTGCGAACAGTACATCGGGCCAAGCGTATTTAAAAGAAGCTCTTGAAGTGTTGGACAAACAACCGGAAGTGCCCATTACCGATGAAATTTATAGAAGGGCCAATCTTGAAGGAAACCGAGGCATATACAAACCAAGGTATTACCGTACCATGGATAGGCTCGAACATTTTATTTTGGGGGAGTGTTTGGAAAACAAAGGCCGTTTTTTACCGCAGATCAAGGTATATATCCAAGCGATCATGGAAATGAAGTCATGGCTGCACCCGAACCATGACGATAAAGACAACGGTGTGCTTGAAGGTAGGCGTGTCTCCATTGATTTAGGGGCCAGAAAATTCGGAATGGTACTGGCAATGGCCGAGGTATTATTAAGGGATAAACTCAGTGATACGTTGAGGAAGGAAATTGCAGGGCAGCTTCAGTGGCGTATCGTGGATACTTACCTAAAAAGTTGCTCCATTTTGGATGAAAACAATAAGTGGATCAAAAGTACCAGTAACTGGAATTCCGTTTGTACCAGTGGCACCATATTCACTACAATCGCAACTTCCGATAAGGAGGAAGAACGACTAGCTGCCGTGGGTAGTGCCTTGAATAGCATGAAATATTATCTCAGTGGCTTCGGGGAGGATGGGTATTGCTCCGAAGGATTGGGTTATTGGGGATACGGTTTTGGACATTACCTGTATTTGGCTCAGATTTTATATGATTATACCGGGGGTAAAATCAATTTATTTGCAGCCGATAATCCGGAAAAACTAAAGAACGTTGGGAATTTTCCGGAAAAGTTCGAAATACAGAACGAAAGGTGTGCCCCCTTTTCAGACGGAGTATCAACGATATCAAAAAAAGGGAGCAATTTTGCCAATGTGCTTTCCGCCATGTACTATGGGGCCATAAAGCCATCCGAGTTTAGAATGGAAGAAGCTGCGGAACAGTTGGTCGCCTGGGCACATCCGAAAGCTTTTACCCCTGAGGAAAATCTTATTGAACGAAAAACGGAATTACCCGATCATTCCTATTTCGATGATTTTGGTATGGTGATTTCGAGGGGGAAACAACAAGAACCCTTTTCTATTGCCGTTAAGGCCGGACATAATGCGGAAAATCACAATCATAGCGATGTAGGTACGTATGTTTTGGTCTACGACAACGATTTGATATCAGGGGATATCGGGGCGCCATCGTATACCGCAGGTGCCTTTTCGCCAGATAATAAGGCCCGTAGTTCTTGGGGGCATCCGGTACCGAGAGTGGCCGGGTCACTGCAATCCAATGGCAATGAATTTTCAGGTAAGATTACCGAAACGGAATTCAGCATAGATCAGGATAAGGTAATCATGGACATACGACGTGCCTATGAAGTAGAGGGGTTGCAGAAGTTGGAACGAACCTTGGTCAACAACAAAAAGGGAAAAGGAACCATTACTATCACGGACAGTTTCAATGCATCCGAACCCATGACCTTCGGCACGGCTGTTATGGTTTCGGATGCTTATGAAGTTCTTGATGACCATACGATACTTATTACTACTGAAAATCAGCAGATAAAGGTTGAAATAATGGCTGAAGGTGAAGTTGTGGGAATCTTACCGGAAATAGTCCCTGTAAAACATTTGAGAAGTGGTAAGACTGCATACCGCATTGGAATAGATTATGTTGCTCCTTTACGTTCAGGGAGTATAACTGTTAGGTTTACGCCATATCATTAAATCCAAGCTAATAAATATGAAAAAAAGAATCAACCAATCAAAATTACAATGTAAACCAAAACACATTTTCATCTTGATATTGTGCGCAATGCTTACAGCATGTACATCAACAAAAAAACAAGATACTATTGATGCCGACGTTGTTATTTACGGGGGGACTTCCGCCGCTATCTCGACGGCCGTTCAATTGGTGCGAATGGACAAATCGGTATTGATTGTCTGCCCTGATAAGCATATCGGAGGATTGTCGGCTAGTGGATTGGGATTCACCGATCTAGGGAATAAAAGCGTTATTGGCGGTATTTCAAAAGAATTCTATGAAGAAGTATACAAACATTATCAAAATGAGGAGGCATGGAGATGGCAGCCGAAAGATGAATATGGTAATGTAGGCCAAGGTACCACCGCCATTGATGATGAATATAAAACCATGTGGACTTTTGAACCCCATGTTGCGGAACAGATATTTGAAAATTTCGTTAAAGAGCACAATATTAAAGTAATACGCGATAAATGGTTGGATAGGGAAAACGGGGTTAAGACATCAAATGGGAAAATCACTTCGATTACCATGTTGGATGGTACCACCTATAAGGCAAAAATATTTGTAGATGCCACTTACGAAGGCGACTTAATGGCTGCGGCCGGGGTAAGCTATCACGTGGGTAGGGAAGCGAATAGTGTTTATGGCGAAGAATGGAACGGGGTTCAGAAAGGAGAGTATCACCACAGTCACAATTTTCAGCAATTGAATATTAGTCCTTATGTTATTCCTGGAGACTCTACCAGTGGGGTGCTTCCCCGCATATCAACGGAAGATCCTGGTGAAAATGGAGAAGGTGATCATCGGGTTCAGGCATATAACTATAGATTATGTACGACCAATGCAGAAGGTAATGTAGTCCCTTTCGAGAAACCCGAAAACTACGACCCTGCCGAATATGAGTTATTAAGACGTGTTTTCAGGGGAGGAAGACATTCCATGTTCGGTGGTGGGAAAATACCCAATAAAAAGCGGGACGTCAATAACGTGGGGCCGTTTAGTTCTGATAATATTGGGATGAACTATGAATACCCGGAAGCATCTTATGATAAGAGAAAAGAAATCCTGGAAGAGCATATCAATTACCATAAAGGTCTCCTTTGGTTTTGGGGTAATGATGAAAGCGTGCCTAAAGAACTGCGTGAGGATTTTAAAAAGTGGGGACTTGCCAAAGATGAGTTCGTTGATAACGGCCACTGGCCTTATCAAATTTATGTACGTGAAGCTAGGCGGATGCTAGGGGAATTCGTCATGACGGAGAATGAGATATTGGGAAAGAACAAGGTCGATAAGCCTATTGGGATGGGATCATATACCATGGACTCCCACAATACACAACGTTACATCACCAAAGAGGGATTTGTACAGAACGAAGGTGATTTGGGGGTAGAGCCACCAGGGCCGTATCAGATTCACCTGGGCATCATTATGCCCAAAAAGGAAGAGTGTAAGAACCTCTTGGTCCCGGCAGCGGTTTCCAGTTCACATATTGCCTTTGGTTCCATTAGAATGGAGCCCGTATTCATGATATTGGGACAAAGTGCAGGGACTCTAGCGGCAATGGCGCTTGATGCGGAGATTAGCCTGTACGATGTTCCTTTTGAGGCCTTGGACAAGCAACTTAGGGAAGATGGTCAGATTTTGGAATATAAGGCACCGGAAAATACCGAAAAATGAAACAAGGCCTAAATTGCTTGCTTTTGATACTAACCATGCTTGGACCTAAAACCACTAATGCGCAGGTATTCAATGCGGGTATAGGTGGTAACAATACCAAAAATCTATTGGAACGATTGGATGCCGATGTGCTACGACATAATCCCGATCTGGTTATTGTAATGGTAGGAACCAACGATATGTTGAATTCCAAAAAAATGATTTACTATAGAAACTATGCGCACAATTTGGAGGAAATCATTCAAAGAATAAAAGTTAAGGGGGCAGAGGTGGTTTTAATGACCCCCCCTCCCGTTGATTCGATGTATTTATTTCAAAGACACGACAGAAACGCTTATCGGGAAATACCCAATGTAAAAATGGATTCCACGCGGCAAATTATCAAGAAACTGGCCCGAAAAGACGGTTTAGGGTGTATTGATCTTTTCCAAATCTTCAGTGATATGGGACTGCCCGAACACAACGTGGATCTGTTTTTTAGGAATGAGCGAAATAGTGGTGCCAAGGATGGGGTTCATCCTACGGCGCTAGGATATCGATTTATAGCTGAAACGGTTTTTGATTATTTGAAAATGAACGCCCTATTGAAAAAGGGTCAAAAGTTGGTCTGTTTCGGTGATTCGATTACCCATGGGGCCGGAACTAAAAACAGAGGTACCGTTACCGGGCAAAATTATCCTGCCGTGCTTTCCGCATTAATACAACAGCATTTTCAAAAGTAATGATGGTAAAAACAGAACGGAATAGAACTTAAATGATTGAAATAAAAAAATATCTACTGATTTTAATGGGGTTGACAACCTTTTGGGGTATTGCAAAAGAGTCCCCAAGAGCACAGGTAACGTATACCATCCAATCTAAATCGGCCAAGGCCAATGATACCATTCACTATGGTTTCGAAATAAAAAACGAGAATCAAGTAGCGGAAATTTTTCATTTAAAAATAAATGACCCAAGAACCTTGGCATGTCAATATATGCTATCGGATAGCATTGTCACCCTTAAGCCACAGGAAAGTTATTCCGGGAAACTTCAGGTTATCATTAGTGATAGAATGCCAAAAGGCGGAAAAGAATCCTGTTTTATCACCATTGAAAATGAATTGGGAAACCGTGTTGAAACGTTTGAATTTATCTCGGTTAGGGCAAAAGAGCATCCTTTTTTATTGGTTACCAATGATATTATCAACGAAACTAAGGAGAAAGTGA
Organism: Maribacter sp. TH_r10; assembly: GCF_033101095.1. NCBI lineage: Bacteria > Pseudomonadati > Bacteroidota > Flavobacteriia > Flavobacteriales > Flavobacteriaceae > Maribacter > Maribacter sp. TH_r10. The sequence goes on along the minus strand of NZ_JAWMPY010000003.1, from coordinate 50,089 downwards.
AAAACTACCCTTGGGCAAAAGCCAATTTAGATGCCATGCTTAAGGAACTGGATGTTTATAAAGTCCCTGAAAGAAAAATTGTCACCAAACCCAGACCTGTAAAAGTCTGGTCTAGTTTTAATTACAGGCCCAATGATAGTGAAGAAGTATTTCGATTGTGTCTGGCATGGAAATTAACAGGAAAGGAGAGCTATAAAGAAAAAGCAATACGATTTATCAAGGAGGTTTGCGATAAGGATGAAGGCTACCTTTCAATAGGTGCTGCTACCTATGGGGTACAAGTTCATGAAGGTAATTTCTTTTTGCACTTGGCGGCAGCCTGTGATATACTCTTCAATGAACCGGAATTCTCGGCTGAGGACAGGGAAAATATAGAAGCAACCTTTCGGTATTATTTGGAATTGAACCGAAAGCATATGGATCCTTTAGGCATTATGAATCACCAAGCAAGTGCCAATGCAGGTGCGATCCTATCCGCATTGTTTTTGCAAGATGTAGCCGAGGTGGAATATTTGACCGAGGCCGATGGAGGAATGGCAGACCAAATAGGAAAAGGGGTTATGGATGATGGTTGGTGGTTTGAAGGAACTGCAAATTATTGCTATTTGGTGGTGCAACGTTATAGTTTGGTAGCCCAGGCATTCCAAAATTATGGATGGGATTTATACCATAGACGTTTTCCCGTAAAATTCAAAAGTAAGGATTTTGAAAACGTTAGGGAAGGTTTTACAGGTATGAAGTTCGATAACTGGGGACCTGTAACCAAGAATACGATCGGATTGGAGGATATGGTTACGCCATACATTCCGTTTATGGATGAAAATGCCAATGTGGTGGCCACCAATGATTCCAATTTAAAAACCCCTGATCCGTTTTATGAATTGGCCTATAGGGCCTACAAGTTAAACGATTTAGCTTGGGTTTTAAGCAAAACCAAAAGGGATTCATGGGTGTCTTTGATGTATGGGGTTCCAGAGTTACCTGAAGTCGGGGATCCAAGAACAGCTTCGGCATTTGCCCCGAATGTGGGATTGGTCGCCTTGAGATCTCATGCAAATAATAATACCCCGGAAGAACAAATTCAAGCGTATTTTAAATACGGAACCCATGGTGGTTGGCATGGGCATTTCGACAGAACCAATATGATTGGGCTCGACCGCAATGGGCATAAATATTTTGGTGCTGAAATGGTTTGGTTTGGGTACGGTAACCCTGGCTATAAAGAATGTGTACAGACATCGGCCACCCATAACATGGTCATCGTGGATGGGTTGCAACAAGAAGCCGTGCCTTCAAAGCAAACGCTGTTTTATAAAGGAGAAATGATGCAGGCTACCGTAGTGGAAACAAAGGCGCGATGGCGAAAGATCCCTACGTGGAATGCTGAAAAATTTCCGCCTTGGGACGATACCGATTATGATGGGGATTTTGAGCCCATTCTGCAAAGACGACTATCAATTGTCACGGATGATTATGTAGTTATAGCGGATTACATCACTTCGAACAAAAAGCATAACTACGATTGGTTGGTTCACCCTGTTGGGTTTCAGACCATTAAAGGGGTAAAAAAGAAAGGAAGGTTGTTGGATACCTTGAGCCATAAAAAAGATTCGCCTTATAAATACTTTGCCAATGCCCAATGGTATAACCTGAATAAAGGTGCGATAGTTGAATTTGATGAAGAAGGGAACAAGTTGGATGTAATCACGCTATGGCCCAAAAAAGCAAGTGCCTTGATTGCCGATTATCCTATCGGGGGAAAACAACGGACAATGAGAAATAACCCGGATAGAAAGACTTATGGTGTGCGTGTGAATGCAAAGGAAACCGAGTTTTTACATGTATTGGAACCTTATAAAGGGGAAAGTGCCATTTCCAAGATAGAAGCCAAAAACTCCAACGAATTCGTGGTTTATCTAAAAGATGGCAGAGAACATCACATAACCCTTGGTAATTTAAAGGAGGGGGATGTTACTGTACACTTGTATGAGGTTGTAAAAGATAAAATTGTACGAACCGAAACAACTAAATGAAAGTAGTGGATATGATGAACAAAACAATTTACCCATTCGGTTTTACCTTGCTTTCGCTATGCCTATGTATATTGGTTTCACGTGTGGGCAATGCGCAAACCACACCAAATCAGGCCTCTGATTTGAAACTCTGGTACGATGCTCCCGCTACCAATTGGAATGAGGCTTTACCCTTGGGCAACGGCCGTTTGGGTGCCATGGTTTTTGGGAACCCTGTAAATGAAAATATTCAATTGAATGAAAGTACACTTTGGGCAGGAGGCCCCCATCGAAATGACAATCCGGAAGCGAAGGGAATTTTGACCGAAATACGCCAACTGCTGTTTGACGGAGATTACAAAGAGGCTCATGACTTGGCCAATGCCAAGATCATCTCGAAAACATCGCATGGGATGCCCTATGAAACCGTTGGGAATTTACGGTTGGATTTTGCAAATCATGGGAATTACTCAAACTATTACCGTGAGTTGGATATTGAAAATGCCATTAATACAACAAAATACACAGTTGATGGTGTAGAATATCGACGTGAAATTTTCACTTCTTTTCCCGATGATGTAATTGTCATGAAATTAACGGCCAATGGAAAAGGTAAAATCAGTTTCAACGCTACGATGGATCGCCCTGAACCCGCAGTGGTTGAGGTGGGTATCGAAAATGATAATGTTTTGGTGATGACCGGGAAGGGCTCCGATCGAAAAAGTAAACGGACCCCCGAGGATGCGCACCCCATTGAAGGCAAGGTGAGGTTCGAATCCAGATTGAAAATCGTCCCCGAGTGGGGCACTTTGAAGGCTTCGGAAAACAGTTTAAGCGTTGAAGGGGCGAACAGTGTTATCATGTACCTTTCCATAGCGACCAATTTTGTCAACTATCGGGATGTCAGTGGCAATGCGCATAAGCGCGCTGTAGCCTTTATGGCCAATGCCGAACGAAAAGACTACCAACGGTTAAAGGCAGGGCATTCGGCTTATTTTCAAAGTTATTTTAACCGGGTCAGTCTCGATTTGGGCAAAACCGATGAGATGGACCATCCAACCGATGTGCGCATTCAACGGTTTAGCCAGGCCAACGACCCCGCTTTGGCCGCCCTTTATTTTCAATATGGCCGTTACCTGTTGATCTGTTCTTCCCGGCCCGGTGGGCAGGCAGCCAACCTGCAAGGGATATGGGCAAACGAACTTTTCCCACCTTGGAAAAGTGCCTACACCGTAAATATAAATACCGAAATGAATTATTGGCCTGCGGAAGCAACTAATTTAACCGAGATGCATGAGCCATTGATTGAAATGGTTAAGGAACTTTCAGTAGCCGGTCAGGAAACCGCAAAAGTCATGTACGGGGCCGAAGGTTGGGTATGTCATCACAATACCGATTTATGGCGTATTTGCGGTCCGGTAGACGGTGCCACTTGGGGCATGTGGCCAAGTGGTGGGTTGTGGCTGAGCCAGCATTTGTGGGAAAAGTACCTGTATAATGGCGATCTGGGTTATTTGCAAGAGGTATATCCGGCCTTAAAAGGATCTGCTGAGTTTTGCCTAAGCTTTTTAACGCCGGAACCGGATCATGGGTGGTTGGTTTTTACACCATCGACATCTCCTGAAAACCGGCCGGCCCATATGCCCAACATGGTGAACATTGCCTATGCGACCACGATGGACAGTCAATTGATTTTTGATATGTTGACGAAAACGTTAGCAGCGGCAAAAGTATTGGACACCGATGCGGGACTCATACGAAAAATCGAAGCCACCCTTCCTCAATTGGCCCCTACCCAAATTGGTCGGCATGCCCAAATTCAGGAATGGATCAATGACTGGGACAGTCCGAATGACAAACACCGTCATATTTCCCATTTATATGCCATGCACCCCTCCAATCAATTTTCGCCTTTCCGTACACCGGAATTGGTAGAAGCCACAAGAAACGTATTGATTTACCGCGGCGACCCTTCAACGGGTTGGAGTATGAACTGGAAGATCAACCAATGGGCGCGTTTGTTGGATGGCAACCATGCCTATAAAATGATGACCGACCAGATTAAATTGGTGGGCAGGCCGGGCTCAAAAGGAGGAGGTACCTATGCCAACATGCTGGATGCCCACCCTCCGTTCCAAATTGATGGTAATTTTGGATTTACTTCCGGTTTAACGGAAATGTTGCTGCAAAGTCATGATGGGGCCATTCATTTGATCCCTGCCTTACCCGATGTATGGCAAGATGGGAAGGTTACCGGATTGCGCGCACGTGGGGGATTCGAATTGGAATCCCTGGAATGGAAAGACGGAGAAGTTGTTAAGGCGGCGATAAAATCGAATTTAGGAGGCATTTGTAGGATCCGTTCCTATACTGAACTTGATTTCGACGATGGAAAGAAATTGGAAAGTGCCGAAGGAAACAATGAAAACCCATTTTATCAAGTTCCAAAGATCAAAGCGCCGATCATTTCGGAAGAAGCCCATTTAAAGGGGTTTGATGTAAAGGATACCTACCTGTATGATGTAGCCACCCAAGCGGGACAAACCATAGTTTTGGTAAAAAAATAAAAGGATATGATTATGGAATCACTAATTAGGAAAAGGGAAATCATCAGCTATTTGATCATGGGGTTATTCATGATCACAACGCATGCGCAAAACCCGATTTTTACACATGTGTTTACGGCCGATCCCTCTCCCCATGTTTGGCCGAATGACGATCGCCTATGGGTATATACCTCCCATGATGAACCCGGTTCCAATAACCATTATGGAATGACCGGCTACCATGCATTTTCCACTACCGATTTGGTAAACTGGACAGATTACGGGCGTATTTTGCATTTGGAGAATGTAGAGTGGGCAGAGAGTCATGCTTGGGCCATGGATGCCGCCTATTACCGGGGAAAATACTACCTTATTTATTGTATGAAAGAAGCAGGGATCGGACTCTTTAGAACGGGTATTGCCCGAAGTGATGTTCCCGAAGGGCCCTTTACCGATCTCGGATATGTTAAGGGGGTGGAATTTGGTCAAGACCCTGCACTTTTTATAGATGATGATGGTACTCCATACCTGTTTTGGGGACACGACCGTAAATGTTTCGCCGCAGAATTGAATGAGGACCTAATGTCTATTAAACCGGAGACCTATGTAGATTTGACTTCCCAATTGACCCATGTTTTCGAAGGCCCGTGGGTACATAAGTACCAAGGGAAGTATTATTTGACTTATCCCGGCTTAACGCCCCGCAGATGGCCCGAAAAAATGTTTTATGCTGTAGCCGATAAACCGTTGGGCCCCTATGAATTCAAAGACGTGTTCATCGACGATTTTGAAGGGCAGAGTGGTACCAACCACGGAGGTACGGTCACCTATAAGGGGAAGGATATCATGTTCTATCACAGTGCATGGCTTTCCGGTGGTTTAAGTGAAACCCGGTCGGTGATGGCAGATTATCTTGAATATGACAAAAATGGGGATATCATTCCGATTGTTCCTTCAAAAAAAGGCTTGGGGAATGCAAAACGTACCAAAACCACCCTCCTTCTTGAAGCCGAGAATGGCTTTGCCGCAGGAGGGGAATTGTACAATGTGATTGTGGATACATGGATAGAAGGGTATAGTGGTAAAGGATATGTTACCAATTTTGATAACCCCTACGATCATGTTTCCATACTCGCACAGGTCGCAAAACCGACAAAATATCGATTTATTGTACGATATGCTTCTCCCGATGGTGAATCGAACCACGATATATTGATCAATAGCCATCAGTATCGAGAGTTTGTTTTTCCAGAATCCGATGTCTTCCGTGAAATTGATTTTGGGATTGTTGAGTTAAAGGAGGGTGATAACCTGGTACGAATATTCAAGAGAAATTGGAAGCCTTCACAGGGGGATTTGGCAATCGATTATATAAAATTGGAACAGGTTTTTGAAGATTGAATTGAGGGAGCACCGCATTAAGTTAAAACCATGGGATTTGGTGCGTGAAGTAAGCAGGAGGTGCCTTGGATGTTAAGCCATTTGGTAGCTTATTACCCTTGGATATGGAAATTTGGAATCCAAATAAGAAGGAGCTATTAAACATACCGCCTTTATTTAAGGGGTTTCCTGAAAATTGATATTTGAAAACGTAATATTAAGATTATAAGTTATGAATAGTACCAAGATAATTGCTGTAATTTCTTTGTTCATGCTTGTTTCGATAGCAGCAGGATGTAAATCTAATTCAGTTCTTGGGAAAGCACATCTAGAAAAGAATACAACACCGCCCAATATTATTTTCTTGATGACCGACGACCAACGTTGGGATAATATGGGATGCTATGGCAAACCCGAGTTCAATACGCCCAATATCGACAAGTTGGCAGCACAAGGGGTTACTTTTGATAAGGCTTTTTATGCGGTGGCCATTTGCATGCCCAGTCGTGTAACGATGATGATAGGCCGCTATAATTCAAATCATAGGGTTGGTTTTGTTGCTCCTGACGATTATACCTTGTCCCAAGCGGATTTTGCAAAAAGTTACCCTGCACTACTTAAGAATGCGGGATACCGTACTGGATTTATTGGAAAAGTAGGATTTACGGTTACAGAAGAAGCTATGCGGCCGAGTACACCGAAAGAACATTTCTACAAGGATCATATGGGAGGGGTCTTCGACTTTTTTGTGGGAAGTGAAACCCGTGATGATAAAGGGTTAGTGATTTGGCCCGAAAACGATCTTGGGCTACAAGAAATATATAGGGGAGGACGCGAAAATTCGGGAAGGACTTTAAGGACCGGAGAGGCCATGATGCGTTTTATTGATACACAGCCTTCGGATCAACCATTTTGCCTGTCCGTGAGTTTTTATGCCGTGAAGCACGATAGGGACAAGGATATGTATATGCCGCATTTTGAACGGTTCAGAAATACCGATATGTCGGTCCCAAATAACTGGGTAGAAGGCAATAACCCTGAATTACCTGAAGTGGTAAAAGAAAATGCCAGAGGAGTCTACTTGCACCGCCAAAGATCGTCTACCCCAGAAATGCATCAGAAACTAGTGCGCCGTTTCGCGACCCAAGGGTACAGCGTTGATGAACAGGTGGGTTTTTTGGTAAAAAAATTAAAAGAGAAGGGGCTATTGGAAAATACGATCATAATCTATACCAGCGACAATGGAAGGTTTCAAGGTTCACACGGATTATTTGATAAATGTCTGTTATACGAAGAATCGATAAAAGCTCCGCTTATCATATACGATGGACGAGTGTCGGCATCAAAACGTCAACGGCGTGAAGATGCGCTTATTTCTTCAGTTGATATGGCACCTACGATAGTCTCCATGGCAGGTCTGGAAATACCGGTAAGTATGCAGGGGAATGACATTAGTGGTGTTTTGAACAAGACACAGGATATGTCCGTATGGCGTGATGCCGTGTTTATGGAGGACTTGTTTTTAGCGGAAATGTTCTCTAATCGGTATACTGGTAACGTGGACGAAATCAATCAGAATCTAATAGCATCGAATAAATCATATCGCAGCAGAGGTGTGCGTACAGACCATTGGAAATATATTGTTTACTACGAACACCATCCAAAGATTGAAGAGTTGTATGATATGGATAATGACCCTTCGGAACAGAATAATTTAGTGAATGACCCAGGGCATCTCGAAATATTGAAAAAACTGAGAAAAAAAACGGAGGAATTGTATAAAAAGGCGATTGAGTAATGATATTTCAGTACTAATTAAACAGTAGAATAGGGTGATTCTAATATTATGTAATTCAGGTAATGGTAAAAAAATAGATGAAGAATAGAGGTTTATTTGTATTTCTTTTTACAATATTTTCCACTTTATCAATGGGCTATGGGCAATCCACCGTTGACGAAGTGGCTGTAGGCACATGGAAAGGATTTGAACGTATAAATTTCATGTTTGATGGTAAGGAAGCACATCTTACGCGTCCGGAAAAACCTTTACCCGGAAATCCATGGTTATGGCGGGCCCGTTTTCCCGATTATCATGCCGAAATAGACAGTGTACTCCTGACTAAAGGTTTTCATATCGCTTATGTAAATACCAATAACCAATTTGGTAGCCCTAAAGCGGTAGAAGTTTGGAATGGTTTTTACGATTACCTAACAACGACTTATGGGTTGCAGGACAAGGTCGCTTTACATGGGCATAGTCGGGGAGGATTGTTCATCTACAACTGGGCGAAACAAAACGCTGAAAAGGTTGCTTGTATTTATGGAGATGCGGTAGTATGTGATTTTAAAAGTTGGCCCGGAGGTTTTGGAGCTAGCAAAGGAAGTAAAAAGGAATGGCAAGTTTTAAAGACCGAATACGGATTCGATTCAGATGCAGAAGCCAAAGCCTATAAAAACAACCCAATCGATAATTTGGATGCACTGGCTAAAGCAGGTGTGCCGATTTTACATACCGTTAGTTTAAAAGATGGGGTTGTACCCCCAGATGAGAATTCATTATTACTCGTTCAAAATTACATCCATGTAGGGGGGACTGCAACGGTATCACCTTGTAGTTCCGGTATCCAAAAATCCAATGGGCACCATTATGATATTGACAATCCGAAAATGGTGGTTGATTTTATCATGAGGCATAGTACTGAAAATAAATTGTTGGATGCTTCAAAATTCCATCGGATGGGAAATGGCCTTCATAATAGCAGGATTCAGTTTGAGCGTAATAAAAAAGGTCGCGTTGCTTTTCTTGGTGGGTCGATTACACATAATGGCGGTTGGCGAGATAGTATCTATACGTATTTAAAAACGAGATTCCCTGAAACCGAATTTGAGTTCATAGCGGCCGGAATCCCTTCTATGGGAACCACACCAGCTGCATTTAGATTGGAAAGGGATGTGTTGTCAAAAGGGGAAATCGATTTGTTATTTGAAGAGGCGGCTGTAAACGATGCCACCAATAAACGAACCGAAACAGAGCAAATAAGGGGAATGGAAGGTATTGTCAGACATCTACTCAAATCCAACCCGATGATGGATATCGTGATGATGCATTTTGTAGATCCGGATAAAATGAAGACCTACCGTGCCGGGAAAGTGCCTGAGGTGATAAAAAACCATAATCGGGTGGCAGAACATTATGATATTCCGACCATCAACTTGGCAAAAGAAGTCACCGAAAGGATCGATCATGGCGAGTTTACCTGGGAAAAGGACTTTGAAAACCTTCATCCATCACCTTTTGGTCAAGGGGTTTATGCCCGATCAATGCTTCAGTTTCTTGATAAGGCATTTGTGGGACATATAGACAATGATGATAAGATAAAAGCGCATGCATTACCTAACCCTTTGGATGTTTTTGCATACGCGAATGGTGTTTTCATCGATGTTTCCGATATCAAACTAAAAAAGGGATGGAAGATCGATCCCAATTGGAATCCTAATGACGGCAAAAGCGTTCGACCCAATTATGTGAATGTACCTATGTTGATCAGTGAATCGCCAGGAAGCACGTTACAATTGACTTTTGAAGGTAATGCCGTCGGAATTGCAATTGCGGCGGGGCCAGATGCCGGAATTATTGATTACCGAATCGATAGGGGGAAGTGGCAAAGATTGAATCTATTTACCCCATGGAGTACGTCGCATCACTTGCCATGGTATTACACATTAGCCAGTGGGTTAACGGGGAAAAAGCACCGATTGGAGTTGAAAATAACCAATGAAAAAGAAGAGCAAAGTAATGGACATGCATGTCGCATACGGTACATATATGTAAATATACCATAGAAGCAGGATAGTATGCTCAAAAAAATAAACACACCCTCAATGAAAAAAAGCATTTTAAAACTAAAAAATAAATTAACTATGGTAAGATATACATCGACCCTAAGTATTATTGTAATAGTGTTATTGGCAGTAGGCTGTCAATCAAAATTCAAGTATAATGTTGAGAAATCAGAGCATGCCGTAACGATTCATCAAGATAGCCTGATAATCAATATCGAGATAGTTGATAAAGCTATTATTCATGTTAGAAAAGAGATACAAGGTACGCAGGAATCAACCCTTCCGGATTATGTTACCATCTTGGAGCCCCAAAATGTTGCTTGGGATTTATACGAAAGCGAAGATCGCATAACCATACGTACAGAGGCATTAAAAGTCTTGATCCATAGCGATGGTACGATCGAGTATACATCCAAGGAGGATACGAACCTTCTGTCAGAGACCAATGAAATGACCTTTATTGAACCGAATAATGAAGATGGGCATACCGTATCCCAAGCCTTTGTAGCCGATGATGAAGCCTTATATGGCTTAGGCCAATATCAAAGTGGTATCATGAATTGGAGAAACGTCCCCATGCGACTACAACAATACAATCAAGAGATCGCGATTCCATTCTTGGTTTCCACAAAAGGATATGGTATCTACTGGCATAATTACAGTCTAACGGATTTCAATACTCCTCAAAATGAGATCCAGTTCGCTTCATTGGGCAATGTTCAGACCAAAAACAACACTAAGGAAATTGTCGTAAATGGCGAAAAGGAAGATGTTGCAGCTCATATTTCAAAGGAAGAGGCCGCGAAAAACATCCGGGAAACAACTTTTACGCCCACTAAGACAGGTGAATATACCTTTATGGCCCTAAGCGATAACAATGGTCGTATGCGAGGGGAAATCAGCGTGACCATAGATGGGGATGGTATTATCAACTACTCCACCATATGGATGCCGCGAAGATATTCGGGCAAAAAATATTTGGAAGCAGGAAAGGAATATAAAGTGGTGTTCCAGAATACAGGGGCTAAAATACCTGGAAAATTATTCTATAACGAGCCCGATTACAACAAAACCGTTTTTAGTAGTACGGCAGGGAATGCCATAGATTATTATTTGGTGCGGGGAGATAACCCAGCAGAAGTCATTTCACGATACCAAAACTTAACCGGAAAAGCACCTATGTTTCCCAAAAGTGCTTATGGTTTTTGGCAATGTCGTGAGCGATACCATAACCAAGAAGAATTATTGGCGAATGCCCATGAGATGCGGAATAGGAAAATTCCTTTTGATAATATAGTACAAGACTGGTTTTATTGGCCAAAGAAAACCAAAGGTCCTGAGTGGGATAAAGCTAAATATCCAGACCCGGATGCCATGGTTGATGAGTTAAAAGTGTTGAACTTGAAGTTAATGGTTTCTGTGTGGCCGGAGGTAAAGAACGAGCGTTTGGAAGCGAAGTACGACCTAAAAAAAATCAAAAGTAGCAACTATGTGGATATTTATGATGAAGGGGTTAGCGAACGGTTTTACCGTATGTTAAGTGATTCTATGTTTCACAAAGGGGTAAGCGCTATTTGGTTGGATGGAACAGAACCGGAAGGGGTTCGGGATACAAAAGTCAATACCGCTGTCGGACCTTATGCAAAAGTTCAAAACCCCTATTCACTATTGGTGACCAAAGCGATGTACGAGGGAAGAAGGGCGGAATTTCCCAACGAACGTGTTTTTAACCTGACCCGTTCTGCCTATTCCGGACAACAACGCTATGGAGCCACTTCATGGTCTGGTGATGTGGAGGCTTCTTGGGAGCAACTTTCAGAACAGATTCCGGCCGGACTTAATTTTACCATGGCGGGGGTACCGTATTGGACCCACGATATCGGAGGTTTCTTCAGGGATTCAAAGTCTATTAACCCTAGCTTTGATAGCCAATATACGAATCCGGAATTCATAGAATTATTGACCCGTTGGTTCCAGTTCGGTACGTTCAGCCCTATTTTCCGTATCCACGGTTACGTGTCCGAAACTGAAATTTGGAGGTATGGACAGGAGTTTGAAAATACGGCCCGGAAGTTCATCGATTTAAGATATCAATTGATGCCTTATATCTATTCTGAAGCTAGGAAAGTGACTAACGAAGGTGCGCTGTTGATGAGTCCGTTGGCCTATCAATACCCGAATGACAAGAACACCTGGGGGATCAAGGACCAATTGTTTTTTGGGGAATCCATGATGGTCGGTATTGTGACCGAATACCAAAAACGTGAAAAGGAAATGTATTTCCCACAAGGCGAATGGTATGATTTCTGGACCAATGAAAAAATAGAGGGCGGAAAAATCAATACGGTAAAAGCGGAACTTGATGAAACGCCCCTGTATGTAAAGGCAGGAAGTATCATTCCGTTTGGCCCCAAAGTACAATATGCCACAGAAGAAACCGATGAACCCCTACGATTGAAAATATATCCCGGTAAAGATGCTGAATACACCCTTTATTTTGATGATAGCGAATCCTATGACTACGAAAAAGGGGAATATTCAGAACTTAAGCTGCATTATTCCGAAGCCGATAAAACACTTGAAATCGCGAATGGTAAGGATGATTTTATCCATTTCAAGGATAACCCTACGGATTTGGTTATCGAAGTCATTGGGGGCAAAACAGAAAGCGTCCTTTACAACGGTACGGACATGAGCATAAACCTATAAGAAAACGAAATTCCATGACAATATCCACTACGCGATTTTGAAGCAATCATTTAAGTGCTGGGAACTAAAAACCAATAAGAAAACCAAATAGCTATGTCAGCAAGAATAAAACAAAATCAATATCCAGGATTTAAGGATCAAAATGCCGTTCATAAGAAAGTGTCATTGCCAGGTCTCATGATGATTTTGGTGGTACTGCTTATCACATCCTGCAAACAAGAGACAGCCAAGGTTAATATTTATCCGGCCCCTGAAGGTATTGAATTATCAAAGGCATTTACTGTAAAAGTGGAAGAACAGTATGTACCTGTATACAAAACTAAAATTCCACCTTCTAAACCTATTCCCCGCTTAAAACCGGCAGGTGATTATGGATTTGTATCTGTAGCATCTTTTGACATGAATGAAAGTGTTACCGTTTCCATTGATTGTCCTGAAAGAGTGGAGTCGGTTAAAATTTTACCGACATCCTATGGCATTAAACCAAATTTCGAAGGAAATAAAATCACCTTTCAAATAAACAAACCAGGGCATGTAACAGTTGAGGTGAATGGGGAATGGCATGAATCATTACATATTTTAGCCAATCCTTTTGAAGAAAATATCCCTAGTCCCGAAGATCCCAATGTCATCTATTTTGGTCCAGGTATCCATGATGTAACCAACATAACCATTAGTGATGGTCAAACTATTTATCTTGCTGGTGGTGCGTATTTACGTTGTGGTACACTGGATAATGAAGAAGAAATTGAAGTAAGAGGTCGTTTAAGAAAACAACCAACCTTTATTCTGGAAGGAAAAAACGTAAGCATACGTGGACGTGGAATTATTGACCAAAGTGGTATTCCAAAAAAAATAAGACGATATACGATTTTAGCCCATAAAGCTAAAAATGTGACCATTGAAGGCGTTACCATTTTTGACCCAAGTCATTGGACTATCCCTATCCAAAGTTGTGACAAAGTACATGTTGATAATATAAAAATTATAGGTTGGAGAGGAAATGCCGACGGGGTTGATATTACAAGTAGCAGGGATGTTTTGGTGGAAAACTGTTTTATGAGAACCTTTGACGACGCGGTCGTGATTAAATCTTTTGGAGGTTATGGCGAAGTGAAAAATGTTCATACTCGAAAATGTGTAGTTTGGAATGAGTTGGCCCATTCTTTAAGTATTGGTGCCGAAGTACACGAAAACATCACTAATGTACTTTTTGAAGATTGTGATGTTATTCACGATGTAGGGCGAGAAACTGCATTAAGAGTCTATCATTGTGATGATGCCGTGATAAGTGATGTCACGTTTGATAATATAAGAATCGAAGAAGCACGTAGATTGATATCGTGTTGGATAGGAAAAACCAGATGGACAGAAACAGAAGAGCGCGGCCATATTAAAAACGTCTTTTTTAAAAATATTGTGGCAACTTCAGCACCTATTGATACGACACTTACGGGGTTTCAAGATGGTCTGGATTGGAAGCCCTATATCATTAAGGATCATGCAAGTATGGAGTTGGTAGGGTTTGATGAGGAACACTTGGTTGAAAATATAGTATTTGACAATGTAGTGCTTGATGGTAAAAAAGTACAAGCAAAACAGGTGAACTCAAATGAGTTTGTTAAGAATATCCAATTTAAATAATTGATAAGTATAAAACAAAGGATATGGACCGAATAGTCGATTTAATCGAATCTGATAGTATGGGTTTAATCGGAATTAAATAGATAAGCATTTAACTAAAAAAATAATGAAAATGAAAAAGCTAGCACAAATAATTATATTTCAACTGGTGCTAATTAATTCTATTTCGGGCCAGCAATGGACTCCGGATTTAGGAAATGGTAATTTTAAAAATCCCATTATTTATGCAGATTATTCTGATCCTGACATGGTAAAAGTTGGAGACGATTTTTATATGGTAGCATCAAGTTTTAATTGCATGCCTGGTATTCCTATTTTGCATTCAAAAGATATGGTGAACTGGGAGATAGTGAACCATGTTTATCAGAGTTTACCTCTAGAAAAATATGATAAAACGGCTCATGGTCAAGGGGCTTGGGCCCCTTCTATCCGTTATCATAACAATAAGTTCTATGTCTATTTTTGTACTCCTTACGATGGATTGTTTATGGCTACAACAGATGATCCACGAAATGATTGGGAGTTAACACATGTTGTTGATTCTGAAATGTGGGAAGATCCATGTCCTCTTTGGGACGATGATGGAAACGCTTATTTGGTGCGTGGTAAACTATGCGGTAATGATTTAATTCTGCATAAAATGAGTAAGGATGGCAAAAAACTTTTAGATAATGGGGTTTTAATATATAGGGATAAAGAGAATGACCCAATTATTGAAGGGCCAAAGTTCTTTAAAAAAGATGGCTATTACTACATTTTGGCTCCTGCAGGAGGAGTTGGAGAAGGTTGGCAGACCGCTCTTCGGTCAAAAAATATTTATGGACCCTATGAAAGAAAGACGGTTTTGCACAAGGGAAATACTGAAATCAATGGGCCACATCAAGGAGGCCTTGTTGATTTAGATTCGGGAGAGTCATGGTTTGCCCATTTTCAGGAATTAAAACCTAATGGAAGAATTGTACACCTGAATAAAGTAGAATGGGTTGATGGTTGGCCGCTAATGGGTAAAGATATAAATAAAGACGGTATTGGTGAGCCACAAATAGAATACAAGATGCCGAATGTTGGTAAAAAATATCCCGTAAAAACACCTCAAACTACTGATGAGTTCAATACAAAAAAGTTTGGATTACAGTGGCAATGGCAAGCTAATCCAAAGAATGAGTGGTATTCAATTTCTGATAATGGGAATATCAGGCTTAATGCCGTTCAGAATATTACTAAGGAAGGTAATTTGTATTATGCACCTAATTTATTACTGCAAAAATTTCCAGGACCTGATTTTATGGCAACAACAAAAGTTTCTTTCAAAGGTGATTTAGTTGGTGATAAGGGCGGTTTAGTTGTTATGGGTAGAAGTTGGACATCACTTTATATTACTAAAAATGAAACCGGTTTTAAATTGGAAATGTCAAAAAGTGACAATAATAAGTGTGATGGAATTGCGGAAGTAATCGCAAGTATAGCTATAGATAATGAAGATGTTTATTTAAGAGTAAAGATTGTTGGAAACACTATTGGTCAATATGAATACAGCCTGGATAATAAAAACTTTAGGGTAATTGGTGATGAATTCAATACTAAAGAAGGTGTTTGGATTGGTGCAAAAGTTGGTTTATTCTGTGTGAATCCGAACATACAACAAAGTAAGGGCTTTACCAATTTTGATTGGTTTAGAGTTGAATAGATAATTAATTTTTGAATTAAGTCTGTCTATAATCTAATGTAACCTACTGGTAAAGCCGGCATTCGTGCCTGCAACTCAGGTAAAACTGAAGGCAAAAAGGTTGAGGTGAAAAATGTTATTTCAATCGAAATTGTTAAGGATATTCAATTCAAACAATTCTAAAAAATATATATTAATGATTAAACAAATGCTTATTGTGTTTTCTGTTTTGTTGTTGTTTTTTTCATGTCGAGCACAATCGACAGACAATAAGAAAACAATTATTGAGGTAAATACGCTATCCGAATTTAAAAAATATTTGGATCAAGATAACGTAAACGTAAAGTTGAAGGAAGGGAACTATCAAATCGATTCGGCCGAAAAAATCAGGTTTATAGAAATTACCGGGAATGATTCCTATTTCGATATGAGAGGGGCTAGGTTTATGGTAGATACCAAACTGTTCAGTCGTCCGGATTTAATTAAAAGTTATGACGGTAATAGCATGTATTGTGCCATCGAAATATCTGGGAAAAACGTAACCTTGGAAGGCTTATACATTGAAACTTATGGGGATACCCCAGGCAGACAGAGCAAAAACAAAATTTTCAACCTAGTTGGGGAAAATGTGACCTTAAAGGATGTTGAGGTGCGAACAACAGGTTCAAGTCCATGGGGGTATGGGTATTTATACGGACTAGGGGGCAACGATGTGCGGAAGATGAATGGTATTCGCATAGGATATCCGGCAAAAAATGTAAAACTGCTAGGTTGTAAAGTCCATATGAGAGCCATGGGGCATGCCATATTTTTACAAGGCGCAGAAAATACGTTGATTGAAAACTGTCAGGTCGATGGACTCCTTCGAACTACCGATGCTATGCTTGCCGAAACATCTGGGTATGGGTTCGACAAGAAATTTTATGCAGGTAAGGGCAATTATATAGAAGGTACCATAGTTGCCGAAGATGGTAAAATTTTGCCAGGCGAAATCATCTCCCTTAGCGAGGACGGCATACGTATGTACCCAGAATATAATGGACATAAAACGCTAAATACCACCGTTAAAGGCTGTACGGTTACCCAAATGCGAAGAGGGATTTGTACGGGGTTGAGCACGTCAGGGGATAAGGTCATTGACTGCGTGGTGCGCGACTGTGTGGCAACAGGCTATAATGTTGGAAATGAAGACGTTTTGATCAATTGTAGTGCCGATGCTAAATATGGCGAAGCGTTTTGTATTCCTTATACCAATGCTAAAAATGCTCGTGTAGAAATGACCATTCTGGATAGTAGAAATGGAATGGCCAATGATTTATTGGCAAAAATAAATGGCACCGGACATCATGTGGTGATAAAAACAAAGGCTTCGGAATATATCCCGGATACTATGGCAATCAAGTTGTCGGTATGGGAAGGCTATGGCAATTTCAATGAAAATGCGAAAATGCATGCTACCGGTATTACATTGGATAATCAAACTTCAGCAGAAGTGATCAAGTTTAAAGGTACGGAGCATTTAAAAGTAAAAAGTATTGGAAAAGTACGTGAAGCTACCAAATCGGAAAATGTGGTAAATGAAAGTAATCGTACCAAACGTTAAGCGAAAATTTTAAGTAAAAAAGGAATATAGTTTATTCTATTTAAACCGAAATAATTAAGAGGTTTTAAAATCGAAACAAGAACAAGCATTTTTAAATTATAAATACTAAATATGAAAAGAATATTAGTACTTGCACTACTGTTGGCACAGGTAAAAGTGGGTGTATCACAGGGCATTTCAGTGAGTTCAAAAGAAAAAGGGGAACAGTTCGAGCACTTCTGGAGCAAAAGTGTTGGGGCCGGGCGTGCCAACGAAGGGTTACGCGCGGGATGGTTGGAGCAATTGGAAAAAGTACAACAAAACTGTGGGTTTGAATTTGTGCGTTTTCATGGGATTTTTCACGATGATATGTTCCCGGTTTTTGAAAAAAACGGCACGTACACCTACAATTGGCAATACATCGATGATCTATTCGATAGAATGCTCGATTTAAATGTACGGCCATTTGTGGAACTGGCATTTTTTCCAAAACCATTGGCTGCCGAAAACAGCAAGACCCAGTTTTGGTGGAAAGCGAATATTACCCCGGACGAATCCAAATTCGATGAATGGCACAATTTGGTAAAGGCCTTTACACAACACTGTGTAGACCGATACGGTATTGATGAGGTGCTAACATGGTATTTTGAGGTTTGGAACGAGCCGAATCTGCATTATGGATTTTTCGATGGCACCAAGTCGCAATATTTTGAACTGTACAAACAATCGGTGTCGGCCGTACGCGCTGTAGATAAGCGTTTAAAGGTAGGAGGTCCTTCCAGCAGTAACTTCGTGGCAGATGGAAGGTACGATGGCGAAGTGGAAAGTAGGGATGGGGATTTGATCACGTTTACAGCGGATAATATCAACGATTTGCAATGGAAAGGCTCTTGGATAGAAGACTTTTTGAAGTATTGTGAAAAAGAGAAATTGCCGGTGGATTTTGTATCGACACATCCGTATCCAACCGATTATCCTTTCAATCCTACCACAGGAAAAGGAAAAGACTTTTCACGCTACGTGAATTCTACAAAGGATGATATGGAATGGCTAAACAAAGTGATTGAAAATAGTGCCTATCCAAATGCCGAAATTCATTTAACCGAATGGAATACGAGTCCGAACAGTCGCGATGCCATGCACGATTTTTTACCACCTGCAGCATATATTGCCAAAGTGAATTTAGACTGTATTGGATTGGCAAACTCTTTGGCCTTTTGGACGTTTACTGATATTTTTGAGGAAAAAGGAGGCGGAGAAAGTATCTTCCACGGCGGTTTTGGTATGATCAACTACCAAGGATTGGTAAAGCCATCGTATCATGCTTACCGAATGCTGCACCAGTTAGGTGATGAAAAGTTGTTTAAGAACGATTATGTATTCGTGAGCCGTAAATCAGGTGATGGTAAAGTCGTGGCTTTGGCCTATAATTATCCGGAAGACCAATACAATGCAGTACCTTCAAGTATTAAAAAGATAGATAAATTCGAGAAAGGTTCAACACGCCGGTTAACCATGCAACTGACCGATTTAAAACCAGGTACCCAATTTAAGTTGGAAACCTTGGATAAAGATCACGGTAACATTTACGATTACTGGGAAAAAATGGGAAAACCTGAACCCCCGACACGTGAACAGATCAAAGTGATGAAGCAATACGCTGAAAATTTAAAGACCGAAATACTTACTGCCGATGAAAAAGGAATGTTGAAAATAGATAGGGTGCTTTCTCCGTGGAGTTTGGTTTTGATTGAACAGGTCAATTAAGTTGACGTCACCATAAAACCTATTATCGCATCAGGTCGAACAGACCTATGATTTTTTTTGAACCTTGATGGTTATTAAGCCATCAAGGTTCTTTTTGTAATAGGACTTCCTTTACATGACTTTATAGTTATCGAACTTGAACCATAGTTTATATTTTAATTTAAGGATGACGTTTAATTTTAGGGCTAAGAAGTTTTTAAAAAGCCAAACAATAAAAATGATAAAAATCAGGGTTCAGAATCTATCCTTTGTATTTATGTTTATTCTCACAGCCTGCAACGGTGGGAAAGGCGATAAAACACAAATAGGGGAAAGGGTGCGGAAGAATGTACTGCTTATCTGTATTGATGATCTACGCCCTGAACTGAATTCCTTTGGAGCTTCTTATGTGAAGTCTCCCAATATAGATCATTTGGCATCCATAGGACGTCCTTTTTCCCGTCATTATGTAAGTGCACCTAGTTGTGGGCCTTCCCGTTATACCATGCTTACAGGGCAATATGGGGTTCAATATAGGAAGCATTCCAACCAGGCCTTATTTTCCCGTGCAATGGATATGGCCAAGAACCCATATCAAGTCATGCCCAGTATGCCCGAATGGTTTCGTAAAAATGGGTATACCACGGTATCGGTAGGCAAGGTGTCCCATCATCCAGGAGGGCGTGGGGGAGTCGACTGGGACAATGATACCCTACCTGAAATGCCCAACGCTTGGGATAGGCATTTAATGCCGGTTGGTGCATGGAAAACACCCCGGGGTGCAATGCATGGTCTATCGTATGGAAAAGTAAGGAAGCCCGGTCAACGGGATGTCTTGGAGGCGGTGGACGACAAGGACACAAGTTATCCAGATGGCCTTATTGCCGAGGAAGGACTAAAACAACTCGAAGAATTGGCGTCAGGAAGGGAACCCTTCTTTTTGGCCATCGGCCTTATTAAACCCCATTTGCCGTTTGGGGTTCCAAAAAAGTACCTGGAGCGCTATGATGGAGTTACCATTCCTTTACCGTTACACCCTGAAAAACCCAAAGGGAAAACAACTTGGCATGGTTCCAACGAATTTATGGCTTATGATCGTTGGGGTAAAGATCCCAGGGAAGATAAGGAGTTTGCTTTGGAACTGAAGAAGTACTATGCCGCATGTGTAAGTTATGCGGACAAACATGTTGGGGATATTCTAAAAAAATTAAAAGAAACCGGTGCCGATAAAAATACCGTAGTCGTTTTATGGGGTGATCATGGATGGCATTTGGGAGAACATGCTATTTGGGGCAAACACAGTCTGTTTGAAGAATCGCTTCGTTCACCGCTTATCGTTTATGATCCCGAAATGGGAAATCCCGGAAAACAAAGTAATGCGATTGTGGAATCCCTGGATATATTCCCGACGTTGTGCGAGTTGACCGAACTCCCTAAACCTGAATGTTTACACGGCAGTTCACTTGTATCGAACATTCAAAATCCACAATCGAAAGGACATTCGGCAGTGGCTTATACTTCAGAAGCAACGACCCTAAGAACGGATAACTATCGTTTTATACATCATAGTAGTGGGGAAGTTGAACTCTATGATCATCGAGTGGACCCATCCGAAATCCAGAATATCGCCGCTGGGAACCCAGAGTTGGTCAGCAAACTTAAGAACCATTTGGAGGCGAAGTTGGACAGGGCCCATGATAGGAAACCATAATAAGAAAATGAAATGAAAAAATTTGGAATAGGTATAGTGTTCTCATTTATGGTAGGCTGGGTATTTTCCCAGGAACGACCGAATGTGATTTTTGTAATGCCCGACGATATAAGTCATAAAGCGTTTTCATATTACAATCCCAATGGACCTCAAACTCCGAATATCGACACTTTTGCGAAAGAATCGGTCCGATTGACCGATTTTCATGTTTCCCCAAGTTGTTCCCCAACGCGGGCTGCACTTTTAACAGGGCGACCCAGTGATGTAGTGGGGGTATGGCATACGATCAATGGCCGAAACATGATGCGTGCCGATGAAATAACCATGGCCGATATTTTTAAAGCCAATGGCTATGCTACCGGATTGTTCTTTAAATGGCATTTAGGGGATAATTACCCTTTTCGACCTAAAGACAGGGGTTTTGAATATGTTGCTTGGATTAAGGGAGGAGGTACCGGGCAACAGCCCGATTATTGGGGAAACACCAATAATGCCGCTCATATATGGGTGAATGATACTCTGGTGGAAATGACCGATGAGGATGATGGGATCAAAGGGGCCTTTACGACAAATTTTTTTATGAATCGTGCCATGGATTTCATGGATGAAAACATCAAGCGGGAAAAACCCTTTTTTGCCTATATTCCATTGGGTACGGCCCACGCCCCCCACGTAATGCCACCGGATGCGCGTGACGGGGTAAGTGCCAAAACGGGAACGATCGAAAATATTGACAAGAACTTCGGGCGGTTACTCCAATTCCTGGATGATCGTGGAATTGCGGATAATACCCTACTTGTTTTTACTACGGATAATGGTGGGGGCACCTACCTTCGCGGCGGTAAGGGCTCCAATTATGACGGGGGTACAAGGGTGCCCTGCTTTATTCGGTGGGCCGATGGAGGGCTTGGAGGTGATGGTAAAGGAAGGGAAATAGTACCACTTACAGCGCATATAGACTGGCTTCCAACCTTTATGGATGTCCTAGGATTCAACGATGTCCCCGATCGGCCCGAAAAGCTGAAAATCCGAGGACGAAGTTTCAAGCCTTTTTTGGATGATGATCCCTCGAACGATCCGGAAGATTACAAGAATAGGACGGTTACCATTAATGACATGTGGACGGAATTTCCGGAAAAGTATAAAAAACTTTCCGTAAAAAAGGATATTTGGGAAGGTAATATAATTACCCATAAATGGCGCTTAATTAGAAATAGTGCGGATGCTGACTGGGAGCTTTATGATGTATTGGTCGATGAAAAACAGCAGAAGGATGTATTCCATAAACCAGAAAACAAGGACATTATTTCAGATTTAAAAGAAGCATATGAAAAATGGTGGCAACTTGTTGATGAACGATCCAATGAATATACACGCATTGGGATCGGCCACCCCGAAGAGCCTATAACGGTCCTTCATGCCCATGACTTTCATGGTACCGTAATTTGGCATCAAGACGACGTTAAAAAAGGAGCTACAGGAAGTGGATTTATCGCTGTGGAATTTGATAAACCAGGTACCTATACTTTCGATCTTCGACGTTGGCCCAAAGAAATCGAAGCTGAAACGACATTGACTTCACCTGGGTCGGCTAAAGCCTTGCAAATTGCAAGTGCACGTATAAAAATATGGAATGGTGATAAGGTCTATGTCGATAAAACAAAGAACGCAGCAACTAATGCCGATGGCGTTCGGTTTACGGTTAAGGAGCTACCCAAAGGCCCGGCATTTATCCAAACCTGGTTTTATGATGTTTCTGGGGAAATAAATGGTGCTGTATACTATAATTACGTATCCAATGTAAATTAGGAAAAAATCATTATCTCATAAATCTAGAAGTTATGCGTTTATTAACAAAATTAATTTTCTTTCCAATATTAGTTTCATTATTCAATTGCTCACCAAAAGAAAGGCAGGTTTTGCAACTCAATGGAACAGTAATAAATAGTGAAACCAAATCCATTTTATTATTGAAGCCAAATCAAGATTCAAGATTTGATTCATTGATTGAAATTCC
Organism: Maribacter sp. TH_r10; assembly: GCF_033101095.1. Taxonomy (NCBI): domain Bacteria; kingdom Pseudomonadati; phylum Bacteroidota; class Flavobacteriia; order Flavobacteriales; family Flavobacteriaceae; genus Maribacter; species Maribacter sp. TH_r10. The sequence continues at coordinate 27,233 of NZ_JAWMPY010000003.1, read as the reverse complement.
GGTTAAAAATGGCACATTTCATTACACAGAACAACTCAAAAATCCTGAAGTTGTAAATCTTGCGTTTGCCGAATCCGTTAAAAAAGGTGCTTTCAGGCCAATGCGGGTATTTTTGGAAAATGAGAACATTGATCTGACCATTTACCCAGAAGAAGAATTTGATAAAAATGTTGTTGAGGGCGGGAGTTTAAATGCCGAGTATAAAAATTATCAGCAAAATCTTAAGAATAGGTTTTTTGAAAGGATAAAACCTCTAAATGATAGCATAAGTGCGCTACATATTAATTATGAATATAATAGTGATAAAGTAAGAGTATTATATGATAAACTACAAGAGATAAAAAATCAAGAGCAAAAAATAGTTGTCTATAAAAAAATTGATGAATTAAGAAAAGTTAATCAACACTTAAGTCCTAAAGCACAAATTTTAGAAGAAAAATTAAAATCAATATATGATGAAATAAACAAGTTTCAACAAGAATATATTGAAAATAACCCAACGATTGTTTCTTATTCTTTTCTACTGGAAAACTTGATTTATTACAAGGAAACTTTGGATGTTAATTCAACAAAAAACGCATATAGTGTACTTTCAAAAGCTAACCCTGATCATCCTTATAATGATTTAGCTTTTTCCTTGATTAATGCTATTGAAAATGTAAAGGTCGGCAAAAAATATATAGATTTTTCTGCTCCAGACCTGAATGGTAATGAGGTTAAATTGTCGGATAAAATAGACGGGAAAGTTGCTTTGTTGGATTTATGGGCTACATGGTGTAGCCCCTGTATAGCAAACAGTAGAAAAATGGTTCCTGTATTTGAGGAATTTAAGGACAAAGGATTTACAATTGTTGGGGTAGCAGGAGAATTTAAAAATACCACAAGGCTGATTGAGTTTCTTGAAAAGGAAAAATGGCATTGGTTAAATTTAGTGGAACTCGACAGGAAAAATGGCATTTGGCAAAAATACGGCGTTGACGGCGGAGGTGGGGGAATGTTCCTTATTGATGATAACGGAATTATTTTAGCCAAAGACCCAACAGCAGAGGAAGCTAAGCAGATATTGGAGTCTCGTTTGAACTAAAATAAGTTTTATACACCATAAAGCAATAATTTATTGTTGTTCTTGAACAAACAACAGCCTGACATAAATGTCGTAAAAATGACGTATTAAAGACGCAACAATAATCTTTAATCTAAAACTACTTTTACTCTAAATTAAAATTTTAAAAAAATGGAAAGTTCGAGTTCATCACAAAGAGTAAAGGATTTAAGGCGTCAAAAAGGAATGACTCAAGAATTATTAGCTGAAAATTCAGGATTAAGTTTAAGGACAATTCAACGAATTGAGAACAATGAAACTGTACCCAGAGGTGACTCTCTAAAAAGATTAGCAATTGCTTTGAATACAACACCTGATGAAATAATTGACTGGAAAATGCAAGAAGACAAAAGTTATTTAATTATAATGAGTTTGTCGTCATTAGGTTTTTTGTTCTTCCCAATATTAGGAATTATTATTCCTTTAGTTTTTTGGATATCAAAAAAAGATAAACTGAAAAACGTGAATGAACTTGGTAAATCAATTTTAAATTTTGAGCTAACTTGGTCAATTTTATTATTCACTTATTGGATTTTAATATTTTCAGGAGCTATTGGCGGGATAATGAACCCTATATCCCCAGCAAGTATTCTTAAAATTTATTTCCCTGCAATAGTATTATACATTTTTAACTTTACTATTATTGTCATTAATACTATTCGAATTTCAAAAGAGAAAAAAGCCAAGTTTGCTCCTGCGCTAAGAATATTTAAATGAATTGTACATTTAAATTTTAATAAAATTCTTCAACCATTTCTAGAGTTGTTAACTCTCTTTCTAAAGGTTAATAGTTTATATGAATTGAACTATAAGTTACAATTAATTGAGTCCAAAAAAATTAATTTCGGAAGGTAGAAATTTTACAAGGTTTCTTGTTTTCAAAATTCTATTTTATTGAGTTCATTTTATTAAATTATTGTCATTTTGAAAAGACTAAAAAATACATCTTATTTATTCTTAATTGTTTGTGTTCATTTATTAGTTTCTTGTTCATCTGAAACTGAAACTAAGGAAAAACCCAATGTGATTCTTATTATGGTCGATGACCAAGGGTATGGGGATATCGCCAGTCTGGGGAATCCATATATAAAAACACCGAATATCGATGGTCTGCATGCACAAAGTGCCCGCTTTACCGATTATCATGTGAGTCCGACCTGTGCCCCGACAAGGGCCGCGATTCTTACGGGGCATCATTCGAATAGGGCAGGGGTTTGGCATACCGTGAATGGGCGTTCCCTAATTTTAGAGCGGGAAACCACCATGGCACAGGTTTTTAAGGAAAATGGGTATAGTACCGGGATTTTTGGAAAATGGCATTTAGGAGATAATTACCCATTCCGACCCCAAGACAAAGGTTTTGACGAAGTTTTGGTCCACGGTGGGGGCGGAGAGGAACAAACCATGGATTATTGGGACAATGACTATTTTGATGATACCTATATGCACAATGGCAAACTGGAGAAATACAAAGGGTTTTGTACCGATGTATGGTTCGAAAATGCCAAAAACTATATACAGGAAAATAAAGACAAGCCTTTCTTTTGTTATTTGTCTACCAATGCGGCACATTCCCCTTATTTTGTTGCCGATAAATATTCGGATCCTTATAAAGACAACGAAAATATTCCAAATGCGGCCTTTTATGGGTTGATCGCCAATGTCGATGAGAATATCGGAAAGCTGATGGATTATTTGGAGTCCATAAAATTGATGGATAATACCATAATCATCTTCACCACCGACAATGGTACGGCAGCAGGGGCGAAAATCGAAAAAGGAGGAGATCGGTTGGATGGCTTTATTGCCAAAGGATACAATTCGGGAATGCGTGGCATAAAAGCCAGTATGTACGAAGGAGGACACCGTGTACCGTTGTTCATCCATTGGAAAAATGGGGGAATCATCTCTGGGAAAGACATCAATGAGTTAACTGCCCACTACGATGTGTTTCCGACCTTGGTTGAACTTTGTGGTTTAAATGTAAAAGAAGATTTAAAGTTCGATGGAAAAAGTTTGGTCCCTTTGATCAATGGCAACTCTGAAGAATTTGAGGACAGGATCGTGATTACCAATTCACAGCGTATAGAAAATCCGGAACCATGGCGAAGAACGGCCTTAATGCAAAAGAATTGGCGGGTAATCAATGGAACCGAACTGTATGATCTGAAAACCGATCCGGAGCAACGTGTGGATATCGCAGATCAACATCCCGATAAAATGGCAGGGTTTAAAAAGGCCTATGATACTTGGTGGGAGGAAATTTCTCCGAGTTATAAAGACCAACCTTATATCATTATAGGGCACGAGGCAGAAAACCCGGTAAATTTATATTGCCACGATTGGCATACCGATAAGGTGAGCCCATGGCATCAAAGGCATATCAGAACGGGTTATGTCGATAATGGCTACTGGTTGGTGAGAGTGGAAGAAAGCGGAACCTATACATTTAAGCTACGTCGTTGGCCAGAGGAAATACATCTTCCAATGAATGCAGAAGCCCCTGTACGCCCTGCAAAACCCGGAACAAGCGTAACGGAAAGCAAGAAGAGTAAATCCTTGACGGTCCGGGAAGCAAAACTGGTCATACAGGATTACGAGTCCGCCAAAGAAGTGGACCCCAGTGCTGAGTACGTCGAATTCACTGTTGATTTAAAAAAAGGGGAAACAAAACTTAAAACAGAGTTTACCCTGGATGACGGAGTTAACATCGGTGCGTATTATGTGAATGTGGAAAAATTGTCAAAGGGGTAAGAACAACTCAAAAAAATAATATCCAATAATGAAATATTTAGTACTCGTCTTATGTCTTATGTCGGCGTTATTTGTAAATGCCCACGAATACCACGTTTCAAAAAAAGGCAATGATTTTAATGACGGAAGTATCGAAGCACCCTTTAAAACCATATCTAAAGCGGCAAAAATAGCGCAACCTGGAGACATGATTACCGTACACGAAGGGGTGTATAGGGAATGGGTGGATCCGGCTTATGGCGGAATGAACGATAGAAACAGGGTAATATATCGCGCCGCCGAAAATGAAGAGGTTTGGATCAAGGGTTCCGAAGTGATTAATACGTGGAAAAAGCACAAAGGAACGGTATGGAAAGCTGTTTTGGACAATGCACTTTTTGGGGACTTTAATCCGTATCAGGAAATCCTTTATGGTGACTGGATAACGAAGACCTATGGTCGGGACCACCACTTGGGAGAGGTGTATGTAAATGGCAAGGCCTTATATGAGATTGACAGTTTGGCGAAAGTGTTTATTGAAAATCCATTGGAAAGGGCCATGGATACCGAAGGTTCCAAATACAAATGGTATTGTGAAAGTAACCAAAAGTCGACGACCATATATGCTAATTTCAACGGAATGAATCCGAATAAGGAATTAGTTGAAATAAATGTGCGGCCTACCGTGTTTTGGCCCAAGAAAACAGGAATAAATTACATTACGGTCCGCGGTTTTAAAATGTGCCATGCCGCAACACAATGGGCACCGCCCACTGCGGAACAGATAGGTTTGATCGGTCCAAATTGGAGCAAAGGTTGGATTATTGAAGACAATTTGATTTCCGATTCCAAATGTTCTGGTATCGTATTGGGTAAAGAGCGGGCTTCTGGACATAACTTATGGTCTCGTGACCGTAAAAAACACGGTACCCAAAGGGAAAGGGAAGTGGTGTTCAAAGCATTGCAACTGGGTTGGTCCAAGGAGAATATTGGTTCCCATATCGTTTGGAACAACACTATCAGGGACTGTGAGCAAGGTGGTATTATAGGCCATTTGGGTAATGTGTTCAGTGAAATAAGCAATAATCACATCTATAACATTAATGTAAAGAAACAATTTACCGGTTGGGAAATAGGGGGCATAAAACTGCATGCGGCCATCGATGTCCTTATTGCAAATAATTGCATACACGATAACCATAGGGGAATTTGGCTCGATTGGCAGGCGCAAGGAGCACGGGTAACCGGCAATCTTTTGTTCAACAATGAAGATCAAGATTTGTTCTTGGAGGTAAACCACGGACCAATGATTGTCGACAACAACATATTATTGTCCGAAAGAGGGATTCTCAATGCATCGCAGGGAAGCGCATTTGTAAATAATCTAATAGCAGGAAATGTACAAATGCGGGCGGCCAGTAATCGATTCACACATTACCATTTCCCACATTCCACCCAAGTGTTGGGGATGATGACGATCATACAGGGTGATGACCGGTTTTACAATAATATTTTTGCCGCAAATAACGAAGCATTGGCGAACGAACAATTTTATGGGCTGAATGCATACGACGATTTTCCACCGGCAACCTACGAATGGAAATCCCCCGGTGGTATGAATGCGTATACAAAACAGAAATTCCCTGTTTTCATTGATGCTAACCTGTATTTGAATAAAGCGCTGCCTTCGGTTATTGAAACCAATTTTGTTGAGAACCGGACACTTGATCCCGAAATAAGCCTGTCCCAAGAAGACGATGGGTACTACTTAAATATCAAGGTTGATGGGAGTTTTGGAAAAGTGAAGACCCAAATGGTCAATACGGCATTGTTGGGAGCTGCTTTTCAAACGGAAACCCCGTTCGAAAATCCGGATGGTTCACCGGTTACCATTGACAATGACTATTTTGGGGATATAAGAAAATCGGATACCCCAATGGTCGGACCGTTACAAAACCTTAAAGTTGGAGAAAACAAAATAAAGGTTTGGGGAAATTAAGTAAAAGATTTCCAAAGCGTATTTGAGGTGATAGCTTATGGAAAGTGCTAAAAGACCAATTGAAGTTGTTCAAATTACTAACACCAAAATCCACTTAAATTGAAAAAGAACCAAGGCTTATTTATCATTTTACTAGTAATCTTGCTGGCTTTCAGTAGTTGTAAAAACAAGGAAAAGGTCATTGAAGAACCTAAACGGCCGAATTTTCTTTTTGTGCTCGTAGATGATCAGTCGCCATTCGATTTACAGACCTATGACCCCAATTCCATTTTAGAGACTCCCAATATCAGTAAACTGTCGGAAGAGGGGATGGTCTTTGATCAAGCAAGACATATGGGGTCCATGAATGGGGCCGTTTGTACCCCTTCACGCCATATGATCATGACGGGGCGTACGCTTTGGCATTTGCCTCCAAGTGCGGAATTTCAAAAACAGACCGATCCACATGAATTGGATGATCAGACCATCGGAGCCGTATTCAATAGGGCCGGATATAAGACCATGCGCACCTGTAAAAAGGGAAATTCCTATCCGGGGGCGAACAAACAGTTTACGGTGGTACATGATGCCACCAAGCGTGGCGGTACAGCGGAAAGTGGCAGTGCATGGCATGCCGAACAAGTACTCGATTATCTTCAGGATAGGGATTCCATCAAAGAAAAAGATCCTTTCTTTATTTATTTTGGCTTTTCACATCCCCATGATACGAGAAACGGCACACCGGAATTGCTAGCCAAATATGGGGCGGTAAACCATAAAGACCCAAACAGTCTACCTCCAGCTAATGATAAGCAACCGCAGTTACAACCCAATCACCTCGAAAAACAACCATTTTTTCATGGACATCCCGATCTTCGGGATGAAGAACGGGTTAGTGGGGTCTGGAAAAACAGGGATGAACGTACCATAAGAAACGAATTGGGTAGGGAATATGCCTGTTCCGAAAATATCGATAATCAATTAGGGAAAGTCCTGAAGAAATTGGAGGCCATGGGCGAGCTTGACAATACCTATATCATTTATACCTCCGACCATGGTATTGCCATCGGCAGGCATGGTTTTCAAGGGAAGCAAAACCTTTATGAGCATACTTGGCGCGTACCTTTCATAATAAAAGGCCCGGGAATAGAAGCGGGAAAAAGGGCGAAAGGGAATATATACCTTTTGGATATTTTACCTACTTTATGCGATTTGGCAGGAATTGAAGCTCCAAAAACAGTGGAAGGTAAAAGTTTTGTACCTGTCTTAAAAGGCGAAAAAGAAGCGGTAAGGGATGTGATGTACGGGGTTTACGCTGGTGGCACCAAACCGGGCATGCGTGCGGTGAAAAAAGGGGATTGGAAACTCATAAAGTATGATGTCATGGATGGGGCGGTTAGGGAAACCCAACTGTTTAATTTAGCCGAAAACCCAAATGAATTTTTACCCGAACACCACAAAACTGGGGAAATGCAAACCGATTTGGCTGAAAATCCCAAATACGCCGATAAATTGGCGGAAATGGAAGCTTTGCTGCTTGAGCAAATGCAGGAAAATGATGATCCCTATAGGTTGTGGAACCAAACGGAATAGGTTTCGTAACCATTGTAAAGAAGAAAGGTAAAGGCTAAACAGCAATTCTATTCGGTAATCTTAGAGCATTATTATGAAAAATCGCATTCAATCTACAATAACCCTGTTCGTACATAGCATATTTCTATTAGGTGTGTTTTTAATAGGCAGTCAATCAATGGTCTATAGCCAAACTGCCAAGGAGCAAGGGATTCTTGACACCTTTGGCCATAAAGAGGTCGTGGTCTACAAAACGGTGGATGGCATGGAATTGAACATGACCGTTTTCTACCCAGATCCAGACAAAATCCAGGAAAGAAATCCCTGGATGCTTCATGTCCATGGGGGTGGTTGGGCAGGTGGCAGTAAATACAATATATTGAAAAAGCCATTTTTGGGAACTTTACGATCCCTTCTTGATAATGGGGTGATATGCTTCACTATAGAATACCGCTTAGCCCGTGGCTCTTCAACGGCTTATGATGCCGTCGTCGATGCTAAGGATGCCGCTCGGTTTCTCTTGAAAAATGCTGAAAAATATAAATTGGATATGGAACGGTATGGCATTTGGGGTGGCTCTGCAGGGGGGCATCTTAGCTTGGTGACCGCTTTAGGGAACGATGTTGATTTCCAAGGCGATCCACTATTAAAGGGCGTTTCTCCCAAATTTAAATGTGTGGCCTCGTATTTTCCGTTTACCTCATGTGTGAATCCCGACATTCGACCCGGATCCATTTTTGAGGACGGGAAGCTTTTTGTTCGACTTTTAGGGGCACCGTTACATGAGAAACCGGAATTGGCGCGATTGCTTAGTCCAACCGAACTTTTAAAAGAAAGTAGTCCGCCTATTTTATTGCTTCATGGTGATCAGGATACAACGCTTCCGATAATCAACTCGATTTATATGAAAGATGTGGCAGCCGAAAAAAATGCGGATGTACAGTTATTGACGGTTAAAAATGCCGGGCATGTTTTTAAAGGACAGGACATCTCACCCTCCATGGAGGAAATTAACGATCATGCTGCTACGTTTATCCTTTCCCATTTAAAGGAAACGAATGTTCCATTGCAACCCCAAAACCGCAATGATCAAAAAGAAGGTTCAATGTCGAAGAACGCTTATTGGAATAATGATACGCCCTTGGTTCCCTTTCGTCTACCTCCGGCACCCATAGGTTATCAGCCAACGTATATCGATTTGGATCAAGATGGTGATCCCGATATCCTCCGTACTATCACCATTCATAACACACCGGTTCAGTGGATTGATGACGACGACGATTTAAAAGTTGGGGATATTGAAGGTGATACGGATAGCGATTGCGTTATGGTTGATGTAAATAAAGACGGTAAATACGGGGATTACGGTGATCTGGCCGTAGATTGGATCGATACCGATGGGGATGGAAAAGCCGACATGCAGGTTTTAGTGGAAAATTCGGAACGGGAAGTATCAAAGATGTCCGGACCCGGACAGCACTATATGTGGGTTTTGGATACCGATAACGACAATGTCTTTAATTATATCGATTGGAATACCTTTAAACTACGGGCTTGGTTGCATGAAGGAAGTTCTAATTTCATGGAGGACTATAATGGCCAAAGTACCTTCCTGAAAATACATGCATCCACATATTTCATGGATGATGTACGTCTAAATTGGGAAAACCCTTTCTTGTTTTTCGACCAAGATGACGATGGCCTGTCGGATATGGCCGTACGTGTTCTGGATAGATATAAAGGAGGCAGTGATAAACCCACCGGGGAAGGGCTGCATTTAACAGGTAACGCTGGCTTGGTCGCAGTTACGTACGACATGGATAATGACAATGCTCCCGGTAATGAATTTGATTTTGACATGTCCTTCCGTTTTACGGGCAAAGGGTTCAATTATATGGATCAGGTGCATGAATTTAAAAACAGTAGGGTTGTAGAGGCCGATTCGTTTTTTATTGATTCGCGCTGGAGAAAGATCACGGAATTATTATATCCGGATCATAACAACGTATTGGATTTGACCTATGATCGGGGCGAATGGGATGAGATCTATTTTGTATACGATGAAGACGACGATTGTGAGCGCTGGGAAAGGGTGGAATTTTACGACCCCCTTGATCCTTTTAAAACCGGACTGAATAACGGCGGTTTGGACAATAATCAGCAGGCCGATGCCATCGGTGATCGGGGCGAATGGGATTTGGATTATAGTGGGAATGCGAATTTATATATTTCAAAATTCGACGGACGGCTACATTTATATGGTGCCGAATGGGGATGCTGGCGTATTGACCAATTGGCTTATTCCTATCAAGGCTGGGGAGGTCTTTACAATGAGTACACCCCAAGATGGGAGCGTTTGCAAAAAGAATTCCATCCTTTTGGTACATTCAAATATGAGGATACCGACAACAATGGTTTTTTGGATAAAATCGAAATGGATATTGATGGGGATAAACGATTCGAAAGAACGATTTTACTCAAGGATCTGGGAATTGATGACCAATGTGAAATCATCAATACCTCAAAAATGGGTTATGGGGATTATAGGAAACTACACACGACAATGTCCAATGACATCTGGAAAAAGGCAGAAAAAGCCATCCGTGTGGCAGAGGCGTATGGATTGAATACTTCTTGGTACGCTTTGATGAAAAACCCGAAATCGGAAAATCAGAAATACCAATATGGATACTGGTTACAGTTCTACATCTATATGGATTTGATGCATAAAACCATGTCCGAAAATAAAAATTTGGATGTTGAGAAAATCAACAAAGCATACTTTGGTGGCAATTGGGACATGCTCATGGACTGATGGGCTATGATGAAGAAACAATACGGTCTCTCAAACCAGTAAAAGGAAAACAAAAGAGCAATGAGTCAATGCATATTTAAAATGGGGAAAAAACGGAATATTTTTGTAATTACAATGTTGTTTATTTCAGTTGCCGTACATGCTACAGAGATAAAGATCAACAGTATACAGGAGCTGGTTACCTATGCATCCAAAAGTGGGAATGAGGTTACAATGGCACCTGGGGTTTATCCCTTGACCGATTTTTTAACAATCGATTCCATGAGCGTTCGTAGTGAACGTAAATTGTATTCTTTTATCACATTCAGTGGGGATAATAATGTCTTTAATCTTGAGGGAGTAAAATTAGAGGTTGATAATTCATTGCGTGAAGCGCTAAATGCCCCACTTCACAATAGTGAGTTTTTAATAACCGGAAGCGATAATACTTTTCAGGGACTTACCATAAAATATATAGGTGAGGGTACAGCCCTGGGTGCCGCTTCTCTTGTTGTTGGCGGAAAAAATAATATACTCAAAAATATCACCCTTCATGTAAAGGGGTCATTCCCATATGGTTATGGGGATTACCTCGGTAAAGGGCGAAAAAGTATTATAAAGCATAAAAAACACAGTGGACTTTTGGTTACGGGGTACAATACCAAATTATATGCCTGTAAGGTTTATATGCGTTCATTCGGTCATGCCTTTTTTATCCAAGGTGGTGATAATACCTATTTTGAAGACTGCTACGCAGAAGGAGAGATTAGATCGACCAATGAGATGCTTGCTGAGACTTCGGGTCCAGCTTTTGAAAACAATTTTGCATCCATTTATACAAGCTATACGGGGGAGAAAAAAATTCAGCCAGACTATATGAAGTCCTTGAATGAATGTGGATTTCGAACCTATAGTACGGGTAGGGTGACCGTGGTCAATTGTGTGGCAAAGAACATGAGGGTTGGCTTTGCCTTGGCAAAGGTGTCATTGATGAATTGTGAAGCGATTGCATGTGAACGTGGATACTATTTGAATAATGCGGTCACCAAAGACTGTAAAGGTGATGCGAAATACGGCCCGTTGATTTATCTTGTTGGGGACGAACCTTCAAAGATAGACTTAACCTTGATGCCAGGTGAATCAGAAATGAAAGTCCATGCTGTCGCAACCATTTGTGGAATCGGGCATGAAGTATCGATTAAAACCTCGGATACGGATAATCGTAAGAAAGCAATCCCGATCATGCTCGGTTATGGTATGCCAGGTTCAGGGGAAATTGCATCTCCAATTCCTCCAAAAGCTGCAGAAAACATAAAAATCAAGAATATGACATTTCTTCCTGTTCTTATTGGTGAAAAAGCCAATAATTGTGTTGTGACTACAAATGGAGTAATCGATAGTAACCAAGGAGAGAATATTAAAATAATAGAAATAGATTAATCAGGTTTATATCGGGTTAGAAATAAAGAGGTCAAGAAGATGGGCAGTTTTTTCAAGAAGGTGGTTAGCATTGTTTTTGTTATGTTCCTTGGTGTGTTCAGTGGAAACTGTCAGTTGGAAAAATACCCTCAGACTGAAATCACCAATGATATCCTTACGGCCCGACTTTTTCTGCCGGATGCCGAAATAGGGTACTATAAAGGGACAAGATTTGACTGGTCGGGCATAATTTCCAGTTTGGAATATAAGGGACATACGTATTTCGGACAATGGTTCGATGATGATGATCCCCCCCCCTTTGCGACGATTATGGGACCTGTGGAAGCGTATTCCCCTTTCAATTATAATGAAGTGGATCCGGGAAGCGATTTTGTAAAGCTCGGCGTAGGTATAATTAAAAAACCTACTAATGAAGCATATAGTCCTTTTAAACAGTATACCATTGTTGATCCCGGCAAATGGAAATTAATTACAAAGAAGAATGAGGTCCGCTTCGTGCAGCGTATAAACAGTGGAACATATTCCTATGAGTATACCAAGATCGTTCAGCTGATACCGGGCCAACCGAAGATGGTGATCGAACATCGTTTAAAAAACACGGGGAGCAAGCGTATTAAAACCATAGGTTTCAACCACAATTTCTTTGTAATTGACAATCAGCCTATTGGTAAGGATTTTGAAATGACTTTTCCAGTTGATGTTTCCGGCACGGGAAGGGGGCTAGGGGATGCTTTTGAGCTACAAGGGAATAAATTGACTTTTTTAAGGGATTTAGAGGGAGACGAGACCATCGCGTGCAAATATCTGGAGGGATTAACGAATGGTGTTGAAGATTTTGATATTAAAATTGAAAATCTTCGTACCGGTGCAGGAGTAAAACTCTCAGGGGACCGACCGCTATCCAGATTAAGACTTTGGGGTACGGCCAGAACCTTGTGTCCTGAACCGCATATAGAGATAAAGGTTGAAGCAGGGGAGGAATTCAGATGGAGTTATTTCTATGGGTTTTATGAAACGCAGACGTTGAGGCCATAAAAGGCTTGTTAATGATAAGGGAATTTGGAAAAAAGAAGCACACCCAAAAAAAGAAAATTTAGTATCAAATACTTTTTAAAATGAAAAAACGGCTTACCATTTTGATTATCGGACTGTTATGTATTTCTACAGCCTTACATGCTACGGATATAAAGATCAATAGCGTAAGGGAGTTGGCCGAATATGCATCCAAAAGCGGCAATGTCATAACAATGGCGCCCGGGGTTTATCGGTTAACCGATTATTTGACCATCGATTCAATGTGGGGCCGTCATGAGCGAAACGAATTTTCGTATATCACCTTTAGTGGGAACAATAATGTGTTCCATTTGGAAGGGGTGGAAATTGAGGTGGATACCAAATTGCGTACCGCCTTGAAACCTCCCATCCATAGTGATGAATTCTTGATAACCGGTAGCGATAATACCTTCAACGGACTCACATTACGATGTAAGGGCGAAGGAACTTCACCAGGGGGAACGGTACTTCAGGTGGCAGGAAAAGGGAATACCCTAAATGACATTACCTTGTATGTTGCAGGTTCATTTCCTTACGGTTATGGCGATTTATTCGGTAAAGGGAAAGCGAAGGAAACCGTCATTCGCCACAAAAAGCACAGTGGTCTCTTGGTCACTGGGAGCGATACCAAACTCTACAGGTGCAAATTGTACAATCGTTCTTTTGGACATTGTTTTTTTGTGCAACGAAATGCGGAGAATGTGTATTTCGAGGATTGCTACGCAGAGGGTGTCGTGCGTTCTACCGACGATATTCTTGCAGAAACATCGGGCCCTGCATACGATGTGAACTTCCGAACATGGACAAAGAACCGTGAAGGTAAATATGTGGTTACGCCCGGCTATATGAAATCATTATGCGAGGACGGTTTCCGTACTTATGGACCGATCAAAAACATCCATTTTAAGAATTGTACGGCAAAAAATACCCGGGCTGGTTTCGAATTACGGACAAACACTGGGGTACGCCTTGAAAATTGTACGACTATCGGTACCGAAAGGGCCTATTGGGTGGGCGATGACGCCGTTTTGAAAAATTGCAAAGGAGATGCCAATTATGGCCCGTTGTTGTTTGTGGAAGGAAGTAATGTTGATGTGGAATTAATTGTCGATTCCGCGGAATCAGACCGATTGGTGCATGCCTTGGTCACTGTTCAAGGAACAAATAACGAGGTGGTATTGAAATCTGCCCAAGGCAAAAGAAGGAAAAAAGAACTGGCCATATTAATTGGGTATACACACCCTATGCATGGTGAGTCCATGTCACCTTTTGACGAAGGGGAAACCATTGGGTTACGGTTAAGGAATGAAACTGGAATGCCCATAAAAATTGGTCCTAAGGCCAGTAATTGTGAAATCATAACCGATGGTAAGGTTATCGGGAATGAGGGCAAGAAAATAAAAATAAAACAAATATAGAGCGATTTTAGGCCATATAAAAGGACTGGATATTGCCGAGGGAATGTTAGGATCATCGTTAAAGCTGATGATGACAGAAAGCACATAAGAAAATGGAGCGTAAAAGGTTTATAAGTTTATTGGGGTATGGTGCTTTGGGAATGGGAATGGCACCTGCCGCATATGCAGGAATGAATACCAAGAAAAGTGATTATGAAACCTGTAAATCGGTTTGGGGCGACTTATGCGGCGATATAGGTACGGTCTATAAGACAGATGCCTTTAAATATGTGCATCCGGTAAGGAAAACACCCAATGTACTATTATATGGAGACTCAATTTCAATAGGCTATACGCCAGCCGTAAGGAAAAGTTTGGAAGAAAAAGCCACTGTATTCCGTTTGTACAAGAATGGTGGGTCCAGTCAACAATTCATACCGAATATGGATAAAATGAACGCCACCATGTTTCAACCTTACTTACGTAAAGGATGGAATTTTAAATGGGACTTGATTCATTTCAATGTAGGGCTACATGACCTAAAATATCTTAGTGGGAAGCACTTGGATAAAAATGGTGAACAAGTGTCATCCATTGGAGTTTATAAAGAAAATCTTGATAAGATCTGCAAGTACCTGAAATCGAACTATCCGGAAGCAAAATTGGTTTTTGCAACTACAACACCGGTCCCTGAAAATGCAAAAGGGAGATATAGTGGCGATAGCATAAAATTCAATACGGCCGCTAGGGAAGTATTGGAGCAATACCCGGAAATTGAGATAAACGACCTTTATGCGTTTACCCTGCCACAGCGTAAAGCTTGGGCCCAAGAACCCGGGAACGTCCATTACAATGAATTGGGATCCACCGAGCAAGGAAAGGAAGTGGCCCGTATAATCGCTGAAAATTTATGATCGATTTACAAAAATTAAATATTTTCCTATAATGAAGCTAATACCAATCCGTATGTTAAAATTACGTTCAATCACAATTGCCATTGTTTTCTGTGGGGCTTTGTTTAGTCTCTGTTCTTGTTCTTCTAAGCTCGAAAAAACCAATAGCAAACCCAATATCGTTATTATTTATACCGATGACCAAGGGTATGGCGACGTCGGGGCACTCAACCCCGATGCCAAATTCAAGACCCCGAATATGGATAGGATCGCCAATGAGGGTGTTGTTTTTACTGACGGACATAGTAGTGATGCCGTATGTACGCCTTCGAGATATTCGTTGTTGACGGGAAGGTACAGTTGGAGAACAAGTCTTAAAAAAGGGGTCTTAAGAGCCGATGGCCCTTGCTTGATAGAAAAAGACCGGATGACCATTGCCTCCTTACTCAAAGAAAATGGTTACAATACGGCCATGGTAGGTAAATGGCATTTACAAATGGAGTTTGAAGGAAAAGTCGGCAAGAACCGGGATTGGTCCAAACCGTTTACAGACGGGCCCATTGAAAAGGGGTTCGACTACTTCTTCGGGATAGCGGCATCCATGAACTATGGAATCCTTACTTATTTGGAAAATGACCAAGTGATCGATCCACCGGTATTATATACCAAAAAGAAAATGGATGTAACACCCCGTACGTACCGGATGACCCCTCCTTACCAAGAAGAACATCAGAGAGGATATGTGGAGGTAGCCCCTTCCTTCAACGATGAATATGTACTCGAAACCCTTGCGGATAAGGCGGTGGAATACATCAATACATCAGCGGATGATGCCAAGAACGGAAAGCCCTTTTTCCTTTATTTTCCAATGACCAGTCCCCATTTGCCGCATTGTACCCATCCCGATTTCCAAGGGCGTAGCAATTGTGGTAACTATGGCGATTTCATGGAGGAAACGGATTATCGGGTGGGGCAGGTACTTAATGCCTTAAAGGAAAATGGTATTGAAGACAATACACTGGTCATTTTCTCTTCCGATAATGGGGCGGAAACGAATTATGTGTATCAAAGGGATACCTTTCAACATTACAGTGCATTGAATTTCAAAGGGGGCAAACGGGATATTTATGAAGGTGGCCATCATGTACCCTTTTTAATGCGGTGGCCGGAAAAATTCACTGCGGGACAAAAAATTTACCATCCCGTTTGCCAAAGCGATTATTTGGCTACCATAGCCGATATTATCGGAGCCGACATCCCTGAGAATGCCGGGGAGGACAGTTATAG
Organism: Maribacter sp. TH_r10; assembly: GCF_033101095.1. Classification (NCBI taxonomy): domain Bacteria; kingdom Pseudomonadati; phylum Bacteroidota; class Flavobacteriia; order Flavobacteriales; family Flavobacteriaceae; genus Maribacter; species Maribacter sp. TH_r10. The sequence goes on along the minus strand of NZ_JAWMPY010000003.1, from coordinate 10,984 downwards.
TTTATACCCTTTATTGAATAACGAAGGTCCCGACGACTATGATGAAAACAGACCCGTTATCCATCATTCTTTTACCGGTCATTTTTCGATCAGGGAAGGGGATTGGAAATTGAACCTGCTCAGAGGTTCCGGGGGTTCATTAGAACCGGTTCTTCTAGAAGTGGAACCCGGTGAAGCGGTATATGAACTTTACAACATAGCCAAAGATCCTTCGGAAACGAAGAACCAATATTTTGAGCATCCCGAAATTGTAGCGCGACTAAAACAAAAGATCGCCGAGGTCATAAAAAATGGAAGGTCGACCCCAGGCACGCCCCAAGATTATGTAAAGGGGAATTGGGAGCAGGTTACTTGGATGGATTTATAAATTGGATAATGGACAACGCAACATTTCCTAGGGGATGATTTTCAAGTAGCCTGTAAACGGGCCATAATGGGTAGTGAGGCCTTGGGTCCATTATTCATGGCAATGAACCATTATTTATGATCAATGGGCAATTAGTTATCGATTTCAATATTGATTTTCACCATATTGCAGTTATTTCTTTGTCCTTCATATTTTGTGCCAAGGGGCGTAATGTATAATTATAAAATTAAAATAATGAGGCGATCATTTTATAAAATTGTAACTGTATTATTGGTCTTCTTGCCCCAAATTTCAAAAGCCGATGTTACCCTAAATGCCATTTTTTCTGACCATATGGTCATTCAAAGGGAAACTGAAGTCCCTATTTGGGGTTGGGCAGATGCAGGGGAACAAGTAGAGGTGGTAGGCAGTTGGGGAAACAAGGCAACCGTTGTAACCGGCAAGGACGGTAAATGGCGTGTGGATCTACAGACCCCGAAGGCCGGTGGACCCTATAAAATTACCATTTCAGGAAAAAACCGCATTGAAATCAACGATGTTTTATCAGGTGAGGTTTGGTTGTGCACGGGACAATCGAATATGGATTTTGAACTCTCCAAATTTGTAAACAATGCAAGGGAACCTCAATACCAACCTTTGGTGGAATACATAAGAAATGAAGTTGCTACCGCCAATGATGATCATATTAGGCATATCGAAGTTCTTCAAACCACCTCGTTATTTAAACCACAAACCAATATTGAAGGACATTGGATCAGTGCAAACCCCGAACAAATAGGTAAAATAACGGCTACAGGTTATTTTTTCGCAAAAGAATTACGCAAGGCACTGGACGTGCCCATAGGATTGGTGGAATGTTCTTGGGGAGGCACCCGTATTCAACCATGGATTTCAGAAAAGGTGTATCTGGCCGATGAAAATCTAAAAGCGTACTACGAGGCCACTATGTCCGAATTAAAGTCCGCCATTAAAAAAGCGGATGCCGATAATTTCAGTGATACCTTGTACGAAGTTAAATATGAAAAATGGATAGCCAAAGGCAGGCCGGGATCCAAACCCAATAGCAAGCATCCGTTGAATAATATGCAAAACCCTACAACGCTGTACAATGGTATGATCAATCCCATAATTCCTTATAAGGTAAAAGGTGTTTTATGGTATCAAGGAGAGAGTAATTCACATTTTTTCGAGGAACGGTATGAAGCTTATTTTACCGCATTGATCAAAAGTTGGAGGGAAGCATGGGGCCAGGGCACCATGCCTTTTTACTGGATGCAATTGGCAGCGTATAAAGTGCCGGATAGACGCTCTGATTTAGGGTGGGCAATGGTAAACGATCATTTAAGGAGGACACTCAAAATGCCGAAAACGGGAATGGCGGTGCTGTATGATTTAGGGGAGGCAAAAGATGTACACCCGCATAATAAAATGGATGCAGGTAAACGATTGGCACTTTGGGCCTTAAAGAATGATTACGGCATGAATGTGCCTGTCATAAGTGGACCACTCTACAACTCTTATAAAGTAATAGGGGATAAAATTCAAATAGAATTCAAGGAAGTGGGTTCTGGTTTAATAGTCGGTGAGAAACAGCTGTTAAATGCTACTGTGGCTGTAGACAAGCCTTTAAAATGGTTTGAGGTCAAGGGTGTGGATGGTGTTTGGAAACCTGCAGAAGCCCATATAATTTCCAAAAATAAGATTGAAGTATCTTATCCTGAGATTACAGATCCTACCCATGTCCGTTATGCATGGTCGTCTTATCCGGAGGGAGCGAATCTATACAATAAAGAAGGGCTTCCAGCGGCCGTTTTTACCACGGAATAATGTATCAAATGCTAAACCGATCATAAAAAATGGAAATAAAAAGAAATACAATGCGAATTGGAAAATATGGTGTCATACTATTGATGTTTTTTGCGTTTAATCCGGCATTTTCCCAAAAAGTGGAAATGGTATATACTACGGCTTCCGAACGATGGGTCAAGGCCAAAAAGTTTTTATCCAAAGAAACGGCTGCCAATGCGACCGACATTGTGGTGTATACCGATAGTCTACTACAGGAGATCGATGGTATAGGTGGAGCGTTCAATGAATTGGGGTGGGATGCTTTGGAGGCCTTGCCCAAAGCATCCTCAAAACAGGTCTTTAAGGATCTGTTTTCCGATGAGGGATGTAACTTTTCGATGTGCAGAATCCCGTTGGGAGCTTCTGACTATGCCTTGAGTTATTATTCTAGCAATGATGTTCCAGAAGATTTTGAAATGCGCGATTTTAATATAGATAGAGACCGCTACATTTTAATTCCCTATTTAGAAGCTGCATTAGAAGTAAACCCAGAACTAAAAATTTGGGCATCACCATGGACCCCTCCGGCATGGATGAAAGTGAATGACCATTATGCTATGAGAAGTGGCGAGTTTGGAAACGCTTTAGATGGGAATAAAATGAATCCAGAAGCCCAAATCTTGAACAACGCTACGGCATTTAAAATGCAAGAGCGCTATTTAAAGGCGTACGCACTATATTTTTCAAAATTTGTACAAGCTTATAAAAAAGAAGGTATAGAACTGTTTTCCATTCAACCCCAAAATGAAATTGCATATCAACCTAACTGGCCAAGTTGTACATGGAGACCAGAAGATATGGGATATTTTATAAGTGAATTTTTAGGACCACAATTCAAGGCAGATAATCTGGATGCAGAAATATGGTTGGGAACGGTTAATTCTGGTGACCCTAATTATGTAAGAACCGTTTTAAAATTTAAGGATGCAAGCAAATACATAAAAGGAATTGGTTTCCAATGGGGTGGGTCAAAGGCCATACCAACTATTCATAAAGAGTATCCTGGCATCAAATTGATGCAAACCGAAAATAAGTGTGGAGAGCATGAAAACGATTGGACTTCCTTAGAAAGTTCATGGAACACCCTTGTACACTTTTTAAATAATGGAGCGGGGTCCCATATGTATTGGAACATGGTTTTGGATGAAACGGGAAAAAGTGCATGGGGCTGGCCACAGAATTCTATGGTGGTTGTGGATAGGACTGCGAAAAAAGTCACCTATACGGATGAGTTTTATTTATTTAAGCACCTATCGCATTTTGTGCAACCCGGCGACCATTACTTGAAATCCTCAGAAGGTAAAAACCATGCGGTGTTTAAATTGAAGGATGGGCGTGTTGCCGTATTGGTCAATAATCCCAAGGATACCCAAGAGACATTGAATATCATAATAAACGAAGCGCGTTTTGCCGTGAATGTCAACCCCAAGTCGATCAGCACACTTTTGATAACCGAATAAATCCATTGGAAATGAATTGTAAGATTAGAGAGAATATTTTGATTATGGCATTTGTCCTGTTCGTCGGACTGTTTGCCGTAGCACAGCAACCTATTGTTATCAATGCCAATGAAAGTGGCGAAAAGTTTGATCATTATTGGAGCAAGATGGTTGGGGCAGGCCGTGCCAATGAGGGCTTAAGGGCCGGTTGGCTCGAACAATTGGAGCAGGTGCAGGAAAACTGTGGTTTTGAGTATGTTCGTTTTCACGGACTTTTCCACGATGACATGTTTCCCATAATTGAAGAAAGGGGGAAAACCGTTTACAATTGGCAGTATATTGATGATCTGTTCGATAGGATGTTGGATGTAAAGGTGAAACCCTTTGTTGAATTGGCTTTTTTCCCCACAAGTATGGCCGCCGAGAATTCCAAGACGGTTTTTTGGTGGAAGGCCAATATTACCCCGGCAGACGATTCTTTTGGGAAATGGCACGATTTGGTCAAGGCGTTCACCCAACATTGTCTGGACCGCTATGGCATTGAGGAAGTTTTGACCTGGTATTTTGAAGTATGGAATGAACCCAACCTTTATCCGTTCTTTTGGGATGGCACTAAGTCGCAATATTTCGAATTGTATAAGCAATCGGCCTTGGCCGTTAAGTCGGTCGATGAACGGTTGAAAATCGGTGGTCCCTCTACGAGTAATTTTGTACCCGATACACGCTTTGATGGGGAAATAACCAATAATGACGTTTCGGATGCTGTTTTTAATGCAGAGGATGTCAATAGTCTAAAATGGCATGGAGTATGGATCGAGGACTTTCTAAAATACTGTAAGAAAGAGAAACTTCCCGTAGATTTTGTGAGTACCCATCCTTATCCTACCGATTATGCGTTCAATCCGGAAACAGGAAAAGGGAAAGGACTCACACGTTACGTATATTCTTTAAAAGAAGACCTGCAATGGCTTAAAAATACCATTGCCAAAAGTGCCTATCCCGATGTAGAGATCCATCTTACCGAATGGAACACCAGCCCCAGTAGTAGGGATCATATGCACGATCGACTACCTTCTGCGGCATATATTGTTAGAAGTAATTTGGAATGTATCGGATTGACGAATTCCTTGTCCTTATGGACGTTTACCGATATTTTTGAGGAAAAAGGCGGGGCAGCCAGTATTTTCCATGGCGGATTCGGGATGATAAATTTTCAAGGCTTGGTAAAGCCTTCCTATCACGCATATCGTATGTTACATCAACTAGGGGATCAAAAGTTATACAACGATGATCACGTTTTTGTAAGTAAAAAGTCTTCTGATGATAAAATTGTGGCCTTGGCATATAATTATCCGGAAGAATACGTCAATGCCGTTCCTTCCGGGACCAACAAAAGGGAAGAGGGTACTTCCAAAAAGCTTGAATTGTCATTTACAGACCTAGCCCCTGGTACTTTGTTCAAAATCGAAATCATGGATAAAGACCATGGTAACATCCATAATTTTTGGGAGGCCATGGGGAAACCGGAACCACCGACCAGGGAACAGATCAAGGTGATGAAAGATTATGCGAATACCATGAAAACGGAATTCCTTTTTGCCGATGCGAAAGGGGAACTTGTAATTGAACATGAGATTGCCCCTTGGAGTTTGGTGTTGATTGAACAAACGAACTAGTCCTTTATAAATAATCAATATGGTCATTCGGGATAAGCGAATCGGTCAAGTCTTTAATAATGAAGAATTTATCACTTTTTATTTGTATCGTTATGTTAGGAGCTTGTAAGGAGAAAGGCAGTTTCAAAAAGGACGTGTCGTTTCTGAAAAATCATACAGAAATCATAGTATTGAGTAAAGGAAATGGAGCTATTGCCATTGCACCCCAGTACCAAGGGCGAGTGATGACGAGTACTACAGATTCTTCTGAGGGTATTGGTTTTGGGTGGATAAATAAAAAAGTGGTTAGGGCAGGTTTTTTATCAGAAGACGAACGCAAAGGTAAACTGGAAGATCAAATATATATTTTTGGAGGTGAAGAAAGATTTTGGCTGGGACCTGAAGGTGGTCAGTACGCATTGTTCTTTAAACCGGGAAGTAGCTTCGATTTTTCCGAGTGGAAGACTCCTGCGGCAATAGATACTGATTCTTTTCAATTGGTTAAACGTACCGAGAATATGGTGGGTTTTGAACATCAATGTGAACTTTTGAATTATAATGGTACTATTTTCAGCATGAAAATTGAGCGCAATATTCGTCTATTGGATAAGACCGATGTGGAAAACATCATCAAAGAGAAACTTTCAGATGAGGTTGATTACGTTGCCTATGAAACGGATAACAGAATAACTAATGTAGGTGATGACCCATGGATTGCAGAAACAGGATTACCATCTATTTGGTTATTGGGAATGTATAATCCGTCTCCCAAAACTACAGTTGTGATTCCGTTCAAAGATGGTGATCCATCTCTTTTAGGAGCCAAAGTAAAGGATGATTACTTTGGAAAAGTCCCCAAGGAATATTTAAGAGCACATGATAATATTCTCTTTTTAAAAGGAGATGGGACTAAACGAAGTAAAATCGGTATCAACCCAAAACGTACAAAAGGCATAGCAGGAAGTTATGATGCGGACCAAAAAATAATAACAGTAGTCACTTATAATGTTCAAGACGCACCAAACGGATTTGTGAATTCTTCATGGGAATACCAGGATGAGCCCTATTCGGGGGATGTTATCAATGCTTATAATGATGGTTCACCGAAACCAGGTACTCCTCCATTGGGACCTTTTTATGAATTGGAAACCTCGTCTCCGGCAGCAGCTCTAATTCCAGGGGAAACCATGGTTCATAAGCAAGTCACTATTCATTTTCAAGGAGATAATGCTGCATTGGAAATAATATCCAGAGAAGTATTTGGGGTAGGTCTTGAAGATATTAATACTAGTTTCACTGAATAATGTTGTTAAAATGAAGCAATTTAGAATAATATTGATTTTTACGGTTTTCATCCTATGCATAGGAATGAAAACGGGGAAGAATCCCATATACCATAAAGATTGGATCGATTTTAATAAGAATGGAACCAAAGATGTTTATGAGGATTCAAAAGCACCCATAGCCAATAGGGTGAAAAATCTGGTTTCTTTGATGAACGTTGATGAAAAAACCTGTCAAATGGCCACATTATATGGTTATGCCAGGGTATTGGAAGATGAGTTGCCTACACCCGAATGGAAAAATAGGGTATGGAAAGACGGTATCGGTAATATTGATGAGCATTTGAATACCATTTGGAACCAGGAAAAAACACATACGCAATATTCCTTCCCTTTCAGTTCCCATGCAGATGCCATCAACAAAGTACAGAAATGGTTTGTTGAGGAGACCCGTATGGGAATTCCTGTGGATTTCACCAATGAGGGCATACATGGCCTTTGTCATAAAAAAGCCACGCCGCTCCCAGCGCCAATCGGTATCGGGAGTACCTGGAACAAGGAGTTGGTTTATAAAGCCGGGCAGATAGTAGGTCGAGAAGCAAAGGCTTTGGGATACACCAATGTTTATGCCCCTATTTTGGATGTTGCCCGTGATCCTCGCTGGGGAAGGGTGCTAGAATGTTATGGGGAAGATCCTTTCCATATTGCGGAAATGGGTAAGCAAATGACCTTGGGAATCCAATCGGAAGGCGTTGCATCGACCTTAAAGCATTTTGCAGTTTATAGTGTTCCCAAAGGGGCACGTGACGGGGCCGCCCGAACCGATCCGCACGTAGCACCAAGGGAAATGCACCAAATGTATCTGTACCCTTTTAAAAGGGTTGTTCAAGAAGCATCACCCTTGGGGGTTATGAGCAGTTATAACGATTATGATGGGGTGCCAGTTACGGCAAGTCATTATTTCTTGACGGAGTTGCTTCGTGAAAAATATGGATTTAAGGGATATGTTGTTTCCGATAGCGAGGCAGTGGAATATGTTTCCGACAAACACCATGTGGCAGAGGATTATAAAGAAGCCGTTAGGCAGGTAGTCGAAGCTGGCTTGAATGTACGTACTACTTTTAGGACCCCCGAATCCTTTATAGAACCCTTAAGGGAGTTGATCAATGAAGGTAAAATATCGATGAAGACCATTGATCTTAGGGTTTCTGAAATATTACGGGTGAAATTTGAATTGGGGTTGTTCGATAGTCCTTTTGTTGAAAATACGAAAGCAGCCGATACAACGGTGCATACCCAAGACGATGGGGTTTTTGCCAAACAAATCAATAGGGAATCGCTCGTTCTTCTAAAAAATGAGGGAAATCTACTTCCGTTGGATAGCGATAAAATCAAGAATGTTTTGGTAACTGGTCCGTTGGCCAAAGAGGTGAATTTCATGTATAGCCGATACGGTCCTTCGGATAACCCGGCAGTAACGGTGTATGAGGGGATAAAAAATTATGGGGACGGAAGAATGAACGTTGTGTATGAAAAAGGTTGCGAGGTAGTAGATCCTGATTGGCCTGTAACCGAGATCATCCCGACTCCTTTGACAAAGGAAGAACAGGCAGGGATTGATGCTGCAGTGGAAAAAGCCCAAAACGCCGATATTATCATCGCAGTGGTCGGTGAAGATGATAAAAGAGTGGGGGAGAGTATGTCACGCACAGGTTTAGGGCTTCCCGGTAGGCAACTTCAATTGGTCCAGGCCTTGTATGCAACGGGTAAACCTGTAGTACTCGTACTTATAAACGGGCAACCGTTAACGATCAACTGGGAAAATAAATACATACCGGCAATTCTTGAGGCATGGTTTCCCAGTGTCTCGGCAGGGGAGGTCATTGCCGAAACCTTGTTTGGGGATTATAATCCGGGAGGGAAGCTTACGACCACTTTCCCAAAGAGCGTGGGCCAGATTCCTTTGAACTTTCCTTTTAAACCCGGTTCCCAAGCAAGCCAACCCGAGGTCGGCCCCAACGGATTTGGCCGTACCAGGGTGCTGGGATCGTTATACCCCTTTGGATATGGGTTAAGTTATACCACTTTTGAGTATAGTGACCTGAAAATAAATCAAAAAACCAAGCATTCCGAAAGTGACATCCAGGTGTCGTTCAAAATCAAGAATACCGGAAAGCGGGAGGGGGATGAAGTAGTGCAGCTTTATGTAAAGGATGAGGTGAGTAGTGTTACGACGTATGAAAGTCAATTACGCGGATTCGAAAGGGTGCTTTTGCTACCCAATGAAACTAAAACCATGCATTTTACTTTGCATCCCGATGATTTGGAGTTACTCGACAGGCATATGAATTGGACCGTTGAACCTGGTTTTTTCCAAGTTTTGGTGGGCAGTTCTTCGGAAAACATACATTTAAAAGGAAAATTTGAAATAATCGATTGATAAACAAAAAAATGAAAAATCAACTCTGGATTACCGGCTTAATAATTATCTTTTTCGGCCTTTCTTCAAACATTGCATTAGCACAGGACACAACATTAAAGGAGGATGGTTTTGTGTATTTATTCAATGGTGAAAACTGGGATGGGTGGAATCTTAAGCTAAGGAATGGCGATTCGGAAATGGCAAAAAAAGTGTATGCCATTGAAGATGGTATTGTTCATGTGTTCAAGGATTTTCCTGATAGTTTGAATTTGAATACGGGTGAAAATGGGACACACGGGCTGTTTTTTACTAAAAAGAAATACGGTAAATACATACTTAGATTCGAGTACAAATGGGGTAAAAAAATAGCAAACAACTTCGATCAATGGCAATATGATGCTGGATGTTATTATCATGTTTATGACGATAAGATATGGCCAAAGGGTAATGAATACCAAATTCGATATAACCACATTGCCAATAAAAACCATACAGGGGATTTTTGGGCCGCTGGGACCACTTTGGATTGGTATTCGGGAGATGGCAAAACCTTTCTTTTGCCCAGTGAAGGAGGTAAGAAATTTGAACAAAAGAAAAATGAACTTCATGGGTCGGGCAAAGCCAAATACAATGCACTCAACGAAGAATGGAATGAATGCGAGATCATTGTTATGGGCAATAAATATGTGATCCATAAACTAAACGGTGAAATCGTAAACATGGCGACCGATCTTTCAGTGAGTGAGGGGGTTATAGGATTTCAATCTGAAACGGCCGAGATTTATTACCGTAACATCAAGATCAAAGAGTTTAATAGGGTCGTTCCCATGAGGAAGTTTTTAAAGGATTGAAAAGTTATAATATCCACCTTTTATTTCTATTTTGGTTTTTCACTGGGTTCAAGGTTTTGTACTTGCATATGAACCCTTACTCTTCAAATGAATCATCGTTTATAATTTTGGAACTATGATTTATAGTGGCCAACCATACTTTTTGCCAACTTGCGTATGCCTTAGTTCTTCAAACGATTAAGGATTACGAAAACATATCGATCTTAATGAAAAAATATATGTCAGTCACCCGTGCATTTACTTTTTTACTTCTATTTACTATTACCCTTAGTGCTATTTCCTGTGCACAGGGTAAGGTTATCGTTTTAAATGATTCCGTTAAGGTCATTCCCAAGTTGATCCATGAAGAGGATTTTGATACAAACGACTGGGACAACTGGGTTGTAGAGCAGATGGAAGGTGGTAAAACCGAAATCAAGAATGGCAAATTGGAAATTACCGATGCCGCGGGGTGCACCATTTGGTTTAAAAAAAAATTGGAAGGTTCCATTCTTATTGAATACGATACCTATATAATCAGTAATGGAGGGCCTTACGACCGTGTTTCCGATATGAACTGTTTTTGGATGGCTAAGGATATGGAGCACCCTGATAATCTGTTTGAGAATTCAGGAAAACGAGGTGGAAAATTTTCGAATTACGATAGCCTAAGACTTTATTATATGGGAGTTGGTGGGCACGATAATTCGAAAACCCGTTTTAGGCGTTATGTAGGTAATGGGGAAAGACCTCTGTTACCCGAATATGATTATACAAAACCTGACTTTTTATTGACGCCCAATAAGGTATACCATATAAAAATAATAGCCCATAACAATATCATTCAATATTATAGGGACGATGTACTAATGGTTGATCTTTACGACGCCAATCCATATTTATCAGGATACTTTGGTTTTAGGACAGTAAAGAACCATATGACCATCGACAATTTTAAAGTACATAAGTTGATTACGAAAAATTAGTATTAATATAATAATCCAAATATTATGTCCACGACATATCAAACACGCTATGCTTCTAGCCCAGAAGCAGTAAAAAAATACGATACCACAGCCTTAAGGGATGAGTTTCTAATCGATGATCTTATGGCCAAAGGAGCCATAACATTGACCTATA